>DATNEX010000056.1:0-70331 GCA_035606605.1 Terriglobales bacterium
TATTGGCGCGACCACATTCTCTTTTACGAATATTTCCACGGCGATAACGGTGCCGGAATCGGCGCTGGCCATCAGACCGGGTGGACGGGTTGTATCGCCAGGGTGATTGCGCTGAATGGCTGGCTCACCAAGGAAAAGCTCTATTCGCCTGGAGTCCAAGAAGATTACCTGCGGACCTTTAGGGCAGAGACCGTGCGAGCAGCGTAAGTCGCGAAGGCTCGAAGAACTCCGAACTTTCTAGTGTCTTTATCCTTCACAGCTCGGGATGTTCGGCAGATAGTGAGACCTCGGAACGGACTCGGCCCTTGCGGAAGCGATTCCCTACAGCGCCATGAGACCCGGGTGGGTCTCACCAGCTTGAGTTTAAAAGGAAGTGACGAGGGGTGGATATGAAGCAATTCAGAAGAGCAATGTTTTCTCTCCTTCTCTTCCTAAGTTTGATGATGCTCTATGGGTGTGAGGGCGACCTGGTTCCACGTGACGTTCGCAGTCTATTGATTCCCAGATTTCAACGATCAGAACTTTTTGGTTTTGTCGCAGGTCTCGGAACAACCTTCGCCGCTGTGCCCGACTTGGTTGCCATGTTCAGACGTCGATCAAGCGTAGGTATGAATCCTAGAATGGCGGCAATATTAGGCAGCTTTCAGATTCTCTGGATTTACTACGGCTTGCTGATTACCTCACGACCAGTGGTGATTTGGAATGTGATCGCGGTGGTGATTAACTCGCTCAGCGTCGGTGCGTATTTCCATTTCCTTAACAAGGAAAAAGCACCCCGGCAATGAAGTGACCGTCACACAAGGACCTTACGCAAAGCGGCGAAAATGTTGGCCTTGACCCCGCCGCGTGTGTACCCAATTCAGCAAGCTGGTCGAGAAAAGTCCCCTGCGTCCTAGTCGATCCGACTGTCGACCGCCCCTCCCGGCGAAAAAGGCCCCTGATGCGGAGGCCGGCTCTCGCCGGACCCGGCCCGGGCAGCCTTCAACCGTAGCTTGCGGCGCCCATATACGAAAAAGAAAAATCCTGCCAGTCCGACGAAGAAGGCCGTGCCGCCAAACATCCATATTTCATATGCAACCAGATTCGTGATCTGCTGGGCCGGAAAAAATACCAATGCAATCCCCAGAAAAGTCGTTACGAACCCGCACACGCCGGAGGCCAGCAACGTCCCTCTTCCGTAGCGGCCCGAAGTATCACCCAGCCATCCGAATTTCACAAGTGCCCCAAACATATATAGGAATGGCACGAGCTGAAGGACCACGGCCAGCGCAAGCAGCCGCTGAAACGCTTCCTGGACGTGCGCGCCACCTGCGAAATTGATGACCACCAGCACCGCCGAAACCACGAACTGCACAATCAGAGCCGCACTCGGTGTTGCGTACTTCGGATGAATCTTGCCCATCCAACTCGGCAGGTAGGAATCGAGTCCGGCAACGAAGGGAATTCGTGCCGCGCCGCCAGTCCAGGCCGAACCGATTCCGGCGATTGCGAAGCACAGCATTAAGGCAAACGGAATTGTGATCGCACCAATGCCAACCTGCGATGCCATATGACCGACCGCCTGCACAATTCCTTCCAGAATGCTGATGTCACTCCTGCCGATCGCGATAAGCAACGTCAGCGTCGTTGCGATGTACAGCACGCCTGAAATGATCCCGCCCCATGCTACTGCAATTGGCATGTTTCGCTCGGGATCGTTGATTTCGTCACCCATGACCGAAGCGAGTTCGAGCCCTACCAACCCAAAACAAATCACACCGAACGAATTCAGAACGGACCGATAATCCGCCGGCATTTTGAAATCAGCCGCGCTCAAATGTGTGCCGAAGCGAAAGGAAAGCACGATTCCCAGACCAATCAGCACGGCCGCAGCGATCCCCGTGCCGATTGCGCCGATGTTGTTGATCCACTTTCCGATACCGAGTCCGACGATATTCAGAACGGTAATCAACGCCAACAGCGAAAGCGCCACGGTCATCGCAAACAGCTTGTTCTCAGCCAGGCCCTGATGCCCACTCCCAAGGACGTAAACAGACACACCTACGAAGTACAGCATGACGGTCGGAACGTACAACATTTGGTTGGTCCAGTAGCACCAGCCTGAGAGGAAGCCATTGAAGCTGCCGAACTCCTCTTTGGCCCAGAGATAGACGCCACCTTCTCCCGGGTAGCGATGCGAGAGTTCAACGACGGCAATTCCCTGCGGCCAAAAGAACAGCACGATAGAAATGATCCACAGCCAAATGGTCACACCACCGTTAGCCGCAATCGAGGGGACCACGTTCAGGTTAAACACGGCGACCACGAATAGCAGCACCAGGTCCCAGCGTCCGAGAACACGCTTTAAATGAGGCGGATTGGAGGGCTCCTCTTGTCGGGACAACACTTACTCCTTGGACGGAAGGCGGGCGAGGTGCCCACCCCACGCATAATCAATGCCCAACCACCTCGGTCGCAATCCGCTCTTGCTGCGCCTTTGCCAGGGCGGGCGCGACCTCTTCGAACGCCGCAATGTGTTTGTCGATGTCGGCCTCGGTGTGCTGCACGGAGATCGTCCATTGCTCATCCCACCAGTACGGTTGCGCCATTACACCCCGATTCACCATCCCGAACCAGTAATGCCGCCACAGGTCCGTGTCAACGGTAAGCCAATCGCGATAATTGCGAATCTCGCTCGGATAGAGCATGAGTGCGCCGTTCGCACCCGCGCTGATCACGTATGCCTGCAATCCGGATTTGGCGACGATGTCTCGATAGCCGTCGGTCAGCTTCTTACTTAGCTTTTCGACGTACGCGTAGTTTTCGCGGGTGAGCACTTCCCGAAATGTCGCCAAGCCAGCCGCCATGGACACGGGATTGGTGTTGTAGGTACCGCCATGGAAAACCTTGTGCTGCGAGATCAGATCCATCACCGACCGATGGGTGCCGAATGCAGCCAGAGGTAGACCACCTCCTATGGATTTCGCCAAGCAAATCATGTCGGGGACCACGCCGAAGTAATCCGAAGCGCCGCCCCAGCCCAATTTGGCGCCGGTCTTGACTTCGTCAAAGATCAGTAGCGTGCCGTTCCTGGTTGCGATCTCGCGCAAACCTTCGAGGAACCCCGGCTGTGGCATGCACAAGCCTACGTTCATCAGGATTGGCTCGAGAATGATCGCTGCAATTTCGCCGGGATGCTCGCGGAACCGCCGCTCTACGGTTTCGAGATCGTTGAAGGTGGCGATGAGGACGTTCGTGAGCGTCGATTGCGGTATCCCCAGCCCGCCAGGAACCGGGAGGGGGGCGTGCACGTCACCGAAGTCTGGAGGATGCGGCTTCACGCTGACCAGAGCGTAGTCATGAAGTCCGTGATAAGCGCCTTCAAATTTCACGATCTTGTCCCGACCCGTCGCCGCGCGCGCCAGACGGACCGCATGCATTGTGGCCTCAGTGCCACTGTTGCCGAAGCGCACCATCTCGACGGGAAAACGCCCGCAGATTTCTTCCGCCAATTGCCATTCCATGTCATGGGGCATGCCGAACATGGTGCCGGTTTTCAAGCGAGACTGCACGGCATCCATGACCGCGGGATGGCAATGCCCGGCCATTAGCGCGCCAAAGCACAGGTTGTGGTCGACATAGTCGTTGCCATCTAGGTCGCGGAAGTGCGAGCCCCGTCCTTCTTTCACGAAGATCGGATAAGGATCATAGGCGCGATAGTTGCTGGCGACGCCGAGCGGAATGCGTTTCAAATTCTTTTTATGCGCCTCCGCCGATTTGGGCGTGCGGCGCACAAAAGTATCGAGTTCTTTCTGTAACTCGGGATACATCATTGTCTCCGAAGATTCTCAAGCCGCGGTTTCATGGCGGCCATTAGATTGGGCCGGGCGGCAGCGCCATCCGGGTTGCAGCTAAAAGAAGAATTTTAAAGCAAACTGCGCGAGCCGCGGATCGCGCACCTGGCTCACCTGGCCAAACTGTGCTCCGTCGGAGAAATTGCCGTCCGGATTGTAGAACTGCGTGTGGTTGAAGATGTTGAAAAATTCAGCCCGGAAATCCACGCGCATGCTCTCCGTGACGGGGAAGGTCTTCAAGATCGCAAAATCAGTTTGACTGATGTGGGGACCACAGCAAATCGAACGAGGCGAATTTCCGATTCGGCCCAAGGTGTTGTCCTCGCTGAACGAGCTTGGATCGAAGTAGTAGAGATTATTCTTCTGCGGCCGCATGGTGCGGAACGGCGAAACCAGGTCTGGCTCCCCCGGCAGTTCGAAGTCGAAGCTGTACATCAGTTCCTGATCATCGAGTGTGGTAATGCGAATTGGGAATCCGGTCTGGAACGTGGTAATGCCGGAAACCGCCCACCCGTTCAGCAGCGCCCCACTTGCACCCGTAGATTTGCGGGATGGAAGCTGGTAATAGTAGCTAAGAACCAGCCGATGGCGAGCATCAAAGGCAGAAAGCGAACGACTGCGGCGAGGATCGATCGGGTTCAGAATGCCTTCAAAGCTCGACGCCTGATCGATCGACTTGCTGAACGTATAGGCCGCAGTGAACTGCAGTCCATGCGCGAATCGCTTATCGAAGGATGCCTGCAGAGAGTTGTATGCGGAGTTCGCAATCGTATCTTGCGTGAAGATGCTGCTGAAAACCGGAATCCCATCGGCCGGGCAGCCGTTGCCCGTCAGAGGATCGCACTGAGGAGATGAGTAACGTCGCAGACCGGTAATGGTAATTCCCGCTGGATACTGCGCGTTTACATCAGTACCACCCGGAATCAGCAGAGGACCTCCACCGTTCGCGGTATAAGGAAGCAGCAGACCTTGGGAGGGAATGACCACATCAACCGCGTTGCCACTCGGGTCAAACCATGTCGGCGGAACATAGAAAGCCGTGTCCGCAAAATAGGGGCCGCAATCGGTTCCAATTCCGCCGTTTGCAGGATCTCCAGGATAGGCATCGGCTATCGCCTGAAGACCCAAGCAGGTCTGCGGGTTTCCATAGTTGATGTCGTGCGTTGCTAAGAGTCGATGACCTTGCGAGCCCACGTAACCTATTTCCACCTTCATATCGGCCGTCAACTGCCGCTGGATGGTGAGGTTGTATTGCGCCGAGTACTGCGTGCGCATATGAGGTTGAAATTGTCCGAAGAGCGTATTAGGACGAAACATCGCCCAATCAATTGCTTTCCCTCGCGGCGGATCGAGAATGCCATTCACGCCGCCCAGCTGGGGAAGTCCAAATGGGTTGGGATAGGAAAAATCTCCGCTTTGGTCCAAAAATGGTTCGTTGAATAGTGTGTTGAATGGAAAAGTGCTTCCGCCAAATGGCGGCTCAGCGCT
This sequence comes from Terriglobales bacterium, assembly GCA_035606605.1. Classification (GTDB taxonomy): domain Bacteria; phylum Acidobacteriota; class Terriglobia; order Terriglobales; family Acidobacteriaceae; genus Gp1-AA145. The sequence goes on from DATNEX010000056.1 coordinate 5,322, forward strand.
GAATTGCTCGAGTACGAGCTGTTCGATCGGGTTATAGAACAGCCCCCAGCCAGTGCGAATACTCGTCTTACCAGATTTGCCGGGACTCCAGGCCAAACCAATCCGAGGAGCAAATGCTTTGTAATAGGTCTGGGTTAAGGCGGTGGGTACGCCCGCGTCGCCGGGAACTACAAGACCCGTAGGAAACACCGCGCCTGCCGGTCCGCTTGGACTACAATCCGTACTCCCGTACGCCGCTACCAGTGCCGCATCAATAGTTGGATCGAGCTGACACGGATAGACTTTCGTCTGCTGTCCTGGACGGAATGTTTGCACGTGCTTGCTGACATCCGCAATGGGGGTATTCAGTTCCCAACGCAGACCGTAGTTAAGCGTAAGATTCGGCCTCACCTTCCAGCTGTCCTGCGCGAATAGATACAGTCCCGTACTGCGGACATGTTCATGCTGTGCCGAGCCCTGGCCGTAGGAACCCGGCAGCCCGAGCATATAGTCGGAAAAAGCTGTGTCGCCATTCGTCGTGTTGGTTGACGTTTCGTCCACGAAGAATTCCCCGTTTACATCGAAGTACAGCAATTGATCAAACCGCTGGCGACGAACGTCCCCACCGAACTTAAGGGAGTGTTTTCCGACAACCTTGCTAAGGCTGTCCGACCACTGGAATGAATTCCCGACTTGTGGCAATTCTCCCTCGCCGTTGTTGCCGATTGTGAATCCACCGCTCACTTGAACGAAAGGCAGCCCCTCGTGTTGAGGACCGATGTTGGGATGAATCCCCAAGGCGTTCGACGGATCCGTGGGATCTGAAAAACACGGTACGCCCGCAGGGAAAGCGGTAAGCAACCACGAGGGAGGTGTCGGACAGGAGCTCTGCACAGACTTCGTGAACGTAGGGTGCTGGAACGTACCCTGCCCCTCACGGTTGTAATTGAAACGAAACTCGTTGACTGTGGTGTTGTTCAACGTCCACGCATGAGTAATATTCCATTGCTGATAACGATCGTTGGTGATCGATCCGAAACCGGGAACATTCGCGCCCGCCGCTTGGAAGACCGCGAATGGCGAAATCGAGTGGTCGTCATCGAAATAGTAGTAGACGCTCAGGTTCTGCTTGGTATTGATTTGGTGGTCAAAGCGCACGGTAAACTGATCACCGCGCGTGGGCTGCACCGGCGCGGTCACAAGTTTGTCACTGCCGTTGGGGGGAAGCGGAACATACTGGAGCAAGTCCACTGCGGTGGGGTCAAGACACGCGAGTGGAATGATGTTGTTTGGAAACAACACCGAATAATCCACTCCATCCGGAATGTTAGGAGCTGCGCCCCCTCCGGTGACACAGTTCGGCCGCTGATTGAGCGCGAAAGCACTACTCAAGTTACCTGAAAATGGCGATTCTGCAGAGAAGTCAGCAAAGAGATGACCTGCGCTGGGTCGCTCTGCGTCCGTGGGCACGAATACCAACGGGGAGGGAATGCCCTGCCGGATGCGTCGTCCCTCGTACGAGGTGAAGAAGAATGTACGATTTTTCTTGATCGGGCCGCCGAATGTTCCTCCGAACTGGTTCTGATTGAATTGCGGCTTGTCGCATGGCACTGCATCAACCGCTGTAAGGCAGTACGGATTGGCGTTTAACTTGGTATTGCGGAAGAATTCGTAAAGGTTTCCGTGAAAATCATTGGTGCCAGACTTGGTGACGACGTTCACGACTGAGCCGGAGTTTCTACCGTACTCCGCGTCAAACGTATTTGTCAGAACACGAAATTCCTGAATGCTGTCAGGAGATGGCTGGACAGTGGGCAAATTCACAAACAGGTCGTTGGCATCGCCGCCGTTCACGCTGAAATTGTTTGAGCGTCCGCGTCCGCCGTTCACGGAAACCGAACCCGATTTGTCGCTCCCATAGACGATCTGATTGCCAGTCCCAACGGTGGACATCACGCCGGGCTGCAACTGGAGGAACTGATAAGTGTCTCGGGCGTTCAGCGGCAACTCACTCACACTCCGATTGTCGACGACGGCGCCGAGCTGGGTGCTAGTCGTATCGACAAACGGCGCCTCGGAGGAGACCTGAATCACTTCTTCTGTGCCTCCGGCTTGAAGCGTCGCGTTTAAAGTTAACACTTGGTTGACGAGGACAACCACGCTAGTACGAACCTCTCTCTTGAAGCCCTGAAGCGTGTACTCGACGTGATAGTTGCCCGGCGCGACCTCCACGAAGGTGTAGTCGCCATTTTGGTCCGTTGCGGTGTCGCGGCCCATGTGCGTCGCGTCGTTGACCAGTTTCACACGCGCGCCGGTGACGACGGCACCGGTGGAATCTGACACGCGGCCAATGATTCTGCCGCCCGTGCTTTGTGCGAATGCGCCCGAGATGAGGCCTATGACAGCTAGAACACGGACAGAGGAAAACGCGATGCGACGCGAGCACATGCAACGCCTCCGTGCTGATTCTTCTCAGCAACTTTCGTTTGCGAGACTTCGAAAATCAGTTGCGTGGTAAACAAACCCTGCTATAATCCCGCAAGGTTAGTGGCCTGTTGATAAAACTGTCAAGGGAAAAAGGCAGGCGCTTGCCCCAACAACTCAGGTTTTCTCACGGCTCATGGCCGCCTCTGACAGCCACAACGACTCTCTAAAGACTGGACACGTGGCACGCGTGGTCGGTATTTCTCCAACCGTCATTCCCATGTGGAAAAGCGTCAGTCGGATGCATCCCCGGCGAACTGTCAAAAAAACGATTACCCTCGCGTACGTCAGCATAGGAATCTATGCGCTTACTTCTTAGCGGCTCTATCTCGCTCATTCTTTGTATCTCGAGCCTCGGCCGCGAGGTTCCCCGGACAGCGGACTTGATTCTGATTCATGCCCGCATTTACACCGTAAATGCGGGGCATACCTGGGCGGAAGCTTTGGCAGTTCGCGATGGGAAGCTCCTCGCAGTGGGAACGGACAAGGAGATTGAGCAATATCGCAGGCCAAACACTACCGTGATCGACGCAAAACACCGGCTTGTTTTACCTGGATTTACCGATTGCCATGTTCACTTCCTTGACGGCTCTTTTGCGCTTCAGCAGATCGATCTGGAGGACGCGAAAGATCTCGCCGAGATACAGCGGCGCGTGAAGACCTATGCCGATGCGCATCCGCACGATGCCTGGTTGCTCGGGCGCGGCTGGTCCTATCCCTTATTTCCGCCCACCGGCTTGCCTAACAAAAAGGACTTGGACGCGATCATCGCCGACCGCCCGGTTTACCTCGAGGGCTTCGATGGCCACAGCTGGTGGGCCAACAGCAAAGCCTTGGAGTCGGCAAGTATAAGGAAGGACACGCCTGATCCGCCCGGGGGAGCAATCGTTCGCGATCCCAAGACGGGTGAGCCGACTGGAGCAATAAAAGAGGACGCGGCGGATGCGATTGTGCGCCGAGCCATTCCTGATCCCGGACGCGAGGCAAAGCTCAAGGCCCTACGCGATGGATTGAAGCACGCGAATGAGCTGGGAATTACCCGCGTGCACGTGATGGGTGGCGTCAATCCCGGCGAAGGCGACCTCAGCAATGCAGACCTGCTTGAGGAGTTGCGCAAGAATGGCGAACTGACTGTTCGGTTTTATCTGGCATATCGCGTCGAGCCGCCGCGCGTAACCCACGTGCAAATCGCTGAAATCGAAAGGGCGCGGGAGCGCTATCACGATGATTGGATCGCCGCAGGCGGGGTCAAGTTTTTCATGGACGGCGTTATCGAGACCCATACCGCGGCCATGCTTCAACCATATTCCGATGACCCCTCCCTCTCGGGTCAGCTGCTGTGGGATCCAGAGCGGTACAAGAATTTCGTTGCCGAGCTAGACCGTCGCGGAATTCAAGTCTTCACCCACGCCATCGGCGATCGGGCCATCCAAACTGCTCTGGACGCATACGAGAACGCCGCGCGCGTTAATCAAACCAAGGATGCTTGGCACCGGATTGAACATATTGAAGATGTGGCGGCGTCAGATATTGCTCGCTTCGGAAAGCTGCGCGTGATCGCGAGCATGCAACCCTTGCATGCCTATCCGGATGACGACACGTTGACAGTATGGGCGCGAAACGTCGGGTCGGAGCGTGCACAACGCGGCTGGGCTTGGCACAGCATTCAAGCTGCAGGTGGAGTGCTCGCATTCGGCAGCGATTGGCCTGTCGTGACATTGAGCCCTTGGCCGGGATTGCAAAACGCAGTCACTCGGCAAACAGTTGCCGGCGAGCCAGAGGGCGGCTGGATCCCCTCGGAACGGCTCAGCATCGAAGACGCGATCAAGGGCTATACGATCAACGCAGCGTATGCCGGACATCGCGAGAAAAGCGAAGGCTCTCTGGAACCTGGCAAAATTGCGGACCTGATTGTCGTCTCGCAGGACTTGTTCAAAGTTGATCCCGCACGAATTCGCAACACCGAGGTGCTCTTAACGATGGTCGGCGGGAAAGTTGTGTATAGCTCTGCCAAGTTCTGATTGGGCAGGAGACATCTGCGACGGGTGTGACGCGTCTAACTCGCCCGAGTTTTCTGCGAGAAATTGGTGGTAACGTTTTTTCTGGGGACTGACATGGTATGAGCAACTCTTACGACCGCGAACTGGGAATGAAAAACAGCATCACGCGGCGTGATTTTCTGAACGGCGTCGCTGTGACAATAGGCGGTGCAATTGTCCCAGAAATTTCCTGGGCGGCGCTGTCCGACCGGAATTCTCCCGACTACTATCCGCCCGCACTCACCGGGCTTCGCGGGAGTCACCTAGGATCATTTGAAGTCGCGCACGCACTTCGTGACGGTGACTTCTGGCAAAACGCCGGAACGCCAGCCGAAACCGGAGAGAAATACGACCTCATCATCGTGGGCGGAGGCATCAGCGGGTTGTCAGCTGCACATTTTTTTTGCAAGGGGAACCCGAGTGCGCGCATTCTGATTCTTGACAACCACGACGACTTTGGCGGACATGCCAAGAGAAACGAGTTCACCGTTGATGGCCGTAAGCTTCTGGGCTTTGGTGGAACATTTTCCATCGAGAGCCCTGCTCCATACAGCCCGATTGCCAAAGGCCTTGTACAGGAGCTCGGAATCGATGTTGCGAGTTTTCCGAAGTACATCGCAAAAGATCTCTACACATCGGCAGGACTTCTTCCAAGCATCTTTTTTGATAAGGAGACGTTTGGGGCCGACGTGCTCACGGTTAATCCCCTCCCCGCGGGCGGCACTGAAAACGAGGGAGACAAGGAACATGGCATCGAAGATACCTGGAAGCGGTTCCTTGCAGAGGCCCCGTTTTCCCCGACTGCCAAGCGGGATCTCCTGAGACTGCGCGACGGCGAAGACTATTTTCCCGGATTGAGTTCTGACGACAAGAAAGCCCGTTTGGCAAGAATCAGCTATGCCCGCTATCTGACCGAGGTCGCCGGTGTTGATCCGCAGATCGTCAAACTCTACCAGACCGCTCCCCAACCTCTTTTTGGTGTGGGAATCGATGCTGTGTCGGCGCAGGACGCCTGGGGTTTTGGCTTCCTTGGATTCAAAGGATTGAAGCTTGATCCCAGCCCAGGCAAGGGCATGAACCGCGACGTCATTCAGAATGCGGAGGCGGACAAGTACTTCTTTCATTTCCCCGACGGAAACGCCTCCATTGCCAGGCTGCTTGTGCGCAGCCTCATTCCCGAGGCTATGCCGGGAAACTCGGCCGAGGATGTGGTGACGGCTCGCGCGCACTACGCCAAATTGGATCAAGCGCAAAATACGGTCCGCATTCGATTGAACAGCACGGCCGTGCGAGTGCAGCATGTGGGACCAGCATCTTCAGCCACGCAGGTCGAAGTCACATATTCCCGCCTGGGCAAGCTTTATACCGTGCGCGCCCCGTTTGCGGTGCTCGCCTGCTGGCATATGGTGATCCCATACATCTGCTCCGAACTGCCCGCGGAGCAGAAGCAGGCGCTGCAGTCGGCTACGAAGGTCCCGCTGCTCTATACCAATGTTGCGCTTCGAAACTGGGAGGCATTCCAGAAGCTGCGGGCGATGGCAGTGTACGCCCCCGGCGGTTATCACACATATTTCCGACTCGACCTCCCGGTAAGTATCGGCGATTATCATTGCCCGACTTTGCCCAACCAACCGATCGTCATCCACATGATGAGGACGCCGTGCCGGCCCGGACTGGCTGCCCGGGATCAGCATCGCTTCGGCCGAATTGAGTTATTCACCACTGAGTTTCAAACGATCGAACGCAAGATTCGCGAACAGCTCGCCCGGACATTGGGCTCGGGGGGCTTCGATCCCGCCCGCGACATCGCCGCAATAACCGTGAATCGCTGGCCGCACGGATATGCCTACGAATACAACTCGCTTTGGGACGACTTCTGGCTGAACGGCGGTGTGACGCCGTGCGAAGTCGCCCGCAGGCCTCATGGGCGCATTGCCATTGCCAACGCTGACGCCGCCGCCTATGCCTATACCGATGCGGCCATCGATCAGGCGTACCGCGCGGTAGGAGAGTTGACGAACGCCAAGGCGCAAAAGGCAAATCCCTGATCCTCTGCAAAAATACTTTTGCGCCTGGCATCGCACCGGTCAGTCGACAACGGCTCGGTCGGTGATCTCGAGTGCCTTATCGATAATTGCGAAGGCTTCGCGCAGCTGTGGTTCGTTAATGCAGAGCGGCGGATTCGTGTACAGGCTGTTCCAACGCACAAGCGTGTAAAGGCCTTGATCGCGGAGGAACCGGGAGAGCGCTTGCATCTCTTCGGAGGTGCCATTAAAGGGCGCCATGGGTTTCCGCGTCTTACGGCTGCGGATGAGTTCAACAATTCCGAAGAGTCCAATCGACCGCGCCGCAGCTAGAGATGGATGTTTCGCCTGCAATTCCGCGCCAATCTGTTTCATGATTATTCCCATCTTGCGTGCATTGTCGATCAGACGATCTTCTTCGTAAACACGAATGGTGGCCAATGCCGCGGCGCACCCCATGGGGTGGCTGTTGTAAGTCAAACCGCCATAGAAAACATTGTTTTGAAAGTGCTGGGCGATATGGTGACGCATACCTACTGCACCCAGAGGAATGTAGCTGGACGTCAAACCTTTGGCCATGCAGATAAGGTCGGGAACAACTTTCCAATGATCGATGGCGAACCACTCGCCGGTGCGGCCGAAGCCGGCCATCACTTCGTCCGCGATCATGAGAATGCCATGCTTATCGCATAGCTTGCGCACGCCTTCCAAATAACCATCGGGGGGAATCAGGATGCCGTTGGTTCCGACGACCGGTTCAAGTATGAATGCGGCGATGGTGTGATTGCCTTCGAGTTGAATGATTTCTTCGAGCATTTGTAGCGACGATTCTGCGGATTCCCAGCCGCGTTCGATGCCGTGATAGGGATCGAGGACATGAACCACGCCCGGAATACCCGGCTCAGCCGCCCAGCGCCGAGGATCGCCGGTCAACGAAATACTGCCGGCTGTTGCGCCATGGTAAGAACGATAACGCGCGATGATCTTGTGGCGGCCAGTGAAAAAGCGCGCAATCTTGATCGCATTCTCGTTGGCCTCAGCTCCGCCATTGGTGAAGAAGAATGTGTCGATGTCACCGGGCGTAATCGCTGCGAGTTTTGCTCCAAGCCGAGCTCGCGGTTCGTGTGCCATAAAGGGATTGGCATAAGCGAGCTTGTCAACTTGTTCTTTAATCGCCGTAGCAACGCGCTCATCGCCATGGCCGATGTTCACCGACATCAGCTGACTGTTGAAATCAATGAACCGCTTGCCATCAGGAGTCCAGAAGTAGATACCCTTGGCTCTGGCAACTGATATGGGGTCGATCTTGGACTGCGCCGACCATTCATACAGTGTATGTTTCTTGCAGAGATCAACCATTTCAGCACTGGTCATGGCAGCGGGCGCAACTGTTGTAGTCATTTATCCTCAGCTTCTTGTTTCCGAATATTAAGCAATTGAGTGATTGAGCCTCGACTTTAACTCCTCGAGTCGCGCCCGGGTTTTAATGATTCAAGGATTCAGGGATTGAATGTCAATCTAGAATTTCCGGCTGTGTTCTTCTGCCCAACGTTCAATCACGACTTTCTTATCCGTATAGAATTCGATCGCATCGCGACCTTGGCCATGGAGATCGCCGAAGAAACTGTTCTTCCATCCACTGAAAGGAAAATATGCCATTGGGGCCGCCACGCCGATATTGATTCCGATGTTTCCAGCCGGCGCCTCGTAGCGGAAGCGGCGCGCCGCCGATCCGCTCGAAGTAAACAGCGAGGCCTGATTACCGTAGGCACTGCGTTCCAGGAATCGGAGCGCGTCGTCCAGGTTCTCAGCGTGAACAAGACTCAGGACGGGCCCGAAGATCTCCGTATCAGTTAGCTCGCTGGAAGCAGGGACCTTGTCGAGAATTGTGGGCTTGACGAAGTTCCCGGATTCATAACCTGGGATCTTTGCGTTACGACCGTCAAGCAGAACCGTCGCTCCCTCTTTTTCACCCGTACCGACGAGTGACTCAATGCGAGTCTGACTCTCGGGCGTGATCACTGGCCCCATTTGTACGCCCGCATCTAGCCCGTAGCCCACCTTAAGGTTTGCGGCAGCATCGGTAATCGAGTCACGAAACTTCTTTTGCGCCTCCGCCACCGTCACGACAACCGATACCGCAAGGCAGCGCTGGCCAGCGCAGCCGAAGGCGCTGTCAGCGATAATCTGCGTGGCCATTTGCATGTCTGCATCGGGGAGAACAATGACGTGATTCTTGGCGCCGCCTTGGCATTGGCACCGTTTACCGTTCTGACCGGCGCGAGCATAGATGTACCGCGCCACCGCAGTCGAACCGACAAAACTGATGGCTCGTACTTTGGGGTTATCGATTAACGCATCGACCACCGCCTTTGCCCCGTTCACCAGATTCACAACGCCGCTGGGCAAACCAATCTTATCGAGTAGCCCGAAGATGTATTCCATAGTGAGCGGCACGCGCTCGGATGGCTTGAGAACGAGCGTGTTCCCGGTTGCGATGGCGTAAGGCAGAAACCAAAACGGAATCATCCCCGGGAAATTGAACGGAGTAATGGCCGCGACAACACCCAACGGCTGCCGGATCATGGTTTCGTCGATACCGCGAGCTACATCCTCCAGATTGTAGCCCTGCATCATCATGGGGATGCCGCAAGCAACTTCAACGTTCTCGATGGCCCGGCGCAACTCTGCTTTGGCTTCGACAAAGGTTTTGCCGTTTTCCTGTGTGATGGTACGGGCGATCTCGTCCAGATGTTCTTCCAGGAGCGACTTCAGCTTGAAGAGCGGCTGAATCCGATCTTCGGGAGGAGTGCGGCGCCATTCGGGGAACGCCGCAGCGGCAGCCGTCACTGCCTCGTTTACCTGTCGGCTGCCTGCAAGAGCCACGCTGGCGATAACTTCGCCGGTAGCGGGATTTATCACCTCGTGCGACTCGGAAGCTGCTGAGTCGCTCCATCGGCCATCGATGTAATTTTGTAGTTGCGTGATGTGCGAAGCGGCCCGGCTCATCATCCTGATCCCTTTCTACTGTACATCTGACTCATACCTGCGAAGGTGCAGCTTCTTGCGAAAGAACTTTCCTCGTTTGGACCTGGAAGGGCGCCGAGATGGCAACACCTAAACCGGCCCAGATCGCCAGGGCGATCCATTCATAGACGGTAAAGTGACCCGGAATGAAAGGAAGCACTTTTGCGAATACCATCATTGCAGTCACGAGCACTCCAAATGCCGCGGCGATCCGCCCCGCCCAATTCGGCTTCATACACAGGAAAGCGACGCACGCTGACATCCATCCCAGGGCGGAAGAAATCGCACCGACTTCCAGAATGGGAACAAGTCCAGCCTCCCCTAGGAACATGGTGAGTGCGGTCGCCAGGCCGACCAGCATGACCGCGATGGATGGCGTCTTGGTGTCGGGATCGACATGCTGCAGTTTCGGCAGCAGAAGATTGCGTCGGGCCATAGCAAATAGCATGCGCGACGATGCAATCAGGTTGGCGTTGAAACACTGCACCAGCGACACCAAGGCGGATGACAGGATCAGCACCACAATCCAGTGCGCGTGCAGGGCGCGCTCGAACGCCAGAGCAGTTGGGAACTGCTGATTCGTTTGGAGGGCCTGCCATGGAGCGACATAGGATACCGCAGAGATCACCACCCAAAAGAACACTAGTCCCACGCCGATGGACATCGCGATGGCGATGAAATACCCGCTAGACCTGAAATCGGAACTGGCTTCCTCACAGTATTTGCCAACGGACTCGAACCCCGATAAGAGCCAGGGAACCACTTGCCACACCAGAAAGACTGAAAGCAGGGCACTGTGACTGAACAGGGGGCGCAAGTTTCCTGCTTTGCCGTGGCCCGCACCTGCAAGCGCAAAAATCACGACCAGGGCCAGGAACGTGAAGGTCGTCGTCTTTCCCAGGCGCGCCCCGGCCTGAATGCCACGATAGTTAACCCAGCTCAACGCGACCGTGATGGCCAGCCCCAACCCGAGATGGGGAAGATAAACGGGATATCCCCCCAGTCGATATAGCTCGTGAGTATTGAGGGCCGGGAATATATATCCCGCGATTCTTCCGGCAGCGAGGCCTTCGAAGGGACAGGTTAAGAAATAGCTGAGCAACACCATCCAACCGGTTGCGAAGCTCACAGTGCGCGGAAAAAACTGCGCCACATAGGCAGCTTCTGCAGCTTCGTCAGGAACCATCGGCACAATACGGCCGTACACGTAACCGATCGGAAGCACCATCAGTGCGCCGGCGGTGAATCCCAGAAGCGCCCCTAATGGGCCGCCCCTTTGCAGAATGTCATCCATCACCACCAGCCACGCCGTCCCCACCATGACGCCAAAGGCGAGAGCAAAGTAGTCGGCGAGGCGAAGCCGGTGAGCAAGAGTGTTCATGAGGTCGCAAGAACGAGGAATTCGGTGTTCGTTAAGATCATCAGGCCTCCTGAAATGGCTCGAGTTGGCGGCCGTATGACTCGGTCATAAACACGTCAGGCCTTGCATCAGAACGTTGGCGGAGTATTAATCCAAAGCACTACTGTTTCCCTTTTGCCGGGATTGTGCCACTCGTGTTGCGCGTCGCTGTCGAAGTACAAACTATCCCCCGGCTTCAGCGTGTAGTGTTCGCCCGCGATAGAGATGTTTAGATTGCCCTGTAAAACGTGCAGGAATTCTTCCCCGTGGTGCGAGTACGAACCCTCGCTTCCCGCTCCCGGAGCAATACGGAACAGGTGCGGCTCCATCACCGTGTTGCCCCACGCCAAAAGTTCCATCTCCACGCCGCGATCCGCGCTCAGCTTCTTTCGGTCCTGAGGGCGAACAAGGTGCGGGTTTGTCTGCGAGGTCTGGAAAAAGTCAAGAACACTGTTGCCGTAGAATCGCGCCAGCTTGCGGAGCGTGCCAATAGATGCATTCATCTGCGAGCGCTCCAAGGCGCTGAGGAATCCCACCGAGATCCCAACAGCTTCGGCGACCACCGCCAAGGATACATTTTTCTTCAACCGCAACCGACGCAGGAGCGCGCCTATCATCACAGGCTGTCCGCCGTCCGGCGGGTGAGCGCTGCCATCGCGCTTCAGCATATGCACAATTGCACTTGCATTCATGCCGCGGACTTTTCGCAGGAAACTCGCGCGCTTCAGCAGCCGCACGTCATCGCGGGAATAGAGACGATATTTGCTCTTGGTGCGCCGAGGCCGGGCCAATCCGAGACTCTCCCACATGCGGATCACCGTGGGAGACATGTCAATCAGGCGAGCTACATCTCCGATTTTCAGATAATCGTTCTTGTCTGCAGAGGGCATAAAAGGGTGGTCAGGCAGCACACGCCGAGAGAAGTTCGGCTTGACAGCTGTTACGATGTGGCATTAACCTTGCCGGATTATAGCAAGGTTTGTCAACCGATTTGAGACGCCAGCTTTCGACTCGGAGTTGATAAGCGCCAGCAGGAGGATTGTTTATGCCCGCGGGAGTGGCGAGTACAGTCAAGACCTACCAGCTTTACATCAATGGCGAATGGGCTGATAGCAGTTCCGGTCAAACATTCCCAGTCTACGATCCCTCTACCGAAGAGGTTATAGCACAAGTTCCCGACGGAAATTCAGCCGACGTAGATCGCGCCGTCGCTGCTGCCAAGGCTGCGTTTGAAGAGGGCGCATGGCCAACAACCACGCCGCAAGAACGTGGGCGCATACTTTTCCGCCTGGCAGAGAAAATTCGTCAAAACCTGCTGATGCTGGCCGAATTGGAATGCCGAAACACCGGCAAGCCGATCGTTGAAGCAGAATATGACATCAACGATGTAGCCACTTGCTTCGAATATTACGGGGGCTTGGCTACCAAAATACTCGGGTCGGTCAATCCCGTTCCCGACAATGCCGTCAGCCTTTCCTTGAAAGAACCGGTAGGCGTGGCGGGTCAGATCATTCCGTGGAATTACCCATTGCTCATGGCTGCCTGGAAGCTGGCCCCTGCTCTAGCCGCGGGTTGCACCTGCGTGCTGAAGCCGGCGGAACAAACGCCGCTGACGGCACTGGAATTCGCAAACTGGTTTTCGGACGTGCAATTGCCGCCGGGCGTGGTGAACATAGTCACCGGATTCGGCGAGACTTGCGGCGCGCCCATTGTCAAGCATCCGGACGTGAACAAGGTCGCGTTTACCGGCAGCGCAGCGGTGGGCAAGACCATAGTGAAGACGGCAGCCGACACACTCAAGCGAGTCACTCTCGAACTTGGCGGGAAGTCTCCAAACATCTTCTTCGCAGACGCGGACTTCGAGGCCGCTATTGATGGCGCCTTGTTTGGCGTGTTCATTAATCAAGGAGAAGTCTGCTCTGCCGGTAGCCGCATATTGGTACACAAGCCGATCTACAAGAAATTTGTGGACGCCATGACCGAGAAGGCACGCACCATTCGACTCGGTCCGCCGCTCGATCGCGAGACCAAGATGGGGGTGCTTGTCAGCAAAGAACAATACGAGCGAGTGCGTTCATATCAAGAATTGGGGAAACAAGAGGCGAAAGTCGCGATTGGCGGCGACCGTGCCCATAGGTTTCCCAAAGGCTACTATGTCGAGCCGACGATCTTCTACGACGTTGATAACCGCGCCCGCATTGCCCGCGAGGAAATTTTTGGGCCAGTGGCATCGGTCATTCCCTTTGAAGATGAACAGGACGCCTTGAAGATCGCGAACGATTCCCCTTACGGGCTTGCTGCCGCAGTTTGGACGCGCGACATCTTCAAGGCGTTTCGCGTCGTCAAGCTGCTGCGTGCCGGAATTGTTTGGGTCAATCACATGCAGCCAACGTATGTTGAGGCGCCTTGGGGCGGATACAAGCAGTCTGGTTTTGGCCGCGAACTTGGGCGCTGGGGCGTCGAGGAATATCTTGAAACCAAGCAAGTGCACATAAATTTGAACGAGCAGCCGATTGGTTGGTATTGAAAAGTAGTTGTCAGTTGCTAGTTGTTAGTGGCTAGTAATGGCCAGAAGTCGATGTGAAGCAATGGGAACGATTCGGATCAAACCATCCATACCGGGGCCGAAGTCGCGGGCGCTTAAGCAACGGCAACAAGCCGCCGTTCCCCGTGGGCTCTCTCACGCGACGCCGGTTTACGTCGCCCACGCGCAAGATGCCTGGCTAGAGGACGTGGATGGTAACCGATTCATTGATTTTGCTGGTGGGATCGGATGCTTGAACGTCGGTCATCGCAATCCAGCTGTGATTTCAGCCATCGATGCTCAAGCACAGAATTTCTTGCATACCTGTGTGCAGGTGACGCCCTACGAAGGTTACGTTCGGGTTGCTGAGCGCCTGAACCAGATCACGCCGGGCAAATTCGCCAAGAAAACCCTGCTTCTCAACACCGGCGCCGAGGCGATCGAAAACGCCGTGAAGATTGCCCGCGCATACACACGGCGTTCGGGCACAATCGTATTCGAAGACGCGTTTCATGGCCGGACCTTCATGGCCATGGCCCTCACCAGCAAGACGCATCCCTACAAGAATGGTTTTGCTCCGTTCCCGTCAGAGATTTACCGCGTTCCTTACGCGTACTGTTATCGCTGCTCCTATTCAAGGCAGTATCCATCGTGCGATCTCTATTGCGCGCACCATCTTGAAGACACATTCAGGCGCGTGGCGGCGGCAGAAGATATCGCCGCTCTGCTCGTCGAGCCAGTGCTGGGCGAAGGAGGTTTCGTTACTCCTCCCCCGGAGTTCTTCGGTATCTTGATGGATATTTGCAGAAAGCATGGAATCGTTTTTATCGCGGATGAAGTACAGAGCGGCTTTGGACGCACAGGAAAAATGTTCGCCTGTGAGCATTACGGAATTGAGCCGGACATCTGCGTGACCGCGAAGTCACTCGGTGGGGGCTTGCCCCTGGCGGCAGTCACCGGGCGCGCTGAGATCATGGATGCTCCGGGCGAGGGCGGGCTAGGCGGAACTTTCGCCGGCAATCCCATGGCTTGCGCCGCCGCAAATGCTGTATTCGACACGTTTGAACAAGCGGATCTTCTGGACCGCGCCAAGTTCATCGGCGAGCGATTCGAGAAACGTGCACGGAAATGGGCAGATCGCTTTGTGATCATAGGCGACATTCGCGGCCTCGGCGCAATGCGCGCTTTGGAATTGGTTAAGAGCAGCGACACGCGCGAACCGGCGCCGGACGAGACCAGGAAGATTTCGCAATATTGTTACGAGCATGGATTGATCACGATCATCGCCGGCACATACGGCAACGTGATCCGGCTCTTGGTGCCACTCGTCATCAGCGATGAACAGTTGGACGAAGGGCTCGATGTGCTGGAAGCGGCTCTCGCGTCAGTTTGCGAGCAGCGGTCCGCTGTTGCCGAGGCCACAGCGACGTGAAACTGTCATTCGCTACGGCTCTATGCGGCGCGATCTCTGCCGCGCCTAGAAGCCGCATTCGATTTTTGCCACTACCTCCCTCGTGAATTACCAGGAACGCACCTACTGGCTCGATACCGTCTCCATACCAAGGGGAACCGACGGCCCGCTGCCCGAGGCTGTTGATGTCGTCGTGATCGGTGCAGGCTTCACGGGACTGTCTGCAGCGCGCACAATCGCCAAACACGGTGCCCGCGTCGCCGTTCTTGAAGCCAAGTCCATCGGATGGGGTGCGAGTTCTCGCAATGGCGGTATGGTCCTCACCGGATTGAAGCTTGGTGTCGAGATCCTGGCAAAGCGTTATGGCATGGAAGTAACCCGCCGCATGTATGCGGCTACGCTGAGTGCGATCGACTACGTTGAACAAATCGTTGCGGAAGAATCCATCGATTGCAATTTCAGCCGCTGCGGCGACCTGCAAGTTGCCTGTAAGCAATCACACTTTGATACGTATCAAAAGTCTGCGGAGTTAATGGCCAGCAAATTCAACCATCAGACGCTGGTGGTGAGCAAATCAGAGCTACCGGCAGAAATCGGCTCAAACCTTTACTACGGGGGCATTGTGGATCAAGTCAGCGCGGGGGTAAATCCCGCGCGCTATGTGGCTGGCCTCGCCAGAGCTGCACAAAAGGCGGGGGCACAAATCTACGAGCGCACGCAGGTTTCAGGTATTGAGAAGTCCGCCCGGAACGGCACGAGTGGTTTCATCGTGCGCAATACGCGTGGTTTAGTCTTTGCAAACGACGTCTTGGTTGGAACCAGCGGTTATACCGACTCCATGGTTCCCAAACTCCGCCAGAAGATCATCCCCATCGGTTCATTCATTTTGGCTACCGAACCGCTTTCTGAGACGCTGGCCAGCGAGCTGATTCCGCGGAATCGCATGATTTCCGATTCAAAACGCTATTTGCATTATTACCGCCTCACCCCCGATGGCCGAATGCTGTTCGGAGGTCGTGCGGCCTTCTTCCCCGAAACATCAGCAACGATCCGCAGGAGCGTCGAGATCCTTCGGCGTGACATGCTTAATATTTTCCCCCAATTGCGCAATGTGAAAGTGGAATATGCCTGGGGTGGCACACTCGACTTCACGTTCGACATGATGCCGCATGCCGGCCAGATTGATGGCGTCTACTATTCCGTCGGCTATGCGGGTCATGGCGTGGCCATGGCGACGTACCTCGGCACCAAAGTCGCCGAGGCAGTTTGCGGCGGCGCGGACGCGAATCCATTCCGCGATATCCCCTTCCCGGAAGCTCCTTTCGGGCTTTACAGACGCACGCCCTGGTTCCTTCCCTTCGCGGGTGCGTGGTACAAGGTGCTCGACTGGGCCAGGTAGAAGCCTCCCAGGCGGGTCAATGACGGAAAAAGCCGCCCGCCGCTCCGCCGCGATATCAGGTTTTTTGGGATAACTCAAGGGTCAGTCACTTTCGTTACTTTTGGCAAAAGCCTCACTGCCACATACTGTCGCTGAAGTTCGCAAGAACCTGATTTACGCGGGCTTCCTCATCACCGACGACCCTGAGGCTGTAATGCCAGAAAATTCCCGAGTCTGGTTGCTCTCGTTTCTTTTTGCAATCGCAGCCGCCCCCACATACTCTTCAGCCGCTACTGGAAAAGTAACGGTAACCTCGCCGACGGGGACCCTGTCCTCGGGCTCGATCCATTACACGGCGACTGCGATCACAACGTGCTCAAAAGGAATTTCGGCGATGGGAATTTACACCGCGCCGTATAAGCGAGTTTACGTGGTGCGGGGCGCCAAGCTGGACACGGTGCTTAAGCTGGCTCCTGGTACGTACGACACCGTGGTGCAAGCATGGGACAATTGCAACAGTTCGGCATGGACACACGTGCCGGTCACTGTTCAGCCCATCACGGTTCCGGCTGGTGCCACGACTACCCTCGCATCGCAGACCCGAAACAACACGAGCACGTCGGATACGTTCGTTACTCAGACCAACGGCAATTCAGGCGCAACAAACGTCAGCAAGGTTGATATTCATTCCCTGTTGTACACCGGTGCCAGTACGGAGATATATGCCGAGTTGCAGCCCTGGTTCGGGGATAAGCGCCACATGAAAGTTGGATACGTTTCGTGGGACCCGACTCAGGTCAACAAACAACTCAACGATATGGTGAGCCGCGGGATCAACGGCGTAGTGATCGATTGGTATGGACCGGCTGATCCCACTGAGCCCACAACGTTGGCTTGGCTCGCAGCCGCCCAAAACACAGCCAATTTCAAAGTATTGATCATGATCGACAAGGGCGCGGTGACACTGAGTCGATGCTCCGGTTGCAATGCGCAGCAGACAATGATCTACCTGACGAATTACGTATTGCATCATTACGCAACCTCCCCGGCCTACGCTACCTGGAATGGAAAACCGCTAATCACCGAGTTTGACCTCGACAAGCACTACACTCTGGACTGGAATGCAATCCGGGCAGCAACCTCCCCCAACATCGCTTGGATCTTTCAGAGTTCAGGGGGCTTTACCCATCCCGTCAGCAGCGGCAGTTACTCCTGGATGAATGCAACATCCACGGTGTATGGGATGGACTATCTCACGAACTTTTACAACGCGGCTATGAAAGCCCCGCAACAGATGTCGTGGGGTGCCGGGTACAAAGGTTTTAATGACACTTTGGCTTCATGGAGTTTGAATCGAGTCGTTGGACAGCAGTGCGGGCAGACCTGGCTGCAGACCTTCAGCAAGCTCAACAGCTACTACAACTCCGGTACCCAGCTTCCGATGTTGCAGCTAGTGACATGGAATGATTACGAGGAAGGGACGGAACTCGAATCTGGAATCGACAACTGCCTAACGGTTTCCGCGTCGATTTCCGGTACGCTCCTGCAATGGAATTTGAAGGGGAATGAAAACACCGTTGATCACTATGTTGTCTATTTCAGCCCTGACAACCAGAACCTATTGGAGCTCGATCAACTGGCTGTCGGCATCCACGCCATTGACTTGAGCCCTTACAGACTGGCTAGCGGCAGCTTGTTCGTGCAGGCTGTGGGCAAACCCTCAATGAAAAATCAGATGTCCGCGCCGGCGAGGACTCCCTGGTAAGAACACGCCGAGCCCCTTTGCCCCTGTAAAACCTGACATCTTTGCGGCGTTCGGGAGAATCACCATCGCACTCATCACTGTTTCTCTCTGCACTGCACGTGGATGAGGGAGATCAGGGTTCCTTAACGGCCCGGATGACGAATTTCTCCATCGTGTATCGCCAGGGCACCACCGTTCCGAAATGGCGTTCGAACCAAAGGCAAGCATCGTAATAGCGTTGTAGCGCCCGTGGCCAGTGTTTTTGGGCAACGGCGTTAATGTAGAGCGGCTCGAACAAGTATTTATGAAATCCGAACCCCACGCCGCGGCCCTCGAAGTCTTGCATCCCGCTCTCACGAAGCCAGCGTTTAGTTTCAAACCAATTGTTGTAGTGGTCGTAAGTTAACCCCCAATGGTCGAAGGGGGACATGGAATGCAACACCAGCCGAAAGGGCCAATTGAACACCTTGTGCCAGCGGGACATGCGGATATTCTTATACAGGGTTTTCGGATTCCACTGATTGTACAGTTCGAGAACTACGCTTCCCTGCTTGCGAACCACGCGGCAGAGTTCATGAATTGCGTCTTCCTGCTTAACGAGGTGCTGCAAGACACGGCAGCTAATCACGGTTCCAAACTGGCCATCCCGAAATGGCAGGTGTTCCAGTTCGGCACAAACATGGAACTGGCCGCGCTTCTTGCTGCGCGCGATACGCAGAAGGTTGAGAGAGGCGTCAAGTCCGACGGATGAAGCTTCGGCTGGCAAGGCCGCGAGAAACCGGCCGTTGCCGCATCCGGCGTCGAGAATGGGATCGAGTTTACTGCGGTCGAGATATCTCAAAAGCCCTTGCATCTCAGACATATGGTTGTGGACACCGAAAATATCGGTGCCCCCCACTTCTGCGTCGTACATTGTGGCGCGTGTCTCAGGATCCCAGTAGCGACCGAAGAGTCGATCCATGTTCTCCACGACGTTGCAAGGCATGAGGACTGGAATACCGTCAATGATTGGAAATGTGTAAGAGCAGGCCGAGCAATAAAACTGAGTTGCGGCATTTTGCAGGGTGAGATCTCCCTTGCAGGCCGGGCAGAAAAGGAGCCGGTAGAATTCTTCGACAGTCATTGAGGGTCATCTCCCAGATGATTTCAAGCTTGCTTAGGGGTTATTGGATGGAGCTGTCATGCCGCGAGCTTAGAAGACTTAGGTATGGTGCGCAGTACCAAGGCGTCAACGAAGAACTTGGTCGCCCAATTCAGCACTTTGAAACGCCCATAGTCTCCCCAAGTTGGCCACGAGCCGGGTAGACCTCCGCGAATCGCGGGGTTCGGGCTAGTAATATCGTGGTGGCCCATTAGATAGCGGTTGGCAAGGTCAGCGGCATCGGCGAACGCTTGCAGTCCCAGTAACATAGCTAACTGCGACCAAACGATTGAGGTCTGTGCCGTCCCGGTAAGGCAGCACCACTGTGCGGCCGGGCGAAAACTGGCGTCGATCCTGCCTGGAATGAAACCATGGTCGTCCATTAAATCAAGCAGCGCGTTCGCCGTTCGCACAGCTCCATCGATAAAATCCTGCCGGCCCGTCAATTTGCCAATGCCAACAAGGCCTTGCATGGTGTAGGCGACAGTGTGAAGCAAGGGGCGTGTTGCGTCCTCCAGGCAACAATCCTGAAACCAGCCGTTGGCCGTTTGTTTACGCAAGACATATTCTGCGTTACGGACCGCAGCATTTACGAATGCCGGCTCATCTAGGGCGACTCCCATCTCAGCCAAACCCCACGCCGCTTTCACGTTATAGACGGTCGTCGTCGATCGAGCGAATTGCGAGTTTCCACGCAACCATTCTCCGGTCGACTCCTGCATGGCGAGCAGCCAACGGGCAGCACGTTCGCCTGCGGTGCGATAGACTTCCGCGCGAGTCTGACGGTATAGTTCCGCCCATCCGAGCAGTACCATGCCGGTATTGAAAACGGCAGGGGTAGGATTCGTATTGAACATGCCGCCCATTACAGCGCCGCAGCCCATCTGGATTTCGGTTTCCCAGTTGCCCATCTCAACGGCTCGCTGAAAATAGCTCTCGTCGTCGAAGTAGCGCGCCAACTTCAGAAAGGTACAAATAATATAGCCGGTAGTTTCGGGGTAGCTGGGGAGAAAATCACCTCCGAATGGCATGCCGTAGGACACCCCTCGGTCGGAGCCGTGATCTTGGGCACGGCAAATCCACTGGGCCGCCTCCACCAGGTGTGTGTGGGGATCAAGATTTTGAGGCTGCGAGGCGTATAACCCTCGGTATCGCCATCGCTCCCAATAGCCGACCACCGGACTACTCGCGAGCCTTGCAGCAGCCCGCACTTTCCCCGCAATGCCCATAAAAGTTGGCATTGTATCAGAACCATCCGATGACCTAACCCAACTGAGCGCGTTGGTTCGTCACCGCTGCTTAGTCTGCCCAATTGCAGTTGCGGGAACACGCCCATTGGGCCATCGATTTTCTGAGCACCCTCCAATCGTTGCTCAGCAAGCGGCGGGGCAGAAGATTGACCTTGCCGATATCGCCAGCAGAGGGTAGGGTTTTGAATGAATGAGAAGTGTAATCGTAGGAATTGAGATCTTCGTCGGCTTCCTGATCGGAGGTCTACTCCTGGCCGGCTTGGTCGTGGTAGGGCCCTATCTAGTGTTTTGTGCGTGTCTCGCTTGGCACCTCTCAATTGAGCCGCTGCGGGGGCTTTCTCGAACTGCTTTTCACCTGGCGAAAGAGATGCGATGGTTTGCAGCGGTTGGCACCGCTGCCCTGCTCTATACATGGGCCGCTTACAAGCTCGGTCAATCTCATCGCCCACTAGCTGAGCACATGGCAGATGCGATGGCGATCGCCGCCGGGCTTGCGATCGTTGGCATCGGCGTATGGCTCATCGTGCGCATTGTGCGTCGAGGGCTCGCAGACCAGTGAACTTGAACTTTCCGTAGCGACCCGCATCGCCGCAGCCTCGCTCGCTTCCGAAGAGAACCTCCGTCCACCGACAGCTGAGCAGATGTACACAAAGGCCGCTTCCGTCAGCGTTCCCGGTGGCATCTAAATTTCCCCTGAGTTCCCAATGAATGGCGGAATCAAGAGTCCCGGACGGACTTACCTGACGTGCATGACCATCCTGGCTACTTTGGCCGCGTTTGGCTGCAGCGGCCAAGATTTCGGTTCTTTGCAGCCCAACCCCGAAGATCTCTGCAAGTGTTTGCCTATTGAGCCAGACATCGCCGATTATCGGCATTCCGCAAAGCATGTGCCCATCCCCAACGAGGTCCCGCAGGAGGTCTCCGTCGACTCGATTCTTACCTGGCCTCAAGATCTCGTCATTCCGCCAGACGCACCGCGAACTGGACGCGAACTTCAGGTTTTTCACATTGCGAATGCGTTTCTCCAGAACGTTGCCGTGAATTCAGCGGACTGCGATATTTCCATGGAGATATCGCAAACTGCGGATAAGAAGGCTCCGCGGATGATCGTGGAAACGCCTGTTGACAGCGAATATTGCAGCGCTCGTCAAAATCTGCAATCGCAGCTGAAGCAACATGGATTTCGGCTGGACTCCAAACACGGTGGCGAACTTGCACAGGCCCTATCCGTGGAAGTCCTGGGGATGGCATTCGAGGACTTTGAGCACAATCGTGGCAACGCCGCAACGTTGTGGGAGCTTCACCCTGCGATTGTGACTCTCCATTGAAGTACAGCAGCGAGGAGGGCGACAGACCGGTTCAACTGCGACTCTTTCCTGGCGTGTTCTGGCGCTTGGCTCGCGCATGCCCAACGTCTTACCTTGGAATGCGGGCATACCTTCCCACCGAACGTCAATTAATAACTGACCGTGGTGAGCGGGCGGGCATCTAAACTTCGGACGAGGTTATTGCAGTGCCCAAAGGCGACGACGATGCTGTCCAGCCTATGAAAGATACCGCCCAAAACCTAGCCCAACAAGCAAAACAATTGCGGGAACAGGCCCGCGACCTCTCTCAGGAATCAGTGCGAGTCCGTCGAGCAAGCAAAAAGGCGCGGGAGGCAAGAGCTGACAAACGGGGAAGGAAGAGGCGATCGTGAAAGAAGAAAGCGATCCCATCTCCAGTTCTGTGGCCACTGGAACCGAGGTTCTTCGTACCGAACTTTTGGCCTGTAACCCGAGAGTAAGGATCGCTCAGAACACGAGCGAAAAGCGCAAAAAAGGGAACGGAATCGGGCTTAAAGCGCACGGTTTTGCGTTTTCCTGCCTCAGACAGCGATGTCACCTGAAGAGAATGTCAGTCTCTCTAGGGGAGGTTGTTTTTGATACACAAGGCGCCTAACTCGTACGGAGGAAGAACGTTGCTCTAGCGGAGGTATCCTCGAGCAATGGTTTCGAAGCTGGCCTAGGCTGCTAGCGCGCCTTACCGCCGTTGCTTTTCGAGACCACGCGTCCATATTCTGAAGCTCGGCCCATCCGGTCAAACATGCTGTAAGCCGCCATCGAGATTCGCGCAATCGCTTCTTCGCCAGCCTGCTCATTATGTAAGTAGGTGGTCATGACTGAAATCAGGTATGGCCGATTCTCGGCGAAGACAATTCCGGAGTCTGTACGTACGCCTTCCAATTCCCCAGGCTTATCCGCACTCCGTACTCCTTCCGGTAGGTCACGCGAGATTGCGCTGCTCTTGTGGGTGCTGAGCACCTTCAAAAAATCATCGGTCATTTCTTTCCCCAAAACCTTGCCACGATAGATTTGGTCCAGCAGCATCATCATTTCGCGGGGCGTAGAGACGTTCTCCCGCCCTTCGCTAGCAGCTTTTAGGTCCATCATTTTCCGGCATAAGCAGGTATGTCTAAGACCGAAGCTATCCAGCAACGCATTCACGTTCTTCATGCCCACTCGGTCGATGAGCACATTGGTCGCGGAGTTGTCGCTGACCGCTACCATCATCGTTGCCAGATCGCGGTTCGTGACGCGCGTCACTCCGGGTGTCAGCCCGAGCATAATGTCGCTGTCCTGCACGAAGTCTTTCGCTTCGACGGTATACGGGTCCGTTAACTTGGCTTTGCCGGAAGCCCCCTCGGCAGAAAGCTGCGCCTGATGGTAAAGCTCT
This sequence comes from Terriglobales bacterium, assembly GCA_035606605.1. Taxonomy (GTDB): domain Bacteria; phylum Acidobacteriota; class Terriglobia; order Terriglobales; family Acidobacteriaceae; genus Gp1-AA145. Next base: position 28,437 of record DATNEX010000056.1, read on the forward strand.
GCCAGCACTGCGATCTTGATAGAGCTCGCCTGGGGAAAAACTTCGTCTTCATGAAGAAGGAAGTTGTGCCCAGTCGTGAGGTCCTCAATGGCCACGCCCATGACGCCGTCGAGCTTGTGGTCGATCTCGCGAATCTCTGAAGCCAGCTTGTCCCAGAGCACCTGTTGCTTATCGTCAACGCTTTTTGGATCGTTAGTTTGGGCTTGCGTCCGTGCCAGTGGTCCGAAGCTCCACCAGGCTGCGATAGCTAGGGTCACTGCAACCGTTTTCATCGTCTTAGACATAGGTCAGCAATCTGTCACGCAAGGACGGAGCGATTGAGATCAGCTCGGTTGCACAAAATGATAAATTGTGAGACCGTCGTTGACGAATCGCTGGATCGTGCTTCGAAAGCGACATTCTGCCACGTTCGCTGATGCGCCCAATAAGAATTCAAGAACCGGCCAACGCCACATCGCGCAGACGTCCCATCCGGATCAACGACTCACGGTACCTTGACCTGGGTCAGGGCGTCGGCGGCGAGCAGTTTGTTGTGGCGCAGCAAGCGAAGCCATTTTGCCAAATACACACCTCTATAACCAAGAGGCGTAGACGTGGATCTTTGATCGTCGGCGGGCTTCCAAACTCCTCTTCTGAAGACTGCATCCGAAAGCTGGGTTGGAAGTCTGGTTTGGCCGTGCGGGTGTACAACCGTATGTTTGGTAGGGGAGTCCGCGCACTGCTGGTGGATTCTATCCGCAAGCCTAGGGAAAACGATAGGACCAACCGACTGATCCATTTGTGGTGCCTCCTCGCAGCGATCGCAATCTTGCTTAGCGCTGTCTCTGTTTCCGCACAGAAAATCAGGTACGACTTCATCATCAGCGGAGGGCGAATTGTCGATGGGACGGGCGCGCCCTGGTTTGTTGCCGACATCGCACTTTCCGGTGATCGCATCGTCGCAATTGGCGATTTGCGGAATGCGGTGGCCAAAAGAAGAATTAATGCCTCAGGTCTTGCAGTGTCCCCGGGCTTCATCGACGTTCAAGGCCAATCGGAGTTCAATCTGCTCGTCGACAATCGTGCCACGAGCAAAATTACGCAAGGCGTGACTACGGAAATTACAGGCGAGGGAACATCGATCGCACCATTGAATGATCGGCTAATCGCTGACCTGGAGGATAACGCGAGGAAATACGGCGTGAAGCTGGATTGGCGCTCACTGGATGAATATCTCAATCGGCTGGACCGCGCCCATCCCGCCATAAACCTCGGTACCTTTGTGGGTGCAGGCGGTGTTCGCACCTACGTCGTAGGGAAAAAAGATCGTCCGGCAACAGCGGCCGAGATGGGGCAAATGCGGCACTTGGTCGCTCAAGCCATGAAGGAAGGCGCCTACGGTCTGAGCACTGCCTTGCAATATGTGCCGGACTCATTCGCATCAACCGACGAGATCATTGAGCTCGCCAAAGTCGCGCGCACTTACGGCGGAGTCTACTTTACGCATCAGCGCTCGGAATCGGACAGAATCTTCTCTTCGCTCGATGAAGTCTTCGCCATCGCCCAAAGTGCGAGCATTTCGACAACCATCTGGCACTTGAAAACCGCATACCATGAGAATTTTGGGAAGATGCCCGAGGTGCTTCATCGCATCGAGCAAGCGCGTGCACGCGGTATCGATGTCGCCGCCAGCGTCTACCCGTACGATCGAGCCTCCAATGGCTTGGTCGCCTGCTTCCCCAGCTGGGTTTCCGAGGGAGGCACCGAGAAAATGATTGAGCGGCTGAAGGATCCCGCCCAGCGGGACCGCGCCAAAAAGGAAATGGATGAGCCAAGCGAGATTTGGGAAAACCAGTGGCTAGGCTCCGGCGGAGCGAGGGGCGTTTCGCTCATCCAGGTACTCAATCCCGAACTGCGCAAATATGAAGGCATGAACTTCGAGGAGATTGGCCGTGAAATGGCCAAAGACCCCAAAGATGCGGCGATGGATATTGCGGTAGCGGATCACGGTAACAGCCAAGTCGTGATTGCAATCATGGGTACCGACGATGTTGGTGCCGCCGTTTCCAATCCGCTTGTCACCTTCGGATCTGACTCACCCGCCCAAGCCGAAGACGGCCCATTGAGCGCGACGAAAGCCCATCCCAGGGCGTTCGGAACTTTCACACACATTCTGGCCGAGTACGTCCGCAATCAACATGCTATGGGGCTCGAAGAAGCGATCCGAAAGATGACGTCTCAGGCTGCCAGCCGGGTTCGACTCACAGACCGTGGAACCCTGAGACCAGGAATGTTTGCGGACATTGTGATCTTTGATACGACAAAAATCCAAGACACCGCGACTTACGACGATCCGCTCCACTACTCGGTTGGTGCCAAGGACGTTTTCGTAAATGGCAAGCCTGTGATCCTCGATGGCAAGCTTACCGAGCAACGGCCCGGGAGAGCGTTGCGCGGTCCGGGATACAGAAAGTATTCTGCGCGAAAATAGCCGCAGTCTGGGCAGCCGACTTGGGAGCGCAAAGGCTTGCGCCGGTAAGGAGCCCCCAGCTTAAGAAAGTCTCAGCCATATTTGGTTCCACAGGCTCTCGCACCTGGGACACGAAACCTCCCGCCCTATGAAATCCAATAACCTATGGGCGTGAGCGGAACGCGCTAAGCACAGTGTAAAATTCCGCTAAATTCGCGCAAGCTAAGAGCCTGCGCGGGAGGGAACCCCGTCCATGCCCGATGTTCAACCGATGCCGCCTGCGGGGCCGGAGCTTGATCCCAGCCCAATTCTTCAGACTGCTTTTGCCTTCTGGTCTTCAAAGGTCCTACTCACCGCGGTCGAGATTGGCGTGTTCACGAAGCTGAGCGATAGGCGCATGAGCGGAGAAGAATTAGGGGTGGAACTCGGCCTGCATCCACGCGGCACCAGCGATTTTTTCGACGCACTGGTGGCCATGCGGTTCCTCGACCGCGAAGGGGACGGGGCGGCGGCGAAGTATTTCAACACACCGGCCTCAACACTCTACCTGGTTCAAGAGAGCCCCCGGTACGTTGGTGGTTGGTTAGTGATGCTGAACGAGCGCCTTTTCAAGTTCTGGCACGACCTGCCGGAGGCCCTGCGTACAGGACGGCCTCAGAATGAAACCAAGCACGGTCAAAAGGGGATTTTCGAGGAGCTCTATGCAGAACTCCCCAAGCTTGAGCAGTTCATGGGCGCAATGACCGGGCTCTCGCGGATCAATTTTGAAGCCTTTGCCGCTAAATTCGACTTTTCAAGATTTAAGACTCTATGCGATGTCGGCGGGGCGACCGGCCTGCTATCAATTGAAGTGGCGAAGAAGCATCCCCATCTACGCTGCACTTCTTTCGACCTGCCACCAGTAGAGCCTATCGCGAGAAAGCACATTGCAGCAGCCGCACTCACAGACCGCATCAGTATCGCATCCGGGGACTTCTTCAAAGACCCGCTGCCCAAAGCCGACATCATCACCATGGGCATGATCCTGCACGACTGGAATCTGGAAAAGAAAATGCACTTGATCCGCTCGGCTTACGACGCTCTTCCGCCGGGTGGGGCACTCGTCGCCATTGAAGCGCTTATCGACGATGCTCGACGTGAGAACCTCTTTGGTCTGCTTATGTCCCTGAACATGCTAATCGAATTCGGCGATGCGTTTGATTATTGTGGAGGAGATTTTCGTCGATGGTGCACTGAGGTGGGCTTCACGCGGTTCGAGGTGTTGCATCTGGCCGGACCATCGAGCGCCGCCATTGCATATAAGTGACCGATCACTTCACATACAAATCCGCCAGCCTTAGCACCTTGGTGGTTCCCCCCGGGGACGCAAAGTCATGAAGACTGGCGGGAACTTCCAACGTGTCATTGAGCTTAATAGGCCGGGAAAACCACATCTGTCCCGATCGGAGGGCGTAAAGAGCCCGGTCATTGATGACTCGGTACTTATACAGCGTAAATGCGTTCATGATGTTTGAGGGCCGTTGTGCTCGTCCGGACGCGTCTTAGAGACCGCGCGGAACTATCGACCCGAGTATCTTCGCGACATCCTCATGGCTTTCGTACCAGATCACAGTGACACCTAATTCCATAACCGTTTCCTCTTGGCGTCTCAGATCGAGACTCTGGAGATCGCGGATCGTGCTCACGATCCGCTCGTGGACGGCTGGCCGATCCAGCAACGCAACCGCCTGCTCGTCATAGCCAAACTCAAATCCCGTCCGCACGCGTTCTTTCATCTCCTTCAGGATGGCAGCAACTTCTTCGTTGCCTATGTCCCAAGCAGGTGGGCGCTTCAGCAGGGCGTAGCTTCGGTTCCGACGCGGCATCGCCCGCAGGTTGTCGAGAATCCTACGAAGGTTCCGGTCCGTTAGCGATAGCCCGACCATCACGCTGATGGTTTCAGACAATGCCTGCATTTGCACCAGATTTTGCCAAGTGTACGGATCCTGCGCAGCCCGGTTGTATTGGTCTTCAGACAAGACGATCTCGTCGAGGAGCGACTCCCTGCCCTCGCGCAGCGGCACGAAGCCATGGACATGGTAGATCGGCATAAGCCGTGGCCGAAGGGTCGAGGCCCTCCACACTGACTGGAAGCGCCGCCGGTCCAGCATCCACTCGAGCAGGTCATCGTAGTTGTACGTGATGACAGCCTGTACCCCCCGCTTGTTCGGGATACTTTGTCGGCACAAGCCCGCGATGGCATGAAGCGTACGATTTTTCCGAAGAAGTTTTCGAACGTCGGCAGAGCGAGGGCGGGACCACTGCTGCAACCCACTCATCCCGTACAGCATGATCCTCACCATCTCTACAAAGGTAGCGTCGCTTTCGTAGTATCGCCGGAGTCCTCGTGCAGCAACCTCGAGGGGAACGATCTGACGCCCAAATGCCCAGCGTCCAACTGCGGGAACGAGCCCTGGGACGCGAAGATGTCGACCCAACTTACGTGCGATACCATTGACGTACAGTTGCGTCACCAAGCGGTCCCAGGTTGGGAGACCGCTCGCGACAGAACAGCCAGCCCCTAAGAAGAGGGACAGACGTCCCTCGTCGAACGCACGCCGTAGTTCGCGAACTGTACCCGCCTGCATTCCAGCGATCATTGCCAGAACCTCATTCTTGAAGGAGTGTTGTTTCCTTTTCAACATCGCCCGATAATCTTGCCCAAAGACGCAACACCTGCGTCCCGTAGGTAGGATTCCTTCGTCTGCAATCGGACTTGTCAAAGAATAATTTACAAGAGGAATTGGCCGAACGAGGCTCTCACAACTACGCGCGGCTCATGGGTCCATGGGCGGAATGCAGTTACGACATTTAGGGAGAGGCGTCGGGAATACGACTCACCTTGCTGCTCGCGCGTCTTTCCTGCGTTTATGGAAATCTTTGGAGATTCCCAGTACTTGCGTCCACTCAGTACCACATGTTGAATGGAAGGCCAATGTAACGCCGCAAGGGAGGAAAAAAGAGAAACGTTTCGCCGTTGGGGTTCACTACTGGACATAGGAGATGATCCATGGAAGAGCAACTCAAGCACTCTGATGTTCTTAGGATTGGCGGACTTGAACTCAATCTACTGAACTATTCAAGGGTGCTTCCGCGAGCAGAATTTGAAGGCGCCCATCTCGAGGCTGGTACCCCCATCTTTGATGTAAATGGAGAATTGCTCTTCTATCGTATCCCGATCATAGGGGCAACAGGCTCTCACGCTGGTTATGCTGACGTTGCGGCACACACGGTCTTTGGTGCCCCGCTTTTGGCGGTGGCTCCCGAAGCGGTCTGGAATGAACAGTCACTCGTGGGGGAGGCCCGAGAGGCGTTAATACGCCGTCACAGAGGATCCAAAGCTTCTGTTCCCTACGATGAAATTCGCTTCGTGGCTTACAGCTATCCCAAAGTGGCCGTGGCGTTCTTTTACAAAGGCAAAGAAGCTAGCATGCTTGAGCTCAAGAGTTGGATGGAAGTGCCTCCATCGAGCCTCAAGGAGCGCAAGCCGATGGAACCGGGAAATTTCGAGCGGTGGTCGCTGATCGATGAAATGCCGCAGGATCGCAAGAGGGAAAACCAGGAGCGTTTCGCCGAGAGACTGGAACACCTTCGCGGCTCCGAGCTGCGTGATTTCGACACCTCGATAATCTCAGCAACACGGCTTACATCCCGAATTACCGTTATTCGGTTGACGGACACCGAAGAACTTCACTATTCAACGCGTCAAGCTGATCATCACACCTGCTATGAACTCCGGGGGCAAGAAACGAGCGTGTGGTGCGTTGCAGCCAGCACTCAGATGGTGCTCGACTTTTATCGCTACGAATACACCCAGTCACGAATCGCAACGCAACTCGGACTCGGCACTCTGCAAAATCCAACCGGATTGCCGTATGCGCGGGATAACGACGTGGCAGTCGCCTTGAATACAATGTCTAGTGGCGCCCTGACGGCGACGATGCTGACAACACCACCTTTCGGAACCTATTGCGATGAGATTCGCGCCAACCGTCCGCTGATCAGCTTTATTCCCGGGCATTCCCGAACCGTTGCGGGCTATACGGAGTCCTTGTTGCTGATCTTGGGACGCATCGGTTTTCGCGGACTTCTCGTCTACGATCCCTGGCCACCAAACTCAGGGGTCATCACGCGATGGGAGAACTTCGACACCCAGACTTACCGGCGTGCGTTTACCGCGCATGTGACTACAATCTAAGAGTGAAGAAAGACGACCAGCAAGCCCACGTGGAGCGGGTCGCACAGGAGCTGTGGGAACGAGGTTCCTTGCAGATCCCGGGGGGCAGTGACGCCGTGGTAGGCAGTGCAGTGGCGGTCCGCGACTGGTCGGGCGGCTTACATTCGTGGGTTGTACCGCTGACCATTGGAGCAAAACTCGTAGCCTGGGCGCAGTTTTCCCCTCAATATACCTTGCAACGCTTCTCGATTTTTCTTCGCAGAGAAACAGAGTTGAATCGCTGTCCGAACGCAGCGGATTGGCTTGATCCAAGCGTTGTCGAAGGGCGCGTGAGGGAAAAAGCGGGGCCGGATGTGCGATTGTCTACGCCGATTCTGACCTTTGATCGCGATCCCAGCCGGTTGGTCTGGGCGACCGTGGTGCGAGACACCAGTGGTTCAAGCCAGCGATGGTTTGTTGCAGGAGAAAGCGTGTGGCAAGACCCTGGAATAGATGAAGTCACAGGCGGTTCAGCAAGCCTCTAAGAGAAAATGAGCCAGCGTGATGATTCTTGGTGCTCTGGGATATCGCCCTAGGACCTGCTGAGGGGCAGACTGCTTATCTGACACATCTTCGACAAGGGGAGACCCGCAGTTGCTGCCAATTGCCGTAGGTGACTTTACCTCAGGTCTCGCCGCAACACCACCGGTTCTGGGAACCCAGTGGCACTGTGAACGCTGAGGAATTGCTCAATCGGATTGTTGGCAACAAAAAATAGAGAGTGATTCACCACCGTACCCAGCGTGGGTTCCCCAAAGAGCGGGTGGTTGATTTCCAGCACCTTCACGGCTCTCACCGCCAAGCCATCCTCGCTCATTGTCAACATGACCACTCGATTCGGTTGAATACCATTTTGAATCGCGATGAGGTTCTTTCCGTAGGCGACCAGTCCGTCGATCCCGGCGAGCGAATCGGGTGGATCTTCTTGCACCCGGGAAATTTGTCTGTTCTTGAGGTTTATCAAGTACAGACCGCTCATGTAATCCGACACGAACAAGGCTCGACCATCCCGAGATAACGCAAGGCCTTGCGGCGAAATTCCGGACTCGGGGCCCAGGAGCACACGCAGATTGCTCTCCCCAAGCTTTCTTTCGTAGACCGTAAGGCCAGCGGAATCGGCGACATACACGGTTCCGTCCGAAGCGAGAGTAAGCCCATCACAAAAATGATTGTCCCCGAGCCCCTGGATTGGATAGCGCCGATTCAGAGCGGCCGTATCCAATTCGAACGCAAAGAGCGCGGCCTGCTTCTCCATACCTGTAACATACCCCTCGCTGCCTTCGAAACGGTTGCTGCAGGCCCATAGCACTCGACGGACACTGTCCACACCGATACCACTGATGCTCCAGATACCGTTCTGGCCCGCCGAGAGGAAATCCGTCAGCCGGCCCTCTCTGTCAAAGCGAACGATCTTGCGGCGATGCACACTGGCCAAGAACAGGCTGCCGGTCTTGGGGTCATATGCGATCCCCTCGGGAAGAAAGCTCGGATCAGCAATGCGGAACGCCGTTCTTGCCCGAAAGGCTTTGGCGGTTCTTAGGTTTTCCATTTCTGTCAGGAGGTACCGAAACTGGACAGATTTACTTAGCCCTGCAAACGCCGGTTCTTGCTTCAAGTCGAAATAGGTGCGCATTCGGAGCAGCCTCTGCAACTGCTGCATCCCGGCCTGATACTGTCCCAACCTACAATGAACCGTGGCTAGTCTAAAAATGGTGTCCGGATTTCCTGGGACCCGCCGATCTGATTCGAGAAGCTTCTCGAGCGCAGCCCGATAATCTTTTTTTTGGTAGCTTTCAATCGCTTGCCGGCGAATTTCCCAGTAATCAGAACCCGGTTGGCCTTGTAAGGCACTGATTCCGATTAGAACTATCGAGCCGATCAGGCACCAAAAACATCTCGACTTCATGGAAGATCGGTTCCTCACAAAGGGCGTTTTCAACCGTAGGGTTCTGCGAGCTATTCCTAAAGCGCGGGTTCACACGGGGGACACACCGAAACCCCCGTCAAATCGTCAGGCCAAGAAAAGTCCCAGGATCTTGGACGCTCCAGGAGATCCAGGGCCTGGGAAAAGGGGGGCGGATTGACGAGCGCCGCGGATCCAAGAATTGACGATACAGACTAGCCAGGCCCTTGTCTGCTTTTCACGCGTACCACGTCAATGCGCAACATTTGTCCCGAGAGAGGTCGATCCGTAACGCCGTCCAGTATCTGCTTACGATCCGGGCCTGTTTTCCCATTGTCGATCTGCCGATCATTTCCGTCATTGACCCCGATGACAACCGTTGCCCCGGCGGCCACCACGATTGAGGCCTCGAAGTCCTCTTTATAAATCTTGTGCCCAACCGAGGGATAATGATTCAGCCAGTAGGTCTGCCGGGGTTCAGACACCTCGATCCTCCATTGCGACCAATCCAGAGTCCCGACCGTGCCGCCGACCTTAAAATAAGGGTGCCCAGCATCAGGCGTATCGCCACCGGTGATGGTGGTTGGCTCGAAAATTCCACGGATGCGCAGGTCCACCTCGTAAACGGATCCGGCTTTCCCGCCAAACTGGAATGAGTGCTCGTGCCGCTGAGCATGAAGACAAGTGTCTGGCTGAGGCGGGTATTCACCAGTGCACTCGTCGTGTAAGAAGAACTTATCGAGCCCAAGGCCGGGTTCTTCTCCTCCTCTTATCTGCGCCGCCCTAATAGGGTCCGACTCGACCGAACGAACCTTCCCATGCCCACAGGCGAGAACTGTCACACATAAGAGCAATGCGGTTCCACGCAGGATTAGTTGGATTCTGAAGATCAACCTAGGTCCTCGCAGTTTTGAAGATGTTTTTCACTCACGCTATCTCGGACGGTTGCAGTCGGGGTTCGACCAACGAGCCGGAAATTATAATTGAACCAGAGCTCGGTGAAGTTGAATTCCCATCAGGGAACATGCTGGCGTGCAGTTTCACCGCCGCTGCGCGAGTCCCCGGGTTCACCCGATCAGCGAGTAATCTTCACGACCCACGCAGGTTGCGAGCGAAGCTCCTCCGGCAAGTCGGGAAGTTCTATGCTTAAGCCCCCCTTCGTTGGCCTGTACTTGAGTGCTGCCGCTGAACCGAGCAAACTGACGGACTTGGCGCTGTCGACATCCTTGATAACCAAATTGTGCGCAAACCAGCGCGGCAGAATGGCGTAGAGGCTGTTGTCTTTGCTCGTAAAAAATGCCTCGATGGATGCCTTCCCAGCGGCGGGTTTCCCGATCAACTGAGTGACGTCATAAGCCGACGAGTATTCCTTGTTATATTCAACCTTCGGAATGTCGCCAGCTGTCCACTGACGCGTGCTTTTCCAAGGCCTGGTGGCGTAGATACTTTCCCCGTTGATTTTCAGCCAGTCGCCTATTTCCCTCAGCCGTTGTTCCATGATGACTGGAATCGCGCCATCGCCTCTCGGCCCTATGTCGAGCAACAGGTTGCCTCCCCTGCTGACGGTATCTACAAGAATAAAGATCAGTTCCCTGCCCGAGTGATACACATTCAGGTCCTCGGCGCGGTTGTAGCCGTAGCTCACCCCCATTCCACGGCTTTCTTCCCAGGCATGATCACTTCCGCTCATGCCGGCGGTGTATTCCGTCGTCCAATAACCTCCGTGCTTATGTCGGGTATCGCTGCCCCAGCGGTCATTGATAACGACCTCGTCTTTTACGGGAGAATCATTAAACAACCACGCAAGCAGCTCCGGACTATGCCACTCGGCCGATGTCATCTCCCACTCGCCGTCGCTGAAGATGATCGAGGGCTTGTAGTGAGTGACCAGGTCTTTAAACTGAGGGAACATGTGCTCCTGGACATAGCGCGGTTTGTTGTAAAGCCAGAGCGGGTTGTACCACTCATACAACGAATAGTAATAGCCCATGCGCACACCTTTGCGGCGGACAGCTTCGGATAGGTCGCCCAGCAGATCGCGCCTCGGTCCAATTTCAACTGCATTCCACGGTCGTCCCCAGGTCAGCGAGGCTTCCTTGCTAGGCCACAAGGCGAAGCCCTCATGATGCTTGGAAGTGAGCACAACGTACTTGGCGCCGGAACCAGCGAGCACTTCAGCCCAGTGGTCGGGATCGAACAATTCAGCCTTGAACTGAGTAGCAAAGTTCTGGTAGTGGAAATCACTCCCATAAACCCTTTGGTGGAAAGCCCACGTACCCTTCTCAAGCTCGTCTGCCTTGGGATTGGTTCGTCCATTCGTCAGGGCATGCCAGTACCACTCGGCATAGGCAAGCTTGCCGGGGATTACCGGAGCATAGGCTGGGACCGAATAAGTGCCCCAGTGAATGAAGATTCCAAACTTCGCGTCGCTGAACCACGCGGGCGTGGGGCGTTTGTCCACCGACTCCCACGTGGGCTCATATTTTTGTCCCAATAGATGGCAGGTCAGACCATAGGACAAGGCGAGCGAGACAACAATAAGGTTGCGTTTCTTCATACGACCCTCGCTGAATGGTAAAGATTGCGTTGAATCGAACCTGGTATAGCCTCTCCTGTGATCCATGGCCCTAGCCGAGCGAAAACGCTGGCGCGCTTGAATCAGCTGCCAACTTGGTCGGATGCTTTAACTCACTCCAACCTTGAAGCGAGGTCTATTCCTTCTAACGTAATCCCGGTCCATGACTGGCGGACCGTCGCAATCAATGACGAGGACAGTTGCAGGTTCATCGGGAGCAGACACCGGCAACCCCGTGATCCGCAGGCAGAGGTCATCCTGGGCAAATGTGAGGGGCTTGTCCCCCACCAGAGTGCGCACTGACTTCACCTTCGTTCGAAAACCGCCAAAAGAGATAACCGAGGACGGCTGATAAAAAGTGAGCCATTGCTCGGCAGGAGTGTCTCCGGGCCACTTGTTCACGTGAGCGTAGACGGTATTTCCGCGTTGCGTAAAGCCAGCATAAACGTGCCCGTGCAAGTCACATCGCTCCGTTCCATAGATCGCGGAACCATTTGCGTTCGTCCATTTCCCCACGGCTTGCAGAATTTCCGAGGATTCTTCCGGGATTGAACCGTCTGGTTTCGGGCCGATGTTCAGTAAGTAGTTGCCTCCCCCGTGGGCACATGTGATCAGGTTGTCCACTACCGTCTTCGGAGACTTCCAATTGTCGTCTGCCTTGTGGTATCCCCAACTGTCATTCAAGGTCATGCATGCCTCCCATGCTCGGCCCCTGTCTGCAGCGCGGATTTCCTGCTCTGGTGTGGAGAAATCACCGGGCAGCCCGTTGCGATTATTCACGATGATGTCAGGCTGGAGGTCGAAAACCATGTCGTTCATCTTTTGCGAATCCCACTGCTCAGGCGTGAGCGGCCAATCAACGTCGTACCAGAGGATGTCGATCTTGCCATAGTTCGTCATGAGCTCACGGATCAGACCATGGGTATAGGCAACGAAACGCCCGCGAGCAGCTTCATCGGTGGCGCATTTCGAACCGTCGGGATGGTGCCAGTCCATGAGGGAGTAATAGAAACCCACGCGCAAACCCTCCGAGCGGGCAGCTTCGACAAACTCACGCACCAAATCGCGGCCTGCAGCCTGCTTCGGAGCACAGTAGTCGGTCAGCTTCGTATCGAAGTTGCAAAACCCCTCGTGGTGCTTGGTGGTCATCACCATATACTTTTGACCCGCCGCTTTTGCCAATCGCGCCCAATCCCGCGCTGCATTTGGCTTTGGATTGAAATGCTTGGCGAGAACTTCATATTGCCGAACCGGAATGCCTTCCATCTCCATCGCCCACTCATGGCGACCGATCAGGCTGTACAGCCCCCAATGGATGAACATGCCAAATTTGGCTGCTTGCCACCACTGGATTCGCTGCTCATGTCGCGGTGGCGGGCCAGGCGACTGTTCTGTCTTCGGCTGACCTGCTTGCGAAAACGCCAGCGGCGCCGCTGTGGCTAATCCCGCGCTTGCCGCCATGAACTTCAAATACTCACGCCTGGAGGTTCCTCTATCTCTCATGATGTCTGTGCCTACTCCACCTGCGTATCCGTTTTGGACACGCGGAAAAAGATTGTACGCCGTCGATCAACTCATCCCCACCCTTATTGCTTGAGGATGTGCAGACCGCGAATTTGCGGGGCGTGTTGGAGCACAAACCTGCATGCAATCGGAACCGCCACAGGACTCATCTGGATCTAACCTGGCCGGTTGAGGGAGAGCGTCGCAGAACCGTTTGCCGGAAGAAACCCCACGGTGCAGTTGCGATAGGGTGTTTTGCAGAAAATCGTTCCGTCGTACTTGCACTTATTCTTCAGAAAGCCGCCAGACTGCACAATTGCCAAAAAGTGGGACTATGGCCCTGTTTCGAGCCATCGCGGACAGGCAGATACCTCTCTACTACTCGGCGGTACATGGGCACTCGAATGGATGCATGGCGGCTCGTAATAGGGCCTACAATGTAGCTGGTTGGTCCGATTTGGACCGAAGATAGAATGCGGTGGGAGAGATGAAACCCGGCATTGCGGCCATGGCGACAAACCTAAAGCGCTATGCACTCGTGGCGTTAATGACATTGTCCGTTCTGCTTCCCGTTCACGCGTGGAAAAGCGTCCAGGCAGAAGCCATGGAATACATTCTTGCCTCCGCCATCGTCGCATTTTCTGCTTGGTACATGGGTACGAGACCTGCAATCTTCGCGGTGAGTATCGTGGTTGCGATTCAGTTTTGGTTTTACTCGCAACCATTTGCCTATCATGCGCCCAGCCTGAGACAGCTCGTCACCTTGTTGGTTTTTGTTTTGACGTCAAGTGCAGTTCTAGTTATGGGAGAAACCCAGCGACGGATCAACTTGAGTTTGAAGAGGGGACAAGCCGAACTCGAACTCCAGGTGAGGGAGCGGACTTCGCAGCTAGATTTGGCCAACAGCAATCTGCGTGACCTCTCGGCGCGTCTGCTCCAGATGCAAGACGAGGAGAGGCGGCGCATCGCCCGTGAATTGCACGATAGCGTTGGCCAGCTGCTAGTTGGCCTCAGTCTGAATATGTCGACTGTGCGCGCTGAAATTGAACGTCTGACCAAGGCCGCTGCCGTCCTCTCGGATAGCGAAAATCTCATTCAGGAGATGAGCAAAGAGGTGCGCACAATTTCTCATCTTCTTCACCCCCCGCTTCTCGACGAGGCTGGGCTAGCTTCGGCGATTCGCTGGTATATTGACGGATTTGCTCAACGGAGCCACATCAAAGTCGAACTCGATTGCCCGGATGACTTCGGGAGGCTGCCACGGGATGTAGAGACAGCGATGTTTCGCATCGTCCAAGAGAGCCTCACCAACATTCATCGCCATTCGGGAAGTCTGGTTGCACAAATTCGTTGCCGGCGCATCCATGAACGAGTGCTTGTCGAAGTGCAAGACCACGGAACCGGCATTCCTCAAGAAAAGATTGCGATGCTGGCTTCGGTGGGAACACCCGGAGTTGGTATCCGGGGGATGAGGGAACGAGTGCGTCAACTGGGCGGTGACCTGGAAATAACGTCCGATTCGAAGGGCACGACGGTGGCTGCCAGACTTCCTGTTCCAGATTCTCCGCATGCCAACTCTCCGGATCAAGATGCGTCCAAAAAAGCTGCTGCGTAGAGGCTTGTGCTTCTTGGATTCACACCGAGACTAGCCGGCGGTAAGTAATCGAGAAATTACTGTATTCTCATGACCCCTCCAGTTTTCGTACTCTGCTGTCGGGCTTGACGCATGGTGGATCGAACCGTACGAGAACACGTCAAGCACTTGAGGCCAGGGTTCGGCGCTTGGTGGACCGAAGTATGCGCAGCGAGGAACTCGGGGAACGCAACCGAATCGAAGCAGAAATCCGCGCCGCAAACCTGGCTCTATCACACTATAAGGCCGCACTCGCGCTTGAGGAATCGCTCAAAGAGGACGACTGAGAGCTGACAATCCACGCGGCACAGAAACCCAAAATTCCACTCCCTAGTACGTTTTTCTATTTCTCAGTTTCGAAGCGGCGCTAAGGCTCTGTACAGTTACGGGGGTATTGTTCCGCGCCATACTACGCCCTACTATTCTCGCAGCATTTTGTTTGTGGAAGCTTCGCCGCCACCGTCCTACAACATCACTCCGGTAGTAGCCAAGTCAATTCTCGGGAACGGGGGTCTCACATTGGCAGGGGATAGTTCGTCTTCAATTCGTGTGCTCATCGTTGACGATAACGAGTTTGTGCGCAAACAGGTGCGCACGGTGCTTTCCTTGCAGGCGGGCTTCGATGTCGTATGGGAATCCGCGGACGGATTTGACGCGATTCGGAGAGCGCAAGAACTTCAACCGGACGTGGTTTTGCTGGACATCAGTCTCCCGCAAATTAACGGGTTCCAGGCAGCTCCATTGATCAAGAAATTTGCTCCTAAAACCGAACTCTTGTTCGTGACGTTGCACGACAATCCCCTATTTGTGCGCGAAGCCTTTGCTGTAGGGGCACGCGGATTCCTGGTGAAAACCGACGTGCCTAGCAGCTTAGGAGAGGCGGTACAAGCGGTTCACGCGAAACGCCTATTCGTAAGCAAGCAATTGGCAGACATAGTCTCGGATAGATCGGCAGGGCCATTCCCGCGCCGCAACATCGCCTAGCGTCACCTGGAATCAATCTCTGCTTCGAGCCCGCATTTTCCTCTGGAAACACCCATCGGACGATCGCCGCCTGGAGGCAAAGCCCGTTCCCACCCGAGCCTCGATTTTGTCAGGGAAAATAGAGCCGCTATGGAAAGCGGCTCTGTTAAGAAGAAAAACAACCAATCGGTTCTTCGAGGCCGGCACTACTTTGGTGTGGCCGATTTGCAGGATTCGGAAATATGCTTGACCTTTTGCACGGTCAGCATCGGTTGCTGTCCTCCAGCTGTCGCCGTTCCGGTTGTCGGGTTGGGGGTAGTCGAGGTTGCGGCGGTTGTAGATCCTGTGATTTGGACCTCGTGCCCTGCGTGAGCAGTCAACTTTGAAGTATCACCCTCAAGTTGGTAGGTCGTTCCATTCTTATCGGTCAAGGTGTAGGTACCACCAGAGCCCTGCAGGCAACCTTCTACTGTCGTATGGCCCGAAGCAGTCGCTTCGCTTTGACCGGAGCTGGTCTGCGGATACTGGCTTTGCGCCTGAACCCAAGCAGCCGAGGCCAGGAGGATCAAACCGAACAAGAATGTCCTTGTCATAGACACTCCTCCTTTCGTGTCTTGGTTGGATTGTCGTCCAAGCTGCGAGGTTTTCTCTGGAGCGAGCCACCGAAAGCCACTGTGGGGATGGAACTTGGGCAAGCTTGTTCTTCCTTAGGTGCCCCGTACCTCGTACTTAGAGGGAAAGGGATGAAATCTGGAATCATGGTCCACGCATTCAGACTGGAACGTGTAACCTTAAACATGCCCGAATCGATGATTACCTACCGTGGCGTGGTCTATCCGTGGCACTGCGACCATATGGGTCACATGAACGTCATGTGGTACGTAGGAAAGTTCGACGAGGCCACGTGGCAACTCTTGGCTTCGATCGGAGCAACTCCTTTGCGACTTCGAGACGAGGGATTTGGTCTCGTGGCCGTCGAACAGCATATCCAATACAAGCGCGAACTGCGTTCTGGGGACTTGCTGACGATTCGCTCTTCCCTCCTCGAAGGAAAAGAAAAATCGCTCCGTTTTGCTCATGAGATGAGGAATGATCAGACCGGAGAGGTAGCGGCGAGTATGATTGTGGTTGGGGTATGTATCGATTCGGTGGCGAGAAAAGCTAGAGCATTGCCACCTGATATTCTCGAACGCATTGCATCTCTGGTTTAGCTCGGCTGCTGGTACGTCGAGGCGAATCGCGAGTAGCGAATAGCCCAATAGCAATGACTGGCTGTTCTCGCGAGTTGGCATGTGCCGCTTGACGCCCGCTCCGGGCCGGGAAATTCGACACCCCCAAACCCCGCGAGCAAGACACAAGTCCTCGTAATACAGGATTTGAGGTAGCGGGGATCTAGGACCCGGCTTAGTCTTGAGAAAAGATCCAGACAAAGAAAATGCTGAGTCTCCCCCGATTCTTGGGTCCAAATCGTCTGCGCCTCGAACAGCTGTCCTCCACTTGGTCCAAAAATACAGTATGTAGGGTATCGAAGGTTAACTCGACGCCGTGCCATGCTATTCACTCATTCATATAACGCACGACAGTCTCCTCAGAGCCGGACCGACCTTCTTATTAGCGCGGTTCGGCTCTTTTTTTGCGCAGATGAGGATTCGACAGTTCCCGCCGTTCAATCCCTAGCTACTGGATTGTGAAATTTAGCTTGTCGATGTAGACGTTATAGGGAGTGCCATAGCGGTTTCCGTCGAGCTGATAATTGATTGTCACGCCGCTCCAGCTCGTCGTCCCTGGATTCTCATAGTGATTCAGGGTCGCCGTCTTCCCATTCAGGGTGATTGTCTTGTACAGCAGCCGATTGTCGGAAGTTCTTTGAACGCTGATAACCACATGGTTCCACGCACCGCTCACCGGATTGCAAGGAATGCCCGTGGGTACCCACTGCTTATTGACATTGTCATAGATATCCCACTGGTGGCCGCCAGCGATTCGGCACTCGTGACCCCAAATAAAAGAATGGCCACCCGTGAACTGATTGATGTCGAACTCCAGCGCCTGTGAGACGCTCGCGTCCTTCACCCAGAAATAGACGTCATAGGTGAAATTGTGGAGAGTGGGGACGAGCGTGTGTTGGTAGTCCGGAAGCCCTTGGGATGAAAACGATCCGACAATGTGGTTGTTCCACAGCACATCGCCCCATTGCTTCGTTCCGCCGCCATACGCGCTCTTGGTAGCCTGACCGTCGAGCGAAGGAGAACTGATGCCCTGCGTCCAGGACCAGATCAACTCCGGCCCGGACGAACTGCACGTCGAACAGATTCCCCAACTCGGAGGAAGCAGCGCGTACCCTGACCATCCTTTTTGGCTTTCAATACCGTAGAAGGTCTTGCTAGTTGTGGTTCCCGACGGAGTCGCGGGCGGGCTGCTGACGGTTAGCGTCAGTTGAGCTTTCGATGACCATCCGCAGTTATCCCACTCCTGAACGGCGATGTTGTAGGTACCAGGACTCAAGGAAAGGCTCGTATCGAGAGTGGTGCCCGCCACGGTGTACGCCAACGTGTTTGGAGCGGTGTAGATTCCCATAGATCCTACACCCTTCGAACAGGCTGGCGATGTCCCGGTGGCAACGAAATGGACCGGAGAAGTGCTAGTACCGTTCCCGCTGGTAGCAACGGTAGCTGTGGAGGGCGATGTGACGTACACCCCGGCATAGGCAGGGAAAGTAGCTGTCACTAGGCAGGCTATGATGGAGAATTTCCCAAATGTCATCCCAATGGCTCCAGAGAAAGACTTGGCGCTGCGTAGAGCTTGAGCAGCTCGGTTGGCAGGGATTGTAGGTCAGCCTGTACTCACCTCAAATCAAAAACGACAATCTCCCTAATCGAAGGTGCAATGTACCCACCCGGACTTAAGTCTCGACGGGTGTCAATGTCGGGAGGAAAATAGGGGTTTTACCCTATTTTTGCGAAAAATGCGGAGTCGGTGGTCCTGATCAGCTTTTTGGCTTTCGCTCTCAATTGGGGTTTGCCGGGTGCTGCCGCGAGCCGGACTGACACGATTCGGCCGATCCAACTAGGGCGGTGTCAGTCGCGGCGGATGCTCACGAGACTCACCTCGTCGGCAGGAATAGCAATGTTCAGCATCATGCTTCGACCAGCGTCGCTCACAAACTTCTTCGTCACCTTGTGACCGATGCTCAACCGATAGGACCCTGGTGGTAGACCCTTGATGTGCAAGGCGGTCTCGTGTCGATCGTGAGAGCGGTTCTCGAGGCTGAATGCTATTCGGCCAAGCGAATCGTCGAAGACGATCGGCTGCTCGCTGACAAATCCATCTCGGCTAAGATTCATTTGAAAACGTGTTTCACCGCGGACCAAGGCGAAGCGACTGCGCACGCCATCGCGCGGGACCACGCTGATGGACTTGCCCGTCTGCTTCACCACGCCGCCATAGGCGTAGAGGCCGAAAATTGGATCGTCACTTACGATGGTCGAAGCAGACCGCAGTGCACCAGTAAACCCGAGGTCGATCTCGCCTGAATACCACCACGATCCGCGGCCCATTTCTTTATTGCCCAACCAGGCGCGGCCCCAAGGGCGAGGTTCGAAGCCGCCCCCGGCGCCTCCGTCGTTCTCTTTTCCGGGAAACCAATATCCGTAGTTGGATTCCGGCGTGCCCGAGTTCAGCAGCACCCAGGAGCTCAGATAGGATTGGTATCCGAGTCGGAGATAGGGAATCGGATTCTTGGCAAAATCGATCGCATAATTTTCGATTGCCCAGCCACCCATTTGTGACATGTAGCTGAGGGTATACGCGGTGTTGCCGCTGGCGCGGTAGTCGCTGCCCAGCCAGTAGTATGCTGGTTCCCACCCTCGAGCGGCAACGTTCAAGCGAATCTGCTCCTCAAGAAAGTCGCTCGCGTCGCTCGGCTGAACCGATTCTCGAAACTTCGTCGCAGCAGGATTCTGCAATCGGGTGTGCGCATAGATTGCCAAGGCATGAGTGGACTCAAATGCGGTGGAATCGAACGGGTACTCTGACTGATACAGGTCTGGTTTCTTATTGATGAAGAATTCCGCCTTCGCCTCCCAATGCGCGCGCAGCTTGTCTGCTTGGTCTCTGCGGCCATTGTCTTCGAGTGCTCTGATAAGGTCGGGGATGACTACTTCATTGTATGTTCCAGTCTCGTAAGCCGACCATTTCAAGATCTCCATCGGCACCGTGAAGAACGCCAGGGCCGTACCATAGGCACGTTCGAGGTAGCCGGTCGCGTCCAGGTAATGAACCATTCCCGGATAGTCATGCGCCACGAGATACATGTAGTAGTAGAGAGCGACTATGTGCGGGTAATCGTAGATGCGCCAGATGTGCTTCTTGCCATGCTCGTTGTCCTCTGAGCTCTTGCGATTCACATTCCAGTTAGGGATCCCGTAGATAGCGTAGGGATAGGGTTCCTGGTCGGTCTGCTGCAGTCCTCCCCAGACGAAGTTTTCGATGTAGCTTTCAACCGAGGCGATCTCCTCTCGGTCGGGAAAGAACACGTTCTTGTATGCCAAATAAGGGGCTTTGCCAAGAGAAGGATCATCGCTCGCCACCGCATAAGATTGCAATCCATCGAGGTCGTCGGGGCTGCGCAGCACTTGGTGCTTCATATCCCACTGCGAATAGAGGCTCTTGTACCAGAGCTTAGGGTCGTGCCACTGCTCGTGCGTCATCAAAAATCGCGCCCGCTTCTTGTAAAGCGTTTCTAGCGGCTCCGTGACAAAGAAGTCCAGAGGAAGATATTCGTCTTTTCCATACCTCACGGTAAGCATGTTCTCGCCAAGGCGCGAGAATTTCACAGCATAGACGTATGTATCGGGACTTTTTTTTGCGATCAGCTTGATCGTTGTCTTCTCCGGATGCTCAGCGACGATGTCGCGAATCTGGTTGCGCGTACGAAGGGAGAACATGGTCGGCAGATCGGTCGGAACCGTCATTCCCGGGACCAGATTCACGTCGAAACCACCCTCCTGGTAAAGCAGGTCGCGCACGGCTTGGTAATCGTTCGCCCAACGGAACTTAAATCGATAGATTCGAGAGTCGCCCGGCGTTCCTTTGGGCTCTAAGGTCGCCTTGGTGTGAGCCAGACGCCATGTGCCGCCCTTGGCAGCCAACTCCTGACCTCGTCCCCACGAATGGACGTACACCGTGTAGCTTCGGTCTTCCTCCTGATCGAAGTATTCCAGGTGCGCTCCCTCCTCGGGAACCATCAACAGGTATGGACCAACCGCGTTCGATCGCATCCAAAAAATGTACGAGCCATCGCCTCCCACAAAGCTGTGGCGAATTACGCGCTTGGTGTAGGTCTCGATTTTGTCCGGGACATAGTCCGTGTTGAACGGAAGGGCGAAACCGAGATCTCCGATTTCGATGGGCTGTTCGGTTTCGTTATGAAGCGCGATGGTCCAAACCAGTGAGTCGCCGTCGAGGAGAAAGCTTTCAGTGGGCGTTAGGTCAGCAACGCTTTCCACCTGTTTGCCACTCTGGGTGTTCACTCGCCACTCGTAGATTGCGGAAGTTGCGTTTTTGGGCAGCTGGGCGAGAAGCCGGAGATGTTGGGTGATCACCGGCTCGAAATCGACATGATTGAACTGATCAGATGCCTCGCCATAAGTTCCCGACGTGCGAACGTCCTTCCATTGCTCACCGTCGCGATACTGAATCTTCCATGAAACCGGCAAGCTCCATTGGTAACTCTCATACGAGCCGATGGCCCAGTACACTTCGGCAGAGGAAACCTGCTTCATGGTACCGAAGTCGTATTCCACCCACTCTTCGCTTCCGTGATGGTCTCCCCAGGCAAACAACGGGATGCCCTTATCGCGTGAGCTGCTAGGCTCAATCTGATCGTTGAGTGCGCTTGTGCCCCAAGGTCCGGTCGAGGAGTTTGTCTTGCTCGCGGTTGCGATGGTCGGGATCGCGCGTCCGATCTTATAGCTGTACCTCATCCCATGGCCCGAGGGGTTTTCCGCGCCAGCGGTGGCGCTGTCGACCTGTTTCCACGCTTGTCCTGCAACTTTGTATCGAACCAGAACATCACCGACTGCTCTTCCCGAGAGGACGTAATCGGTGTCATAAACGTCGTGCGTATGCTTCAGGCTGCTGAGGCCGGAATCAGAAAACCTCAGCTGGAATCGATCGTTTTCAAGCTGCTGGGCGGAAGCCGTAATACCCAAGAACAAGAAATAGAGAACGGCAAAGACGATTCGCAATCAACAACTCCTTGCGGTATGCAGTCCTAAAGGCTAGAAACGAATTTCGCTGGGGCGCCCGTCGAACGCGATCTGCCGCAGGTTGTCGCCCACCTTAACGTCAATCTTGCGTTTAGACGGCGCCAGCATCTTCGAGCCGCTAGCCAATTGCATTCGCAACGTGCGGCTATGGTCGTGCCATGACAATTGGATTCCCATCCATTCACCGCGTCGGTAGTCGAAGCTCCGGCCATCGTCCTCGTAAAGAAGGAAGCTGCCATCCGTCCCCGGATAAACCGTCACGGTGAGTGGTTCCTCGGATCGTTCCTCGACAAACTGCTTCACCGGGCCCAAGGGAAGAATGGATCCAGCACGGACATACAGGGGCATGGTCTCTAGATCCACTGCTCGGGTGATTTCCCGGCCTCCTTCGATCCGCTCATTGGTCCAGAAGTCATACCAAACCCCGCGCGGCAGATAGATCTTGCGCGACTTCGCGCCCTGCTCAGCGACAGGTGCTACAAGCACATCACGTCCCCAGAGATACTGGTCACCGCAACGAACAGCGTGGGCATCGTCGGGATAATGGAGCCAGAGAGCGCGCATGACCGGCATGCCGGTCTGCGTGGCCTCTCGAACCGCGCTATACAGATACGGCAGCATGCGATAGCGAAGGTTGAGATACTTTCGGCACGCTTCCTCGACCTGAGGATTGTGCAGTTGGCTCGCGTCGGGTATTGCCGCGCCGTCGTAGCTCTTGATTTCGATCGGCCCGGGGTCGCCAGTGTTCCAGCCCCAAGGTAGCCGTAGCTTCCAGTTCCGCCCATGACAGCGAAACAAGGTGCAGAAAGCGCCGAATTGGAACCAACGCAAGTAAAGCTCGGCGGTGAATTCACTGGTTGGAACAAAGCCTCCGATATCTGTTCCCCAATAAGGGATTCCGGTCAGGCTGGTATTGATGGCAATGGGAACGTGCGTCTTCAGAGTCTCCCAGGTCGAATACACGTCGCCCGACCATAAGAACGACCCATAACGTTGCATTCCGGCATATCCGTTGCGATGCAGTGCATAGGGCCGCTCGTTGGGGCGATCGGTCTGAGGTCCTTCCCAATACAGGCGATTGCGAACCAGCCGAGAAGGGACGTCGAGCGGATCGCCTTCGTCCGGCCACCATCCGTCGACTCCCATGGAGAAATCGGGGCGATGCGCGTCCCAGTAGCAGCTGGCGTCGGACGACTTCGAAGTATCTGCCGCACATTGACCCTTGTCCTCGACCGCACCTTCGAGCGTGTCGGTCATAATCACAGAATGCAGAACCACTTTGAAGTGGTCTTCGTGCAATTCCTGGATCATTTTTGGGGGATCGGGAAAGACCTTGTCATTCCAGGTGAACGATCCGTTTTCCGTATTCCATCCTGCGGGACAGAAGCCGGTTCCCAGATAAATCACCGCGTCACAGGGCAGCTTCTTTTCGCGAAATGTCTTGGCTTCTAACAGCACCTCGTCCCTGCTCGCCAGCGTGCGATGCGACTGCTGATATCCAAGGCTCCACAGGGGAGGAAGCTCCGGGCGGCCGGTGAGGCGCGCATATTCTGCCATGATCAGGGAAGGATCCTTTGACGCAACGAAAAAGATGTCGACCGGCAGCGCCTTGTCCGCCGCAAAGGGAAGGAATTTGCCCTCGGATCCGGTGAGATCGAGACTGCCGTAGGGTTGATGGATGAACATCGCCCATCCCGCCGTGCTGATGAGCCAAGGAATGGGAACGCGCCCTCCATGGGTTCTGAGCTTGTAGCCACCCTGGCCGCTTTTCATGCGATCGACCGAACCACGACGATCGAATTGCGCTCCGCCTTCGCCCAGACCAAGAAGCTGCGCGTCCCCGATGGTGAAGGTGACTGCACCACTCTCCGGATCGACTCGGATCCGTTGTATAGCCGCGCCGCCCTTGGCACTCTCCATTGAAATCGTAAGCGGATCAAAGCTGAGCCGGACGTTCAACTCCCCACACTTAACGCCCGAAACCTTGGAATCACGAATTCTCGCCGTCGGGGCGCCCCAGTCTGTGCGGACCAGCGAGCCATCCTCCGGAACTCTGATCGCCTCCGTCGCTCGAACCGGCAGCACCAGCAAGCGAATTGTGTGCGGACTGATCGAGGTAATCTGCGCCTCGACCGGGATTTGGACGTTCGAAGCGTTCGCTCCGCCTAGCATTGCCTTGGGAATGGCTGTTGCCACGGACGCGGCAACCATTGTCTTCACTGCTTGACGCCGATTGAATGAGGTGGCCATTTGCGATCTTCCTAGTTATCTTCTGCGCATTCGTCTGGAACCAGAAATATCCTGCTCACTAATTCCAAAGTCCTTCGGTGGCTCTACTCCTAGCAAGTACTGGACGAAATAATCCCAACGCCTACGAATCAAGTAGGTCGCATGCGGACCGCTTTCGCCGTGGTACATGTTGGGTACGAGCAGCATGTCGAAATTCTTGTTTGCCTTCATCAGGGCGTCGGCGAAACGCATAGTTTCAACCGGATGGACGTTGTCGTCGATATCGCCATGAACCAGCAAGAGGTGACCCTTCAGCTTGTCGGCCATCGTAACGTTGGACTGAGCGATGTAGTCGGCTTGGACGGGATAGCCCTGGTAGAGTTCGTTCCACCACGCCTTGTCCAGACGAGCATCATGATCGCCGGAGATCGACACGCAAACCCGGTAGAAGTCCGGGTAGAGCAGCATCGCGTGTGCTGCGCCATAACCGCCGGCGGAGGTTCCGAAGATTCCCACGCGACTGATATCCATGTAAGGAAAACGCGCCGCCATCTGTTTGATCATGGCCACATGATCTTCGAATGCTCCACCAAGATTTCTGTAAGAAAACTGGTGAAACTGGCGCGATCGGCCGGTCGTGCCGCGCCCGTCAATCATGACCACGACAAACCCCAGCTCGGCCACGGGCTGCAGCCAAAGCGTCCCGCCAAAGGTTTGGGGTACAAAGAAGTCCTGTGGCCCCGTGTAGACGTGCTCGATCACGGGATACTTTTTCGAGGAATCGAAGTTCGATGGGTGCCAGATGAGTCCATATAGGTCAGTCGTTCCATCGGCAGCTTTGCCCTGAAATGGTTCGGGGGGCTTCCAGCCTTTCGCCTGCAACGGGGAAACATCGGTCTTCTCTAACCCGCGCACCTCAGAGCCATCTTTCGTGCGGCGCAATGTGGACACCGAGGGAAGATTCGGCCGCGAGTAGTTGTCCACGAAAAAGCCGCCATCGGGAGACACGCTCACAGAATGGTTGGCATTCTCGGGGGTGAGCAGTGTCAGACCTTTGCCGTCAAATCCCACGACATACAAGTGCGTCTGATATGGGTCCTCGCCTTTCTCCCGGCCGCCTGCGAGGAAATAGATGCGGCGGCCCTTCTCGTCCACATACTCAATCTGGCGAACCACCCACGCCCCGGAGGTGACCTGGTTTTCAAGCTTGCCATTCTTGTCGTACAGATAAAGATGATTCCAACCGTCGCGCTCTAAGGCAATGATCAGTTCTCCCGTGGCTTCGTCATAGCGATAGAAGGTTTCGCCGGGATCCACATACTCCTTTGCCTCCTCCCGCACAAGCGCCCTCTGGTCTCCGGTTTCGGGGTCGACCAAACGAATCTCTCTGGCCTTATCGCCCCGTTCGTCGTAGTCATAGCGTATGGTCTTCCCGTCAGGAGACCAATCAAACCCGGGTGCATCCTGGAACGGAAGTTCGAGCGCAGCTGTTTTTACGTTGATGCGTTTTTCTGCGCGCAAATCAAAAATGATGGGCTCGGCCTTTGGGAGCACCTCACCCGGGAGCGGGTAGACGACGGTGTAGGCTTTTGGCCTCAACTGGTCCTCAGGCACGAACTGCATGCTGGTAAAACGCCCCGCGTTGCGTGAGTCGATCCGATAGGTAATGAGTTTGGTGGAGTCCGGCGACCAGAAAACTCCGGCGGGCTGTTTCACGTTGTCGCTCTTCTGCTCGACCAGCAACCGAAGAGCTGGAAGTGGCGTCGCGTAGTCCCAACCGCTCGCTCCGTCTTGCGTCAATTGCACGACCGTTCCACTTGAAACATTCCGAACATAAAGGTTGTGTTCCTTAACGAACGCCGACCATTTCTTATCGGGTGATTGGGACTCTTCCGGCTTTTGTGCCGGCTCACTGGCGCACTTGTAGTCCGTGAGCGAACACGTCCAACGGGCATCGGCGAAATCGAACTGGACAGACTTTCCATCCTCGGCCAAATCGATGTCGTCGAAGGGCAATTCGTCGGCACGGACCTCTCGCTTGCTGACTTCTGCCAGGTTCTTAGCCAACCGGTCGTGATCAAAGGCCGGCCCCATGGTGTTATGCTCCGCATCGACGATGATGAACTCGCTGCCCGTCGGAGCAGCCTTGTGGTACCAAAAGCGATTGGTCTTGTCGATCCAATGGGGAGAGACGTCGGCGACATGAATGGAATGCCGGAGATTGCCGTACAGAAAACTACGCGCGCGCTCGTAGTCCTCGAGAGTGCCCTGGGAGAACGCTCCCGAAACCAAGAAAAGCCCGGCAGACATTACACCGAGCAAGCGCAGCCGTCGAGAAGCCATCTTGCCTCCTGATGAATAGTCCGATGAACAGCGAAGTCTATTTCTGACGAATTCTGATGAGCACCACTCCGTGGGGCGGCACATACGCGCTGTACGAGTCCTTGAAGGTACCGACATCGTTCTTAAGCCAGAGATCGCGCACGGAGGCTTCCCCGCGAATTCCGATCTGCGCAAAGTTAGCCGTGATCTGTTCGCTCGTCCGCTGTCGATTGAATAAGCCGACGACCTTGCTGCCGTCCTGCATGGGCTTCATCCAGACTTCGAACGGGCCTTCCTGGGCGACGCGGAATCCTTGTTTTCCTAGCGGGTCCTGATCTACGGCAATCACCTCGCGGTTGGTCAGAATCTCTACCGTGTACGGAGTCATTCGCGTGAGGTCGTTCCCGGCAATGAGCGGCGCAGCGAGGACCGCCCAGAGGCTGAAGTGAGTTCTATACTCGTCCTCATTCATTCCCCCATTGCCAACTTCCAGCATGTCAGGGTCGTTCCAATGTCCGGGGCCGGCAAATTTCTCGAGACCATTCTGGTTAAAACCGATTTCCGCCATCGAACTGTAGCGGTCGGTGATATCGCCGGTTGTGCGCCACAGGTTTCCGCCAACCGACGGGCCCCACTCCCACACTTTGTGCCACCCGTACTGGCAAAGGCTCAGAACGATCGGCCGGCCCGCCTTCTTCACAGCATCGTGCATTTTCGCGTAGGCTGCCTTCATTTGATCGACGCTCGCAGGAGGCTGCTGACACCAGTCGTATTTCAGGTAGTCGATCCCCCACTGCGCGTAGGTTTCGGCGTCTTGCTCTTCGTGTCCGAGGCTGCCTTCAAATTGGGCGCAGGTTTTCGGACCAGGTCCCGAGTAGATCCCCAGTTTTAGCCCTTTGCTATGGACATAGTCTGCCAGGGCCTTCATGTCGGGGAACCTGTCGTTCGGATGGATGACGCCGCTCGCGTCCCTCTGACCCTGCCATGTGTCATCGATGTTGACGAACACATAACCTGCGTCGCGCATCCCGCTCGAAACCAGCGCGTCTGCGGTAGCGCGAATCATGGCGTCGTCCACTCGCTCGGCGAAATGGTTCCAGCTGTTCCAGCCCATGGGTGGAGTGACTGCGATTTTGTCTTGAGCTGGGAGCGAGAGGGGAAGAAGCAATGAAGCAAAGAGGGCGAATCTCCCTACGAGGCACTTCGTGGGCACTCGGGTTCTCCTTAGTTCCAAAATTTTGCCGCCTTTCGGAATGATCATTTGGCCGGTACGGCACGGCCATTCAAGATTTCGGGGCGCGAGACAAGGGTCTCCTTGATCGTGCGCTGAACCTGGAGGAGCCTGTCCCCGGTCAGCTCGAGTCGTGGCGGACGCACGCGGGCGTTCCCCATTCCCACCTCGGCTTGAACCAGCTTGATTAATTGCACGAACTCGGGAACCGTATCCATGCGGAGAAGGGGCAGGAACCACCGGTAGATTCGAAAGGCCTTCTCTTGTTCACAATTCCGGGCAAGGTTGAACAGCTCAGCCGATTCGCGGGGAAGTGCATTGGCCAATCCGGCTATCCATCCCGTGGCTCCCACACCGATGCCCTCTAGAATTGCGTCATCGACACCGACGAAAACCTCGAGGCGTTCATCGAGCAGCGCCCGAATTGCCGCCACTCTTCTCACGTCGGTGCTTGACTCCTTCACGGACTCCAAATTCGCATATTCTGACGCCAGTTCCTGAATCTGCTCGGGAAGGAAATCGGTTCCGTATGCTACCGGGTTGTTGTAGAGCATGCAGCCGAGAGGAGTTGCATCCAGCACGGCAGCGACGTGGGTTTTCATTTCCCGCCAATCTCCACGGTAAACATATGGCGGAAGCACCATCAGACCATCGCAGCCGGCGTCGGTTGCCGCCCGCGCGAGCGCCACGGCTTCTGCCGTGGTCAACGCCGAAATGGACGCGACCACGGGGGCGCTGCCGTTGACAGCCTTGACGCAGTTACGAAGAATCCTTGCCTTCTCATCGAAGGACAAGGTTGCCCCTTCACCCAGAGATCCAAGACAAACCACGCCTGTGCAACCGTTTTCCAACAACCAGCGACAATGCTCACCTATGAAGTCGTAGTCGACTTCGAGGTTCCGATCGAAACAGGTCGTGATTGCCGGCATTACGCCATTCCAGTTCATTGTTGTCCTCACTTGACCGACGCAAGCTCTCGGTTCGGCTCGCGTGATTCAGACGTCAGATTCCCCAGCTTTACCGGCAGAACCGGCGGACGGACAGAGTCTGGTGTCCATCCCAGCAGAAATTGGGTTGCGGGACCGCAAATTCGTCCTTGGCACGGCCCCATCCCGCAGCGCGATTGAAGCTTCGCCGCCCGCCAGGAACCATGTTGCTGCAGTTTGGCGAGCGTCACGTCTTCGCAGCGGCAGACAATGGTGTCCGGTGCGGCCAGTCGTTTGAGTTCAGGCCGAAGTTCGAAGGCTTTCTCAAGAGACCGCGCAAAACTCCGATACTTCGCGCGTTGATTGACGAGATCCGCTGCCGCCTTCTGCCCGCTTGCCACCAGTCCCGCTATTTGTCCTTCGAGCAAAGCCAGGTCCACGCCGCCAATCCCGGTAGGTTCCCCCACGCAAAGGACGTTCGGAACCGAGGTGTTCTGTAAAGCGTCAACCGCGACCAGGCCCCCCTCGAGGCGACAGCCGAGCAGCGAAGCAAGTTCCGTATTGGGTACGAGATGGAAACCACACGCCAGGTAATCGCAAAAGATCTGCTCTTCGCCTCGGCTGGTCGAAATCACGACTGATTCGAGGATCTGGTTTCCGGTGGCGCCCAGAGGCCAGGAACTTGTGATGAGATGGGTTCCTGAGAGGTCCTTACGCAAGTCCCAGGCCTGCGCGATTTTGCCCGGGTGCCGCAAAAGTGCGAGTGCAAAAGCTCCCAACGAAGCTCGCGATGCCTGCTCACAGACGGCGACGACCATCGCACCGTGCTTTGTGAGGTACGCCGCAACCGCCAGCAGCAAGGGACCCGTCCCAGCCACCACCACTCGCTTCCCCTGGATTGGCAAACCTGCCTTAACCAGAGCTTGTAAAGCACCCGCTCCCATTACATTCTGAAGCGTCCATCCCGGGAAGGGGACAAACCGCTCTCTTGCACCGGTGGCAAGAATCAGTTTTTCGTAATCGAATACCGACATGCCATCCACGGTCTCGGCCTTCAATACACCCGGCGAAGGCTGATCAAAGACGCGGGTGCCGGGAAACAATTCCACCGAACTGGCGCGCAGCTTGGCGATCCATGCCACGGCAGTCGCATCGGAATGAATTGTTTCGCCACGCCAGATTTGACCTCCGAGTGCCGGGTTGTCGTCGACAATGGCGACGCGCTTGCCCGACTGGGCTGCAGAAACCGCAGCCGCAATCCCGGCAGGTCCGCCTCCGACCACAAGCACGTCGAATTTTCGCTTCGAGCTAACCATCGGTCTTGATGTTCATTCCCGACACGCACAGGATCTGGCAGCTTCGGCTATGCGCGACCCCGTCGATCTCGGCGCGGCATTCAAAACAAATTCCCATTCCGCATAAAGGGCCGCGCAATTCCCCACTCACGGAAGTACGACAGCTTGCGCCGGCAATCATCATGGCCGCTGCAACACTGGTTCCTCGAGTCACGGCGACAGGGGATCCATTCACCGTAACTGCAATGGGCTCAGGCATGGGCGTGCTCCATGCTTCCAGTGCGGGAAGGCAGGTATGGTTCCCGGGAAATAGCGGAGGTTGCACCCACCAACTGATCCGCCAACAACCGCGCCGTGGCGAGGGAGGTCGTGATTCCCAAACCCTCATGTCCGGTTGCAAGGAAAACCGTCGAGTCTTCCGCCCAGGGACCTATGAGCGGTAACTTGTCCGGCGTGGCTGCACGGAACCCTGTCCACACTCGGATGGCAGAGGTTTCCGCCAAGGCTGGCATGTAGTGCTCGGCACGCTCCACCATGCGCGCGAGGATGCCATGGTCCACTTCCCGATGCTCCGCCCCGTACTGACGCGAAGAACCTATGAGCAACTGACCTGTGCGGCGCGGCTGCACGTTGAACGCCACCGAATCTGCGCTGACCGAATGCGCACTCTTTAGGTAGCCGAGCTCGACCAGTTGGTGATGGACAAATCCCGGATAGCGGTCCGTAATGACCAAATGCCCCTTACGCTTCTTCACCTTGATCCCAGGCGTCAGTTCCGGGGACCAAGCCCCGGCGGCATTCACGATGACCCCTCCATAAAACTCGCTTCCATCCCCGCGTCGAACCCTCCCTTGCCCGAGTTCTACCACCGGCGCACCCATATGCACTGTCGTACCGTACTCCTGCGCTCTTTCGAGCAGGAAGCGCGCAGCGCAGGGCGGATAGAGAACTCCGTCTTCGGGAACGAGCAAGCCACCAGCCATTCCCTTTCGCAAATGAGGCTCGACGTTTTCCAAGTCTCTCCCGCTCAGCACCTCGACCGGCACTCCGCGCTCGGAGTAGAAGACCTTCTTACGGTCTACTTCCTGCAACTCCTGATCATCGGCTGCGACCCAAATCGTTCCGCACTCCACGTACTCCACGTCGTCGGGAAGTTCAGACCGCAAGTCACGCCACAACTGTTGCGAGTACCGAGTCAAAGCAAACTGCGCTTCGGAGTCGTCCATCACAACGATGTGGCCCATTCCGGCTGCGGTCGCACCCCCGCCGATGGTCGAGAGATCTACCACCGCGACGCGCAATTTACGCGCGGCGCATTCCCATGCACACGCGGCGCCCACAATGCCGGCGCCTACAATTACGACGTCGTAGGTTGCTGCATTCATGCTCGAATGCCGTTACAAAAGGGATCTCTCGGATCGAGCAACAATTCCGCCTTCGCGTTCACAAACGCAGATCCGGTGATCGTGGGGTAGATCTTTCCACCTCGAACCGTGACTTTCCCCTCGAATACGCTCCCGACAATACTCTCCTGCCGCCACACATCGCCTTCCCGCAACTTGCCATCCTCGTAGAGACAAGCCAGCTTTGCGCTGGTTCCCGTGCCGCACGGTGAGCGGTCGTAGGCCTTGCCCGGACACAAAACGAAATTTCTGCTGTTGACCCCAGGCATTTTCGACGGGCTAAACAACTCGATGTGGTCGATTTCATGCCCATCCGAACCAGTAACTCCGGCGCGGTTGAGTGCCTGCCGCACTGCCCAGGTGAATTCGGTGAGCCGCTCGACATTCTGTAGAGTCAGCTCAAAATTGTGCTTTTCAATCAGGAAAAACCAGTTTCCGCCCCAGGCAATATCTCCGCAAACTGGACCAAAGCCGGGAACCTCCAAGGAAACTCCGGCCGCCTGACGATAACTCGCCACGTTATTCACGCTAACGTCTCCGCTTTCGTGAAGGGTCGCAGTCACCACCCCGACAGGCGTCTCGATTCGATGGTCACCTGCGGTGATCCGCTCCATGTGCGCCAGCGAAGCCACTAGCCCGATGGTCCCGTGGCCGCACATACTGAGGTATCCGACGTTATTAAAAAAGATCACTCCCGCCGCGCAGGCGGGATCCGAAGGCTCACAAAGCAGCGCTCCCACAAGCACATCCGAACCTCGGGGTTCGTTCACCACCGCCGAGCGGAAGAAGTCATACTCCTGTCGAAAACGCTCGAGCCGTTCGGACATCGGCCCTCTGCCCAAGTCCGGTCCACCGCTCACCACGAGACGGGTCGGCTCGCCTCCCGTGTGGGAGTCGACAATTTGAACCCGACGCAGTTCCCCGCCCGCCCGCCTTGTGTTCATCGCGCCTACCTCCTCAGGGCTTGTTTCCAGGGAGGATAGTGTCGAGAAAAGTGGAGAAAAGTGCAAGGATGACAAAGACTTACTCCAAAGCCATGCAGAAAGGAAGGTTGTTCTTCCTCCCGAGCTCATAGTATGTATACAATATCCACACGTCAAGACGTATTTACAATCAGCTAACGAACGGAGTCCGAATTTGGCTACATTTCGCGCTGCAGAATCAGAACTCCCGACCGCTCGTGGCGCCTCCGAATTCCAGCGCGGACTCGGCTTATTTGATTCGGTGATGATGGTCGTCGGAGTGATGATTGGCTCCGGAATCTTCATCGTCTCCGCCGAGATGGGACGGGAGATTGGCAGCCCGGGATGGCTGTTGGTCGCCTGGGGGATCGCCGGGGCGCTAACCGTGGCCGGTGCGCTTTGCTTTGGCGAACTGTCGGCCATGATGCCTCAGGCCGGCGGCATGTACGTTTACCTGCGTGAGGCATATTCCCCGCTCTGGGGCTTCCTGTACGGCTGGACTCTATTTACCGTGATTCAGACCGGAACCATCGCTGCCGTCGCGGTGGCCTGTGCCAGATTCACCGGCGTGCTGGCTCCCGCGATCTCTGAAGATCACTACCTGATCCCGCCGGTTCGCATTTCCGAGCATTACGCCGTGTCCGTCTCAACCGCACAATTGTTTGCCCTCGTGGTAATCCTTCTGCTTTCCTTTGCCAACACCCGCGGACTGCGCTACGGGAAGATCGTGCAAAATGTCTTCACGGTGGCGAAAAGCGCGGCCCTGCTGGCTCTGATTGGGGCGGGAATTTTTGTAGGCAGAAACGCGGCGGCGCTGCACGCCAATTTCGGAGATATGTGGCACGCGCGCGGCGTGATCCCGCTCGGTTCAACCCTCGACGCAACCACCGCGTTCGGTCTGTTTGTCGCGTTGTGTGTGAGTCAGACCGGCTCGCTCTTCTCAGCCGATTCGTGGCACAACATCGCATTCGCCGCCGGCGAAGTCAGGGAGCCGCAGAAGAATGTAACCCGCGCGATGGTGCTGGGCACTGTGGTAGTAATCTCGTTGTATCTGCTGGCAAACCTTGCCTACTTATTCACCTTGCCTCTGGAAGCCATTCAGCACGCGCCCTCTGACCGCGTAGGCACGGCTACCCTTCAGGCAATTTTCCCCGGCCTCGGAACCGCTCTGATGGCAGCCGCCATCATGGTCTCCACCTTTGGGACCATCAATGCGCTGATCTTCACCGGACCTCGCGCTTACTATGCGATGGCGCGTCAGCGGCTGTTCTTTCGATTCGCCGGACAATTGAACACCGCAAAGGTGCCGGCCTTTGCTTTGTGGATTCAAGGGCTGTGGGCGATGCTGCTGGTGTTGCCACGGGTCTATGTTCCAGCCAGTGGCCGGTGGGGGAACCTGTACAGCGATTTGCTCGAGTATGTTATTTCAGCCGCGCTGATCTTTTATATCCTGACGGTGGCAGCGGTCTTCCGGCTGCGCCAAACGCGACCGGATGCACCTAGGCCCTATAAGACGAGAGGCTATCCGGTGGTGCCCGCTGCTTACATCATCACTGCGGCCACAATTCTGGTGGTGCTCTTCGCTTACCGACCCGCGACCACCTGGCCGGGACTTGGAATCGTAATAGCAGGGGTACCGGTCTACTGGTTAGTAACAAGAAAAGCCAGGGCTGAAGCCCGAACCGGGTCTTGACCTGGAATAACGTTAAGACCCACTTGTGTTAGGGGGGACAGATCTCGATGATTGCGCCGCGGGTAAGGCTGCAGATATCATGCGTCTTATGGTTCACGAGTAGAATGGTTTCCGCGGGAGCCATCGCGTCCTGAAGACACATGAATCTTTCAACCACACCTGAATCCGCAATCCCCCGACAATCCCTTACCTCTGCGGTTGCCGACAAGCTGCGGGAAGAGATCATCCGCGGCACCATTCCCGAAGGGGCGCAGCTCCGTCAGGACGCGATCGCCGTGCAGTACCAGGTAAGTCGGATTCCTGTCCGCGAGGCACTGCGTCAACTGGATGCCGAGGGCCTAATCACGATCGTGCCCAATCGTGGTGCCGTGGTTCCCGCGCTTTCGCCAACGGACATTGAAGAATTGTTCACCATCCGGGCTTTACTGGAACCGG
Source organism: Terriglobales bacterium (assembly GCA_035606605.1). Classification (GTDB taxonomy): domain Bacteria; phylum Acidobacteriota; class Terriglobia; order Terriglobales; family Acidobacteriaceae; genus Gp1-AA145. The sequence continues at coordinate 62,483 of DATNEX010000056.1, forward strand.
AAATTCTGAAGCATTCCATTCCCCGCCTGAGCGAAAACGATCTCGAGGAAGCGGCGGTTGTTCTCCGTCGCTACGAAACGGAGCTCGAGCAAGAAGATCACCTTTTTTCCTGGGGCCGGTTGAATTGGCAATTTCACTCCCTGCTCTATTCACGCGCTGAACGGCCGCACTTCATGAACATAATCCGCAATGTGAATAACAGCGGGGAACGCTACACGCGCCTCCAGCTCTACTTGACACACGGAATTCAGCGGGCCAATCAGGAGCACCATGAGATCCTCGAGCTGTGCCGCAAGCGCGACATCCCGGCTGCCTGCAAGTTACTCCGTCTCCACATTGAGCACGCCGGCCAATCTCTGAAAGAAGCGTTGAAACAGAGAAGGGAGTCGGGCTAGGCGCGCGAGCAAAAGGCTTCCTCGCCGACTCGCGCGATCTTTACCGCATGATCGCTTACCCTGGCTTCCATCCTTCAGCAAAGAGCCCAGTTGGCGCACGCCGAGCGACCAAACCCTAGGATCGAATATTGGCGAGCTGAGGAAAACTGTGGCTTGAGACCGACTACCAGACGCGAGTTCCTGAGAGCCGCAGCTCTGGCGGGTACCCCGTTTCTAGTGCGGCCCCCCGGTTGGGCAACCCCTACAGCTCAGGTTACCTTTACCGACGTCGCTCGCTCTTCCGGAATCACTTTTCAGCACGACAACGCCGCTACGCCCGAGAAATTCCTCATCGAGACCATGGGCTCGGGCTGCGCCTGGATCGATTATGACCAGGACGGGCTTCTCGATCTCTACCTGGTGAATGGCGCCGCGACCAAGGTCTATACACCTGGCCATCCATTGAGCAGCGCGCTTTACCACAACAACGGCAACGGCACGTTCACCGACGTGACCGCCAAGGCCGGTGTCGGTTCGAACACTCTGTTTGGGATGGGCGTCGCCGTGGGCGATTACGATAACGACGGGTTCCCTGACCTGTTTGTTTGCGGTTATGGGCGCAGCGTTCTTTATCACAACAATGGCGACGGTACCTTCACCGATGTGACTTCTCGAGCAGGAGTCGCAAACACCGGCCTATGGGCTTCGAGCGCGGCATGGTTCGACTACGACAATGATGGGCGACTGGATCTTGTAATCGCGAACTACGTCGACTGGTCCCCAGAGCGCAATTTCTACTGCGGCGACCGCGGGCCGGGCATGCGCAGCTATTGCCATCCGGACGATTTCAACCCGCAACCGCCGACGCTTTTTCACAACAATGGCGATGGCACTTTCACCGACGTAAGCAAATCTGCGGGTCTCGCCGCCAAACCGGCCAATGGACTCGGCATTGTTACCTTCGACTACGACAACGACGGCTGGCAGGATATTTTTATCGCGAACGACCACATGCCAAATTCCCTGTTCCACAACAACCGTAATGGAACGTTCAGCGAGGTTGGTTATTTTGCCGGCGTCGCGGTGAGCGGGGATGGACAAGCCGAGGCCGGCATGGGCACCGATGCCGCGGACACGACCGGCAATGGGCGAATGGACCTGGTGGCTGTCCATCTCGACATGCAACTCGCGCGACTGTACCAGAACATGGGAGACGGAACATTCGAAGATGCCACCTTCCGCTCGCGACTCTCTTACGCGACATTCCACATGAGCGAGTTCGGCACAAGGTTTTTTGACTATGACAACGATGGCGCGATCGATTTGTTCATGGCTAACGGACACGTGCTCGACAACATCGAGCGCTACCACGCGGATACCAAGTACGCCGAACCGAAACTGATGTTCCGAAATACCGGCCATGGCATATTCCAGAATGTCAGCGATCAGCTAGGGCCAGACTTCCTCTCACCCCGCGTCAGCCGTGGTGCTGCCATTGGCGACTTTGATAATGATGGGGATCTCGACATTCTCGTCAACAACTGCGGCCAAACTCCGCAGCTGCTCCGCAATGACGGTGGGAATAGGAATCATTGGATGGAGATCCTGTTGATAGGCGCAAAATCGAATCGCGATGGCGTGGGCGCCCGGGTCAGGGTGCGATCTGGCGATTTGACTCTGTACGATCAGCGGAAAGGTGGAATGAGCTACCAATCGGCACAAGATCCCCGACTGCACTTCGGTCTTGGCCAGCGAACGAAGATCGATTCCATCGAAATCCTCTGGCCGAGCGGCATGGATACCAAGCTGACGAATATCGAGTGCAATCAAATCCTTGCCGTGAAAGAAGGCACCGGACTGGTGGAACGACCATTTCCCAAAATCAAATCGCAAACCTCATAGGACCCATTCAGGAATTTCCGCGGGAGTTCGCGCTCTCCGCAGAATCTTATGATTAACCAGGAACTCGAAGTCCCATCACCTAGGGGTGCTGGGAGGCGGTTCCACCGTAGCTCGCCTTGGTCTCCCCCGTCCCCGTTCTGATTTTTTCCGCCTGCGCATGATTTAGTTCCGCGAGCTTCGCAAGCGTTGCTTGCGCCTTTTCGGTGTCCCCGGCTTTCCTGTAGGCCGATGCCAAGGCAACATACACCGCGGGATCCCTGGGATTGAGTGCCAGGGCTTTCTCTAGGCACGTAAGGGCCTCTGCGGTTTGACCATCTAGCAAGTACAACTTTCCCAGAGAAAGTTGTGAACTCGGATAGTTCGGCTTATTCGCAACGGCTGCTTCGAGGGCGGCGCGAGCCTCTTGAAATTCCTTCTGTCCCGGGGTTATGCCCGAACGCAGCGATGCCTCGCCAAACAGCGTCAGCAACAAAAAGTGGCGGATCCCTTTCGCCATACCTTCCCGCGAGACTCGGACGGCTTCCTCAATGTTCCCTGCGTACATCGCCTCCTGCGCGCTCGCAATGTAGGCAATGTCTGAGTCTGGAGCGAGCTTTCGGGCAAGCTCGAAATCGTTCTTGGCGCTGTCAAAGCGGTCCATCAGGGCAAGAAACATGCCGCGCTCGAAATGAAGACGGCCGGAGTTAGGCAGGTTTTTGAGTCCGAGATCCACGACCTGCAAACCCAATGTGTAAGACTGCCTTCCCATGCAGGCATCGGCCACGAACGTGTATAACTTTTCGTTCGTCGGGGTGAATGACATCGCACGTTGCAGAGCGTCAAGCGCTTTCTCGTCCTGGGCGTCTCCGACGTACGCTTGGGCAAGCAAATTATTGACGTCGCCACTGTCGTGTCCGGACCTCTGGAGTTCCATCAGAATTGGGATCGCCTGGCGCGGCTGCTCGATTGCGATGTAGCAAATGGCGAGGTTGAATCGAGCAGCGTACTCGTTTTTCACTCGACCGCGTGCCGCGAGCAGGTGCGGGATGGCCTCGGTGAACTGCCCACGACTGGTTAGCGCCGTGCCCGTCCTCAGTTCGCTCTCTGCTTGCTGTTCGATGGAACTTTCGGGTTCTTGCGACTGCGTCTGAGTCGGAGAAGTCTGCGCGGTCGCTGACGGCTCACGTCCGAAAGGCCGTTGGGCATTTGCCAACGTCAAGGCCGAAAGAAAGCCGATCGCAACGCAGCACCGCCAGAGAGGTCTCCGCATAACTTCGAGTAGTCTACGGCGTAAGACGCCGCCATTGTCCGCAATACCAAGGTTCGACTTCGCGTCTGCGGGCGTCCAGTTCTTTTGGACTATTGTCGGAGAATGCCCGCTCGCAGTATTGTATACAATATCCGCGACGGATCGCGGCATTCCAATGGCAAACATGAGGAGCTTCCAGTGACTCCATTTCCAAAATTTTCCCGTAGAGATTTCATAGCGACCGTGGGCGCTGCGGCCGGTTCAACCTTGATTCCTCGGTTGGCCCTCGCCCAAGATCCGGTTGTGAATACCACATACACGGATGGAAAGGGAGTCCATCGCGAGCAGGTTCCATGGAAAGTTCGTCCCTTCCCCATGAAACAAGTTCGTCTCGGCAAAGGTCCATGCACGGCAGCAATGGAAGCCAATCGCAGTTACCTGCACTCCCTTCCCCCCGATCGCTTGCTGCACACCTTTCGGGTCAATGCCGGACTGCCTTCCTCCGCTCCGCCCCTGGGTGGGTGGGAAGCCCCCGACTGCGAACTCCGCGGCCACTTCGCCGGAGGTCACTATCTCTCCGCGGTCGCCTTGATGTATGCCAGTGCCGGCGATGAAGAACTTAAAAAGAATGGCGACACGGTGGTCGCAGAGCTCGCCAAATGTCAAAAGGGTCTGAACGACGGAGGATATCTAAGCGCGTTTCCGGTTGAGTTCTTCGACCGCCTGCGCAATCGCGAGCGGGTGTGGGCACCCTTCTACACCATCCACAAAATCATGGCCGGCAATCTGGACATGTTCGTGTACACCGGAAACCAGCAGGCGCTCGAGGTAGTCGAGAAGATGGCGAACTGGGTCGGCGGCTACACCGGTCCGCTCAGTTATGACCACATGCAGCGCATTCTCGGAACCGAGTACGGCGGCATGGGTGAGGTGCTGTCGAATCTTTATGCCGTAACCGGGAAAGAGTACTACCTGCACATGGCCAAGCACTTCGATAAGAAATGGTTCTTTGACCCGCTTGCCTCGCATCGGGATGAATTGAAAGGCTTGCACGTCAATACGCATATCCCCCAGGTGATCGCGGCCGCCCGCTATTACGAGCTCACCGGAGAACCTTACTATCGCAATGTCGCCGACTACTTCTGGGAGGAAGTTGTCGGAGAGCGATGCTACTGCACCGGCGGCACTAGCAACCACGAGTCCTGGAACACAGATCCCGGCAAGCTTGCCGGCGAACTCAGCACCACCACAACAGAAGATTGTTGCGCCTACAACATGATGAAGCTCACACGCCATCTCTTTGGCTTGTCGCCAGAGGCTCGTTACATGGACTATTACGAACGGTTGGTCTTCAATCATCGGTTGGGGACCATCAATCCCGAAGACGGCACCATGATGTACTACCTACCTCTCGCTTCAGGCTATTGGAAGACCTTTGGCAAGCCGTTCGACTCTCTGTGGTGCTGCACCGGTACCGGCGTCGAGGAATATGCCAAACTCACCGACACGATTTACTTCCACGATGATGATTCGGTGTACGTGAACCTCTACGTTGATTCGAATCTGGAGTGGCCGGAAAAAGGTCTGAAATTAACCCAGGAAACGCGCTTCCCCGAGCAGCAAGGCACCGCGCTCACGGTTTCCGCCAAGGCCCCCGTCCAACTCAGTATGAACCTTCGCGTTCCGTACTGGGCGGAGGGTGGCAGTGTGAAAATCAATGGGCAGCCATTGCCCGCGTTTGCCAGTCCCAGCAGCTATCTCACCTTGAACCGGGTTTGGAAAACCGGCGACAGAATCGAGCTGAGCCTGCCCATGGCACTGCATATCGACACGATGCCCGACGACCCAAGCATGCAAGCCATGATGTATGGTCCGCTGGTACTCGCCGGTAAGTTCGAGGCCATAACGAAGGACATGCAGTACGGCGACTACGAACCGAAATCCAACGATCAGTACAAGGTTCCGGAAATCGTGGCGGATACGAACCGGCCGACGACCTGGGTCGAGGTCGACAGCAAGCAGCCACTGAACTTTAAGGCAGTCGGCCAGTCGCAGGCGATCAACCTGGTTCCGCTGTACCAGGTCATTCATGATCGCTACGCGGTGTACTGGAAGGTGAAAAGCAAATCCGTATAGCGGGTACCCGATCGCCTGGCATTCTGTTCCCTCTTCTTGTTCTCGCGGTCAAAGTTTCAAAACCACGAAGTACACGAAGGGACTTCTGAGATTACGGACACCGTATCGAAGGGAAATTCTTCATGATCTTGCGGTCAGTGGCAGTTTCAATTCTGCTCTCCCTGCTTTTGCCCACGGTTAAGACTTCCGCCCAAGTCCGGCAGACCCAAGGGAATTCGCGCGGCCCGACCGAGCAACTACATTCTCTGTTTGATGAAAAATGGCAATACGAACTTCGTACCAGCCCCGAGTCGGCCACTGCTCTCGGGGATAACCGATACAACGATCGTCTCAGCGACTATTCCGCTGAGTTCTATCGGAAAGACCTGGAAGAAAGCCGCAAATTCCTGGCCCGTTTCGAAGCCCTTCCCACCGCAGGGCTTTCCCAGCAAGACCGCCTCAGCCGCGAACTAATGATTCGCAATCTTCGCGAGCAGATCGAGGGTGCAGAATTCAAGCCGTGGGAAATGTCGGTCAGCCAGAACGGTGGGCCTCAGATCGAATTGCCTGACCTGATTACGATTACACCCTTCAACACCGCTAACGATTACGAGAACTACATTTCTCGTCTAAAGCAAATTCCTGGCGTCTTCGAGCAGGTAACTGCGAACCTCGAGCAAGGCATGAAAGACGGTCTGATGCCGCCGCGCTTCCTGCTCGAGAAAGTTGCACCGCAAGCGGAAGACGTAGCCGGTAAGACGGGGGAGAACAGCCCATTTTTCGACCCCCTGCAGAAATTCCCAAGTAGCATTTCTTCCGCTGATCAGGATCGCTTACGTAAAGAAGCGCTCGCTGCAATCAACAACCAGATCATTCCTGCCTACAGGCGCTTTGCCGATTTCATGCGCAAAGACTATGCGCCGCATGGCCGCGGCGAACCTGGTATTTGGGCCTTACCCAACGGCGAAAAGCGGTACCGCTACGCCGTCCGCCGAATGACTACGACAGATTTAACACCTGATCAGATTCACGAAATCGGATTGAAGGAACTACATCAGACCGAAGCCGAGATGCTGGCGGTGGCGAAGAAATTCGGCTTCAACGATCTCGCCAGCTTCAACGAACACATCAAAGGAGATCGCAAACTCTACGCGACTTCCGGTCAGCAGTTGCTAGATCTGTATGCCAAGTACGTGCGGGAAATGGAGCCTCGATTGCCGCAGTATTTCGGTAATCTGCCCAGGGCGAGGCTCGCCGCGATACCGATGGCACCGGTACGGCAGAAGAATGCGGTTCCCGCCGACTACACTCCGGGAACCGCCGACGGCTCGCGTCCTGGCCACATCAATGTCAATGAGTACGATCCCGAGCACCGCTTGTTACTGAATGTGGAAGCAATTGCGTATCACGAGGGAATTCCCGGACACCACCTTCAGATTTCGCTCGCGCAGGAACTTACGGGACTTCCCGAGTTCCGCAAGCATGCAGGATACACAGCGTTTGTCGAAGGTTGGGCCTTGTACTCCGAGCGGCTGGCACATGAGATGGGGTGTTATCAGGATCCATACAGCGACTACGGCCGCCTGGAAAACGAGATGTGGCGCGACATTCGGCTGGTGATCGACACAGGTGTTCACGCGAAACATTGGTCGCGCGATCAGATGGTCGAATATTTCCATAAATACACGGCCATGGATGAGCCCAACATCCAGACCGAAGTCGACCGTTACATCGCTTGGCCAGGACAAGCCCTGGCCTACAAGCTCGGACAACTCGAGATCCTTAAGCTGCGCGAGCAAGCACGACAGAAACTCGGCGCCAAATTCGACATCCGCAACTTTCACGATGAAGTACTCGGCAACGGAGCTTTGCCGCTCAACGTTCTGGAGGAGCAGGTAGAGAATTGGATTTCTATAGAATCATCAAAATGAGGTCCTCGCCCCGGAACTGAGGAAGAGTCCTGCGTCTCGATCCTCCTCTCGTGACAGCGTCAGCGAATGTTTCGGGTTCAAACCTCAGGAGAAGGAACGGGGCAACTTGGGCGGGAAAATAGAAAAGGCTGTGACATTGGTTATGCTCCAGTCATCGACTCCTGCGAGGGAGCGAACAACGTGGATACATGCACCGTCACAGCCCTTGATGTAATCACTGCTTTCGCAGTTCCAAACCCCAACCGCTCCTCGCAGAGTCAGTCGGTTTTTTCGGGTCTGGTTGCTCTCGAGGTCACCCT
>DATNEX010000077.1:0-55679 GCA_035606605.1 Terriglobales bacterium
TGATTTCCAGGAAAACCTGCGCACACACGGCGTCTGGGTAAGCGAGCCCGTGCCCATGTTCGCCTTCCCGGGGACCCCGGACTATCTGCAGCGCTTTGGCCAACCCGATGATTACGCCTGGGAACGGGCGCACCAGCACTACCTGAGTGCCTTCCGCGACAAAGGTTTCAGCGACATCCAGGAGCAGCAGCCCGCGCCTATCGAGGACCTCGAATGCACGTACTGATCACCTCCGACACCGTCGGCGGGGTCTGGACCTACACGCGAGAGCTGGTTGCCGGCCTAGCTTCGCGTGGGCACAAGATCACTCTGGTCAGCTTCGGCAAACTGCCAAGTCCAGACCAAACCTTGTGGTTGCGGAGCCTTGCCACCGTCGATTACCGACCCACCGAATACCGCCTGGAATGGATGGAAGTGGCTGAGCGGGACATCGAGGAATCGCGGCGCTATCTGGACTTGTTGGTTCGAGAAATCCAGCCCGATGTGCTGCATTTTAGCCAGTATTGCTATGGAGACATCGACGCTGATGTTCCGCGGATCGTCGTGGCCCACAGCGACATCGTCAGCTGGTGGGTGGGAGTTCACAACTGTGAGCCTGACAATGCACCCTGGATGCGTCGCTACCGGGAGCGGGTGACGAACGGGTTGCGTGGCGCAGACCTGGTGGTTGCGCCTTCGCAATGGATGCTGGACGCGGTTGCACGGCATTACCTGCCGTTAGAACGGGCCGCAGTCATCTACAATGGCCGTTCACCGGAGCTGTTCGCGCCCGACCAGCGCAAAACCGACTTCGCGCTCTCTGTGGGCCGTATCTGGGACGAAGGCAAATACGTTTCGCTGTTGCTGCAGGCTGCTCAACCACTAGAGACGAAAATTGTCGGGTGGACTCGCGAGCCCGGCCAGGAAGCAAAGGATCTTCCCGCCTGTCCTCCCAATGTTGAGTTCCTCGGCCCAAGATCACAGGACGAACTTCGCTCCCTCTACGCCCAGGCATCAATCTATGTTGCTACCTCGCGTTACGAACCGTTTGGCCTGTCCCCGCTCGAGGCGGCGTTTTCCAGCTGTGCACTGGTGATGAACGACATCCCGGTGTTCCATGAACTCTGGGGAGATGCCGCAACCTACTTCCGCAAAGGCGACCCGGCTGAGCTGTCGCGCGCACTGATTGAACTCAGGGGCGATCCGGAGCTGCGGGATCAGCTTGCCAGCAAGGCCTTCCTCCGGGCTTGCCAGAGATTCACCGCGGCGCGCATGGTCGCCGAGTACGAGAGTGCCTATCATCAGGTCGCCGCACGGACGGAGAAAGTGGGATGAACGGACGCCTAAGCTTCCGATTTTTCGCGCATTCATGGATCTCCGACTGGAATCACGGTAATGCGCACTTCCTCCGCGGCCTGACCGGCGAACTGGCAAAACTTGGCCACGAGATCCGCTGCTACGAAGAACGGGGCGGCTGGTCGATCACGAATCTCGCAGGCGAAGGCAAGACCGCGCTCTCGGACGCCACGACAAGTTTTCGGAGCGCATTTCCCGACCTGGACGTGCGGCTCTACTCTATGGGAGAAGGTTGGCGCGCATTCCTCGGGGCCGAACTCGAAGGCGCCGATATCGTCGTAATTCACGAATGGAATTCGCCAGAACTGGTCCAGGCCATCTTGGAGCTGAAACCCAAGTTCCGGTTCCGCGTCCTTTTCCACGATACGCACCATCGGGCGTATACGAATCCCAAGGAAATCCTTCGTTTTCCACTAAACCAACTGGATGGCGTTCTTGCCTTCGGCGATGCCATCCGGCGCATATATGCCGAAGCCTTTGGCGTAAAGCGCACCTGGACATTTCACGAGGCCGCCGACACCGCTCACTTTTTCCCAAGGATTGCTGAAAAGAAAACGGATGTCGTCTGGATCGGGAACTGGGGGGACGAAGAGCGTACGCGCGAATTGGAAGACTTCCTCATGTTGCCAGCTGCTGCACTAAAAGGGACGACTTTTGCGGTTCATGGTGTTCGGTATCCCAAGCACGCTCTCGCCCGCCTGGTCGAATCCAACGTTCAGTTTCGCGGTTACCTGCCGAACCTGCGTGCCCCGCAGATGTACGCGGGTAGCAAGATCAGCCTGCACGTACCGCGCAGGTTCTATGCCAACGGCTTGAGTGGCGTGCCGACTATCCGGGTATTTGAAGCGCTGGCGTCCGGCTCGCCGCTGGTGTGCGCACCTTGGAATGACGCCGAAGGCTTGTTTCGCGCGGGGCAGGACTACCTCTGCGTCTCGGATTCACAGGCGATGATCGCCGAGCTCAGAAATTTGTTGCGCGACGACTGTGCCCGGCAGCAACTCGCCTCGAGCGGTCTGGGGACCATTCGCGCGCGCCACACCTGTGCCCATCGCGCACAGCAGTTGCTCGAAATTTGTCACGAGCTGGAGAGCTGAGGAATGAGACTTTACGTGATTGGTTCCAGCTTAACCTCGTGTTACTGGAACGGTGCGGCAACCTACTATCGTGGCATTTACAAAAACCTCCACGCCCTCGGTCACGACATCACCTTCTCCGAGCCCGATATCTACAAGCGCCAGCAGAACCGCGATTGCGCGACAATCGATTACGCCACGGTGCGGGTCTACGAACCCCCCCGCGAGCTCGAGTCGGTTCTTGCCGACGCCTGCGCCTCAGACTTGATCATCAAACACAGCGGCGTTGGAGCTGAGGACGAACTTCTCGAGCGGGAAGTCCTCCATTGCCGCTCCGGGAATGCGCAGGTGGCCTTTTGGGATGTCGATGCCCCCGCAACCCTCGCCCGCGTAGAAGAGAACTTCCGCGATCCGTTCCGCGCTCTGATTCCGCAATACGACTTCATCTTCACTTACGGGGGTGGGCAGCCCGTAGTGGACCACTATCTAAAACTCGGCGCGAAGAACTGCTATCCCATCTACAACGCGCTCGATCCAGACACCCATTTCCCGGTCCCGGCTGATCCTCAGCTGACGTGCGATCTTGCCTTCATCGGCAACCGTATGCCGGATCGGGAAGCGCGCGTCGACCAATTTTTCTTTGCTTCCGCCGAACAAGCGCCGAAGCTCCAGTTCCTCTTAGGGGGAGAAGGTTGGGGCGGAAAGGGAATGCCCGGGAATGTACGCTGGATCGGCCACGTCGGCACAGCCTGCCATAACGTGATCAATTGCTCCGCGCGCATGGTATTGAATATCAACCGCCAATCCATGGCCAAAGTAGGATTTTCTCCTCCCACCCGCGTCTTCGAGGCAGCCGGAGCAGGAGCTTGTCTCATCACAGATGCCTGGCGTGGAGTGGAGCACTTCTTCGAGCCCGGGCGCGAGATCTTGGTGGCGCACAACGCTGATGAGATCGTGCGTTACTTGCAGGAGATTCGCCCCCAGCAGGCGCGAACCATCGGTGCCGCCATGAACCAGCATGCTCTACGCGACCATACCTACCAGCTCCGTGCCAGGCAGGTGGACGAGATCTTGCGAGCGGATGGAGGGTTCGTGAGTACCAATTCTGCATCACTCATGGCCGAGCGAGAGAACTGATGAAAATTGTCATCTGCGGCTTGTCGATTACCTCATCGTGGGGAAATGGACACGCCACAACCTATCGGGCGCTCCTGCGGGGTTTAAACGCTCGTGGTCACGAGATCGTCTTTTTCGAGCGCGACCTCGAGTGGTACGCGTCCAATCGTGACATGCCGCAGCCCCCATTCTGCCAAGTGCACATTTATGAACGTTGGCCGGAGGTGCAACCCTTGCTGCGTCGCGAGTTGATCGACGCCGATGTCGCGATAGTTGGCTCCTATTTCCCCGACTCTGCCGAAGCCATTCCGACCGTCTTAGGTTCTAATGCTGCAGTCAAGGCCTTCTACGACATCGATACGCCCATCACGGTTTCCAAGCTCCGCGCCGGGGACGCAGAATATCTCACCCGCGAGCAGCTAAAAGGTTTCGACATTTATTTCAGCTTTACGGGCGGACCAATGTTGTGTGAATTGCAGAGCGAATTCGGCGCCAAGCGCACCATCCCGCTGTATTGCTCCTTTGATCCCGATCGCTACCGCATGAGTGAGCCCGATGATCACTTCCGCTGCGAGCTGAGCTATATGGGTACGTATGCGACTGATCGTCAGCGAAGATTGGAAGAACTATTGTGCGAGCCAGCCGCGAAACTACCCGGCAGCCGTTTCATTGTCGCCGGGCCGCAGTATCCCTCTGACATTTTCTGGCCGAAGAATGTGAAGCGAGTCATCCATTTAGAGCCGAAATTTCATCCGCCCTTTTATTGTTCGAGCCGCTTCACTTTGAACCTCACCCGCAAGGACATGATCGAAGCGGGATACTCACCCTCCGTGCGCCTTTTCGAGGCCGCAGGTTGCGGAGCGGCAATCATTTCGGACACTTGGAGCGGAATCGATTCTTTCTTTACCCCAGGCGTTGAGATCCTTTTGGCCGACTCGGCGTCGGAAGTGGTCACCTTTTTGACTGAACTGAGCGATGAACAGGTGGATAGGATTGGGCTGCGGGCCCAGGAAAGAGTACTCGCCGAACATACTGCCGAGAAGCGCGCGCTGCAATTCGAAAATTTCGTCGGCGCGAAGGCATTGGCACGTCAGTGCGCCTAGCCGCGAACGCATTTCCGGCGAAGCGATCCTCTCACAAGCACAGAACCAAATTCGTTAGGCGTAGGCTGATCGGGACGCAGGCCACCGGGGTCGAAAAAAAGGGAACTGCGAGTGAAGGCAGTTCCCTTAGTTCTACGATTGGTTTGTCTATTGAGACGCCGGAGCGGATGCCGGGTTCAGGGCACCCTGCTCGCGCGCCTGGGTTGCGTATTTGCGCACCGCGGCGAGGAAGGGCTCACTGCCAGTCGGGGGCGCGACCTTGCCGCTCAGAATGGTGGCAAACGGGACCATTTTCCCGAACAGGATTCTGGTTTCGTCCGCATCTTGTGAAATCTTTGCGCCGCTAAGGTCGATTCCGGCAAAGACGCCACGCGCTCGCGAATATGTCAGCACTTCAGATTTCATTTTCCAGTCGGTGCTGGCTTCGCTCTGACGCCCAACCGGCCCGGCCGCTGCGGATGCGTCGGCGCCGATCTTGAACTTGCTTGAAAGCAAGGCATCCATGCCCTTCTTGTTCATCACCAACATCACAAGGTCAATCGCTTGGCCGCCGATCTGTAGGCCCCAGCTTCCGCCGGTGATTGAGAATGGCGCGGGCGCGCTCCAGCCGGTCGTGGTCCGGCAGGTGGCGACACCTTTGCCATGGCTCCCGCCGAAACCGATGGCGATCTTGACCATGGATGGCACGACCGCAACGCACTCTGCGTCGCTCATGATCTTGTCGGGAATGGCTTTATCCTTTTGGCCCATCACCTCTTCGAGAACCTGGGCTGCGTTTTTGATGCGCTTTTCAATATCCGATTCGTCTTTGCTGCTTGCGCTGGTAGCCGAGTCATCACGGTTCGTATCGCTAGATTGGGCGCTCAACCGACCGGCCGCTGCGACGACGAGGGCCGCCGTCCCCAGGATTGCAAGAAAACTCGTAATTACCCGTGTTTTCATCATTTTCCGATTTCTCCTTTGCCAACCGGCACTGCGACAAAAATCCCACAACAATCCTAGGCAAAGGCTCGTACACACGCTATCCCTGCAATTCTGTAGTTGAGGGAAAATCGTGCCTTACCTTTGGTGCTCAGGAAAGTGCTAGCGCTGAGCGTCTAGGGGAGCCGCGATTCATGGATCTTGCATCAGGACAGTGTTTATGCCGCCGAAAAGTCCATTTTCGAGAGTGGCAGCTCCCTGACTCGCTTTCCGGTGGCCGCGAAGAGCGCATTGCACAATGCGGGCGTGAATGGCGGAACTCCAGGCTCGCCTACTCCTGCGGGTGGCGCATCGCTCTCGAGCACATGCACGTTTACCTGATAGGGGGCATCCTCCATCCTAGCGATCTGATAGTCGTTGAAATTTGATTGCTCGATGACACCATTCTTGGCCGTAATCTCGCCATAACGTGCCAGGCTAGTCCCAAACACCGCCGCGCCTTCGAACTGGAGTCGTGTTTGCTCGGGATTGACCACGAGTCCGGCATCGACAACCGTGTCAACTCGCGGAATCCGAATCCCGCCCTGATCGTTGACTTCGACCTCGACCACCGTCGCCACATATGTGAGAAAGCTCCGGTGGGCCGCGATGCCTAAGCCATGGCCCTTACCAAGCTTTCTCTTGCCCCAATTGGATTGCGCCGCCACCAACTCGATGACTCGCCGCAACCTCTCTGTGTCGTACTCGTATCCAGCGGGGCTTTCGGGAAATCCCTGGGTCTGCTTCGGATCGATCTTCCGAGAATTGCCGAGCAATGCCAGCTGGTAGTCGACAGGATCCTTCCCCGCGGCATGTGCCAGTTCATCGGTGAACGACTGAACTGCGAAGGCGTGATAAATGTTCGCTACCGAGCGCAGCCAGCCGATGCGAACGTGAGCCGGGGCCGGCCCGTTCTCCGCGCGGAAGTTGGCAAGCTGGTAGGGAACGTCGGTCCATCCCATCGCCATCTCGCCCTCATCGCCGTACTGTGAACCCTCCGTGAAGGTGGACCCAATAGGCGGGAAAACCGATCGATGCAACCAAGCCGTTGGCATCCCATCCTGACCGAGCGCGGCTTTCATGTACATTGCCGCAACCGAATGGTAGTAACCGAACTTTACATCGTCCTCACGGCTCCAGCTGACCTTTACCGGCTTGCCGGTTTTCTTCGAGAGAATGGCAGCCTCGGCAACGTAGTCAGGCTTTGACTTTCGTCCAAAACCGCCACCCAGGAGGGCCACGTGGCAGATCACGTTCTCTTGCGGAATCCCCAGCTGTGCAGCAACGACCTCCTGTACCGCCTGCGGATTTTGCGTAGACGCCCAGATCACGGCCCGGTCACCCTGAACATCCGCCAATGCCACGGGCGGTTCCATGGAAACATGGGCGAGGTGGGGAGCGTAGTAGTCCGCCTCGAGCGTCTTGCCGCCCTTTGCGAACTCCGCATCCACGTCACCCTGGTTGCGTATTACTTTGCCCGCGGTCCGGGCAGTCTTCTGCAACTCCTTCTTGAAGTCGTCGGAGTTGTAGACCGCATGGGGCGAGTTCTCCCAGCTGGCATTCAGCTTCTTCTTTCCTTCCAATGCTGACCAGGTATTGTCGGCGATGACAGCGACACCGCCCAAGGGTTGAAATGCGGGAGCGCCTTTGAATCCGTCGAGAGCGAGTACTTGCTGCACGCCTTTCACCTGCAGAGGAGCTTTGTCGTCATACGACTTCACTTTGCTGCCCAAAACCGGGGGATGCTGCACCGCTGCGAACACCATGCCCTCCACATGCGCATCCGCTCCGAACCCAGCCTTTCCGCAGCAGATCGTCCCGAGATCGTAGCTCGGCAATCCTTTGCCAATGTAGCGCCACGCGCTCTTTGGCTTGAAGGTCAACTCTTGCTTCGATGGAACCGGAACCTGCGCCGCCGCCGCAACCAGATTCCCGAATTCGGCCTTTTTGCCGCTCGACTTGTGAACCACACAGTGAAGTTCTGTTTCACAATCGGATTCCGGAACTCCCCACTCCTTCGCCGCTGCACGTACCAGCATGATTCTCGCGGTCGCACCCGCTTCGCGCATTGTCTGATAAAAATCCCGCACAGAATGCGAGCCGTCGGTATCCTGCTCACCGTAACGCTTGTCGCCAATGGCTTGCTCAATCTTGACCCGCTTCCAATCAGCGCCAAGTTCGTCGGCCAGCACTAATGGGAGGGCGGTACGGCTGCCCGAGCCCATCTCCGACCGGTGCGCCACAATCATGACTGTGCCGTCTGGCTCAATCCCAACCCACAAACTCGGATGGAAGGGGGCATGTTCTGCGCCAGTTTGGCCACCGGTCTCCGCAGCCCACAGGGCGGATGGCGCCAGCTTGACACTCAACACAAGGGCGCTTGCAGAAAACACGCCCTGTAGAAAACCGCGGCGGCTGACATTTGTGACGTTGTTCATGCCCGTACTCCCGCTGCTTGTTTGATGGCTGCGCGAATTCGCTGATAAGTTCCGCAACGGCACAAGTTACCGGCCATCGCTTCATCAATCTGCGCGTCGGTGGGATGGTGATTGCTAGCGAGTAAGGCCACCGCCTGCATAATCTGTCCCGGCTGGCAATAACCGCATTGCGGAACATTGATCTTCATCCACGCCTTCTGCACGGGATGCGACCCATCTGCCGAGAGACCCTCGATTGTCCGAATCTCCGTGCCGGCGATTTTGTTCATCGGGGTCACGCACGCACGGATCGCCTTGCCATTCTGGTGGACCGTGCAGGCGCCACACAGCGCCATACCGCAGCCGTACTTGGTGCCGGTGAGTCCGAGAATGTCTCGTAGGTACCATAGCAACGGCATCTGTGGATCACCATCAAAACTGCGTTCCACTCCATTCACTTTGAGCCTCAGCATGGGCCTCCTTTGTGACCGCTGCGATTTTGCGAAGACCACCGACGGTAAGGATTTAGGAACTACAAGAACGCGTACCAAATGAATGACGGAATAGTACCGCAGGTTTGCAACGGAAGGAAAGACTACCGTACTACCCCTTCCAGGGGCGAACTGGCGGTTGCGTAGAGCTTCTTCTGCATCCGACCGGAAAGGTAGGCTTGACGGCCGGCGAGGATCGCATTCTTCATGGCTTCGGCCATCAACACGGGGTCGTTTGCCGCGGCGATCCCGGTATTCATGAGCACAGCGTCCGCGCCAAGCTCCATTGCCAGGGTTGCATCGGAGGCTGTACCCACACCGGCATCGACGATCAACGGCACCCCGGTGATCATCTCGCGTAATATCTGCAGCGTCGCCTTATTCTGGATTCCCAACCCACTTCCGATCGGTGCTGCCAAAGGCATTATGGTGGCAGCCCCGGCATCGAGCAGTCGTTTCGCAAAGACCACATCGTCCGAGGTATAGGGAAGCACCGTGAATCCTTCTTTCACCAGCACCCGGGTGGCTTCAAGTGTCGCCTGCACATCGGGGTAGAGCGTTGCGGGATCGCCGATGACCTCGATCTTCACCCAGTCGGAAATTCCGACCTCGCGCCCCAGGCGAGCTGTGCGGATGGCTTCCTCCGCCGTATAGCACCCGGCAGTGTTCGGCAGCAGGAAATACCTCTTGGGATCGATGTAGTCGAGCAGCGACTCCTTGCTCCGATCAAGGTTGACGCGACGAACTGCAACCGTGACGATTTCCGCACCGCTTGCGTCGAGCGCACGTGCTGTCTCCTGAAAAGACCTATATTTCCCGGTCCCAACGATTAAACGGGAGCCAAAGGTGTGGTTGGCTATGACGAGCGGATCAGACATGCAGCTATTGTAATCCGCTGCAACGCGCCCTGTTGCGCGCCCAAGAGGAAAATCGCGGGTGCAAGGATGGCCTGCACCACCGCGCAATCTCGATCATCGGGATTCCATCCTTGTTTTGAGCCGGGCGCTTACCTCTGGCCACTCCGTATCGAGGATGCTGAAGTAAACCGAATCGCGCTCCCGTCCATTCCAGGTGACCATGTGCTTGCGCAGCGTACCCTCCTCCTTCGCGCCGAGACGCAGAATCGCCTCTCGTGAGCGCTGGTTGCGTGAGTCGGTTTTCAGTTCCACTCTAAGGCATCTCCAGACGTCAAATGCATGTCGCAGCATCAAGTACTTGGCTTCGGTGTTCATCGCAGTTCGCTGCCATTTCGGGGCTATCCAGGTTGACCCGATTTCCACTTTCCGGTTTGGGAAGTCGATGTTCATGTATCGCGTCGTGCCTGCGATTCGTCCCGAACTTTGCTCGAAGGTCGCAAACGGAACCGTCAGCCCGCGACGCTGCTCATCGAGCACATATCGGTTGAAAGCAGAAAAATCTTCGAACGATTCCATCTTGTAGGGAATCCACTCAAAAAGCTCGGTGAGGTGGTTTTTGGCAATCTCCCAAAGCAAGGGAGCATGCTCCGGCCGCAGTGGTTCTAACCGCACAAAGCGGCCTTCCAGTGTCACTGGTTCAGTTCTAGGGTCTGGTTCCAACAGCCTCACCCGCACAGCGTCGTTAGATGGATCTGGTCCTCGAGTTGGGCCATTCGAGTTACGTTCAATGTGTGTCTCGTAGAATGGTTCAATGATTAAATACTTTATTATCTTTGCATCCTGACCCGGGTTTCGTCATCTGATCAATGAACCACCAATTCCATTTCGAAATGGGATGTCAGCGTTGAAATCGCACTGTTTTCCATTCCGCCAGATTCCTCATACCACCCGCTTGTTTCGGGACTTTATCGAGCACACCCCTTCGGTTCAGGCCTTTTATCGTCGTTCCCCGATGTTCTTGGAGTGGGCCCTGGACGAAGCTCGGCACGTTCAATATCCTGCTGAGCGCCGCGTCCAGGTTGCGGAGATTCTCGAGCGACAGAACAGGAATTTCGGCTCATCGCAGAAAACGCTGGAGAACATAGCCGCGTTTAAGTCCGGGGCGCTAGCCGTGGTCACCGGGCAACAGGTTGGCCTTTTCGGTGGCCCAGTGTTTTCGCTCTACAAGGCCCTTAGCACAGTCAAACTCGTCGCCGAGTCGCGAAAACTCGGCATCGAGTGCGTTCCGGTGTTTTGGCTCGCGACAGAAGATCATGACCTCGAAGAAGTGAATCAGGTCAGGCTGCCAGGCGCTGAGGGGCTCCTCGAGATGCTCACTAGCGCCGCCCGCGACGGCCAAGATGCTCCGGTCGCTTGGTTTCACTTCGGTGGCGAAATCGATCAGCTGACCGCCCGCGCAAAGGAACTGCTAGGCGACTCAGAAATCTCGAATTGGATTTCGGATTGCTACCGCCCAGAAGAGAGTTTCGGCACCGCTTTCGCTAAGCTTTTCGCCCGGATCTTCGCTGACTTTGGAGTTGTCCTCCTCGACGCTTCCGACCCCGAACTCGATGCGATTGCCGCCCCGTTATATAGATCCGTACTTGAACGCGCTCCGGAGTTAAATCGTGCCCTCCTGGAACGCGATCAACAGCTGCAGGCGGCGGACTACCATCAGCAGGTCAAAATCACCAGCACTACGACTCCGCTGTTCGTGATTCGACAAGGTTCTCGCATCCCTCTACACCTCAAATCGGAACACGGGTTTGTTTTGGGAGAGGAACAAATACTCGGGCCGGAGGTGGTGAAACTTGCCGAAAGCTCTCCCTCTTCCTTCAGCCCCAATGTCCTTCTCCGTCCAGTTCTTCAGGACTACCTGCTTCCCACCCTTGCCTACGTGGGCGGGGCCGCCGAGATCGCATACTTTGCACAGTTGGGAGTGTTGTACGACAAACTCAGCGGCAGAATCACTCCCATCCTACCGCGCTTTTCCGCTACCGTCATCGAGCCCAAGCCTAAGACGCTGTTGGAGAAATACGAGCTCGGTTTCCCAGATCTCCTGCAGGGTGTCGAATGGTTGAGTGAGAAAATTGGGGCGCGGCTGCTCGATCCGAGGCTGCAGAGTTCTTTCGAACAAGCGCAGGTCGCGGTTGAGCGCTCCATGGTGGCAGTGCGCGAATCCCTAGAGCAACTCGATAAAACGTTGGTCGACTCGGCGAAGAACGCCGAAGCGAAAATGCTTCACCAACTCAGCGCCCTCCGTTCCCGTGCCGCCCGCGCTGAGTTGCGGCAGAGCGAAGTCGCCGAGCGGCATTCACGCCAGCTGAGCACCAGCCTATATCCGGACAAGACCCTTCAGGAGCGCGAACTGGCGGGGGCATACTTCCTGGCCAAACATGGCACCCAACTTCTACACTCGCTCCTCGATGTCATCAATCCAGCCTGCGTGGATCATCAGTTAGTCACGTTGTGAACTCCGCCATTTCGAACGTGAAGGAACTTTGCCCCCCACCGCCAAGCACCGCTCGTAGAGGCGCTCGGTAGAAGAGTGGCGAAAGCGGGCAGATCAGCAACCGAACGCCAGGGCTCTGGTTTGGACGAGTTCTTTGATATCCTCCCCGGCGTGAACGAACCGCGAATCTCAATCGTCGGCGTTGGTCGGCTGGGCAATGCCCTCGCTTGGCAGCTCCACGCCGCCGGATACCGGGTGTGCGAGCTGATTGCTCACAACCGTATTTCGCCTCAAGCTCGGCGGCTCGCGGATTTGCTTACCGCAACCGCGACAACCCTCCATGCCGCCAAACTTGCAGGCAACCTGGTGTGGTTCTGCGTTCCTGACTCGAATATAAAAACCACCGCTGCCCAACTAGCCCTCCACGATTGGGAGGGAAAAATCGTATTTCATTCCAGCGCAGTGTTAGGCAGTGACGCTCTGGCGCGGCTTAAGGAAGGGGGAGCAAGGGTTGCCTCCGTCCATCCCTTGATGACTTTTGTGCGTGGTTCAGTACCAAGCCTAAGCCATGTGCCCTTCGCAATCGAAGGTGATCGGGTAGCCGTTCGTGCCGCGCGGCTCGTCACGGGACGACTTGGCGGCCGGCCGTTCACAATCCGCAAGCAGGACAAACCGGCCTACCACCTGTTCGCGACTCTGATTTGCCCTTTGCTTATCTCTTTGCTTGCCGTCTCAGAAAAGGCTGCAAGGCGGGCGGGCGTATCACCGGCCAAAGCTCGCATCCGCATGTTGCCCATCCTTCGCCAAACAATCTCCAACTACGAGCAAGTTGGCGTTGACGGCGCATTTACCGGCCCATTTGTCCGCGGTGATGTAGAGACGGTGCGCCTGCATCTGAAGAAGCTCGCGCGCTCTTCTGCGATCAAGGCTGTGTACGTGTCATTAGCAGAGGCTGCGTTAGAGAACTTACCTCATCGAGGTGGCGATGAAATCCGTTCTGTTTTAAGACAATCCCTTCAGCATTGATCAATTTTTTGGTTTCGCAATGCCATGCAAGGCATTTTGGTGTCTCAAGAAGGCGACAGGCGGGCCTCAGTCCAGCAATTCTTCGCAATCCACGACGCACAAATCCGGCCCGCACGCTTCCAATTCCTCGAATTTGAACGTGCCGCTCGCGACCGCAACGATCAGCGCCCCAATCTCTTTCGCGGCTCTCACATCCGCAGGGGTATCACCAATAAAACATGTCCGAGCTTCCGGGCCGAGTGCCTGCCGAACCCGCTTCACTGCCGTCTGGAAAATTCCTGCCCGCGTCTCGCACCGATCACTATAAAAGCCGAAGCTAAAGAACTGGCGCAGTCGCGCCGCTTCGATCTTGTGCCAGCCCACGCTCTCGAGATTTCCCGAAGCAACGCCGAGCAACTTCCCTTGCGACCGTAGTTCGGTTAGCAGAGCCGGTATTCCCGTACAAACCTGCGGACGAATCTCCGCGCGGTTCGCGTCTACCTCGCGGCACACGATTTCTAACGCCTTGGGTAACGCCGCTTCAAATCTGCCGTCTTGAATCCCTTCTCGTGCCAACGCTGCCCGCAGAATCGAGAGGTCGGTCATTCCGTGGTAAGAAATTCCCTCAATTGTGGCGTCCACCCCATAGGCTTCGAGCATTGCCTGATGCAACGCGTTCCAATGCACCAGATCGCGTGTCACCAGCAAGGTGCCATCGATGTCGAAGACGTATGCGCCAGCGTTGGGAAGGGAAACTTGCATGATCAGCGACGTATGCCGTTATTCGTGCTTCCCACAAGAAGATGACGGCGTCTTCCGCGAGGGTCCCACTCGCGAAAGTAGGCAGGTTTGCCGATTTAGCTCTGGGGCGCTCCTCTGCCTAACTCCATCTCTTCTCTCTGGTAAAGCTTTGACGTGACCCCGGTTCGAACGGGTAGCTCAGCTCAACGTGATTCTCTTGATCGAACGCGCCTTGCCGGTTGCATCATCCGCGTCCACGGTAACCGCACACAATCTCGCGTCGCCCGTGGCCGCCTCAAACCGAGTAGGCATATTGTTTAGGAAGCGTGTGATGATCTGCTCTTTGTTTACTCCAATTACGCTGTCATAAGGACCGGTCATACCGACGTCGGTGATGTAAGCCGTTCCTCCCGGTAGCACGCGCTCATCGGCAGTCGGCACGTGGGTATGGGTCCCGACCACGGCTGACACGCGTCCATCCAGATACCATCCCAGGGCAATTTTTTCCGAGGTGGCCTCGGCGTGAATATCCACGAACACGATCTTGGCCTTGATCTGCTTCAACAGTTCATCCGTCTTGCGGAAAGGGTCGTCATTCGCCGCCATGAACACACGGCCTTGCAGATTGATTACTGCATAAGGCACGTCATTCTTGCGCCCTTCGTAAAAACCGCGTCCGGGCAACTCCGGTGCATAGTTTGCGGGTCGCAACAGCCTCCGCGCCGGACTGTCGGAATGACCATCGGCAGAGTTGAAATAGTCAATGATTTCGCGCTTGTCCCAGATGTGGTTGCCGGTGGTCATTACGTCGATCCCGAGTTCGAACAAATCCTCCGCCAGAGTCGGTGTGATGCCAAACCCGGCAGCGGCGTTCTCGCCATTTGCCAAAACGAGATCGATCGAGTATTCACGCACCAGATCCTTCAGTTTGTCGCGGACAATCGTCCGCCCAGGCCGCCCAAAAATATCGCCGATGAAGAGAATCTTCACGCAGTTTGATAGTACCAAACTGACGAGGTTTCCTTGGCATGGTGGTTGCTATTTCCTGTTGCGGCGGCTTCCAATCAGGATGCAATGATCGGCCAGGGAAGACAGGAGCGGAGGAGAAGGACAAGTACCGAGAAAAAATGCGGTTGAAATGGTTGTTTTCACCGCAGTGCAGCGGTCTTCAAGAAGTCAAAATTCCCCGACGGATTCAATTCCATCCCGTGCACCCGCTTGGAGTACACCATCAAATTGTCGAAATACCAAAGATAGACGTAGGGGAGGTCGTTCGCCAGGATTCGCTGAATCTCTCGATAATCCTGCTTTCGAGCATTTTGATCGAGCTCTGTTTGGGCCCTCTCGATAAGCGCATCCACCCGAGGATTGCTGTAGTACTGGCGGTTTGCGCCTTTGGGAATGATGTTGGAGGAGTGAAATGCGTAATTGAACATATCCGGGTCTTCGTTGCCGCCAACCCAGCGCAGGGAGTACATCTGAAACTCCCCGCGGGTTACGTCCGCCATGAAAGTCGCAACCTCGAAGCTCCGTATCTCCAGTGCGATCCCAACCTCGCGGAGCTGCTGCTGGAAAACGGCTGCCATCGCGCGGGAGCTCTCTTCGGTTGAAGTCTTCATCGTGATGCGAAATCGCACTCCGTTCTTGCCTGGGTATCCTGCCTCGTCGAGAATGTGTCGGGCCTTTTCGGGATCGTGTTCATATTGCCTAACGTTCCCTTCATAGGCCCAGCTTTCCGGAGGTAGCAGGCTGTAGGCCAATCGCGCTTCGTCGCGCCACAAGTAATGAACCAGGGCAGGCCGGTCAATGGCGTATGCAATCGCCTGCCGCACTCTGACGTCCTTCAGAATGGGATCTCGAAGATTGAATGCTACATAGGCCAGGCGCGTGCCGGGTCCGCGCATGGTAGCAAGGTGCGACTCGGCTTGGAGAGTGCGCTCGATATCAGCGGTCAATGCGTTGATCTCCACGTCGGCGCTGTTCTTCCGTAATTCAAGAGCTCGCGTCGTTGTGTCAGGGACTACGATGAAGCGCACTCGATCCAGCTTCGCTCGTTCTCCCCAGTAATAATCGTTTCTCTCAATCACCACATCTCGATCCTGCTCCGCGCTGACAAACTTGAACGGCCCGGACCCAACCGGATTTCGGCTGATTTCTTCGCCACTGCCGTAAGGAACAATACCCATTCCTTGGCCGCCCGCGACATTCCATAACAACGCCGCCCATGGTTGTTTCAAATGGAAAATAACCGTGTAGTCATCGGGAGCGTCGATCCCCTGCACCCACTTGTAAGTCCCTGCCTTTGGACTTCTAACCTTGCCCTGCAGCACCGAGTCAAAGCTCCACTTGACATCCCGCGAAGTGAGCGGTCGCCCATCGGAGAACCTCACCCCCCGATGAAGGCGGAAGACGTACGTTCTCGGATCCGGGATATTCCAAGTTTCTGCCAGGCCCGGCTTGACGCTAAGGTGGTCGTCGCGAGAGAGAAGATTGTCGAAGAGCAAACCGGCAATTCGTTCCGATTGTGCGTCTAGCCCGACTCGCGGATCGAGATTGGTAGGACTTGATTCAATGATCATCACCAGCGTGTTGGGGTCGGGCCCGCGGGAACAGGAGAGGAGAAAGACGAGCAAAGTCAGTCCCAGCATTCCAAACCTTGGCCGAAACCGTACCCCAGAGGTTTGCATCTTTCCCGCACAAGCTAGCAGTTGGTGGCGGACGGCTGAAGGCTTTATTCGCATTCCCCCGCCATTTGGTGAAGAGTGTTTACGGTTTTCCAGTTCCGCATTGTCCCCGAGATCCCCAACACCCGATCCAGATTGTGCTTCCAAATGCTGCTTCCGGAGACGCCATTCGGAAAGTAGAAGTAGATTTCCTTGCCCCGGTGCCGGACTTTGTCGGGAGCCAGCACGATAGACTCCAATTTCTTAATCGACTCGAATGACAAAGACCCTGGTAGAAACACGACGTGAAGCTTTGCGATATCAATGCCGGGCTCTTGGAGCAGGGGATTGCGGTCGACGATCCGCTTCATCTCGCCTGTGGTTCTCGCAATCACGGCAGCTGAGAATCCAAAATCCTTCTCGATCTGCGCCTCGATTCTCCTGGCGGCGGCATCTGCCGACAGCTTCCCAGCCTGACAAACGAGATTCCCGCTTTGAATGTAGGTTTTGATGCTCTTGAACCCCAACCCTTCGCAGGACCTGCGCAGCTTCTCCATCTCGATCCGCTTGTGCGGACCGATATTGATTCCACGGAGTAGCGCGATGCAAACGGCCATAAGAGGCGAATAGCAAATAGTCGCGGGTAAATGGTTCGTCGAGGCCTATTACGCCAATCATTCTCAATCAGGCACGATTCACGGTCAGCTTTCTTCACGGTAACGAAATCTTCCCCAGCACCACCGGCCTCTTGGCCCCAGTCGCCGACGGGACATTCGAGGGCCTGCGGTTCCAGGTTTCGTACGCTAGCGCCGCAAAGGCAACTGCCTCCTTCGCACCAGAAGGGATCCCAAATTCGTCGGAGGAGCGTACCTCGAGCCTAAGGTCCTCGACTCCCGATGATAACGCGCGCATCAGGGTGGGATTCTTCGTGCCCCCGCCCGACACAATGAGCTCCGAAAACTTGCCCTTCTTGACGACGTAAAGCCTGAGCGCGTCACGGATCGAGAGCGCGGTGAATGCGGTCGCAGTGGCGACTACGTCTTTCCTTTCCACCGGCGTATCGTGGGCTTTCCCCCACACGTTGCATGCGTGTAGGAATTCCCGCGCAAACTCCCGTCCAAATTCCTCGCGACCGGCGGTCTTTGGGGGCTTCTGGCGAAAGTAGCTTTCGCCGAGAAATCGTCGAGCGATATCCTCCAGCACCCGTCCCGAGAGGGCAATCTTGCCATCACGATCGCACGGTTCTCCGAAGAGTTGTTCCGTGAGGGCATCAATCACCATGTTGCCAGGACCGGTATCAAACGCAATCACCTGATCGAGCATCGCTCCCGGAGGCAGCGCAGTCACGTTTGCGATGCCTCCTATGTTGAGCATCACTCTTCCAAGGCTGGAATCGCGATAAAGCAGGTAGTCAAGAAAGGGAACGAGCGGCGCCCCTTTTCCTCCCGCCGCCATGTCTGCGGGACGAAAATCGGAAACCACTGGCACGCCCAGCCTCACTGCCATGCGCGATCCATCGCCTGCCTGCCAGGTAACCGCGAGTTGCCGCCCCAGAAAGGTTGCCGGCCGACCCTGGTGATAGAGGGTCTGTCCGTGACAACCGACAAGGTCCGCCTTGAGATTTAGCCTCTTTTGCGCTGAAAGCACGGCCTCGACGTACAAATCTCCGAGAAGAAAGTTTAAGCGTGCCAGGTCCGCAACACTCGCCCGCGGCGAGTTCATAGACGCGAGCACCAACCGTCGCACGTCGGCAGGGTAGGGAAGCTCTGCGTGCCCCAGGAACTGTAGTGAGGTGCCACGCGCTCTCTGTGCTCCCTTTTGCGCGCGAGAAGAGCCTGTCGTGGTCTTCCGGGACACGCTTCTCCCCGATTTTGGGGCAAGCGGAAATTCGACCAGCGCCACATCAATTCCGTCTGCCGAGGTACCACTCATGATTCCCGCAACGATCATGCCCCGGCTCCAGCTCTTGCTTCTGTTGCCATCTGCTGCAAGCGCACGCGCTCGCTGAATTCCCAAAGTTGCCGCGAAAGCCGATCGATCTTTTCTTGCGACGGTGCTCCGGGCATTCTGAGCAGGGTGGCGTGCTTCCGCTTGAACGCCGCAGTCTTCTTGACCGCTTCCGCCACTCGCCGTCGAAAGCCTGCTTCGCGTTCAAAGGTGCCCTGGATCCTCTCAAACGCCTGCTCGATGAATTCCTGCTGATGGCAGATTAAGCACAGGTCTCCGCCGGCGCGAATGAATTCCACTGCGGCTTCGTCAATGCGCGCGGCTTTTAGCACTCCGCCCATTTCGAGATCGTCTGACACCACCAAGCCTTTGTATCCAATCTGATTGCGTAGCACCCCGGTAATCCACTTTTTCGACAGTGACGCGGGCCGTTTGTCTCGTGTCACGGCGGGATAGTTCGCATGGCTGATCAGGGTCATTCGAAGCTCGCGCTTCATTACCCGGTAGGGAAGCAAGTCCTCGTTCCAGAGCCTCTTGAGACTCTTGGCGATCACCGGCAGGTCATGATGGGAATCCAGACTTCCTTCGCCGAGTCCTGGGAAGTGCTTGCCCGAACCGATCACTCCAGCAGCCGAAAGTCCCGCAAGAAATTCCCGCCCGTATTGGATCACCTGCTTCGGGTCCTGGGATACCGAACGCGAGGCCATCACGCTGTGCGAGGCTTCAAAGGCCAAATCGAGCACCGGGGCAAAGTCCACATTGAATCCCAACGTGCGGCAAGTTTTCCCAATGATTTCGCCGTGCTTGCGAAAGAACTTCGGTCCGCTCGCAAAGACCTCGGCTGCAGACGGGGCCGACCCGGTGATTTTGCGGAACCGGTCGACCTTGCCACCTTCAAGGTCGACACACGTGAACAACGGTACGCGCACACAGGCCTGGCAATCCTTCAGCAGTTTGTGAGTCTGCTGCGCGCCCTCGATGTTGCGCGCGAAAAGGATTACGCCAGCGGGCTGTAGCCGAGTCAATAGGTCGTAGAGTCGGGGCGACATTTCTGTGCCATCGAATCCTACGACCAGAACCTGTCCCAGCTGTTCGGATGATTTGGGCCGTGCTGCGGCTGGCATGAAGCCCTATTTTACGTGAGCAGCGAGACCAGAACCCATGTTATTGCATGTTCGCAGTGGGATCAGGCGCTTCTGGGCTTTTTCGTACACCTTCGGGGGCCTTGGCGGTACGGCCTTTAGCCACCCAGAGTATTCTGCGCCGGCTTTATTCGGCCAAGGTTACTGAATCTGTTTCTTGAGTTCCGCGAGGAGATTGAGCGCTTCCAAGGGTGTCAGATGATTCAAGTCGACATCCCGCAATTTCTCTAGAACCGGTTGCGATAATGGCGTGAAGATCGTTAATTGCGCCGCCGGAGCGGGTGAATCCCCGCGGAGCTGCGTGCTCATTCGACTCTCGAGGTTCTCGTGTTCGGCGAGCACCTCGCGCGCCCGGCGGACAACTTCCTCCGGCAAGCCTGCCAGTTTCGCTACTTCGATTCCATAGCTCCGGTCCGCCGCCCCCGGCGCCACTCTTCGCAGAAAGACGATTCCGGTCTTCGTTTCCTTGACGGACACGTGGTAGTTCTTCACATCGGAGAGTTGCTCGGCTAAGTCGGTCAACTCGAAATAGTGAGTTGCAAACAGAGTCTTGGCCCTCGTCCGCGAATGCAAGTACTCGATTGCCGCCCAAGCAATCGCGAGACCATCGTAGGTGGCCGTGCCGCGCCCGACTTCATCGAGCAGAATGAGGGATCGAGGGCTGGCGGTATGGAGGATCGCCGCCGTCTCGGTCATCTCGACCATGAAAGTCGACCGCCCGCGGGCCAGATTGTCGCTGGCCCCAATCCGGGTGAATACGCGATCCACAATCCCCAGTCTGGCGCGCTGCGCCGGCACAAACGAGCCCATCTGCGCCATGATCACGGTGAGTGCCGCTTGCCGCAAATACGTCGATTTGCCGCCCATATTCGGGCCGGTAAGGACCAAAATTGTGTGCGTCGACGAATTCAGATACAGATCATTGGGGACAAACCGTTCCCGCTCCCCCGGCGTCAGGTGCTGCTGTTCGACCACGGCGTGCCTTCCGCCGACAATTTCAATGTCGGATGAATCGTCGAATTGCGGCCGGCAATAATTCCGCAGAACCGCCAAATGTGCAAACGACGCGAGCACATCCACCTCCGCCAAAGCAAGGGCAGTCTGCCGAATTCTTCGTGCTTCTCCAGCAATGGCTGATCGCAACTGGCCGAAGATACGTCGTTCGATTTCAACAATCTTTTCCTGCGCGTCCAGAATCTTCGACTCGTATTCCTTTAATTCCGGCGTGGTAAAGCGCTCGGCGTTCACCAGCGTCTGCCGCCGCTCGTAATCCGGAGGCACAAGGTGGAGATTTGCCTTGGAAATCTCGAGGTAATACCCAAACACAGAATTAAATCGGATCTTAAGCGACGAGATCCCAGTGCGCTCACGCTCGCGCAACTCCATCTGCGCCAGGAACTGCTTACCGTTGCGACTTAACTCGTGTAGTTCGTCCAATTCGCGATCTGCCCCGCGTTGGATCACTCCACCATCGCTGAGCGAAATCGGGGGGTCCGCAATAATGGTCTTCTCGATGCCTTCCCGCACATCCCCGAGTTCATCGATTGACGTGTGCAACTGCCGTAGCCGCTCGGAACCTAATCGCCCGAGGGCGGCGCGTACCGCTGGAATTCGCCCCAGCGATGCTGCCAGGGCGATAACGTCTCTTGGATTCGCGGTTTCCAGCGTCACTCGACTAAGCAACCGTTCCAGGTCGAGCACGCCCTCGAGCGAGCGTCGCAATTCTTGACGCAGGATCGTATGCCTGGCCTGTTCCTCGACTGCGTCCAGGCGCCCCTGAATTTCAGATACATCCATCGAAGGTCGTAGCAGCCATGCCCGCAGCACACGCTTCCCCATGGGCGTGACGGTCGAATCGAGCGTGCGAAAAAGCGTGACTCCTGAATCGGTGCCCGCGAAGAGCGGCTCGATGAGCTCAAGGTTCCGAACTGTCACCGTGTCCAGAACCAGGCAGCTCTGACGTTCGTAGAAGCCGATGCGATCTACGTGATCGAGAGTTCCGCGCTGGGTGCTGCGAACGTAGTAGAGAATCACGCCTGCGGCTGCGGCGGCCGCAGGCTTGCCGGCAAGTCCGAACCCTTCGAGCGAAATCACACCGAAGTGGTTTTCCACGAGGGGAATAGCGTGATCGGGCGAAAAAACCCAGTCATCAAGGGGAGTCATCGCTGGGGTCGTCGGGCCGGACGCGGTGGAACCGGCGCGAGCACCAGTCCCGATCCCGCCGGAGGTATCAAATAAAGGTGCAGAGCTCCTGTAAAGCAACTCTTTGGGACGTAATTGTTGAAGTTCCTCTTCAATCTTTTCAGCAGCCCGCTCTCCGGAAAATTCTGTGGCACGGAACTCGCCTGTCGACAGATCCAGCGCGGCAAATCCTGCACGATCCTCGCTAACAACCACCGCGGCGAGAAAGTTGTTCTCCTCGGCGTTGAGCGAAGAGTCTGCCGCGGTCCCGGGCGTGACCACCCGCGTTACTTCCCGCCGAACTAACTTTTTTGCTACTCGCGGATCCTCCACCTGATCACAAATTGCAACCTTGTAACCGCGACGAATGAGTCTTGAGATGTAACCTTCCGCGGCATGAAAGGGCACTCCGCACATCGGAATCGCAATGCCCTTTTCCTTGTTGCGCGAGGTCAGCGTGATCTGCAGCTCCTTGGCAGCCAGGACTGCGTCATCGAAAAAGAGCTCGTAGAAATCCCCCAGACGGAAAAAAAGCAGGGCACTGGGATGTTCCTTCTTGATCGCCGAATACTGCCGCATGAGCGGCGTGGAGGGCTCTGACATGAAGTTGCCAGCTATGAGTTGCCAGTTCTCAAATGTACTCGTCCCTGGCAGAAGACCCACATGACGCGACCTGCAACCAAGAACTGATCACTGGCAAAGCGCTTTTGCGCGGATTATAGCAACCACGCACCTGTGCTCACCGTGGAAAACGCGTCCCTTACAACTCTTCATGCGATAATGCGTGTTTCATCAAGGGCATCATGGAACTGCGCAAAGATCCTCTGACCCGCTCCTGGGTCATGACTGGTGATGACCTCCCCGAACTCGCACCTCCCCTGGAAGCCGAGTGCCGGCTCTGTCCGGGCTCGCCCGAGCAGAATAAGTTCCAACAAATCTCCACGCGTCCGCCGGTGCTGAGCGGCCCGTGGTCAGCCCGCGCCATCGTCCATCCCGGCGCCATCTATCACATTGAGGGCAAGCTTGATCGTCGCGGTGAAGGTATTTATGACCGCATGCCCAATGTGGGGGCCCATGAGTTGCTGATCGAGAACCCCAAGCACGACCGTCACTTGTGGAACGCCGGCGAGATTGAGATCGAGCAGTTTCTTTCCCTCTCCGCCCAGCGCATCCAGGATCTCAAGGGCGACGCCCGCTTTCGCTACATCAGTATTTTCAAGAACTTTGGCTCTGGTTCAGGCCAGGAGTTTGCTCATCCCAATTCTCAGCTCACCGCGACCACGTTCATTCCCCGTCGCGTCCTTTACGAACTGCGCGCCGGCCTTGACTACTACAAACAAAAGGAGCGCTGCGTTTTTTGCGATATCCTGGCGCAGGAAACCGCGAGCGGACAGCGCGTCATTGAAGTTCGCGGAGACTTCGTCGTTATCTGCCCTTATGCTTCTCGCGCTCCTTACGAGACTTGGGTTCTCTCTCGGGCCCACGACGCTTCCTTCGAACGCTATGCACTCGCGCATCCGCAAAGCCTGCGCGACCTTGCTGGCCTGCTAAAGCGCACGCTGCAGCGCATCCGCACCATCACCGAGTCCTTTCATATGGTGCTGCACACGTCGCCGAACGAGTACCATGCGTCAGCCAGCCTGGGATACTGGAAGACCCTCGACGAGGACTATCACTGGCACATCGAAATTCTGCCAATCCTGGCGGCCAAGGCGAAGTCCTATACTTTCAAAGAGGTGTATTACTCCCCAGTGGCTCCCGAAACCGCTGCCGCCCGTCTTCGCGACGCCTCCATTGAAATCTAGTCCTTGAGCCTTTAGCTTTGTCCCTGCCGCCCCGATTCCTGAAGTTATCCGACGAGGGACATTTCTATTGTGGAATGTTTTGGAAGCTCCGTTGACATTTGCACAACCTCAAGGCAAACTACCCAATCTGCCGGAAAACGGCTAAAGTTGTCGTGCTGACGCTATCAGTTTCGCGCAAACCCTAAACCTGTGCTTATGACTCCACAGCGGCGCTCCTTTACCTTGGATTCGACACTAGAGACTGTTGACAATGCCGAGCAGGCCGCCAGCGAGATTGCCGCTGAAAACGGCTTTGGGGAAGAAGAGGTCATGCAGATCGCCATGGCAGTGCGTGAGGCTGCGGTCAATGCAGTGCTCCATGGCAACGCTTACGATCCTGCAAAGAAAGTGAACCTGGATTTCGAACGCACGGCAGGCGATCTGGTGATTACCATTCGCGACCAGGGGAAGGGCCTTGACCCGGCCAAGATCCCCGACCCCCTCGCTCCAGAAAATCTCTTAAAGACTTCTGGCAGAGGTATTTTCTTAATCCGCTCGTTCATGGATGATGTGCAGATCAAACCTTCCACGGCGGGCACCGAAATCAAACTGATTAAACACGTCCACGGACCAGCCGGGGACGGCAAGGAGGCTTCTCAGTGACCCTTAAAACCAGCACCCGCCAAGTTGACGGCGTCAACATTGTCGATTGCAGCGGCAGAATCACCCTCGGCGAAGGCAGCGTCGTTCTCCGCGATATTGTGAAGGACCTGCTTGGCAAAGGACAGAAAAAGATCCTGCTGAACTTGGGCGACGTCAACTACATCGACAGCTCAGGGATCGGCGAGTTGGTCAGCGCTTACACCACCGTCCGCAACCAGGGCGGGGAATTGAAGCTGCTGAACCTGACCAAGAAAGTCCACGATTTGCTGCAAATTACCAAGCTCTACACCGTTTTCGATGTGAAGGACGACGAAGCAGCTGCGGTCAAGGCTTTCCGTTAGCCCTCAGCAATGCCTTCGCCTCGAGGGGCCGCGCTTTGCGGAGCGCGGCCGAGCGGAGCGGCGTTTCCCACTGGGCCAAGACCGAAATCATTTGTCCTTTTCTCTTTTGGGTTTCCCCTGTCGCCTATGTCCGCAGACCTGGAACGCCTTCTGCGCCTGAAATGAGCTGGCTCACACTTGCTCTTTCCTCAATTCATCCAGCGGATAATGCGTGCCTCGCCAGTTTACGCCGTGGTTGTGAAGAGTCACGAAGGTCGATCGAAGCATGGTGTAAATGAATAGGGTCGTACTCACGGGATGCAGTAAGAAGTACCAGGGATGGATCTCGGCCTGCTTCCATATTCCTGAATATAAAGCCAACATGGATAGCAGGGCCACGACGTAACCCGATCGGGCCAAGCCATGAGCTCCCAATGCACCGACAAACGGCAGGTAGTTGAGGATCGCCATCCCTACACAGGACAGCAGTGCCCGCCAGGTCTCGAAAGACATGACGGCGAAGAAATTCTTAGTCAGATTGTTGACGATGCCCCGTGCGCCTTGCGCCCAGCGCACTCTGATCATGTCGTCGCCGAAGACTACGTGCTGGCTAAACCCGGCCCTCTTCAGAATCTTTGCCAGTTTCATATCGTCTAGAACTTCCATCCGCAGGCGCTCAAACGTTCCCACGCTCTCGTAAGCCTTGCGACGAACCATGTTGAACGCGCCCACCCCCATGTGGTCCTTCGATTTCGGGTCCGAAACCTTCCACGGCCGGTGTGCGAAAACAAACAACAGTTGGAAGAATGCGATCATCATCTTCTCGCTGAAGCGATGCATGACCACCTGCGGCAAGACCACCAGGTGATCTGCGCGTGCCGCTTCCGCGTACGCCACCGCCCGCCGCAGGGTGTCTTTGCGAAACATGATGTCGGCATCGGTGAACAGCAGCCAGTCGGCGTTGGTGGTGCGAGCAGCGCTCCACATCGCATGGGCTTTTCCCATCCAGCCAGCCGGGAGCTCGCGTACGTGCACGACTTTCAATCGTCCGGAAGAAGCCGCCGCCAGGCGATCCATAATCTCGCCGGTCTCATCTGATGAGCGGTCATCGATGGCAACCACCTGGTAGTTGTCATAGTCGAGCGCTTCTAACCGCAACATCGCTTGCTCGATCGATTCCTCCTCGTTGCGTGCTGGCACGATGATGGCGACACTCGGATGCGGGGCCGCGGGCTCCTGATCCCACTCGGGAAGGGAAATGTCGGGAATGTTGCGAATGCCGAATCCTGCGTCGATGACGCGCGAAAGCCACACCAAGCCGAGAACCCAGCCGACAACCCAGTGAAAAATATTCAATCGGAATGAACTCCTGCGGTCTTGCGATCCACTTGCACCGAGGGTGCAAATCGCATGCCATAAAAAAGAATCGCGGAGGATAAGGCCATCGCAATTACCGGCAGCACGAATGAGGACTGCAGCGAGCGCCGGTCGGCCACCCAGCCCATCAGCGTGGGTGATGGCACGTCTCCCAAGAGATGGAAGATGAAAATATTGGTGGCGATTGCAGTCGCCCTAATGTGCGCTCCCACGGAATTGACCACAGCTGCGTTCAAAGGGGACGTGTTCATTAACAAGAAGAAGGCCGCAATCGCGATCCCGGGCAGCATGATCGGACCCTTGAAAAAAAGGGCGGCAATCATGAACGGAATTCCCAATGCCATGCTGATCGCCGAAACAAAGTAATAAGAGCTCTTCATCTTGGGCAGAAGATAGTCGCCCAGCCAGCCACCCGCGAGGGAGGCCAGAATTCCATCCACAACGATGATGGCGCCGAAAATCTCGTTCGCCGCCTCCAGCGTGTACCCCCGGTACCGGGAAAGAAATGTTGGCATCCACACCTGCAATCCACCTAAGGCGAAGGTCATCATCGCCATGCCAAGGGTTGCTGCCACAAACGCTGGATTCTTCCCCAGCCGATCCCAGAGGTGGCGCAGGTAGCTGCCAACAACCCCTTGATGCTCTTTCGCTCGCCAGGGCAATTCTTGAACGGTGTCGTATTTTCCACGCTCGGGTTCGGGAATAAGCAGCATGGCCAATGCGAGCACAAATCCCGGCGCCGCAGCAATGTAGAAGGGAAAACGCCATCCGTGGTGCGGTCCGAGTTTGCCCCCCAGCAAATATCCAGCCGCCGTACCCACCGGAATCGCGAGATAGAAAATTCCAAAGATCCTCCCGCGCTTTCTTTCCGGAAAGAGATCGGCCACAAATGTGGGAGCAATGGTGACGAACGTGGCCTCGCCCACTCCTACGAGCGTATGCCGCACCAGTAATTCCCAGTAAGTGTTGGTGACCGCGGTCAGCAGAGTTAGCGCGCTCCAGAACAGCGCCCCCAACGTGATGATCAGTTTCCTCGAGTATCGGTCCGCGAGCGGCCCGGTAAATGGCGCCGCCACCATATAGAAACCGATGAAGGCGCTGGTGAGATAGCCGATTTGGGCGTCGCTGAGATGGAACTCGGCCTGCACCAGGGGCTGCACCGCAAACAGTACGGACCTGTCGATATAGTTCAAAAGGTTCAGCGCCGTCAGTAGCGCCAGTGCGGTCCAGGGATAGAGCTTCTTCTTAGTCACGGAAAAAGGGAATATAGCATGGTCGGAGGGGCACGTTCTCTCGCCAGCGGTACCCGGTTTCCCACATGCGATGTCGTTAATAGGACCTGACAAGCCCCAGATCGGGCAGGTATCCGTAGACTATTTTTTTGACCGGGGCCACTTCGATATCACGGTGGTGGAGATCCCACCGCGGGGACGAAAGTCGCCTTTCACTTCCGCCCAAACCGGCTTTGCCCAACGGACGACATCTTCGAGGACCTGGTTGACGATGTTTTCCTGGAAGATTCCGAGGTTACGATAGCTCTGCAGGTATTCCTTCAACGACTTTAATTCGAGGCAACGCTTCGCCGGCATGTACCGGATGGTGATCACGCCAAAATCGGGCAAGCCGGTCTTTGGACACACTGAAGTGAACTCGGGATCGTCGATGACGATCTCATAGCCTGGAAACTGGTTGGGCCAAGTTTCTATTTCCGGGAAGTTGTGGTCCAGCCCCGCCGCGGCGTGCTCGGGGGTGTAGCGCTGTTCTTTCGGCATAGGAGCATTTTAGCGGCTCCCGGCCGTGGTTGCCGGCAAGGGCTCGCGGCTGGAACTTTTCTGAGTTTTTCTTACAACTGCATACATCTAAATGGTTAAGAGGCATGCTGCTCGCAGCCCGGGCAGTGTTACATTTACTCTAGTCACTAAGAATGGCTGAAACCTACGGAACAAAAAGCGGACGCGTGCGGCGCTGGATTCTTTGGGCGATAGGCGCAGCCATCGGCGTGATTATTCTCGCCTCGTTTATGTCTCGCGACGATTCCGTTCCAGTGACTTCCGCGAAGGTCACCCGCAGTACGATTCGCAGTGCGGTTTCTACGAACGGCAAGGTTGAACCGGTTCAGAATTTTGAAGCCCATGCACCCATTGGAACAACCGTAAGGCGGGTGCTCGTCAAGGAAGGCGATCACGTCAAAAAAGGGCAGTTGCTGGTTGAGCTGAACGCTGCCACCGCGCGCAGCCAGGCAGCTCAGGCAATGGCACAAGTCCGGGCTTCGGAAGCCGACGTCACCGCCGCGCAACAGGGCGGCACGCATGAGGAAGTTCTGACCACGCAAGCACAACTGGTGAAAGCTCGCGGTGACCTCGACACCGCCCGCCGCAATCTCGAGGCGCTGAACAAGCTCCAGCAAAACCACGCGGCCTCTCCGGGCGAGGTCCTTGCCGCACAAAACCAGTATGACGCTGCCGCCGCCCAGGTGAAGCTGCTGGAGAGTCGCCAGAAGGAGCGCTACTCCCAGCCCGAGGTCGCGCGCGTCGAAGCCGAGCATGCGCAAGCACAAAGCGCCTATCGCGCAGCAGAAGATGTCCTCAGCCAACTACTCATACGAGCTCCCTTCAGCGGTGTCTTGTATTCGCTTCCGGTCAAGCAAGGCGCCTACGTGAATCCTGGAGACCTGATCCTACAAGTAGCCGACCTTTCCAAGGTTTTGGTGCGCGCCTATGTAGACGAGCCCGACATTGCCCGTCTTTCTTCCGGAGATCGCATTGAAGTTACTTGGGATGCGATGCCCGGGCGCACCTGGACCGGTTCTGTCAGCGAAGTGCCTTCTGAAGTGAAGCTTCATGGAACACGCAACGTCGGCGAAACCAGCTGCATTGTTTCTAATACCGACTACAAGCTTTTACCCAATATCAACGTAGGCGTGACGATTGTGACTGCGGAACATTCCAACGTTCTCACCATTCCTCGGGAATCACTCCGCCAGGACGACACCGTGCCCTACGTCTATCAGATTGTGGATAACGAGCTGCACCACACTCCGGTGCAGACCGCCATCTCCAACCTCACGAAGGTGGAGATTACCGGTGGTTTGCCGGAGAACGCCCTCGTTGCTATTGGCTCCACCAATAACAAGCCGCTGCGCGACAAATTACCGGTGAGGGTTGCCCGCTGATGAGACGTGCACTCCTGTTATTGGTCCTGCTTTTCGTGTTTTTTGTGTGTTCAGCCCTCGCGGGAGCCAATGAAAGTGCTCCGGCTCTGATCGCGAGTGGACGCGTCGATGAAGCTCTCACAGCTTTGCGCGGCCAAATCAGCCAAAGCCCAAACGATGCCTTCGCGCACAACCTCATCTGCCGCGCCTATCTCACAATCGGTGCATTGGACCGCGGAATTTCTGCCTGCGAGAAGGCCGTCTCGCTCGCGCCTGACAACAGCGGGTATCACCTCTGGTTGGGAAGAATTTACGGCGTGAAAGCGGACCAGTCGAGTTGGATCACGGCGGCAGGCCTGGCTAAGCACGTACGCTCGGAATTCGAAACTGCAGTTCAGCTCGACCCAAGAAGCGTCGACGCCCGCAGTGACCTTGCTGAGTTCTATCTCGAAGCGCCCGGGATCGTGGGTGGTGGACGCGATAAAGCGGAACGGCAGATCGATTCGTTGCAATCTCTTGATGCATCCAGGGCGCATTGGCTGAATGGAAGGGTCGCGGAGAAAAAACGCGACTTTGCGACCGCGGAAACCGAATACAGGAAAGCTATCGACACGAGTCACAGCAGCGCAGCAGCCTGGTTAAATCTGGGATTGTTCTACAGACATCGCGAACGCTGGGACGACATGGAGAAAGCTCTCTTGCATGTGCGTGGGGCGCCCGTCCTGGACCGTCCGGATGCCTTGGTCGATGCAGCGGAGATTCTTTTGCACGCGCAGCGCAACCTGCCCGAGGTGGTCCAATTACTCCATCTTTATCTGAACAGCAGTTCCAAGGTGGAGCAGGCGCCGGCTTTTAAAGCCCATCTCCTCCTCGGCAACGCTGCGGAGAAAATGGGTGACAAGGAGATGGCGTTGACGGAATATCGATCTGCTCTGGCGCTAGCCCGCGATTTTCGTCCAGCTCAAGAGGCGCTTAAGCGGCTGAATCGCTAAATGCGAACCATACTCACGCGCAAGCTGTTTTCGCAGATCGGATGGATGAGGCCTCCCTCTCGGTGGAAGTCCTTGTGTGTGTTCGGACTCATCCTAACCTTTCGTGTCTCATTCGCAGAGGACGCACAGAAGCTCACCCTGAAACATGCCGTCGAACTCGCCTTGCAGCACAGCCCGGTGGCGGCTCAGGCAGTCGCTGATGAAGAGCGCGCCCTCAACTCCTACCGTGAAATGCGCAGCAACTTCATTCCACAGCTCACGGTTGGCTCCGGGCTCGGCGCGACCTGGGGATATCCGCTCAGTCTCGAAGGGTCCGCACCCTCGATCGTGAATCTCAACGGACAATCTGCCATCTTCAACCCCCAACTGCGCGATGCGATCCGGGCTGCGCGCCTTGAATACGCTGCTGCCCAATACAACACGAAGGACCGGCGTTCGCAGATCATCCAGGACACCGCGCTCGCGTATTTGGAGCTAGTCAAGTGGGAACGCAACATTGATGGCATTCGCCAGCAACATCATGACTCCCTCAGCATGGAACAAGTAGCTCAGCAGAGAGTCGATGCCGGAGTCGATCGCCCACAAATGCGCACCGAAGCGAAACTTGCCGTTGCTCGTGCCAATCTGCATGTCATCCAAGCGGAGAACTCGGTGCACTCGCTGCGCATGTTCCTCTCGCAATTGACCGGTCTCGAGGCCGCATCCATTCAGGTGGACCCTGATTCGGTTCCGGCATTCCCGGACGTGCCCAGCGATCCCGATACTGCGACAAAAGTCGCCGAGGCCAGCCCGTTAGTGTCCGAGGCACAAAAGCACGCGCTTGCCCAGGAGTTTCGCGCCCGGGCCGAGCATCGCGGACTCTGGCCTTCGATAGATTTTGCGACGCAATATGCCATGCTCGCGAGATACAACAATTGGGACCAATTTTTCGTAAGCCGAGCGTTCCAGCGGAATAACGCCAGTATCGGCGTGGTGATTCGCTTTCCGTTTTTCAATGCCCCACAACGCGCGCATGCTGCGGTGGCGGATGGTGACGCCGTGAAAGCCAGGGCAGAGGTTCAAAACGCGAAGAATCAAGTCTCCCAGGAAGTGCTCAAGCTGCAAGGCTCCGCTCGTCAGCTTGCCGCGGCGAAGGAGGTTTCCCAGCTTGAATATGATCTTGCCCAGTCCAATTTCAACGAGATCGAAGTTCGCACGACCTCGGGCGGCGCAACCATCCACGATCGAGCCAATGCCAGTGCCGAAATATCTGAAAAATTCAATCAACTCCAGGATGCGGACTTCGAGCTGTCGCGCGCCCGTTTGGCGCTGCTGCGCATGACCGGGGTCCTGGCATCCTGGGTTGGGGTGTCCAAGTAGTAGCCCTCGCCGCTGGGACTTTTCGCCAGTTCACTGCATCCAAACCCCTTTCAGGGCATCCCGATTGGTCCCAAAGAGCACTTCCAGTACGCTTAGAGAGGGCCGGAGAAGCATACTTCTGTTCGGGATTGACCAAAGGATTACCTTGCGCGAAGGGTGCGCAAGGTCAAATGTTAGGATAAATACTTCACACTTATGCCCCTAAAGACACTGTTCCTGAACCCCCCTTCATTTGAGAATTTCGATGGTGGCGCCGGATCGCGTTGGCCAGCAACTCGAGAAATCGAGTCCTACTGGTACCCAGTTTGGCTGGCTTACCCGAGCGGGATGATTGAAGGGTCAAGGCTTCTCGATGCGCCTCCGCACCACATCTCGGCGGACGAGACCATCGAGATGGCAAAGCAGTACGAATTCCTAGTGCTCTACACCAGCACCCCAGGCTTTCCTGGTGACATCCGCTTGTCCCAGCGCATAAAAGATGCGAACCCCAAGATCAAGATTGCTTTTGTCGGCCCACACGTAACCGTGCTGCCCGAGCAGACCCTGCGCGACTGCCAGGCAATCGATTTCGTTGTCCGCAAAGAGTTCGATTACGCAACCAAGGAATTTGCCGAAGGGAAGCCCCTCGATCAGATCCTCGGGGTTTCTTATCGCAAGAACGGATCCATTGCTCACAATGCCGATCGGCCACAATTGCAGGACCTCGACGCGTTGCCTCACGTCACCGACGTGTACAAGCGCGACCTGGACGTGCGCCGCTACACAGTGCCATTCCTCCTCCACCCGTTTGTCTCCCTCTACACCACACGGGGCTGCCCGGCGCAGTGCACTTTCTGTTTGTGGCCGCAGACCACCAGCGGGCATGCCTGGCGCAAGCGTTCTAGCGACGACGTGGCCCGCGAAATGGCGAAGGCCAAGGAGTATTGGCCATTCGTGAAGGAATTCTTCTTCGATGACGACACCTTCAATATTCAGAAGGCGCGGACTCTTGAGCTCTGCGAGAAGTTGAAGCCGTTGAAATTGACATGGTCCTGTACCTCCCGCGTCACCACCGACTACGAGACGCTGCGGGCAATGAAGGAAGCTGGCTGCCGTCTCATGATTGTTGGTTTCGAGTCCGGCGATCAGCAGATCCTCAAAAACATCAAGAAGGGAGCAACTCTTGAGCGGGCGCGCCAATTCACCAAAGACGCGCACAAGCTCGGCCTCGTCATCCATGGCGACTTCATTCTCGGCCTGCCCGGAGAGACCCGCGAGACCATAAAGAACACGATCGCGTTCGCCAAGGAATTGGACGTCGAAACCATCCAGGTCTCGGTCGCCCATGCATACCCCGGCACCGAGCTCTACGACTTCGCCATCAAGAACAACTTCCTGGTGAAGGGAAGCATGGTGGACGAGGGTGGACACCAGTTGGCCCACATCGAGTATCCGGGCTTGCCTGCCGACGAGGTTCTCGAGTCGGTGCATCGCTTTTACGACGAATACTACTTCCGTCCCAGGGCGGTGGTACGCATTCTGAAGAAGGCGGTTTTTGATTCGGGCGAGCGCAAACGCTTGTACAAAGACGCAAAGACATTCCTGAAGCTGCGTTCTCAGCGAAACAAGCTGGTACGAGAGAAGGCGAAGAACGGGGTCAACGGCGCGGCAAACGGAAATGGCAACGGTCACGTGGCGGCTTCAGAGAGTTCAACTCCAGCTCCCCAGGAAACCGTGCAGGTTTAAGCTTCCGTGAACTTCCGCAAATACCTGGTTCTCGCGGGCGTGACCGTGTTCGCGCCCGTTGGCGACTCTCTACTCGCCTACGGCATGAAACAGGTGGGCAACATCTCCTTGCACGATTTCCCTGGTCTTTTGCTGGCGATTTCCAATCCTTGGGTAGGCCTGGGGATCGTTTTCCTGCTGGGATTTTTTGCTTCCTACATGTCTGCTCTCTCTTGGGCGGATTTGACCTACGTGCTTCCCGCCAGTTCCCTCGGCTACGTGCTTCTCGCGCTCATTGCGCGTTTTGCACTCCATGAGCGAGTCAGCCTCATGCGGTGGTTGGGAATCGCGTTAGTGTCTAGCGGGGTGGGATTTGTTACCGCTGGCCCGGAGATTACCAACCGTCCGCCAAAGCGGCGCACGATGGCGGATAAGCCGGCGGCGGAGCACTCATGATCCGCCACGCCATCAGCAATCTGAACGCCTGGCTGGCGATTTTGGCAGTCGTG
This sequence comes from Terriglobales bacterium, assembly GCA_035606605.1. Lineage (GTDB taxonomy): Bacteria > Acidobacteriota > Terriglobia > Terriglobales > Acidobacteriaceae > Gp1-AA145. The sequence goes on from DATNEX010000077.1 coordinate 33,382, forward strand.
ATCTCCTCCAGCTCCGGAGACGTATTGCTCTCCCGTGCCATGAAGCAGATTGGCGATCTGGGCGCGCTGCGGGCAAAAAGAGGCATCGCATTCGTTGTGCTCGTCATGCTGCGCAACCGCTACTTCCTTCTCGGTGTAGGGTGCATGGCAGTCTCCTTCTACAGCCTGCTGTTTGGATTGTCCTGGAACGACGTAAGCTTAATCGGCCCGGCGGCAGCATCTCTGACCTTTGTGGCGAATGCAATCGCCGCCAAAATCTTTCTCCACGAGCACGTTGATGGCCGGCGCTGGGCGGCAGCTCTGCTGGTCGCCGCCGGCGTAGTGTTAATGGCCTTCTAGCTGAAGCTATTCTCCGTCTCGTGTTACCGGGTTCCAGGGACCATCACCGTTTTGGTACCAATTCCGCCACGCGGCGGGATCGTGTGGAAGAGTTTTTCCCGTAATGTCACGCAGGGCTTGAAATACCCAGTTGCGCGTTTGCCCGTCGAGCGACGGATCTTCAGCGAAATCGAGGAGTTTGGGGACGGCCGTTCTGCGTTGCTTCTCGTTTAGCATGCCCGACTGAGCTAGTCCGCAGGCTGCACGTTCGCGAATATTCGCGGAAGGATCGTCGTGAAAGATTCCGAGCAAGGGCTCGATGGTCGGGTCCGTGCCCAGATAAGCCATGCCCTCCACCGCCCAATAGCGTACGTTCTCGTTGCTATCGTGAATCGCAGCGGAAACAATTTCGAATGCCCGCTCGGGCTGTACGCCTCGGTTGCCGAGCAAGGCAATGTCCCATAGGGCATTCGCGCGTGCACCCTGCTCGCCCGATCGCGCGTCCGCCTCAAGCCCATCTATCGTCGCGCCGCTCTTCTCCAGGCCCCTGGCAGCAATGTCGATTTCAATCGCAGCTGCCCGAACCCGCAGGTCATCGGAATTCAGTGCGGTCGTGAATAATGAACCCAATCGCCGGTTCAGCTCGATTTTTCCCTGCCATGTGCCGACCCGTGCCGCGATTTGCTCATTGGCCCCGTGATAGTGGTTGATCGAACGTTCCAGCAGTAACTCGGCCTGCGCCTGGGGAGTCATTCCGTCGAGAACTTCAATTTCGTGCTCGGAAAGCACACTTGCCGATGCCGGTTCCGGCTTCCCCTGAAGGCCGACGAAATGGGAAATCACTTCCCAAACAGATTCCGCCTTACCAGTTCGTGAGATGAGGAGGGCAAGAACGATTCCCAGGACTAGCCCCACCCATCGTTTGAACCCGCGATTTCCGGGTTGGCGTGGCGCCGCGAACGGATCTAACCCCGGCTGACAGGCAGCGCGGTCCAAATTGGGGTTGCCGCTATACACCGCGTAAGTATAGGCGAGTGGGCTGATCGAAAGAAGATTACCTGAGGTGCCAAAAACGACGGGTTTTTGGCCGGCTTTCCCCTATTGGTGGAGGATTTGCCGGATTGTATCCCATACGAAGGGTACAGATAGGATGGTCATCACCGCTGTCAAACCCCAGGCCACGATGTTGAAAAAACGTGAATTCGTGAATTCACCCATCAACTCCTTCTTATTGACCAGAAGCAGCATGAAGACGAGCACCGGGGCAATCGCTACTCCGTTAAACGCCTGGGAATAGAGTTGAATTCTGATGAGTGGCAAATTGGGCAGAAGTATGAGTCCTGCCCCCAGGGCGATTAAGGAGGTATAAAGCCAATAAAACACGGGGGCTTCGCGGAAGCTTCTTCCCACGCCCGATTCGAAGCCCAGGCCTTCGCAAACGGTGTATGCCGTCGAAAGAGGCAGAATCGACGCCGCAAATAACGAAGCATTGAACAGTCCAACAGCAAACAGAATGTAGGCATAGTCCCCAGCCAAGGGCCGCAGCGCCTCGGCCGCGTCCTTGGCATAGTTGATCTCATGAAAGCCGTGTGCATAGAGCGTCGCTGCGCAGGCCGCGATGATGAACCAGGCCACCACATCTGTAAAGATGCAGCCAAAGATGACGTCAAGCTTCGACGTCTTATACTGGCGCTTGGTAACGCCTTTTTCGACGATCGATGCCTGCAGGTAGAACTGCATCCAGGGGGCGATCGTGGTACCGATGACACCGATTGTGGCGAACAGATAATCGTGCTGAAACAGTTCTTGCCCCGGGGGTCTAACCGTCGCAATGATCGCCTTCATCCACTCCGACCCCGCTCCGCCTTGAGACGCAGAGTGCATCGCAATGATTCCGGAAAAAATGTATGTGAGGTAAATGAACGATGCGACCAGGAAAATCTTTTCCACGCCCTTGTACTGGCCTTTCACCACCACCAGCCAGACAATCACGGCACAAACCGGCACCGTGTAATACTTCGACAACCCAAACAGTTCCAGACTTCCCGCGATTCCAGCGAACTCCCCCAGAACATTTCCGAAGTTGATCAGCAGAATCACCATCATCATGATGAACGTGATCCGCAGACCAAACTCCTCGCGAATGAGGTCGCTGAATCCCTTACCCGTAATCGCTCCCATTCGTGCCGAGATTTCCTGCACGACAATCAACGCGATCGTGACCGGAATCATCGTCCAGAGCAGGCGGTAGCCGAATTGCGCACCAGCCTGCGAATACATCATGATTCCGTTGGCGTCGTTGTCGACGTTCGCGGTGATAAACCCCGGACCTATGACGGCAAAAAAAAGCAGGATCCGGGTTCGCCAGCGTCTCGCAAATCTCATTGCAGCTTTGTCTAGTTGGATTGAATGGCGCGTACTGTGGTCATTCAGAATAAACGGGAAGCGGGGCAATTGAACAGCTACAAACGATAATTCTTATTGAGCCAGCAAGTTCGTTCCATCGAGGCATCGTCGCGGTGCCCAACGTATTCACCACAAGGACAAGGGGAGAACTGCAGATTACAGCTTCGCCCGGAGCAAACTGATCACGTCGTCCGACGTAATGACACCTGTCAGCTTGCCATTGTCATCAACAACGGGAAGGGTCAACAGATTGTACTTATCGAACAGTTCAGCAACCTCTTTTTCCCGAGCCCCCGCATGGCAGAAGATCAGCGGCTCTTGCGTAAGCAAGACCAGCCTGTCATCCGACCTGGCTAGCACCAGCTTCGCCAGCGGCACGGCGCCCTTCAGCGTCCCGTGCTTATCGACAAGGTACAGGATACTGACCGTCTCTACACCGCCCTCAAACTTGCGCAGGGCCTCGACAGCGTCGTTAACGGTTGAGTCCGGATCGAGAGCGATGAACTCAGTATTCATCCGCCCGGCAGCGGTCGTCTCGCCGAACTCCAGTAATTCGGCAACCTCGTCGCGCTCTTCGGGCTCCATTTCCTGCAGAATTTCGGTCGTCCGCTCTTCCGGCAGGTCCGCCAGCAGGTCGGCTGCGGCATCCGGATTCATCTCCTCGACAATATCCGCCGCACGCTCGGAGTCTAGCGACTCAACGATGGCTTTCTGTACCTTTGGCTTGACTTCCTCGAGCGCTTCGGCCGCTACCTCTTCGTCCAGAGTCTCAAACACAGCTTCGCGTTCATCCGGTGCCAGCTTTTCGACAATGTCAGCGATGTCAGCCGGATGCAGCTTGGCCAAGCGATCATGGGAAATCTTGAGCTTGACCCGCCGTGCTGGATCGGTTTCGATCAGGTCCACGAATTCCCACGGGATCAACCGGGGCGGGATTCGTTCCAACATCACCCTAAGCGCCGCCATTGGAACAACACCCTTCAAGAGTCGTCGGATTGCACCTCGCAGACCGACATCGACCGATCCAACCTTCAGGTGTACATGCCCCTCCGAGCTCTCCGGATGCAAGTCCACGTCGTTGACCCGCACCACCTTGCGCCCATGTACATCGATGATCTGTTGGTCTAACAGGTCCCGCTCCAGCAGGAAGAGGCCATCGGCCTGAGGGGTAGCCCAATCGGACGCTTTTGACGTTGCCCAAACCCCGCCATTTACCGAAACCACTGCCGAGAAGGGAAGAAGCCGATCCCCGTTCTTGGTCCGGACAATTAGGTTCGACACCCTTGCCGGATCATCCGCCGGAGTGAGTGCCACCTCCCGCACACGCCCGCAGACCTGGCCGGAAGCCTCAACCACCGGCCTTCCCAGCAGTTCCGTAAGCGCAAGTGTGCTCATAGTTTCAGAATGTGACGAGAGATACGCATTGTCAATAATTCAGATCAATAAATTCACTGTAGGTGTGGCAGGTGTCACTTCGCGCCTACTTAGAAGCTCCGTTCTCCCGCGTTTAACATCAGACGAAGGGCGTGGTATGGTTTGAAAGGCGATGTCTTCACCCCGCACAGCACGTCCGTCCTCGGCTTCGACCGAGCTTCCTGCCGTTCCTCTGACCCTCGAAGGCTACAGCGTCCTGCATCAGATGATGCGGGTAAGGTGGGCTGCCTGGCGGGCCTTGCAGCCTCACTTGAGGGCTGAAATCGCCGATGAAGCTGCCGGGTTCTTCAACCAGGCGGAGCAGAACCCAACCGGACAGTCAGCGCTCTACTCGCTTTTAGGCCACAAGGGGGACCTGATGCTGGTCCACTTTCGCGGCGGATTTGACGAGCTGAATAGAGTCGAACTCGACGTGGCACGACTTCGGCTTAGCGAGTACTGGGAACCTACAACTTCGTATCTGTCGGTGATCGAACTCGGACTCTACGAGTCGAGTTTGAAGACTTATCGCGAACTAGCCGAGAAGGGAATCGAACCGCACTCAGACGAGTGGAAACAAGCGATCAACGAAACTCTTGGGCGTCAACGCGAGGCGATGCATCCGAGGTTGTTCCCCGAAATTCCAAAAAACAAGTACATCTGTTTCTATCCCATGGACCGGCGCCGCGGCGAGGACAAGAACTGGTACACGCTCCCTATGGAGGAGCGCGCGCGTCAGATGAATGAACACGGACTAGTCGGTCGACGGTATGCAGGCGAAGTCCGGCAGATCATAAGCGGGTCCATTGGTTTCGACAATTGGGAGTGGGGCGTTGATCTGTTTGCCGATGAACCGCTTGTCTTCAAAAGGCTGATTTACGAAATGCGCTTCGATCAGGTCAGTGCGGTGTACGCCCAGTTTGGAATGTTCTATGTTGGCGTTCGCTGCCCCTGGAGCGAGCTAGGCAAGCTGCTGAATGGCGAGGCGCCAGGGTAACTTCGCCGCTAGCCCCGTGCCCCGGCACAATCGCTAGCTTTGAACAGCGCGGTTTAAGGGTATTGTGACGCTTCGAAGATTAACGTGAGTGGCGGCTCTGGCGGCAAATAACATGGCTTCCTTCGGTCTATGCGGAGTCCTTCTCGCGGCGGGACAGTCTTCGCGCATGGGACGCGACAAAGCGCTGCTGCCGTGGCCCAAGGTTGAAGACGGCGGCCAAAACCCTGCCCTGCCTCAAAGCACTCTCCTTTCTTGCTCCATTCAAGCATTGTCCCGTTACTGCGAACTCATTTTCGTTGTTTCCGGAGCGAATGCCGAGAATCTCCGTCCCCTGGTACATGGCTGCGGTGCTGATCTGGTTGTGAATCGGAATGCGGAAAGAGGACAGTTCAGCTCTATCCAGGTCGGACTTCACCAAGTCTTATACCGTGGCCGAGACAACGCCATGGTCACGCTGGTTGACCGTCCTCCACTACGAGCCGAGACTCTTGCCACGCTGGTTGAAGCTTTCCTTTCACGTCCCCATGATATCTGGGCGGTCATTCCTGAATTCCAAGGTCAACACGGCCACCCCATTCTGATCGGGCGCGAACTAATCGAGGCGATTCTCAGAGCCCCCGTAACCTCCAATGCGCGCGAGGTGCTGCACTCTCATCCGCAGAGAATTACGTATCTCGAGACCACCGATCCGATGGTCACCACAAACCTTGATACCCCAGAAGCGTACGCTTCAGTACAACCCGCGCGTTGAGTTGAGATTACCGGCGGAAATGGACCTGGGGGAGACAGTTTGACCCGACCTTCCGACCAGCTACAGCTGTACCAGCGACTTCGAGATCATGATGTTATAACGGTAGAGTAGATGTCCTTGTACTCGCCGATGACCGAACCCTCCCCTTCATCACAATCGACCCTCATTGAGTCAGTGCTGCGCCTTTCCCCACGGCTCGCGGTCTTCGACTGCGATGGTACGCTCTGGTCTGGAGACGCCGGCGAAAGGTTCTTCGACTGGGAACTGAAGCGTGGAGTCGTCTCCGACGAAGTCGTTCGCTGGGCGCGAGCCCGCTACGCCGAGTACAAAGAGGGAAGAGTGAGCGAGGATGAGATGTGCGGCGAAATGGTTCAGCTGCACAGGGGTTTGAAAGAGTCGGATGTCCTTCGCCTCTCAGCGGAGTTCTTTCGCGAGCACTTTCTCAGTCGAATTTTCCCCGAAATGCGCCAACTTGTTACCGAACTCCAGAACTCCGGATCTGATGTCTGGGCTGTCTCGTCCACCAACGAATGGATTATTCGCCAAGCCATGGAGCACTTTGGAATTCCTGCCGACCACATCCTAGCCGCGGCTGTCGAAGTCGAGAACGACATCATTACCGATCGCCTTATCCGCGTCCCATCCGGAATTGGCAAGCCTCAAGCGATACTTCAGGTCATCGGGCGCCCTCCAGACGCGGCCTTTGGGAACTCCCGCTGGGATGCGGAGATGTTGCGCATCTCACGGTACGCGGTCGCCGTTAACCCCAACCCCGACCTCGAGCAACTCGCGCGCGATCGGGACTGGACGGTTTATTGGCCCATGGGAACGCGAAAACTCTAGCTCGAAACTCCGCCCCGCAAACCGGCGATTCTCATGCAAACCGCGCGGTTCGCGCGTCGGGATGCTGTAACTCGCCTCACCTAAGTTCGACACTCCCCGGGTTCGACACTCGCGAGGGAAAACCATGTTCAATTCGGCTGCGATCTGCCGCTTCACCGACCAACTTCGTCAAAGTCCGCCGCCAAAACGTTTGCCGGATCTGCGCTACTGGCCTCGGCTACAGAGGCACGCTTGAGGGACAACACTCTCAAGCACGGCCAAGAGCCGCGAGATCGTATGCTCTCACTCCCAAAAAGGTGCCTCATTTTGTCATGCCAAGTTTTTGCTCAACCAGCTTCTCAACCTTCCTCAGAACTTCGTCTTCACTGAGGGCCGTCGAATCCACAATCACCGCGTCCTTGGCGGGCTCGAGTGGTGAATTGGCGCGTGTGCGATCGCGTCGGTCACGTTCCCGCAGTTCCGCTGCCATCGATTCAATGGGAGCTCCACGCGCTTGTTGCTGCTTCAGTCGTCGCTCTTCGCGAATCACCGGGTCGGCGTCGAGAAACACTTTCACATCTGCGTCGGGGAAAACCTTGGTCCCAATATCGCGGCCCTCCATGACGATCCCGCCCTTAGTTCCAAGCTCGCGCTGTCGCGCTACCATCCATTCGCGCACCTTGGGATGTACCGAAACTCGTGACGCGCCCTCGGATACATCGGTTTCACGGACGCGCTGGGTTACGTCTCGTGAATCGAGCAGCACACGATTACCGCCAACTGTAGGTTCCAAAGTGATCCTGGTTTTGTGCGCCAAGTCATCAAGCACGGCTTCGTCATCGAACGAGATGTCGTTCTCGATCGCCTTCAGAGCCAGCGCGCGATACATGGCGCCACTCTCCAGGTTTATGTAGCTCAACTTGCGCGCCAATCGCGACGCAACGGTGCTCTTGCCGACTCCCGCCGGCCCGTCGATGGCAATAATCAATTTCCGCGAAGAAGAATCGTTCATCTCCGAGTGCGATTTTACACGGGCCTCTGCCTCCCCAGCGGCACAGGAATGCCTGAAAGGGGCCGGCGGTTGATGATTGATTCCATGGCATTTCCGATTTTTGCGCTACCTCCCCGATCCAGGAACATCTCTCATAGTGAGGTCGAAAGAGAGGGCGCAAATGAAGAAAAGCCTCAAGCTGGCGCTGACGGTACTGGTCGCATTGCTGGCGGTCGCTTTCCTCGGCCACTTCTTCGATTGGATGAACCTGCCAAGCGACCGCTCGTTCTGGAGCGGCATTCTAGGAACCCTGTTGCTGCTGGTGCTGGTCCCGGCGGTGGTGGCAGCTATCTGGCGCACTGAACACCTGAAATAAACAACTTCCGAGTTTTCGGATTGTGCCGCCCGCGCACCACGAGCGGGCTTACTGGGAGGAGTGTATGACAACGACTATTTTCAATCGCGATGATCAAGTATCCCGCTCATTACGGGGAGGGAATGGATTCCCGTTCCGCCTTGTGGCCTTTGTGGCCTTCGGTGCACTCGCGATGACGATCTTTTTGAGCATCATTCGCGTCACTCGCGTAGGCGCCGGATTCGTTGGCATCGAGATCAACCTGGCCGGCAGCCAGAGAGGCACGAGCGAGATCCCTATTCGCACGGGGTGGGTGTTTTATTCGCCTCTGCGCACGCAAATTGTCGAATACCCAACTTTCGTACAAACCGTGAAATGGACGGCCGACATAAGCGAAGGCCATCCGGTCAACGAAGAGCTGGTCTTCAACAGCAAGGAGGGTCAGGAGGTGCGGGCAGATGTCTCGCTGTCGTATGCAATTGACCCTTCGAAGATTCCGGACTTCTACGTGAAGTATCGAAGTGACGACCTCGATCGCTTCACCCACGGGATTTTGAAAGACATTGTGCGCAATTCACTGAACGAAGTTGCCTCGACCTATACGCTCGAAGATATCTATGGCGAAAATAAGGCGCACTTCTTGACTGAAACTCGGCAGCGGATTCAGTCGCAAGTGGATCCCGTTGGCGTCCAGATTCAGCAGTTTGGCTTCATCGGCAAGCCTCGTTTCACCGCAGCAATCGAGCAGGCGATTACGCAGAAGACGCAGGCGATCACCGACGCCGAGCGTGCCCGCAACCAGCTTGCGGTAACGCAAGCAGAAGTTGCAAAGAGCGTAGCCGAAGCCGAAGGTGAAGCGAGGAGCGCCATCGAGCGCGCCCGTGGGGAGGCGGAGTCGAACCGCCTGCGCCAGGCCTCGATTACCTCGCAGTTGATGGAGTGGAAGCGGCTAGAGAACCAACGGGCACTCATCGATCGCTGGAACGGGGAATTGCCGCATACCGTACTCGGGGAGAAGAACACGATGATGTTGCCGTTGCCAGCGGACGCTCGGTAGCACTGAGCCGGCATTTCGCAGGGTTGTTGTTCTATTCGACCACAACCCTGCGAATGACTTATGGCTTGGTGCCAAACACCTTGCGCAACTCTTCGGGCGGGACGACTTCCAGCTGATCAAATGTGCAATCCTGAGGAGGTTTGTCCTCTCGCCATCGTCGAAACTGCGCCATGTGCCGGAAGCGGTTACCTTGCATATGATCGTAGGCGACTTCAACGACCAATTCAGGTCGCAGCGGCTCCCACGACAAGTCTTTTCCTTGGCTCCAGCGACTCTGGCCTCCAGGCATGCGACTCTCACCGGTCGTGTCCGACCAATTCCGCCAAGGATGATTGCTCAGAGCGTCCTTGCGATATGGCTCCAGGAATTTCACCATTTCACGCCGTTTTGCCGCCGAAAAACTCGCGCACACTCCCACGTGTTGCAGTACGCGTTGGTCATCATACAGACCCAGGAGCAGCGATCCGACTGCAGGCTGTTCATCTTTTCGATGCCAGCGAAGTCCCGCCACGACACAGTCACAATCGCGCTCGTGCTTCACTTTCAGCATCACGCGCTTTCCGGGCTCATACCCAACGTCAAGAGGCTTTGCGACCACCCCATCGAGCCCTGCCCCCTCAAACCTGCGAAACCAATCGCGGGCGAGCTCGCGATCGCGGGTGGCTGGGGTCAAGTGAACGGGTGCCTTCACGAGGGCTAATATCTTCTCCAGTTCGCGTCGCCGCTTCTCAAACGGCTCATCCCGTAGGTCCGATTCGCCTTCGCAAAGCAGATCGAAGAAGACAAACGAGGCAGGGGTCTTTTGCGAGAGTTGCTTGACGCGGGAGGCTGCCGGATGCAACCGCAGCTGCAGGGCATCAAAGTCAAGCGAGTCTCCCTGGACGATGACAATCTCGCCATCTAGCACACAGCGGCGGGGGAGAGCATCCAACAAGGGTTTTTCCAATTCCGGGAAGTATCGGTTCAAAGGTTTTTCGTCCCGGCTCTGGACCAGGAGCTCGCTACCATCGCGAAATACCAAGGCGCGAAACCCATCCCACTTGGGTTCAAATATCCAGTTTTCGCCTTCAGGAATGTTTTCCACCCGCTTTGCGAGCATCGGTGCAATCGGAGGTGTTATGGGGAGATGCATGGACGGGCTCATGACTTAGAATCCGAGCCTGCAGCCGGCGTTGTTCAGTTCCACGCGCCCAGTATCAGTCTGCATAAGAGCCCACAGCATGTGCAACGAGAATATCGAGTCAGTGACCATCGATGGACTCGGTCGTACATAATGTCTCCCCGGGGCACCCACAGGGTCCTATTTTCGCCGCGTCAGGCTTCGCAGGCTCCTTCCTGCCTGGGGAAGGCAACGTCCAAGATTCGCCTCCGGCACGGCTTACTTGCCCACGGACGAAGCAAGACCGTAGACTCACCATGGTTTGCAGGTGCGCACAAATTCAGCTGGGCATTGCAACCTCGCACCTCTCGGCAGCTACTAACCTCGAACAGCTTTGGAGGATATCGTGGTAAGAATAGTCGGTGCACTTCTGGCGCTTCTATGCAGCGTACCCGCTTGCCTCGGCGATGAAGTCTTTCTCAAGAATGGCGACCGTCTCACCGGAACTATCGAACAATCGGACGGCAAGACGTTAACCCTTCATACCAGTTATGCCGAAGATGTTTCGATCAAATGGGATGTCGTCCAGGGCATCGAATCCCAACAGACACTACATCTCCAGTTACAGGACGGCAAAACCGTCGCGGGTCCAGTGACCAGGTCAGACGGCAAGCTGCTGGTTTCGACCAGCAGCGGCAATGTTGAGGCGCCAATTGCCGAGGTGAAGACGCTGCGCAGCGACACTGAGGAAGCGTCCTATCAAAAACAGCTTCATCCCGGGTTATTTCAGGAGTGGAAGACTGGATTAAACCTTGGATTTGCTTTGACGCGCGGAAATAGCGAGACCAAGAACCTTGCTATCAGCTTCGTCGCTACCCGGCAAACCCTCCACGACAAGCTCGGCGCCTATGCCAATTCCGTTTACGCGAGCAATGATGCGCCCGGTGCGATACCTTCCACTACCGCCAACACCGCCGGCGGCGGCTTCCGCTACGACCACGACATCAGAAATCGACTCTTTGCGTTTGTCGCAGCCGACTTCTTTTCGGACGCACTGCAGGGGTTGAATATTCGCGCAGCCGAAGGCGGCGGTCTTGGTTTCCACACAATCAAGAACGACCGCACCACGCTCGATTTCCTCGGGGGCCTCAACTACACACATGAAAACTACACCGCTCTTACGCGCAATTTTGTAGCGCTCACGCTGGGCGAGGACCTCACTCACAAAATCGGGAAATCCACCGTACTCACGCAGGACCTCAACTTCTTTCCCGACCTAAACAACACGGGCGAATTCCGCGCGACATTTGATTTTGGTAGCGTCACCAAGTTGACGCATCTCCTGGGATGGCAAAACAGCATTTCCGATATCTACGTCACCAATCCGCCGGCAGGAAAGAGGCAGAATGATCTGGTGTTGACGACCGGACTGAACGTTTCGTTCGGCGAATGAGCGGTGAAGCCAAAAGTGGCTGGTCTAGCTGCTGCCCTTCAGCCAGCGGTAACCCGGCTTCAGCTCGCAACGATAGACGCGGGTTTCATCAGGATTGGCCCGCGACTGGCAATCGGCCCAACTTAGCTTCAGAGCCGGCCCCAGCGGAAACACGACGCTCTGACCGTTGACTTCGGCCAGCAGGCTGACGCCCTCGGCTGCGTGGGGTAAGGTAAAGTTCAGTGCCTCTCCAAAAACCACCGGATACGAAGTTCTCACCACATCACTTTGCATCGGATGAATGACTTCGGCTTCGACCAGGAAGGTAGCCGTATCGGACCAGACAAGCGCGGAAGCCGTAATGGTTCGTCCTGGACGCTCTGGGTTGTTAGTCTCGATCTTAGTGAAGGGGCACGGTCCCGCGATGCACGAAGCGCGCACATTGCGAAATTCATTTCCTCCTCCTGCATCCAGCACGGTATTACCCGCGGCCGCCTTCCATTTTCCATCTGGCGAGCAGGGTGGGTGGCCGTTGCAGAGAACGTTGCCCATATTCTGTACTTCGAACGGGCGCACCGCGCTGCCTACGGTCGCAACATTCGAAGATTTAACTGAGTAACGCACGGTCACGTTGCCAATCGTCTGTTTCGGGCCCCCGCTCTCGCTTGGCTTCAGGGGCTTGGTCGAGATCAGCTTCGCAATCGTAAGGTCTCCACCGGGTTTGGCTGTCATCTCTACCGGTTCATAGTCAGCATGACTGAATGTGAGCCTAATAACGGTATGCACGCGCAATAACCGTTTTCGGAAGGTGAAGGCAAAGTACCCGCTCGTGTCTGATTTGGTTCGAGTGAGCGAGACTCCATCGGAAGCGGTAATCTCTACGCCGGCGATGGGGAGCTCTTTTCGCGGATCCTCGTTCTGCGCAATCACCGCACCAACTACCTGAAGCGTCACTCTTCGCAGATGACGCACATACAGGGCAGACACGACCAGCGCCGCAACCAGAATTCCGAGTAGAAACTTTTTTCCCGGACTCATACTCTCACTATACAATTGTGCAACTTTCCCGAGGGAAACATCGTAGAAAGCTCGGAAGGGCCGTCGAATGCAGGTGTAGTGTGCACCAGCCTAAACCTAACTCAGGCGTCGCTCTGTGCCTGGTCGCGATGCTGCTGGCCTTCATGGCAATTCTGTCAGGAGGAGCGGTACAGCGTGAATCCATAACAATCGATGAATTCGCACATACGGGCGCGGGCGTCAGCTATTGGCAAAAACTCGACATGCGCCTGAATGAAGAGCACCCCCCACTTTCCAAATTGCTTGCCGGACTTCCTCTGGCCATTCGCGGCGCGCATGCCGACTACTCGAATGTAAGCTGGACCTTTAGCGGATCAAAAATGTTCCACCAATACCTTGGCGAATGGGCATTCGGCGAGTGGTTCCTGCTGAGGTGGAATGATCCGCGCTCAACCATTTGGTGGGCCCGGGTCCCGATGCTTTTGGTAACCCTGGTGTTGGGGTATGTCCTGTACAAGCTTGGTTCACGCCTGGGCGGAACCTGGGGCGGCCTTTTATGTTTGGCCTGTTATGCAACCACTCCTGCGTTCCTGACATTTGGTCCATTGGTCGTCACCGACGTCGTCATAACCCTGTTCTGGGTCCTTACGATTTGGCTAATGGCCAGGCTGTGGCGTTCGCCGACTACAAAGGATCTGATAGTTGTCGGATTGGCACTTGCCGGCGCGCTCCTGTCCAAGTTCTCCTCTGGCCTTTTGCTGCTGACTTTTCCGGCCGTGGCTCTCAGCCTTCGATTGCGTCCATTGTCGGAGGTGCCCCGCGAGAAGCTCGAGCGCCGCAGGTGGCGTCGCCGCGCCTGGTGGAGCTTCCTCCAAAGCATGGCGTGGGCGGGCTTTTTCGTGTACGCGATTTACTTTCTTTTCTCCTGGAACCAATCTACCGATTCCTTCAGCGTCATCCCGCATTTCCCAACATCTCCGGTGCTGCGCCGTCTGCTCATGCCGCCGTGGATCTACCTGCGCGGCTTGGCAGGGTTTGCCATGAGCGCAGGCAGCCGTCCGACGTTCATTCTCGGCCATTCTTATGATCATGGCGTTTGGTTCTACTTCCCGGTCATCTTTGCCTTGAAGTCGCAGCTCTCGTTTCTGCTGCTCTTGCTATTGGGATCGGCACTGGCGATCGTGGCAAGATCCAAGGTGCTGGCACAACCGGAGAACCCTTCGATTCCGGCAGGATTGGAGCTGCAATGGCGTTGCGCCTGGGTATCTCTGGTGGTCTACGTTGGCGCCTGCATGTTGAATCGACTCGACATCAGTGTGCGGCATTTCCTGATAGCGATCGCATTGACCACGCTCTTGCTGGCACCACTGCCCCGTCTGCTAGAGAGGCTGCGTGCTACTCACCCCCAGTTAGCGACCGCAGGAGCTGTGTTGACGCTCCTACTGGCGTTCTCCAGTTTGGTGTCCGCCGTTGGTTCCTATCCGAATTATTTTCCCTACATCAACTGGCTCGGAATGGGCAAACCGCCGTATACGCTGGTCAATGACTCGAATCTTGATTGGGACCATGCCTTTCCCGAAGTCGAGCAGTTTGCGCTGAAACACTCTCATTCTGTTGTCTTGCTCGACCGCTATGGATTCTCCGAGCCCGAGTTCTACGCGCCGCATGCTCGCTTATGGAATTGCCAGACCCCGGCGGCAACCGATGCCGGGCATTGGGCGATCGTTTCCAGCAACAATCTAGCCGACGCGCGCAATTGTACGTGGCTGATGAAATACTCGCCCCAGGCGCTGGCCGGCGGGAGCATGTATGCATTCCATTTGCCAGACCCGATTCCCCCAGCGGGTGAGCCCGGGGGGCCGCCGGAACGAAAAGATTGGCACTTCTTCGGCGCCAATCTTATGCCGTTCGACATACGCGAAACCTTCAGCGCCTGCTTCCGCGATCCCACGCAGCTGGAGTCGACGTTCCAGCGCATGATGGAGATTGGTCAACAGATGCGGAATCAGAAACGACAACAGTAACTTGGGGGTGTGCATCCACAGAGACTTTAGTTAACATCTTCGGGTGACCAATGCGCGCCTGCGCCTCAACCGGCGCACTCTGCTCAAAGGCCTTCTTGGGGCCGCCGTCGCCTCGCCGCTTGCGCAACCGCGCTGCGCAGGGACTTCGCCTTCTCCCAAACCGGTGTCGTCCTTCTCGCCGGACGACGATCAACTCCTCAATGACATTGAGCGCGCCAGTTGTTGCTTTTTCTGGGAGCAGGCCAATCCGCAAACCGGGCTGGTGAAGGACCGGTGTAACGCCCGCAAGGCGGCCACCGACAACTCAACCGTCGCCAGTATCGCTGCCACCGGCTTTGGCTTGACCGCGCTTTGTATTGCCGACCACCGTGGGTTCATCGCCCGTTCCGATGCGAGGCAGCGGGTAATCACAACTCTTCAATTTTTGGCGTCCAAGTTGCCCAATCATCGTGGCTTCTTCTATCACTGGGCTGATATCAACACCGGCGAGCGTGTTTGGGATTCTGAAGTTTCCTCCATCGATACTGCCATATTGCTGTGCGGCCTTCTTACTTGCCGCACCCACTTTCGCGACACCGACATCACCTTGCTCGCGCATGAGATCAGTAATCGCGTCGAGTGGACGTGGCTTTCAGAAGATACGTCGCTCCTGCCTCACGGATGGCTTCCGGAAATGGGCTTTCTGCCCTACCGCTGGGACTATTACAACGAGATGATGATGATGTATCTGCTTGGGCTTGGATCGCCTACCTATCCCTTGCGCCCGGAAGCGTGGGATGCATGGAAACGCACAACTTTCGAGTACGACGGCATGCGCTACATCGGATCGTTTGCGCCGCTCTTTGTGCATCAGTACTCACAAGCATGGTTCGACTTCCGCGGTAAGCACGATAAGTACGCCAATTATTTCGAGAATTCGAAAACCGCCACGGAGGTACATCGGCAATTTTGCTTGGAGCTCGGCAAGCAGTTTCCTAGCTATAGAGACGACTTGTGGGGAATCACCGCGTCCGACTCCCAGAAAGGCTACGTCGTCTGGGGCGGACCGCCTGCAGTCGGCCCGATCGACGGCACCATCGTTCCCGCAGCAGCTGGGGGCTCCTTGCCGTTTCTTCCTCAGGAATGTATGCGTGTGATGCGCACCATTCACGATCGCTATTCGATGGCGGTGAGCCCCTATGGCTTCGTAGACGCCTTCAATCCCTTGAAGAACTGGTTCGATTCGGACGTTGTCGGCATCGATACGGGAATCATTTTGCTCATGGCGGAAAACGCCCGCAGCGGCTACATCTGGGATGTTTTCATGCAAAATCCCGAAGCCCAGAGGGGTATGCAGTTGGCAGGATTTAGAGCGGAAGGGAAGTAGGCCTCCTCAGATCGCGGAGTCATCTTCACCACAGGCTGTTTCGAGACGGTGAAGCGCGTTCGAGAGGACAGAACCCCTACCGCAGCTCCTCCATCACCTGTTCCAAAACCTCGCGCCCTGGACGCACCACCGACTGCGGCAGAGTGGCCAGTGGATCGTCGGTGAGATTCAGCATATCCAGAAACGTCGGGGCTTGCGTATTCACATACAGCACACCAGTGAGGATCTCGC
Source organism: Terriglobales bacterium (assembly GCA_035606605.1). Classification (GTDB taxonomy): domain Bacteria; phylum Acidobacteriota; class Terriglobia; order Terriglobales; family Acidobacteriaceae; genus Gp1-AA145. The sequence goes on from DATNEX010000077.1 coordinate 49,661, forward strand.
CGTCTCGTTTGGCTTCGTTCATCCGAGTTATGGCGCGTACTTTGTCCGTCGGATCGTAGTCCTCTTCGAGTTTCCGTAAACGCAGACGTGAACCGTCGTGCATCTCAACCTCAAGCGTTGTACCCGGATCGTACTCTATCTCGATGTCCTCGAATCCCGGAATGAAGCTAATCTCTTGCAGCGGCTCGTCGTGGTCCTGCATGAATTTGTAGGACTTGGTCGAACCTTCATGGTCGTTAAACGTCACACATGGCGAGACCACGTCGAGCATTACGGTTCCTCGATGTGCGACCGCCGCCTTCAACATGGCGCTGAGTTGTCGCTTATCTCCGGAAAAAGAGCGTCCCACAAACGTGGCGCCAAGCGACACGGCTAGCTCGCAGGTATCGATCGGGGGTAATTCATTGATGACGCCTGTCTTCAGCTTTGAGCCGACATCGGCTGTCGCGGAGAATTGGCCTTTAGTCAGACCATATACGCCATTGTCTTCGATGATGTAGATGATCGGCAGATTACGGCGCATCAGGTGGACGAACTGGCCAATGCCAATGGAAGCTGAGTCGCCGTCGCCACTGACGCCAAGCGCCATCAGACTCTGATTCGCTAGCACCGCACCAGTCGCTACGGAGGGCATGCGTCCATGCACCGCATTGAAGGCGTGTGCACGGTTCAGGAAGTAAGCCGGGCTCTTCGAGGAGCAACCAATGCCGCTCAGTTTAGCCACACGTTCAGGTTGCACACCCATTTCATAAAGCGCGTCAATGATTCGCTCGGAAATCGCATTGTGTCCGCAACCCGCGCATAGGGTGGTCTTGCCGCCGCGATAATCGATTGCGGATAAGCCCAAGCGGTTGACTTTCGGAGGAGGGGTCGATGTGGTTGACATTACTGGGCCTCCTTAGCTGCAAGTTCATCGGTAACGGACCGGGCGTCGAGCGGTAAGCCATCCAGGCGCGCGAGGCTGCGCAGCCGCGGCGTCAATTCGCTCTCAAGATCCAGCTTCAACAAGCTGAACAGTTGCGCATCACGATTCTGCTCAACAACATACACGCGTCGATGGGAGCGAACAAAATCAGCAATCTCAGGCGCAAATGGATAGGCGCGAATGCGCAGGTAGTCGGGCGTCAGGTTGTGCTCGTCGCGCAACTGGTCGATCGACTCGGTAATCGCCCAGTGTGACGTGCCGAAAGCAATGATCCCGATCTCTGACTTCCCGTAACCTTGAAGTAGCGGTCCCGGTAGCAAACGCCGAGCCAACTCAAACTTGCGGTTGAGCCGAAGCATGTTGTTCTCATAATCCTCGGGCCGCTCACTATATTGCGCCATCGCGTTGTGGCCGCTGCCGCGCGTAAAGTAAGCCGCCTTAGGATGCTCGGTACCCGGCAAAGTGCGGTAGGGGATGCCATCTCCGTCCACATCCTGATAGCGACCGAAGCTGCCAAGCCGGTCAAGATCTTCTTTCGTGAGCACCTTGCCACGCTGGATTGGCTTCTCCGGATAGGCGAAGGGCTCCGACATCCAATTATTCATGCCGAGGTCAAGGTCAGACATCACAAACACCAGCGTCTGGAACTTCTCGGCGACATTAAAAGCCTCCATCCCCATTTCGAAACACTCAAGTGGCGAAGCAGGGAAGAGCATGATGTGTTTGGTATCGCCGTGCGATAGGAAGGCGGTCGAAAGCAGATCGCCCTGCGACGTACGTGTCGGCAAACCAGTCGAGGGACCCACCCGCTGCACATCCCAAATCACCCCCGGAATCTCGGCGTAGTAAGCAAGCCCCGCAAACTCGCTCATGAGCGAGATGCCAGGGCCGGAGGTCGTGGTCATTGCTCTTGCGCCAGCCCAGCCGGCGCCGAGCACCATGCCAATGGCCGCCAGTTCATCTTCGGCTTGCACCACCGCAAAGGTCGCCTTGCCCTCAGGCGTGATGCGGAAACGTTTCAGGTACTCAATCACTCCTTCTGCCAGAGAAGACGAGGGCGTAATCGGGTACCAGCTCATCATGGTGACCCCGGCAAACACGCAGCCCAGCGCCGACGCAGAATTGCCATCGATAATGACCTTGCCTTGCGTCTTGTCCATACGCTCCACGCGGTATGGATCGCGCTTACTCAGATTTGCTACGGCGTAGTCGTAGCCCGCCTGCGCGGCCGCAAAGTTGAGATTGGCTGCCTTTACTTTCTTCGCAAATTGCTTACGCAGGGCCTTCTCAACCTCGCCCATGTCGATTTCAAGCAGTTTGGCCAGAACCCCGACGTAGATCATGTTCTTGACGAGTTTGCGCAGCTTGGCCTCAGGGCAGACGGTTGCCACCAGCTTGTCGTAGGGCACCGAGTAGAAGATCAGGTCCTGACGCAGCGAATCGAGCCGCAATGGTTCGTCGTAGAGCACGGCGGCTCCAGCCGAAAGCGACATTACGTCAACGGAGGCGGTTTCCGGGTTCATCGCAACCAGGAAGTCAATTTCCTTCTTGCGCGCGACATAACCGTCTTTGTTGGCGCGAATCGTGTACCAAGTGGGAAGACCGGCAATGTTCGACGGAAACAAATTCTTACCCGAGACCGGGATACCCATCTGAAAAATGCTGCGCAGTAGAACTGTGTTGGAACTCTGGGAGCCGCTGCCATTGACGGTCGCGACCTGGATGCTCATGTTATTGACAACAGGCGCGATCGAGGCCTGACTGGCAGACTCGTGCAGCCCAACGTCGGTTGTAGCCATTTAGATTAGGAGGTCCTTCCCGCCATGACGATCTTGCAAGGCAAACCATGCCCACACTACGCTGGATTCGTGAGGGAACTTACAGTCAATTATACGGCAGTGGTTTGATGATGGTAACGGGCACCGAGTACCGGGGATAACCGAAAAGGAACTATCCTTCCGTGAAGTACTGTGCCATCTTGCGGAACTTGTCGTAACGGGCGGCGATTAGGTTTTCAGCCGACATTCCCTTCAATTCCGCTAGGTTTTTTTGGAGTACTTCGTCTACCAGTCTTACGGCGGCATCGTGGTCGGAGTGTGCGCCACCCTCTGGCTCCGGAATGATGTCATCGACGCACCCGAGTTCCCTGAGATCCGGAGCGGTAATCCGCATGGCCTCGGCAGCCAACTCACGCTTGGACGCGTCGCGCCACATGATCGACGCACAGCCTTCCGGCGAGATCACGGAATAAATCGAGTTCTCCATCATCAACACACGGTTGGAAACCGCAATGGCGAGAGCTCCTCCGCTTCCCCCCTCGCCAGTGATGGCGGTAATGATTGGCACGCGCATCCGCGCCATTTCGCGCAGGTTGAGGGCAATGGCCTCCGCTTGCCCCCGTTCCTCAGCCCCCAATCCAGGGTACGCCCCCGGAGTATCCACAAAGGTGAAAATGGGCCGCCCAAATTTTTCGGCAATCTTCATTGCGCGCAAGGCTTTGCGGTACCCATCCGGATTTGGCATGCCAAAATTGCGATACACCTTCTGCTTCGTGTCCCGCCCTTTTTGCGTGCCGAGCACCAGCACCTCTTCTCCATGGAATCGCGCCATGCCGCACACCATCGCGGGATCGTCCGAAAATCGCCGGTCGCCGTGTATTTCACTGAAATCACTGAACATCTTTTCTACGTAGTCCAGCAAGTACGGTCGCTGGGGATGTCGAGCCAGTTCGGTCTTAACCCAGGCTTCTCTGTGCTCCATCTCGCTTCTTAACGCATGCACCCGCTGGCGCAGGTCGTCGATCTCGCTGCGGATATCGTCGCTCTGGCCCTCAAGAGACTCAAGATGCCCAAGTTGCTGCTCGATTTTGGCGAGTTCGTCGCTGGCGGTAGAGTCGTGTCTGTTGCCGTTGCGGGTAGCACGGCGAGTCTCCACCATCGATAGCAAGAGTTGGGCGCCGGTCAGAACTGCGCCAATGTCCGCTGACTTCATGGGGTGTATTTTCGCCGTAGCGATCGTTATCCTCGTAAAGTATGGATGATCGGGTGATCGGATCATCGGATGAAACAGCTGACCAGACCAACCGATCACTCGATGGTCAGATGACCTGATCAATTGATGACGCGCACTGCTCCACGCCCGCAAAGCTCCTCGACCTTGGCAATGAAGGCGCGGTCTGGCAGGACATTATAGCCTTCCGCCTCCATAACCACCATGAAATCTCCTGCGCGTTCCACGTCAAACAATACCTTGGCCTCGCCTCGGCGTTGAGAAAAAAGGAGATGCAGTTCGTCAATCATTCCCGCAGAGGCATTTTCGAGAGGGACTCGGATGCGCAGCGACTTCGGCAGCGGGACCTTCACATCTTCGAGGGAATTGATGTCATTGACGGTGAACTTGGGGTTCGCGCCTTCCTCGATGCGAACCCCGCCGCGAATGAGCACGGGAACTTCGGCGAGAGATTTCAGTTTGTCCTGAACCTTCTTATATGCTTCAGGGAAAACCAGCATGTCCATTGACCCGGACATATCTTCAAGCGTTGCTTGGGCGTAGAAGTCACCCTTCTTTGACTTGAGGACACGCAGGTTAACCACCATGCCAGCGGTCGTAAGGTTCTCGTCCTTACCTGTGGACTGCTTGATCGCGCAAAGCTCTCCAACCGAAAGTGCGCGGAGATCCTCCAGCTTTTCGCGATACTTCTCCAGTGGATGTCCGGTGATGAAGAAGCCAAGTATTTCTTTTTCGTTGGCCAGCCGGGTGTGCTCGTCCCAGTCGGGAGTATCCGGCAGTCTGACCTCCGGTACATGCGTTGCTTCCTGCTGGAAAACCCCGAACAGCCCGTGCTGTCCGGATTCTTTATCACGCTGCTCCTTTTGCGCATGCTCGATGGCCTTGTCGAGCACAGCCATAAGTTGCGCACGGCGGCCGAGCGAGTCCATGGCGCCGCTCTTGATGAGCGACTCCAAGACTCGCTTGTTGAGCAATCGCAGATCAACCTTCTCGCAGAACTCGTAAATTGACTTGAAGGTTCCTACCGAGGTAGGGCCCGCGCCTTCGTCCGCCAATGCCTCCCTCGCAGTCACAATTGATTCGATCGCATTGTGACCGACGTTCTTTACTGCTGCCAGTCCGAACCGAATTGCTTGCCCATGCGGGGTGAAGTTTGCATCGCTGACATTGATTTCCGGCGGCTCGACGGGAATCCCCATTTCGCGGCATTCATTGATGTACTTGACGACATCATCGGTGCTTCCGGTTACCGACGTCAGCAGCGCCGCCATGAATTCGACCGGATAGTGCGTCTTCAAATATGCCGTGTGATAGGCGAGCAGAGCATATGCCGCGGAGTGCGACTTGTTGAATCCGTAGCCTGCAAACTGGGCCATGAGGTCAAAAATTCTCTCGATCTTCTTCTGCGGATATCCTCGCTGCACGGCGCCCTGGGTGAAGCGCTCCCGCTGTTGGGCCATTTCTTCGGCCTTCTTCTTACCCATGGCACGGCGGAGCAGATCGGCCTCACCCAGGGAATAGCCGGCCAATTTGTTCGCGATCTGCATCACCTGTTCCTGATACACGATGACGCCCAGCGTCTCCTGGAGCACGGCCTGCAGTTCGGGCAATTCGTACTCGATCTTCTTTCGCCCATGCTTGCGATCAATGAAGTCGTCGATCATGCCGCCCTGGATGGGGCCGGGGCGATAGAGGGCATTCAGGGCGGTGAGGTCTTCAATCGAATTTGGTTTATAGCGCCGCAGGACATCGCGCATGCCGTGTGATTCAAACTGGAACACGCCTGAAGTCAAGCCGCTGTGAAAAACCTTCTCGTAGGTTGTCTCATCATGCAGTGGCAGGGTCTCCAAGCTCAGTTCGTCACCCCGGGTCTGCTTGATCAGCTTCAGCGTGTCATCAAGAATCGTAAGCGTGGTCAGGCCGAGGAAGTCCATCTTCAACAGGCCCATCTTCTCGATGGCAACCATGTCGAAGGCAGTGACAATTTCCTCGTTCTTTGTGCGATAGAGCGGAACGAGTTCATTCAGGGGTCGCGGCGAGATCACGACACCGGCGGCATGCACGCCAGCGTTGCGTACCAGGCCT
>DATNEX010000079.1:0-38949 GCA_035606605.1 Terriglobales bacterium
GATTGCGGTTCTGGAAGTATTCATAGAGGCGGCCATGGAAGCTGTTGGTTCCACCCTTGATGGTCTGGTTGAACTGCCCGCCGGAGGAGTGGCCAAACTCCGGTGAAAACTGGTTCTGCAACACCGTGAACTGGTCGACCGCATCGTTGGGAATCTGAAGCAGCGGACCCGTGACACCTTTATTGTTATTGTCTACGCCCTCGACCGTGAAGTTGTTGTTGCGCGGCCGTTGTCCGGAAATCGAAGGTCCCGTTCCAAGACCGATGCCGCCGCTGCTGGCGACTCCGGCGCTAAGCAATGAGAGGTTGATCACGCCACTTCCGAGCGGGCCGCTGGAGGTAATCGGCGAATCCGCAATCAGTTGTGCGTCGAACGTTGTCTGAATCTGCGGCGTGGTGCTATCGATGGTCGCTGCCGTACCGCTTACTTCAATGGTCTCGCTTGCAGCTCCGGGCACCAAGGTCAAGTTGCGAGTGCCCGTCTTGTTAAGTTCAACGACAACCTGGTCCGATACGTTTTTAAACCCGGATGCCTGAGCAGTGATCCGGTACGTTCCGACTAGCAGGTGCTCAAAGCGATATTCGCCCGACGAGCCTGTCTTGGTGGTAGCGGTCGCGCCGGTAGCCACGCTGGTCAGAGTCACTTGAGCGCCCACAACGGCGGCACCCTGGGCGTCTAAAACTGTACCAACGATGTTGCCGTCGATCGCCTGACCGAAGGCGCTAACCGGACTGAGGCCAATCAAAACTAGGAGGGCCATTGCCACGAACCCAGTTAGCCTCAAAAAAGAAAACTTGCGAAAATAATTCATCGAATCCTCCCGCATTTGCGATGATCTCCTGGACCTGAAATGCGAAATACCTGAGAGTAATAACGAAGACAGAAGTCTTTGCAACCAAAGTTGCAAGTGTGATTCCAGAGACTTCGAAAATGCGATGAGCATATTAATCAGGTACTTATGACTTTTGCAAGGTATTTGCGTTGTTTGGAATACCGTATTCTGGATGCCGGCTCGGGCCTCATATATGAAAAATTGTAGAAATACGGCTTCCTCTTCCATCCCGGTTGCCCTCTGGAACTCAGGCATTGTTGTAGAATCCAGCATCCCTGATGCTTAAAAATCAACCCATTAGCCGTATCCCCTTACTAGATCTGGATCGGCAATACCAGGGCATTCGCGACGAAATCCTGGCCGCGATCGAACGGGTTTGCTCCCTGCAGCAATTCGTCCTCGGCCCAGAAGTGGAAGCGTTCGAAGGCGAATTGGCAGCCTATCTGGGCGCGGGCTACGCAGTCGGCTGTGCATCCGGTACCGATGCCCTGTGGCTTTCCTTGGCTGCGGCGGGGGTTAAATCTGGCGAGCGGGTAATCACTACTCCTTTTAGCTTCTTTGCCTCTGCCAGCTCCATCGTGCGAGCCGGGGCCGAACCGATCTTTGTAGACATCGATCCCCACACGCTCAATTTGGATCCCCAAAAGGTCCGAACTGCGCTCGAGAACCCTGGGCAGGGCGAGCGAGCCAAAATCAAAGCGCTACTGCCCGTCCATCTTTACGGTCAGTGCGCGGACATGACGGCTTTTGAACGGATCGCCTCGGAATACGGTCTCTTGCTGATCGAAGATGCCGCCCAGGCGGTCGGGGCCAAGTGGGGCGCGAAGAACGCCGGCTCAATTGGGATCGCAGCCGCTTTTAGCTTCTATCCCACGAAGAACCTCAGCGCGTACGGCGACGCCGGTATCGTGACCACGAACGATCCGAAGATCGCTCTCGACCTACGCCGGCTGCGCAATCACGGCAGCCCTGAGCGATATCTGCACACCGAATTTGGGTGGAATGCGCGCATGGACGCAATGCAAGCGGCAGTGCTGCGGGTAAAGCTAAGACGGATCGATCGGTGGACCGCCAGCCGGCGACAACACGCCGAGACCTACAATCTTCTTCTCAAGAGTGCGGGCTTATTCGAGCGAGTCCTTCAACCCTTGCAAACCTCTCCCCACGCCTTCCACGTTTTCCATCAGTATGTGATTCGCTCACAACGACGCGATGAGTTGCGCGCTTTCCTGAAATCCCGCGAAATCGCAACCGAAGTGTACTATCCGATTCCTTTGCATTTGCAACCCGTCTTCTCATATCTGGGCTACAAAGAAGGAGACTTGCCGGAAGCCGAGCGCGCGTCGAAAGAGGTGCTGGCTTTACCCATGTTCCCGGAGCTGACGCAGGAGGAAATTAAGCGCGTCGTCGATACAATTGCGGAATTCTATCGTTAAGGGTCAGCTTACCCGCCTGACCATCGGGGTGTTCATCTTGTACTTGCGTTCGGTCGGAGGCCCGTCTGGATTCTTGAGATCCTTACCGCGCAGAATGAACGTGGGCAGCTCGCCTTCCTTACCGAAATCCTCGTGCGAGATCGTAACCGGCAGAATGCCATTCAGCCGCTCGCGATAAGCGGTTTCATAGCGGTGCCGCTTTACGTTCCAGGTGAACACCCGCGCTTGGTTGTAGTCGAATGGCAGCCCGTCTTTGGGCTCGGAAAGAAGCATTAGGAACTGCGGCACCTGCTTATCGCTGTCCTTAACCTCGTTCAGCACGAAGCAGGCGACAATGCGCTGACCTTCGGCGTACTGCGCGACCTCGAGCGGAACATCGATGTCAACCAGTCGCCCGAGCACCCACCCCACGTGATCCTGGGAATCGCGCACGAGCCACCAGTCCTCCATCGGCGGCTTTTGGTCCTTCGCCATCGCCGGCTTCACGCCGCTGGGCAACGCCTTCTCCACCGTCGCCCGTTTCATCACCGTCAACTTTGAGCCTTGTGAGACCTGATAGAGGTGTTCGGTGTCACGCCCCGGTTCGACGTGGAGGTTCGTGTCATTGCGCGTGACTGCGGTGCCGGCGACCGGTGCATCTTTCGAATCTTGCGCCAACTTCAGGAAAGATCTGTAAACATCCTGGCTCACCAGGTACCGCTGCTCGACCCAACCTTCGACACCATTCGAGAGCCTAACCTTCGCAAACCGCTTTTCACGATCGATCACCTCGACCCGGTCGCCGTTCTTCGCCGTTCCAACCCTGTTGTAGACCTGCGCGAGTTGGTCGCGAAGCGTGACCTGGGGAGCGGACACATAGTCGACCTCAAGCACCCGTTGTCGATGCCGTCCGCAGGCGGAGAGCAACGCAGCCGCGGCAACCAGGAGCAAGAACAATTTTCTAGCGGGAGGTTTCACCGGAATGAATGCTCATCATAACGCAGTGCTCGGGCGGCGCTAGTTACGAATGGTGTAAGGGGTGGCATCCGGTGAGGGTGCTAAATGGCGGAAAGCTTTACAAAATTCTCTCGTGCACATAGCCGCTGGCGCTGAGCGCAGAGAGCAGCTCCGCAATGTGGTCGGGGCCTCGGGTTTCCATGGTGATATCAATCGCAGTGTCTCCGAGGTTCACGCCATAGTAGGCGCGGTCGTAAGCCGTCTCGACGATGTTGGCACGATGCTGCGCCAGAATTCCGGTCAACCGGTGGAGGGCACCGGGATAGTCTGGAAGATGAACCCGCAGCCGCACCAGTCGTCCATCCTTCACCAGACCGCGTTCCATGATGCGGGAAAGCAGGCTGACGTCAATGTTTCCGCCACATACCAGTACGGCAACTTTATTCCCGCTGAGCGACGTCTTGCGATTGATGAGCGCGGCAATGGATGCCGCGCCTGCGCCTTCGGCCAGCGTCTTCTCGCGTTCGAGTAGTAGAAGGATGGCGTTGGCAATCTCTTCTTCATCGACGGTCACGATCTCGTCAACGTATTTCTGAACCAGACGAAGTGTTCTGTCTCCCGCGCGCCGCACGGCAATGCCATCGGCAATGGTTGCGGCGGGGCTTAGCGTCACCGGCTTCCCTTCGGCGATGGCCACTTTCATCGAAGGCAGTCGCGCAGGCTGCACGCCAATGACCCGCACCCGGGGATTCGACTCCTTGATGGCGCAAGCTACGCCCGAAATCAAGCCCCCTCCGCCGATGGGAGCAACCACGGCCTCGATGTCCGGAACCTGTTGGATAATCTCCAGACCCATCGTCCCCTGTCCCGCCATGACAATTTCATCGTCAAAGGGATGAATAAACGTGAGGCCATATTGATGGCTGCGGCGAACCGCCTCTTCGCAAGCTTCGTCGTAATTGGCGCCGTGCAGGATGATTTCCGCCCCATAGCTTTTGGTCGCCGAGACCTTGATCAGCGGTGTGGTGAGGGGCATGACGATCTGCGCACGCACGCCATGTTTGCCCGCGTGATAGGCGACACCTTGGGCGTGGTTCCCGGCGGAGGCGGCAATCACCCCGTGAGAGCGTTCTTCCGGGGTGAGGGTCAGGAGTTTGTTCAGGGCGCCGCGTTCCTTGAACGCGCCGGTGCGCTGTAGATTGTCGAGTTTGAGATAAACCGAATTTCCCGTTAGCTGAGAAAAGTTTTCCGAGCGAGCGCAAGGAGAAAGATAGATCGAGTCACGAATCCGCCCCATCGCTCCCTGAATCGCTTCGAGCGTGAGCGGCCTTTCGGGAGCCTTCGCAGCTTTGGCGTGCATGAGAATCGGCCTAGACATTCAGAAGTCTGGTTGCCTCGTGAACTTTCGTATCTGGAGTGGTCGAAACGCGATTTCGAGCTTACGCTGACACCAGATCGCGTTTCGCGCGCGTTTTCGCGACCGTCTTGGGCACAGGTTGGCTTAGATACTTGTCGATCGAAGCCGCGGCTTTGCGTCCTTCCGCAATCGCCCAGACGACCAGAGATTGTCCTCTCCGCATGTCTCCGGCAGCAAACACGCCCGGAACCGATGACATGTAATCTCCGTTGGCTTCGACGTTGCCACGCACGTCCAGCTTCACCCCAAGCTGTTCGATCATTCCGTTGCGCACCGGGCCGGTGAAGCCCATCGCAAGCAGAACCAGATCCGCTTCCATGACAAACTCAGTGTCCGCGATTGGCTCAAATTTGGGTGGAGCACCAACCTTGATTCCATGCAACTGTTTCACATTTCCGTTGCCGTCGCCCGTGAACTTGGAGGTCGCAATACTCCACTGGCGAATCCCACCTTCCTCGTGCGCTCCTTCCACCCGCAGCTGCATCGGCCACAAAGGCCAAGGCGTCTGGGGTGCCCGTTCCTCCGGAGGCTGGGGCATAATCTCGAACTGATGAACCGAGATCGGGTTCTGCCGATGAGCCGTTCCCAGGCAATCCGCACCCGTGTCGCCGCCGCCAATAATGATGACGCGCTTGCCGTTGGCGAGAATGTCCAAGGTGGGATCGAGCATGTCTCCCTGGCAGCGCTTGTTGGCCTGCGGCAGATACTCCATGGCGAAGTGGATGCCCTTCAGTTCCCTGCCTGGCACATTCAGATCGCGGCCAGCTTCAGACCCGCCAGCTAAGAGAATCGCATCGAACTCCCGCTGCAAGTCTTCGACGGGGACTGTCCGCCCCACGTGGGCATCGGTGACGAACTTCACGCCTTCGGCTTCCATCTGATCAACACGGCGATCGAGAACTTGCTTCTCCATCTTGAACTCAGGGATACCGTAGCGAAGCAGGCCACCAATACGATCTGATTTTTCGTAAACCGTGACCCAGTGCCCGGCACGATTCAACTGCTGTGCAGCAGCCAGGCCGGCAGGTCCGGAGCCGACAACTGCGACCTTCTTCCCTGAGCGGAACTTTGGAAGCTCTGGCTGGATCCATCCCTCCGACCATCCTCGATCCACGATGTTCTTCTCGATGTTCTTGATCGTCACGGCCGGCTGGTTGATACCGAGCACGCAGGCGGCCTCACACGGCGCCGGGCAAATGCGTCCGGTGAATTCTGGGAAATTGTTGGTCGAATGAAGCTGACGCAGAGCCTCCTTCCAGCGTCCGTTGTAAACCAGATCATTCCAGTCGGGAATGAGATTGTTTACCGGACACCCGGTGTGACAGAAAGGCACGCCGCAATCCATGCAGCGGGCGCCTTGCGCACGCAGCTTATCTTCCGGGAAGTCCTGATAGATCTCGAACCAGTCTTTGACCCGCTCTGCCACCGGCCGACGCGCGGAGGTTTCGCGGCCGAATTCCTTAAAGCCGGTGACCTTACCCATGCAGCGCCTCCACCAGTTCCGGTATCGGCGGTGGCTGTCCGGGGATGTAATGGCTGCGAGAACGGCTCACGCCGAGCACGCGTTTGAATTCGTGGGGGAAGATCTTGATGAACCTTGGCAACATCTCCATCCAGTTATCGAGAATGTGTTTTGCCCGCTTACTGCCGGTCAGATCGAAATGCTTCTGAATGAGACCGTGAATCAGGTCGACATCGCGCGGCTCGATGACCGACTCCAGATCGACGGATGCGAGGTTGCAGCGGATCTCAGTGAAATCACCGCGCTCATCAAAGACATAGGCGATGCCGCCGCTCATGCCGGCGGCAAAGTTCCGCCCGCAGGAGCCAAGCACAACCACCAACCCGTTCGTCATGTACTCGCAGCCGTGATCGCCGACGCCTTCGACCACCGCCGTTGAACCCGAGTTACGAACCGCAAATCGCTCGCCGGCAACTCCGTTGAAGAACGCCTCACCGCTGGTCGCACCATAGAGCACGACGTTACCGATAAGGATATTTTCCTCAGCAGCGAAGGTTGAAGTCTTCGGGGGACGGACCACCAGCCTGCCACCGGAGAGCCCTTTGCCCACGTAGTCGTTCGCGTCCCCTTCGAGCGTCATGGTCACGCCCTTGGAGAGGAAGGCGCCGAAGCTTTGTCCCGCTGAGCCTTCGAACTGGATGCGGATGGTGTCGCCCGGCAAACCTTCAGAACCGTAGCGGCGCGCAATTTCGCCGCTCAACATTGCACCCACGGTGCGGTGCACGTTACGGATCCCCAGATCAAGCGTCACCGGTTCGCGATTCTCAATCGCCGCTTTGGACCGCTTGATTAACTCATGATCGAGCGCCTGATCAAGCCCGTGATCCTGCGGCTGGACACAATGGCGTGCCACACGGCCCGGCAGCGGCGGGTTGTAGAGAATGGCTGAGAGGTCGATGCCACGCGCTTTCCAGTGGTTCACCGCCGGCTGCATATCGAGCATGTCAACCCGGCCAACCATGTCGTCGAACTTCTTGAAGCCGAGGTCGGCCATGTACTGACGCACCTGCTCAGCGACAAAGAAGAAGTAATTGATGACATGCTCGGGTTTTCCGGCAAACTTCGAGCGCAGTTCGGGATCTTGCGTGGCGATGCCCACCGAACATGTGTTCAGGTGGCACTTGCGCAGCATGATGCAGCCCAGGGTTACGAGCGGGGCGGTGGAGAAGCCGAACTCTTCCGCACCGAGCAGGGCAGCAATGACTACATCGCGGCCGGTTTGCAGCTTGCCGTCGGTTTGCACACGAATGCGGCTGCGCAGGTCGTTCATCAACAAGACTTGTTGGGTTTCGGCCAGGCCAAGCTCCCAGGGAACGCCTGCGTGCTTGATCGAACTCAGAGGCGAAGCTCCGGTGCCACCACTGTCGCCCGAAATCAGAACCACATCAGCGTGCGCTTTCGCTACTCCAGCGGCAACCGTTCCTACGCCAATTTCCGAAACCAGCTTCACCGAAATACGAGCCTTGGGATTGGTGTTCTTTAAGTCGTAGATCAATTGCGCAAGGTCTTCGATTGAATAGATGTCGTGATGAGGCGGCGGAGAGATTAAGCCCACCCCGGGAATTGAGTGCCGCAGACGTGCAATGACATCATCCACTTTGTGGCCGGGTAACTGTCCACCCTCGCCGGGCTTGGCGCCTTGCGCCATCTTGATCTGCAGTTCGTCGGCATTGACGAGGTAATTCGTGGTCACGCCAAAACGCGCCGACGCAACTTGCTTAATCGCGCTGCGCCGCGAGTCGCCGTTCGCGTCCGGTTTGTAGCGGGCTTCGTCCTCGCCCCCCTCGCCGGTGTTTGACTTGCCACCCATACGATTCATGGCGATCGCAAGCGTCTCGTGCGCCTCCTTACTGATCGAACCGAATGACATCGCGCCGGTAGTAAACCGCTTCACGATGTCTTTGGCGGGCTCAACTTGATCGATCGATACCGGTTTGCGGGCCTTCTTGAACTTCATCAAACTGCGCAAGGTCGCCAGGTTCTCGTTTTGCTTGTCGATGAGATCGGTAAATTCCTGGAAGGTTTTGAAGCTCTCATCGCGGACGCTGTGCTGCAGTTTGCTGATGGTCAGGGGATTCAGCAGATGGTACTCCCCGTTGATGCGATAGTGGTAACTTCCGCCAAGAGCCAGCTCAGTCTCGGCTTCGGTGAGCGGGCGGAAGGCGAATTCGTGCCTCATCTGCGCTTCGCGGGCAAGCACGTCCAGACCAACACCTCCGACGCGCGAAGTTGTGCCGGAGAAGTACGCATTGACGAGATCTTTATTGAGACCGATCGCCTCAAATACCTGCGCGCCGCGATAGCTCTGCAGCGTGGAAATCCCCATCTTAGAAAAGGTCTTCAAGAGGCCCTTATTAATCCCCTTGATGAAGTGCTTCACCGCGACGTCGGGCGTGAGGCCGGTGGGGAAGTAGGCCCGCGCCGAAAGGTCTTCGAGGGTTTCAAGCGCCAAATAAGGATTGATCGCACTGGCACCATAACCGATCAGGAGAGCGAAGTGCATCACTTCGCGCGGCTCGCCGGATTCGATAATCAAGGCCACCAGCGTGCGCGTTTCTTCCCGAACCAGCAAGTTGTGAACGGCTGCCAGCGCCAGCAGGCTCGGAATAGGCGCGTAGTCTTTGTCGACGCCACGATCCGAAAGAATCAATAGCGTATAACCCGACTTCACCGCTAGAGATGCACGCTTCGAGAGTTCATCGAGCGCCGAACGCAGACCCGCTTCGCCATCCGAAGCGCGAAACAGGGCAGGCAAGGTGATCGCCAGTAGATCGCCGCGCGAGACTCGGCGCAGCTTCTCCAGATCCCGATTGGTCAGAAGCGGATGCTGCAGCTTCAGCGTGTGGCAGTTCTCCGGCGTCTCGTCGAGAATATTGCGCTCGGTGCCGATGTAGCTGATCAGCGACATCACCATCTCTTCCCGGATGGGGTCGATGGGCGGATTCGTCACCTGCGCAAACAGCTGCTTGAAATAGTTGAATAACGGCTGCGGCTTATCGTTCAGGCAAGCTAACGGAGTATCGGTTCCCATCGAGCCTATGGGCTCTTCGCCCTTCACCGCCATCGGCTCGAGAATCATATTCAGGTCTTCGGCGGTGTAGCCGAACGCGCGTTGCCGAGCCAACATTGTCGAGTGGTCCGACGGGTGAACCCGCATTGGCTCCGGCAACTGATCAAGCGTGATCTGATTTTCTTTCAACCATTCGCCGTAAGGCTGGCGAGAAGACAAGGCCTTCTTGATTTCCTTGTCGGCGATGATCCGGCCTTGCACGGTATCCACGAGGAACATCTTGCCCGGCTGCAGGCGGCCTTTGTGCTTGATCCTCTCGGGCGGAATGGGAAGCACACCGGTTTCCGATGCGGCCACCACCAAATCATCGTCGGTTACGACATAGCGACCAGGACGCAGGCCATTGCGGTCGAGCGTCGCGCCAATTACACGCCCGTCGGTAAAAGCAATTGCGGCCGGACCGTCCCAGGGTTCCATCAGCGAGCAGTGATACTCGTAGAACGCCCGCTTTTCCGGTTTCATGTGCGGATTGCCGGACCAGGCCTCGGGGATGAGCATCGCCATGACATGCGGCAAACTGCGGCCGGACTGAAACAGCAACTCAACCGCGTTATCAAAGCTGGCGGAATCGCTGCCGCCCGGCTCAATGATCGGGAACAGCTTCTTGATGTCGTCGCCGAATAGCGGCGTGTCTAGGATCGACTGGCGCGCGCGCATCCAGGCGACGTTGCCCTTCAGGGTGTTGATTTCGCCATTGTGTGCGACATAGCGGTAGGGATGGGCCAGCTTCCAACTCGGAAACGTGTTCGTCGAAAACCGCTGATGGACAAGGCAAAGGGCGCTCCTCACGTCCGGATCGGAGAGTTCGCCGTAGAAGTTCGCGATCTGGGGCGCGAGCAGCAGCCCCTTGTAAACGATCGTCCGCGCTGAAAGCGAGGGAATGTAAAAGAACTCCTTGTCCTCGATGTCCGAAGCGGCGATCTCACTCTCGGCTCGCTTGCGCACGACGTACAGCTTGCGCTCGAACGTGTCCTCGTGCATCTCCGCCGGGCGGGCCACAAAAATCTGCTGGATGTAAGGTTGCGAGGCACGGGCAACGCGGCCGATGGCATCGCCATTCACCGGCGTGTCGCGCCAACCAAGAACGGTTAGTCCCTCTTCCTGAATGATCCGCTCGAGGACGCCTTCGCAGTTCAGTCGTGGCTGCTTCTCGACCGGCAGAAAGGTCATGCCAACCCCGTACTCCCCCGGCCCGGGCAGTTCGAAGTTAAGCATCTCGCACTCGCGCGCAAAGAACTGGTGGGGAATCTGAATGAGCACACCTGCGCCATCACCCGTTTCCGGATCGCAGCCGCAGGCACCGCGGTGCGTCAGATTGATGAGGATCTGGATGCCCTGCTCAACGATGGTGTGGCTCTTTTCTCCACGGATGCTGGCCACAAAACCAATACCGCAGGCATCGCGCTCGGTCGCCGGATCATAAAGACCCTGCGCCGGAGGCAAACCGTTGTTTGTCTTCCAATGCTTCAGAACAATGCTCCTGGCTTGGTCGTTGGCGTCTTGTCGTCGGCCTTCTCGGAGGTGAGCTACGCCGTGGTTGATCCTAAAGCATTTCGAGTAGCGATAACGCTGGAGGGCTGGGGCCTCTCGAATTGCTACAACCAACTACAGCAGCCAACGACGGCTTTCGGTCGCGCGCGCCACGACCCGCTATATATCTTTGTTACAGCCACTTGGGGTCAAAAGTCGAATTCAGAATTTCGATGAGGCGGATGGAAAAATCGGGATGGGTTCTTTTGGCCGGAATCAAGCGATAGACATCGACGGCCGCCGGTTCTTCCCCCTCACGCTCGAGCAAGAAAGCCGACCTCCGACACCCGCGACTGCGGTTTCCCCGGATCGGACGCGGACCGCAATTCTTTGGCGGAACCCTTAATCAGCACTTTTTTCGATCTGCGCTATCGAAAAACCTGCTTTGGGATCGCCCGACCTTTCCGGTATATTCGTTTTTTATGCCATCCACATCCCAGACAACGTTGTCGATGCCCATGCGAATGAAGGGCACACGAATTACCGTCTGGGGTGGGCGTTGAGCAGAAAACAGAAATAAGGATTCAGCTCAAGACCCACAGCCAGAAAAAGCCGGCTGGTGGGTCTTTCGTGCGTATGGGGCATTTGGATTTGTCGCCGAGGGCCCTAGTGGCCACGCCTTCGGGAAGAACATGGCTTTCCGCCATGCGGTTGAGGTTACAACCTTGAGGTCACAGCCTGGAGCTGGGGCTCTCGGTCGGAAGGTTTAGGAGAAATACGTCATCATGGAAACTGAGTTGTGTGGGGGGCGCCGATGATCGTTATGAAATTTGGCGGAACCTCTGTCGAAAGCGCCGACGCCATTGAGCGCGTCTCGAAGATCGTCGGCAGCCGCATTAAACAATCGCCTCTTGTTGTGGTAAGTGCCATGGCAAAGGTGACCGACCAACTGGTGGCTATGGGGAACACGGCCGCCACCGGCGACGGCAGTGAAGCTCTGGCGTCGGTTGAAGCTCTGCGCGAGCGCCACCAGGAAACGGCCAAGACCCTTTTAGGGGAGAAACGTGCCGCAGCTCTTGCTCCCAAGCTCCATGCACAGTTCCTCGATCTGGAGAACTTCGTTCGCGGCCTGGCCGCGGTTCGCGAGTTGACACCTCGCGGCAGCGACTACCTTCTTTCTTTCGGCGAACTGTTATCCAGCCTCATCGTGGCTGACGCCTTCCTCGTTCGCGGGGTCCAAGCGGCCTGGGTGGATTCCCGCGAGTGCCTGGTAACCGACACGACTCACACCCGTGCCGTCCCGCTAATGGAGGAAACGCGAGAGAAATCCAAGAAGAAGATTGTCCCTCTACTTGCGAAGAAGAGAATTCCGGTTATGGGTGGGTTCATCGCTGCCAGCGCGGACGGCATTCCGACCACCCTTGGTCGAGGCGGCTCCGACTACTCTGCCGCCATCATGGGCGCAGCCCTCAATGCCGATAAGATCGAGATCTGGACAGATGTCGAAGGCATGATGACGACCGATCCGCGCCTCTGTTCCGGTGCCCGTACCATCAAGCAGATCAGCTTCAACGAAGCCGCCGAGCTCGCCTATTTCGGGGCCAAGGTGCTGCATCCTCTCACCCTTCTTCCCGCCATCCATAAGAACATTCCGGTTTATGTTCTGAACTCGCGCAATCTGAAGAGCACTGGAACCGAGATTACCGCGCAATCGCCACCGAGCCGCGACGTCTTCCGCGCCATCACTGCCAAGAAAGGGGTCAGTATCGTGAACGTGGTGGCTTCGCGCGGCGTGGGCGTGCACGGATTCCTGCGCTCGGTTTTCGAAGCCATGGATCGCCACGCGGCTTCGGTAGACATCGTTGCCATCTCGGAAGTCAGCATGTCCTTCACCATCGAGACCAAGCGGCTGGGAGAAGCGCTGATAAGAGACCTGGAGCAGATTGCCGACGTCAACGTCGACAACGACCAGGCAGTCATATGCCTAGTAGGCGAGGATATTCACGGCAAGCCCGGCATTGCCGCCAGTGTGTTTAACACCGTCGCCGAGGCCCAGGTCAATATTCGAATGATTTCCCAAGGTGCGTCCGAAATAAACATCAGCTTCGTCGTCAAAGAGGATGATGTCCCGAGAGTAGTCCGCCATTTGCATGACCACTTCTTTAAGGCGCACGCGCGGCCAGCGGGAAATTCCGCAAAAAAGAAGAACGGAGTGCGAATTAACGGGACAAAGCGGCTGCGGAAGGGGACAGAGAACGGCAAATCCCCGCTCAGGCGAGCGCTGGCGGCAGCAATCTAGGAGCAGGAGAGCAGATTGAATCCACTTACGGCATCCTGGGACGAACCTGCGAAGGCGAGCACCTCGCCTCGCAAGCCGCTGAAGGTCGCAATTGTCGGCTTCGGAACGGTGGGCAGTTCGGTGGCTCGCATTCTCACTGAGCACCCCCCCGAGGGTCTCCTCCTGAGCTACATCTTCAATCGCAATTTTGAGCGAAAGCGGAAGAGTGCGGATTGGGTACCGCCCACGGTCGAGTGGACGAGCAACATCGATGACATTCTTTCTTCGGATGCAGACATCTTTGTCGAACTTGTCGGGGGACTTGAACCCGCAGGCGCGTGGATTCGCAGCGCGGTGGAATCCGGCAAGTCGGTCGTCACCGCGAATAAGCAGATCATCGCGCGCTACGGCCCGGAGTTGGTGGCCCAAGCCCATTCTCGCGGCGGCCACGTCGCCTTTGGAGCGTCTGTGGCTGGCGGGGTTCCGGTCATATCGGGCTTACAAGAGGGTCTTGCCGGCGATGAACTGGTCGAGCTGTGCGGAATTCTGAATGGTACCTGCAACTACATCCTGACCCGTATCGAGAACGCAGGAATTTCTTTTGCCGATGCCCTCGCCGAAGCTCAAAAATTCGGCTATGCGGAAGCAAATCCCTCCGAAGATGTCGACGGTTACGACGCCCGCGCCAAGATCACAATCCTATGCCGAGTGGGGCTGCGTTGCGCCGTCTCTCACTCGGAAATTCCTACGCGTTCGATTTCCGTGATTGAACCCGTCGACTTCGAGTATGCAAAGCTGCTGGACTGCACCATTCGCCAGATTTCGCGCGCGGAAAAGACTGCTGGGCGACTGCTCGCCTCGGTTGAGCCGACCCTGGTGCACAGCTCGTCTCCGCTCGCCGGTGTAGAAGGCCCGCAAAATCTCGTGATGTCTACGGGTAAGTTCGGTGGAGAGACGATTTTTGCCGGCCATGGGGCGGGGGGAAATGCAACTGCAGTGGCAGTTGTTTCGGACCTTATTTCTATCGTCCGCCTGCGCCAGATCGGCGGCGTTGCGATCCACGAAAACGGGCTTGCTCGCCTGAGCGTTAGTTCCGACTTCACCACACGCCACTACCTTCGCTTCACCGTGGAGGACGAGCCCGGAATCATCGCCGCTCTGGCCACCATTTTTTCGAAAGCGGGCATCAACATCGATTCCGTCTTCCAGAAACCCGGATTCCCGGCGTCGAAGCTGCCATTCGTGATCACCCTCGAGCCCTGCCCAACTTCTCTGGTCGAGGAATCACTGAAACAGATCAACCAACTCAGGTTCCTGGTGCAGCCGTGCGTGGCCCTGCCAATTCTTGACTAGTCGGCTTGGAAAATTCGACGCAACCCTTTTCGTGGGTCATTCAGGGGCGTGTTTGACGTCAGGCAGTGGTTTACCGCTGGAATCAAAGAAGCAGCGCCCAAATTGGCTCAAACGGCAGGGGAAAGCGTCTATGCCATAACCGGAATTTCGAACCCGTCCGGCAGGAAGCCGGCGCGGCCCATGGCGACTTCCACTTCCGGGTTTCGCATGAAGGTGTTCCAGACATGCTGGGAGCGTGCATTCTCGGCCATCAGCATGCTGATACCTACGTCAATGCCGAGCACGTCTTTGCTGGCCCAGCCGGTGATTGGGTTGAAGGCGTCGACAAAGCCGTACTTGCGCCAGGTCTGCTTTTCATAGCGGCTGCGCAAGGTGCGTAGCACGGTCAATGATTCATTGAAGAGGAATGGTAACGATCCCGCCGAAGCCGCCGGTACCACGCTCCCGTCAATCGGCCCCAGCAGCGGCGGCCCTCCCCAGGCGACGTATCCGCGGGTTGAATCGGAGGCAGTGATGCCCCAGATGTTCTCGGAATAGCTGGGGAAATGATGGCTCAGCGAGGTGCAGAACTCGCGATGGGCCTGGCAGGCGACAATCGAATTCTGGAAGTAGTTGGCGTATTCGTCATGCTTGTCGCGGAAATCGAACCACGCGTGCGAGAACTGGTGCACAAACAGCGGTGCTGGGCTCGAAATGTACTGGTGACCCGCATAGACCATCTTCGGACGCCGCACCGCATGCCAACTTTCCGCAGGAATCGGATGCGTCGGCGAACCCATCGCCAGCAAGTACAACATCATCGATTCGCAATAGGAATCCCAGCGGAAGCGGCTAAAACCCTGCTCGGGCGTCCATGCCAGAGCGAATGTATCGCCTCCGTTCATGGCCCAATTCCAATCGACGCGGTGGTAGAGCGTGGTTGCATCCCGGTGGATCTCTGCGTTCGAAAACTGTTCACGACAGGTCAAAGCTCCGCAGAGCAGGATGGCAGTGTCAATGGGCGAGACCTCGGAAAGCTTGTAGCGCGTGCCGGTGTTTCGCTCCATGAAGTGATAGAAGAGTCCATTCTCCGTCGGCGTTTCATGGGACAAATAGTGAAGCGTCTGCCGAACTCGCGCCTGAATCTCGCCGCGGGGACGAAAGCGTCGCTGATGTCCAATGCAAAGGGCCGTCAGCCCAAATCCCGTGGCCGCAATGCTCGCCTTGGTTCTCGCTCCCCCGCCATCGGCATTGCCCCGGTCGCGAATCAACCCGGTGCGCGGGTCAGCTTCATTCCAGAAGAAGTCGAAGGCGGCTCGCTCGAGTTCATCGAGGAGAGCATCGTCGGGGGGTGAGACGCGAGGAGCGAGAGGCACGAGACCGACGGCTAGGCCACCCTTGGTGAAGGGGAAAGCGGCGGCCCCGGTCATAACCACGCGAAGGAAATGACGACGGGAAAAACTCATTGCTTCGTTTTCAGTACCTTCATTATGTCCAGAGTTGCTGCCCAGAGACAATCCTGAAAAAGCGAACACCCACCTTTTCTTCAGGAGGTCAGGAAAATTTTTCTCGAATCAGCGCTCAACCATGAATTACTTGCTTAGGCGCATCTTCTTCCCACCCGCAATTAGAGTCAAAACATTCGCGGCCTCAGGGATAACCTGAGTAATTAGGGCCCTTGCCTTAATTGCGACTGCTTCACCCAGCCCGGCGATATTTATAATGACGAGCGACGCGGGCTGCGCGCGCGGGCGGGTCATCGACGTCTAACTGCAGAGCGATGAAACCCTTACCGCGGTTTTCGGCATCTCTGGTTGGAACCACGGGCAGCGGCGTTTTTTCTCGAGCAACGTAAGTAGAAGCAATCGGCTTCCGAGCCGGACTCGGCCAAATGTCAGACAGCGAAAACTTCTGGAGCAGCTGGCAGGAGCGCCTCAGCGCACTCAGGAATGTCCCCCCGATCCTGAGGATTGTCTGGCGCTCCGGACCGGGCGTGGTCTCGTTTGGGATTGGAGCCAGGATCGTCGCCGCGCTGCTCCCGGTGGCCATCGGGTATATCCCCAAGCTGATCATCGACATCCTCGATCACGCGCTCAAGACTCACGAACCCGTGCCCACCCGTCTTTGGTGGCTGGTGGGCGTAGAATTCGGCCTCGCCGTGCTGAATGGGGTCGTTCTGCGGATGATCGACTACTCCGACTCCCTGCTGGCGAACAAGTACACCCGTCACGTCAGCATTCAGGTGATGAAGCACGCCTCGGAACTCGACCTGACCGCTTACGAGGATCCTATCTTTTACGATCGTTTGGAACGCGCCCGCGTGCAGGCGACGGATCGCCTGGTCATGATCCAGTCTATCGGCCGGCTCCAACTGCAGGTCATTACGGCAATCGGCTGGACGGTCGCCGTCATGCTGTATTCGCCTTGGCTCATGCTGCTACTGGTTGCGGCGGTGTTGCCCGCGTTTCTGGGCGAGACGCACTTTGCATTTCTCGGATACGCCAAGAATTTTCGACAGACTCCGATCAAGCGCCAGCTCGACTACTTGCGCCAGGCTGGAGCCACCAAGGAAGCCGCCAAGGAACTTAAACTTTTCAACCTCAGCCAGTTCTTTACCGGCCGCTTTCGAAAGCTCTCCGACGTTGTTTATCAGCAGGATGTGCAGCTCGCACGCAGGCGTCTTGGTATCGGGTCGATTCTGTCGATCATCAGCACCGGCGGCTATTACGGGGCTTATGCCTATGTCATCTGGAGAACGCTTGCGGGGAAATGGGGAATCGGCACGTTTTACTTCCTCACCGCGGCGATCCTAAATGCCAGCAGCAACATTCAACAGGTCCTCTCGACGCTATCGGGGATCGCCGATCAAGCTTTGTTCCTCACCGACTTGCTCGCCTTTTTTGAGATGAAGCCGACGATCCGATCGAAGCCCAATGCGTTACCCGCGCCGCGGCCGATCAAGCAGGGATTTGAATTTCGCGACGTATCTTTCGTTTATCCGGGTACTGAGCGTCGGGTTCTGAACCGTCTGAACTTCCATTTGAGTCCCGGCGAGCGGGTTGCGCTGATCGGTGAGAATGGACAGGGCAAAACCACCATCGTCAAGCTCATTACCCGACTGTATGACCCGAGCGAAGGCCAGGTGCTGCTCGATGGCGTGGACTTGCGCGAATACGACCTCGAAGACCTTTATCGTGAGATCGGGGTCATCTTCCAGGACTTCATGCGCTATGAGATGACGGCTCGCGAAAATATCGCCGTCGGCAAAATCGATGAGATCGAGAACAAGCTGATGCTGGAGGACGCCGCACACAAGAGCCTCGCCGATGAAGTCGTGGCCAAGCTGAGTGCCGGATACGAACAGATGCTCGGCCGCCGCTTTGAAAGCGGTGTGGATCTGTCGGGCGGCGAGTGGCAAAAGATTGCCTTGGCTCGCGCCTATCTCCGAGATGCACAGCTTCTAGTGCTCGATGAACCCACAGCCGCTCTCGACGCCCGCAGTGAGTATCAAGTTTTTCAGCGATTCGCCGAACTCACGACTGGCAAGATGGCTCTGTTTATTTCTCACAGATTTTCAACGGTGCGGATGGCAGACCGCATCGTAGTACTTGAGAACGGAAGCATCGCCGAAGAAGGTACGCACGAGAAGCTCACCCGCATGGGCGGACGCTACGCCGAGATGTTTGAAATGCAAGCCGCCAGTTACCGCTGATTGAGGAATGCCCGAGAATACCCATATCGAGATGCTCGAATCGGTCATGGAGCACACACCGCAAGGCCCGGTGCCGCGTCCGCCGACTCCCGAGCAGTTGCGGCAAGGTGCCGAGGAATTGTCTCGCTTGCTGGCCTGGAATCCAGGGGTACACGATTCCGGCTTTTTCACGGCGCGTTGGAGGGCCATGTACGCAGCTCTCAAGCCGGCACTCGACAAGGTAAACCGCACGACGCGCACCAAGGACGATCCCGACGACCTCCGCTGGCTGCGCGACAACATGGCGATGCTCTGGGCGGCGGTCTGGAACACGCGCAGTGCGTTCAAACTGCTTCGCAATTTGCCGCATGCGCGTACTCCGAATGGCCTCACGATTCCGCGCTCGGCCGCCGTTTCCGAAGCCTACTTGCACGCCGTCCAGTTCAGTTTCGCGGAAAAAGCCTTCTCCGAGTATCTGAGTGCCTTTCAGAAACACACGGTTCTGAAGTTTCAGGAACTATGGTCGGTCATTCCATCGATGGAATTGGTTCTCCTCGAACAGGTCGCAGTTCGCGCCCGGAAGTTTCTGGAAAATTCGTCGCCTTCCTCGGTAGGAATTTGCGTCCGCAGCCTGCGCGAGATCAACGAACTGCAATGGAAGGACACACTCGATCCCCAGATTGCGTTTGATTCCATTCTTCGTCAGGACCCCGCCGGTGCTTATCCCCACATGGACTATGACAGCCGCAGCCTATATCGGGAGCGGGTAGTCAAACTGGCCGAGCGTTCTGATAGCACGGAGATGGAAGTGGCTTTCGAGGCCGTCGCTCTGGCGCGCCGGTCCGCCGAGCGCAGGTATGAAGACCAACGTGTCGCTAAGCGTCAATCCCACGTCGGCTACTACCTGATGGCAGAAGGCCTGCCCCAATTGCAAAGCCGAATCCGTTTCCGGCCGTCGCTGATCCAGCGCGTCCGCGCCTTCTTGAAGAATCACCCAGATGAGTTCTACCTGCCGGGCATCGAGGTACTCACGTTCGGAATCATGTCGGCGATTGTGCTGCTTCTTACCAGCACCTTTACGCCACCGCTCCTAATTCTTCTCTCGATGCTGGTGCTGTTGCTGCCGTGCTCGCAAAGCGCGGTGCAGTTGATGAACTACCTGACGACCACCCTGCTTCGGCCGGAAATTCTGCCGAAGCTGGACTTCTCAAAGGGTATCCCCGAAGACTGCACCTCATTGGTCGCGGTTCCCGCCCTCCTGCTCAATGAGAAACAAGTGCGACGCCTGGTGGAGGATCTCGAGGTTCGATTCCTTGCTAACCACGATCCGAATCTGCACTTCGCGCTGCTTACAGACCTGCCTGATTCACCAGTCCCCGCGCACGAAGATGATCCCCTCGTCAGCGTCTGCGCTGACCTGATTTCCGATCTCAACGAGAAATATTCAGACAAGCAAAGCAGTTCGTTTCTCATGTTGCATCGGCATCGCGTGTACAACCCGCGCGAGCAGGTCTGGATGGGCTGGGAGCGCAAACGTGGCAAGCTGATGGACCTGAGCAAACTTCTTTTCAGCGAATACGACAGCTTCCCGTTCAAGGCAGGAGACGTCTCCAAGCTCTCCAAGGTCCGCTACGTGATCACGCTCGACGCCGACACCGAACTACCTCGCGGAACCGCGCATAAGCTCGTCGGCACGCTTGCTCACCCCCTCAACCAAGCGATTATCGATCCCGAGAAAAACGTCGTTGTGGCTGGGTACGGGATATTGCAGCCGCGCGTGCGCATCAGCGTTCAAAGCGCCGCGCGCTCGCGGCTGGCCAACATCTATTCCGGTCAGACGGGCTTCGATATCTATACTCGCGCGGTCTCCGACGTTTACCAGGACCTCTACGGGGAAGGAATTTTTGCTGGCAAAGGAATTTTTGAAGCGCAGACCGTCCACCATGTACTCGATCGGCGCTTCCCGCAGAATGCGCTGCTGAGTCACGACCTGATTGAGGGAGCTTACGCGCGCGTCGGTCTGGTTACCGATGTGGAAGTCGTCGAGGATTACCCTTCTCACTACAGCGCCTACAATCGCCGCAAGCATCGCTGGTTGCGAGGCGACTGGCAGATCACGAGTTGGCTGTTCACCCGGGTGCCAGATGAGAGCGGCCGCCTGGTCCCGAACCCTATCGCGCTGGTTTCGCAATGGAAAATTTTCGATAACCTGCGTCGCAGTTTGGTCGAACCGGCAACGTTGATCCTGTTTGTCTTCGGCTGGCTCGTTCTCCCCGGTTCACCGACGCGATGGACGATTGCGGCCGCGGCGATTCTTTTCGTGCCGGTGTGGTTCGAGTTCCTGTTCACTTTGATTCGAGCAGCCTTTGAACAAAAGCGGGCGGTGGCTCGCGAGGCGCTTGCTGCCTTGATCGTCTCGAACTTCAGCGTCCTGCTCAGTGTGACCTTCCTTCTGCATCAGACTCTGGTCTCGCTTGACGCCGTGGTGCGCACCCTTATTCGCCGATTGTTCACCCGTCAGCGCCTGCTCGAGTGGGAAACGGCCGCCGAGGCTGAAGCCGGTCGCAGCAAGCGCACGCCCGTTGACATTTACCTCAACTGGATGCCGCTAATCGCCGTCCTCCTCGGTGTGATTGTCTTTTTCGGCCGGCATGCGGGATTTGACTCAGCCCTTCCGATTCTTGTTTTGTGGGCCTGCAGCAAAGCCGTTTCTGTTTGGCTCAACCATCCGCCACAACTCTCACGGACCGAAGCCTCCGAGAAGGACAGGCTCTTCCTCCGCCGCGCTGCCTTACGCACGTGGCGCTACTTCGCTGAGTTCAGCAACGAAGAGCACAATTGGCTGATCCCCGACAACTTGCAGGAAGATCCTTTTCGCGTGGCCGCGCGAGTTTCCCCGACCAATATCGGACTGCTTTTGAACGCCCGCCAGGTGGCTTGCGAGTTCGGCTACTTAGCGCTCCCCGAATTTGCCGACCGCACCGCACGAACCCTGGCGACCATCCGCCGCATGAAGCGTCATCGCGGTCACCTCTTCAATTGGTACGACACCAAGACGCTCGATCCTCTGCCACCGCTGTTCGTTTCCACCGTCGACAGCGGCAACCTCGTCGCATCGTTGTGGACCTTGCAGCTCGGCTGCAAGCAACTTCTGGAGCGCCCAGTCCTGCGCACTGCCATGGCTGAAGGCTTCCTGGATCACTTGCGGGTGTTGACTGACGTTCGTGCCTTTCCTCGGGGGCTGTTCGTAAGGCTGCAGCGCAGAGTCGAGCACGGCGATTGGCTCAAGACGTTGCTCAAATTCCCGGTGCCTGCTCTCGAACGTATCGCCGACAAAGATCTCGAAGCCAAGCATGCAGAAGACGTGAAGTGGTTCGCAAACGAAGCGGCGCACAGGCTGCAGGCGATTCATCATCTTGTCGCCCGTTTTACTCCGTGGATGTTGCAGGATTTCGCCGAACTCCGACACGATTTAGAGCTTGGACTTCCGGGCACGGACGTGCTTCTCAAAGATCTTCCCGCTGTTGCCGAGACCCTGGCTGCCAGGCTGCAATCCCTACTCGATGTTCGCAGCGATGGCAACGACCACCAAACCCGTCTGCTGCGTCGACTTGTCCCTATGGTTTTGGGGGCGAGAAATGATGCCACTCGCCTGATCAGCGAACTCGAAGCCCTTTCCGAAGACATCGAGCGCATGGCCGACGACACCGAGTTCGCCTTCCTCTGGAACCCACGCCGGAAGCTGCTTTCCATCGGCATGGAGACGGAAAAGGGCGAGATCCACGCCGCCTGCTATGACCTGCTCGCGTCCGAAGCCCGCACCGCCGCGTTCGTCGCTGTAGCCAAGGACGAGGTTCCGCAAGAAACCTGGTTCCTGTTAGCTCGCACTCATGTGGCGCCTCTGGGACGCCCGGTCCTACTGTCCTGGACCGGGACCATGTTCGAATACCTCATGCCCGCGATCTGGATGCGCACCTACACCGGCACCCTGCTTGACCGTTCTCGCCACGCCGCGGTACAGATGCAAAAGGAATACACAAACCTCAAGCGCATCCCCTGGGGAATTTCCGAGTCTGCCTATGCTGCCCGCGATGAAGCGGGTACATATCAATACCACGCCTTCGGGGTGCCCCAGCTCGCGCTGCATCAACCCGACATCGACACGCTCGTCATCTCTCCCTATTCAACCGCGCTCGCTTTAAGCACCGCGCCCAAAGCAGCTCTTGACAATCTCCGTCGGATCTCCAGCGAAGGCTGGTTCGGAGCATACGGTTTCTACGAATCCGCCGATTACACGGTCAGTCGTAATCGCAAATGGCGCCACGAATGCGAAGTGGTGCGTTGCTACATGGCCCACCATCAGGGCATGACACTTTTGTCGATTGCGAACTTCCTTGCCGACGGGGTGGTTCAAGAGTGGTTCCATGCTCATCCGCGCGTGATGGCGACCGAACTCCTACTTCATGAAAAGCCGGTAAATTACCTGCCCTCCGGTCATCCCGCCGCCTAGTTCCCGCCCTCGGGATGTACTAAATATTTTGAATGTAAGTTGATGTGCATCTAGATTGACGGCAACTCACCCTGCACCGACTTGCAACCAATGTAGCTGCTTTTCGCGGTAACGCATTTGTATGCAAATCGGGCTCAGCTGGAGCAATCTGATGAAGCATTTTCTTGTACTCATATCACTGTTCACTCTTCCTGCATTTGCAACCGTCAAAATAACGTCCCCCACTACGGGTTCGTCGTCGGCATCGCCAGTGCACTTTGTGGCCAGCGCAACCACGACCTGCTCAAGCGGCGTGTCGTCCATGGGCATTTACACAGCCCCCTACGTTCTGGCCTACAAAGTTTCCGGATCTAGCCTGAATACTTATCTGACACTCTCCACCGGAACCTACAACGTCGTCGTCCAAGAATGGGACGCTTGCGGGTCAACGAAGACTACGGCGACAATCACGGTCACTAGCGGCACTGCGAGCACAGGGACCATTCCCTCCTCGAGCCACGTCTTCGTCGTGGTCGAAGAGAACCACAGCTATTCGCAGGTGATCGGCAGTTCGTCGATGCCATACCTGAATAGTCTTGCCAACAAGTACGGGCTGGCCACGCAGTACTATGCGAATACCCACCCCTCCATCGGTAACTACTTCATGATGGTTGCCGGACAGACCATCACCAACAACGACAGCTACTGCTCCACCCTGACCAACGACAACATCGTCCGCCATCTGCTCAGTGCTGGGAAAACGTGGAAGGCGTATGCGGAAAGCCTGCCCTCCGCGGGATACACCGGATGCGGCTCGGGCTATTATGTGAAGCGCCATAACCCGTTGGCCTACTTCTCGGACGTTGCCAACAGTAGTGAAAAGTACAACCTTGTGCCGTTCACGCAGTTCTCCAAGGATCTGACGAATAACAATCTGCCAAACTTTTCGTTCATCGTGCCGAATCTTATCCATGACGCGCACGATGGCAGCTTGAGCACTGCCGACAGTTGGCTGAAGACCAATATTGCGCCCTTACTATCAAGCGCGACTTTCCAGAAAGATGGAATCCTGATCATCGTGTTCGATGAGAGCCTGGATACGGACACGGCTCACGGCGGGGGCCACATTGCGTGCCTGGTGATTGGGCCGAAAGTAAAGCTAGGCGTCAAGCCAACCACGACCTATCAACACCAGGACCTTTTGAAAACCGTCATGAAAGCCCTCGGACTTAGCAGCTTCCCGGGAGCCGCCAGCAGCGCTGCAGGAATGACGGCTTTCTTCTGATTGAGTTGGTTCGGGTGGGGATACCTTGCTCCGTAGCTGGTATCCCCACCAGGGTTCTTGCCCGAGATAACCACCGCATGAAATTCCTCTGCGGAGACCAAGGATCCTCTCCGGCAGTTCCCGATTGAGTGGAGGAAATTCAGCTACGCCGCCCGCTCCGTCTTCTCGTAGGTCCCCATCAGTTCCGCTTGGGCAAGCACATGCCCCTTGATCGCCGACTGCACATCCGTGAAGTTCGCCCCGGGCCCAACGTCCAGCACACAATCGAGAGCGTAGAGCTTGAAAAAATACCGGTGCACTCCTGACGGAGGGGCGGGTCCCATATAGCCAAGCTTCTGTGCTTCGTTCTTCGCCTGCAGGCCCACGCCTTTGATCTCTTCCCCCTCGGGAGCGGCTTCGTCGATGTGCCCGACTCCTGGTCCGATGTTGTACACCACCCAATGTGTGAACCCGCCCGCGCGCGGCGCATCCGGATCATGCAAGACCAACACGAAGGATTTCGCATTCGGCGGCGCATCTTTCCACGACAACTCGGGGGAAGCATTCTCGCCATCACTCGTGTATTTGCTGGGGATCTCTCCACCTTCTTGGATTTCAGCACTGGTAAGTTGCATAGCTGCGCATCCTTTCGGGGACTCGCTTTTGAGAGTCCGAACCGGCGGCAGACGTTGCCTGAATGAAACGCAGAGATGCGCTTACGGCGATTTCTTGTAGACGCGCACGTAATCGACCAGCATGACTTGCGGAAACTTCGTGGTCGCGTCTGGGCTTCCCGGCCATTCTCCGCCCACTGCAAAATTCAAGAGAATATAAAAGGGATGGTCGTAGACCCACTTCGTACCGGCAGGCAAATCCGACGGCCTGCGCGCAGTGTAGAGATGATCGTCAACGTAGAACCGAATCTCTTCCGGCTCCCATTCCACTGCGTAAATGTGAAAGTCATCGGCGAACCGGCCTGCGTTCACGGAATACGCCCCCCCGATACCTTTTCCACCCGAGTATCCCGGTCCGTGAATGGTGCCATGCACCATCCCAGGTTCGCGTCCAATGTTTTCCATAATGTCGATCTCGCCGCATTGCGGCCAACCGACCTGCTTGTCGTCAGCCCCTAGCAACCAGAAAGCCGGCCAGACGCCCTGCCCATATGGAATTTTGATCCGCGCTTCAAACCTCCCATAGGCCTGCTCGAACTTCCCAGAGGTGATAAGCCGTGCCGAAGTGTAGTCGCGTTGTACCCCGTCGGCGCCGGTGTAGCTTTCCTTGCGCGCGATGATTTCTAGATTTCCCCGCCGCATGCGCGCATTCTCCCGCCGCGACGAGTAGTACTCGAGCTCCTGATTTCCCCACCCATTCCCCCCGATCTCAAATTTCCATTTCGCAGGATCGGGCGCCGAGTTGTCCCCTTGATCGAACTCGTCCGACCAAGCGAGCGTGAATCCGGCACGCGCCGGAGCTATGGACTTCGTCTTATGAGACCCCGCCTGAGCCAGACACACGGCGCTCGAGAGGGCGATCAGGAGAACAATTTCGCTTCGCATGTAGGACCTTCCCTGTTTGCTCACCCCAGTGTCGGCCTTAACTCCGCCTTCTTGGTTGTGATCGTCAGCGTGATCGCTGGAAGTTTCGGCCCCGGCCAATCTTCGCTGTAGGCCTCCAGCACAATCGCGCCGGGAGTTTTCGTCGACTGCAGGATGACCTGCGCCAATCCATTGAACAAGCTTCGCATGGGCTCCTTGTCCGACTCCTGGCAATTCGGATCGCCATTACCCACGCCAATGAGCGCACCCTCGCCCTTGACTGTGAACTTGATCGGGAAGTCAGCGGTTGGAATATGCCGGCCCTGTTCGTCGAGCGATTCCACGCGTATGAGAGCAACATCTTCCCCATCGGCATCGATCTCCGTCCGATCTGCAGCGAGCTTGATCGAAGCCGGCTTGCCGGTGGTTTCACGTTTGTCGCTGAGTACGACTTTGCCGCTTTTGCTCCCCCGGGCCTCCAGCACTCCCGGCTCATATTTCACCCCCCACTCCAGATGCTTCAGCGGCTCGACCTTCTTGCTGCCCTGACTCTTCCCGTTCAGGAACAATTCAACTTCATCCAGGTTTGAGTGCACCCAAACCTTGATCGTTTCGCCGTCGCGTTCTTCCCAATTCCAGTGGGGAAATAGATGCAGTACCGGGTCATTTCCCCACCACGCCTTGTAATAGTAGAAGTTGTCCTTGGGAAAACCGCACATGTCCACAATGCCGAACTGTGAGTTGATCGAAGGCCAGCCGTACGGCGTCGGCTCGCCGCGGTAATCGAATCCGGTCCACGCAAAGCCGCCCGCCAGCCATTCGCGCGTCGCATAGAACGTCCACCATTGCTCGGCGAGTTCAGACCACGAGGTGTGGTTCAGGTCATAGGCGCTCACCCAGTTGCGCAGTTTGTCCGTTTCATAGATACCGCGCGTCGAAACCGTGCTCGCGGTTTCCGTGCCTACGGCGGGCTTCGTCGGATGGTCCTTACGCCATTTGTCGATAACCTGCAAGTTGTAGTTGTAGCCCATAACGTCCAATTGCTCGGCAAATGGCTTGTCGAAGGATGCATTCACAGCCGCCGTGCATAGCCTGGTGGGATCGAGTTCGTGGCAGCGCGCAATCATCGCGTCGACCACCGGAACCGCTTGCTGCTGCGGCATCATCGTCCACTCCTCGTTCCCCACCGACCAGATCACGATCGCAGGCGAGTTGCGGTATCGCTTAATCATGCTGTCCAGCTGCGCCATCGCTTCCGGATTGGAGCTCATCATGCGCGTCTCGCACATCATCATCATGCCCATTTGATCGCAGGCTTCCACCCACTCCGGCGTGGGCATGTTGTGCGACGTACGCACCGCGTTTCCGCCCATATCGCGCAACACGGCGAGACGATACCATTGCAGCCGGTCGGGCAAGGCTGCGCCGACGCCGGCATGGTCCTGATGATTGCACGTGCCCTTCAACTCCACGCGTTTGCCGTTGAGGAAGAAGCCCTTGTCTTGATCCCACGTCAGTGTTCGTACGCCAAAACTTACGCGCTCTCTATCGCGAGCCTTGGCATTTGATTCTACGGTTACAATCGCGGAGTACAGGTTGGGACCGTCCGGCGACCACATCGCCGGGTTCGTCAGCTTCGCGGTGGCTGTAAAGGACGTCGCGGCGTCGGCAGCAACTTGCTGCGGCGTTGAGTCCGCAGTGGCCACAGTCTTGCCGGAGGCATCCACAATCTGCCACCGTACCCGGCACGACTCCGCTTTCGTTCCCTGGTTCTCGACGATCGTGCCCAGGTTCAAGGTGGCCGAATTTCCCTTTACCTCGGTGCGAATATAGCTCTCCCATTGCGCGAGATGCAGCGCATCCATCTTCGTCAACCAAACATGGCGATAGATCCCCGCCCCCTCGTAGAACCATCCATCGCCGAAGCTTGCGTCCACACGCAACATCAGGTAGTTGGTTTGCCCATAATCAAGAAAGTCGCTGATATCAAAGCTGAAGGGCGCATAGGAATTGTCGTTCCGCCCGATGTAGTAGCCGTTCAGAAACACCAGAACGTTGCGCACCGCTCCATCGAACAGCACAACCGTCCGGCGCCCCCGATCCGTCTCAGGAACAGCGAACGTCCTCCGATACCAACCGACGCTGGTCTCTGGATAGGCCCGGCCCAACGGCTTATATCCGTGGCTCTGCAAACCCTCGTCACGAACAAAGGGCAGCTCAACCGCCCAGTCATTGGGCAGGTTTAAGGTTCGCCACCCAGACTCGTCGAGTTTCGCGGTGGCAAACTTGAATTCGCCTGACTTGGCGAAATCACCCTGTCCGCTGCCGAAACCCAGATCCCTAGCCGGATCACTGCCATGTCCAAATCGAAACTTCCATCCAAAATCCATGAGATAGCGTTCTCTGGGAGCGACCGCAGAAAGAGCTTCCGACGCGCCTGGTCCCGGGTGTGCCCCCAACAACGCCCGAGCCTGTTCGACCAACGAACCAGCAGCCAGGGTGGATGCGGAAACGGCAACTCCCGAACGGAGCAAGTCACGGCGAGTGAAAGACATGAATGGCCCTCCAATGGAAGAACTGGGATGGACAACGGAGAAACCGACAATGTTACGCCGAACAAGAAGCGGGAACAACAAAACTAGTGGGAAGACAGTGGCAGAAGATTTTCGCAGGTAATTTGGAATAAAACCGGCAGGCAGACCCTAGCTTGCAACGGACAAAGTGCACGGGCAGGGGGCCTCTGTCAGCCGCGGAACATACTGTCCCCCGGTTTTGCTCAGCGGGACCCGCCGTTTGGCGAACTCCAACTCGTATTCGCCGTCTGGGAAGTCGTCGTCATCTTCAATGACACATCGCGAGTACGATAGACAGGTTGGCCGGGTGCACTCATCGGAGTACGTGGCATGCTGCAGGGCTTTCACAACACACGCCCGCTCTCGCCCTTCTCCCCTCAAAACGCCTTCCAATGCAATGGTTTCCTTGGTGACAGTCATTGTTGTGGCCCCCCTGACGGTGAGTGCCAAAAGCCTACCATTTGGCCCCTCAATCTGCCACCCTTCTCTGATGCAAGAACGGCCCCCCAGTTGGTTGCTTAAGGAGAGAGAAGTTTCGGTATTTGACCTTAGAAACCCTGTACGATCCACCAGGGATTCGGCGTGGCTTAGCCGAGCCAGTGCCCCACTACACGAAACAATTCCCAGTCCGCCGCAGGCCAAGAAGCATCGCCTGCAGGCACTGCATCAGTCTAGGCCGATTTCCTGTACCTGCGGTACTCACCAGCCGGTTTCTTGTGGTGGTAGACGCTCGTGTGATAGGCCAAGCAGGTAGAACAGAATACTTCGAAGCAGGACTCACAACTCTCGGCGTGGCTATCACAAAGGTGGGCATCGCAATCGCAGCATCGGCCTGAGGCATCATCGCCACAGCGATACCCAGTCGCGTCTTCGACACTGGCTACTTCGACGATTTCACATTGCATGCCTGGCAGACTCCAACTGAGGTCGCTATTCTACTTGCTTCCGCCTCATTGCGAAAGCCTGTATTATTCCGCTCGTTCTATGAAAACCAAGGCAAAAACGTCCAGAAAACCGGGGAAGAAGCCCCAAGACAAATCGAAGCCAGATGCTCCGCCCGCCCTACTCAAAGGATGGAAGCAGATCGCGGGCTTCCTCTCACAATCGACAGCTGTCGCTCAGCGCTGGGCAAAGGAGGGCATGCCGGTCATCCGGCAGGGGCGATATGCGACTGCAACTCCGGAGGATTTGAATCAATGGTTGGGGCGTGAGGCGGGTGGCGAGCCTATCAAAGTGTCGACCGCCACCACTGATCTTTCGGCAGAACTAAAACGAGGCCTCGCTTTTGCCCGGCAACAGAAAAAGCGTTCAGCTCGTGATTAGTACGGTTACGACATACGCCACGGCATTGGGGGTCTAGTCCTGATCCTGGCGTCAGCTTTCGACCTTTCTCCCGCCAATCGCTAGGCACGCCTTCGTTCGTACTTTGTCCAAGGCCGGTAAGCCCCATCACGCAAAGCAACGTGAGCTGACCTTAGTCACTTTTTACAGAGAACACCCGATTTTAGCCCGCAATGCGCCGCTGCTACGTTTAGGACTCCCACGCAGGGAGACATCAAACCAAGCTGGAAAAATCTTCACGATGGTCAACTAGCAACGGTAATCCTGCGCGCTTTTGTTTCAGTGAAGTTTCTGGTTCAAGGTCTCATGTCAGTGCCCAGCCCCCATCGAATCCCGACCGGCCAGGTGCAGCTGCGAGACCTCGAGCCGGATCACCACGCCTGCGTTCACGACCTTCTCGACCTGGCCGCTCAAGAGCACGCCCAATCGATCGCTGTCGAATTTGAGGGGCGTTCGCTCACTTACGCCGAACTACATGCACGGGCTAACCAGTTAGCTCGTGCCCTTCGCAAACACGGCGTGCAGCGGGAAACGTTGGTTGCGGTTTGCATGGAGCGCTCACTGGAGATGGTGGTGGCGCTGCTCGGAATCCTTAAGTCAGGCGCAGCGTATGTTCCTCTCGACTCCTCCTTCGGCCAAGGCCGTATTCAATATGTGCTCGACGAAATCCACGCGAAGGTCTTAATTACTCAGAAATCGTTGCGGAGTTTCGTTCCCAAAAGCAGTGCAGACACCCTTTGTCTGGAATCCTCATTCGATGCCATCGCAGGAGAGAGCACCGAATCGGTGCCTTCGGACACGGGACCGTCAAACCTTGCTTATGTGATCTATACATCGGGATCAACTGGTAAGCCGAAGGGCGTCCAAGTAGAGCACAAAAGTGTGACGAACTTTCTGCGCTCGATGCAAAAAGAACCGGGAATGAGCGTCCGCGATGCGCTCTTGGCAGTCACCACGATTTCATTTGATATTGCAGCCCTGGAAATCTTCTTGCCCTTACTGGTGGGCGCTCGCCTTGTGCTTGCGAGTCGTGAGGCCACGCTCGACGGCATGCTGCTCAAGAAGCTCTTGAAGGACTCTCGTGCCACCGTAATGCAGGCGACGCCCACCACTTGGCAAATCCTGCTCGAATCAGGCTGGGAAGGCGGCGACAATCTCAAGGCGCTCGTCGGCGGCGAAGCGGTATCGCCGGAGCTCGCGCGCCGGCTCGCTTCATGTTGCGGAGTAGTGTGGAACATGTACGGTCCTACGGAGACGACCATCTGGTCTTCGATCTATCGAATTGAAGGACGAGACGATCGCAACGTGCCTATCGGAAAGCCCATAGCTAATACAAGCGTCTATGTTCTTGGCGAGAACCGCGAACTGCTTCCTTCTGGGAGCGAAGGCGAACTCTACATCGGCGGCGAGGGACTCGCTCGCGGATACTTCCAGCGTCCGGAGCTCACGGCGGAAAAGTTCGTTCCTGATCCGTTTTCATCTCAGACTGGTGCCCGGATGTACCGCACGGGAGATCTTGGACGATATCGCGGGGATGGGAATATCGAATACCTCGGGCGCCTCGACCATCAGGTCAAGATTCGCGGCTTTCGGGTCGAACTCGGCGAAATTGAAGCCGTGCTGGAACAACACCCAGCGGTAAAGCAGGCGGTTGCGATTGCCCAGGACGACAAGATTGGCACCAAGTACCTGGCGGCATACATTGTGCCGAAATCGGGGAAGACTTTTTCTCCATCAGAGCTACGCGAGCACTTGCGCAGGCAGCTGCCCGACTACATGGTACCGTCCGCCCTGGTCGGGCTTGCCGAATTCCCGCTGACAGCAAACCGGAAGGTCGATCGTAAGTCGCTGCCAACTCCGCAAGCTGGTGACTATTTCCGCGAGCGAGATTATGTGGCGCCGCGCGACAAGGTCGAAAGGAAGCTGGTTGCGACGTGGGAAGAAGTACTGGGCGTGAAGCCGATTGGAGTTCGAGATAACTTCTTCGACCTCGGCGGCAAGTCGCTGCAGGCCGCCCGTTTGTTCACCAAAATCATCGGCACTTTCGGCAGAGAATTGCCGCTTACCACTCTCATTGACGCGCCCACCGTCGAACTGCTCGCTAATCAGATCAGGCCGCTGTCAAAGGATGCCAACTATCCCACCTTGGTTCCGATGAAGAAGACCGGAAAGCGGCCGCCATTTTTTTGCGTCCACGGAGGCGCAGGCAGCACGCTGTTCATGCATCGCCTCGCGGCAAGAATGGATGTTGACCAGCCTTTTTATGGAATCGAACCAGAAGGAATGGATGGCCGGCGTTTTAAGCACACAACGCTCGAAGACATTGCAGCTCACTATCTTTGTGAAATTCGCAAGCTGCAACCGAACGGCCCGTACTGCTTCGGGGGGTACTGCTTTGGGGGAATCGTCGCCTACGAAATGGCGCAACAACTCCTTCGGCAGGGGGAACCCGCCGCTTTGGTTGTTCAGTTCACAGCTGAGTTGCGTTTTCATCGTAAGATCCCCGCGGTTACAAAGCCGAAGCTGCCCGCGAACCCCCTTAGCAAAAGAATGGCAACGCTGTTGAAGAATCCCCTGCGCACGCTTTATCGCATCGCGGCAGTACGCGTGGCGGAAAAGTGGGGAAAATTCGCGCCCACCTTCTACCGAATCTGGTTCAACTTTGGCTTGCGAGTCCCTCCTCGTATGCGAACCTTATATGTGTGGAGAACACTGATCCGAGCCGAGCGGAATTACGT
This sequence comes from Terriglobales bacterium, assembly GCA_035606605.1. Taxonomy (GTDB): domain Bacteria; phylum Acidobacteriota; class Terriglobia; order Terriglobales; family Acidobacteriaceae; genus Gp1-AA145. Next base: position 31,928 of record DATNEX010000079.1, read on the forward strand.
GCCGAAGCCATATCCCGGTCGGGTGGTCATGTTTCACGGTTCCGACTACGAAGACGATCCGAACTTAGGATGGGATGGATTGGCGGGTGGAATCGAGCATCATATCGTAGGCAACAGTAGCCAGGACGCGCGGCGTGATTTGATGAACGAACCATGGGTCGGTCAGACTGGGCGGGAACTGTCGGATTGCATTATGCGGGCATGCCATCCGACGGAAACCAAACACGCCAAGGTCGCATAACAGTTTCGGCTTAACAACCGGGCTTCAGATGAAGCCTTGCCAGGCGCAGGCCGGTCGCCTTTCCAATTTCCACAGATTGCCCATCAAGCCGAGGCGCGGCTATTCTTAATACATCCATGCGACCGTTTCGGGCGACATTTGCGGCATTGGTCGGGCTTGTGTTGGTGCAGTCACTCCTGGCAAAGGACAGTGCCAGGATTGTTGTTTACCTGCCGTGGGACTCGCTGCAACATTCACGCCTCAGAATTTCGCTCGACGAGGTCTCGGTTGCTGAAATAAGACCAGGAAGGTTCTTTGTGATCAATGCAGAACCAGGTCGGCATCTACTCGTGGCTGGCGAAGGAATTCCGACGGTGGTTGATGCAAGTTCGAGCCGGAACTCATTCGTGCGCGTTGCCCGTCAGATCGAATTCGGGCCATCTGGCAAGACTGACATTCCGGCCTTGGAAATCATGTCACCCGAACAGGCGCAGCCCGAGGTTGTCAATTTGGTTTACCTCGATCCAAAGAAGATTTTTTCATCCGCCGTAAGCAAAGTAGACCCACTATCGCAGCAACGACCGAAGCTCAAGACTCGCGGCTCCAGTCAGTAGACTCCTGCTGAATCTCCCTATCGCTGACCGCGCAACTCCGGGGGCGAATAAGCGCAAGGTTGTGAGATGGCCTGATCCTGTTGGAAAGGGGACCGCTTCCCGACTTATCACCCAGTAGCGGCTTCGGGGTGAGGTCGGAACGACTTTGTAGCATCCTCGTTAGAATCGTAAACCTCAAACAGACGATCCACATTTGTCATTCTCAATATTCGTCGAGCCACAGGTGATAAGGCAGCAAACTTGATTTCAGCTCCACGATGACGCGCAGAAATAAATGACGCAACCACGGTTCCAACTCCGCTACTGTCAATATGTCCAACCCAAGCAAAATTCAGAACGATTCGGTTGGTCTCTTTCAGTAAGCTGAGAATGACTCGTCTCAGTTCGTCCGCTTCTTCTCCGAAAACAATCCGGCCGCGGCAACGAACAATTGCAATGTCGTCGGTTCGAGAAATATCAAGGTTCAGAGCCATGACCGTTTTCCCAATCCCCAGTCTCCGGCTGTCACCTGAACATAATACGCCTGTCGACAAATCTCTATTTACCTCGATTCTGAAAAAGGTACACCTTCATTCAGCGAATCTCGCCCGGCGCGGCCCAGCTCCGCGGCATTTCGCAACTGCCTCGGGTACTCGCGATCAGCTGTTTCCGGCGATGCAGAAACTGCACAATGGAGCAGCATCTATTAGATGATCTGCGCGTAGTACCGTTCCGCTTGGCTGGCGACAAAACTCATGGACAGCTTTGGGGCCAAGCGAAGAGCGTAAGTCAGGAAATCACCTGGCTCACTCACTTGCTCTCCAGCACGACGCGGTCATACAACGGTTGCGTCGGCCGCGCGTTGTTACGGTACAGTCCAGAGAACTTTTTGATTTCTTCGGCCGAAACGGTTGCGGGATGTTCCAGTACGAACCACCTGATGTTTTCGCTACACGGTGGCGTGGTTAGCGACCCGGAAAAGGTGTAATAGCTGTGATCAAACGGAACGATCTGGGATGCGTCGATTTCGATGTTGTCTTTTCGCGTTTCCTTTCGTTTTTCTCTTGGCAGCTCCCGCCACAGTTCGTGCACAAGAGCATTGTCTGCCCCTTGTCGAAGTAGAACCGCGACTACTGCAAGGTGACCTTCCTCGTCGGCATGCACCAGATGCACTGTCATATCGAAGGACTTTCCGTTAACCCTTTCCTCGCTGGGCCGATGAAAATGAAACTGCTGGAGAACATATTTCTTGCCGCCAACCGACATGATGCTTCCGGGTGCATAGTTGATCATGATGGTATGTCCATTGTCGATTATGTGAAGCGGAGAGGGTTTGTAATCAAATCGCATGGGCGGGAGATCGGCCCTTTTTGGATGACGGATATCGATTGGGGATTGGTAACGTCCAGTCTTGCACGTGGTGAAATCTGCTGACAGGTCCCCCCAGTGATTCGGCCCGAACTGATCACCGTAATCCCAGGTGTGTTTGGCATGCTGCTCCTGCGCTGCACTAAGCGCAATCAAAGCGAACAGACTACACAGGATTCGAGTGAAATGCGGTTGCTGCATTAGGCAGATAACCTTTGAATGTGGTGGTTTCCACCAGGCGCGAGCATAACGGAACTGCGGCCCTCCGCCGACTGTAAGCCCTGACAGGGTTCTTCGCCCAGACCATCAGCACTTGTTGATAGATCTCATTGACCCCGTTTCAGGCAAAACTTGTGAGTTACGTCAACCGCAAGGCCGCGGATCCCACACACAGAAGTACATGAGTACACCTTTCGAGGGATTGCCAATCCCTCACGTGCGCGCAACGATAACAGGAACATAGGGCACCTTAGACACTGAAGCGGAGTTTATGTCGGAACGATCGCAAATATCCGTAGATATCAGGCGCAAGAACTACACCGGAGAATACGAAATCGACGGCGGAATCTTATACGTATTCTTCGAAGGCCGAAGCAAATCAAGTGCGATCATGAGTCCCGGGCCAGAACTTCTTGCGCGCCTTCTGTTAATCGAGTTGGTTTTTCAAGCACCAAGCTGGCGTGACCACCTCGGCCTGCAGTGATATCTCCCATCTCGCAACGAGGTAACACTTTACGGCGATGCCGCTGCGTGTGCCATCCAAGATTGACGCCCAATCGTTGGAATGGCACTCAGGTCGCCGACAAAGGTTTGGCAGTGGGTAGTCGCATGTGCTGCCTTGTCATCGTTCTGATTGCTGAAGCAGTTACCGTGTTGCAAAGCAGCACTGCCCACACTTCCGTCAAGGGTTGCAGCTCTGGGTTTTGGGATGGTTCTATGGCCACCATTGTCTAGGTATTAGTAATTCTCATCAGAGCTCATCGGGTACCCCAAAAGCGAGTGAAAAGCGCAAAGTTTCGTTATCACTCATAGGAACAATTATGCTGATGTACACTTCAGGGCAATTGCCAGCGCACTGTCGTGATGTCATGTGTATGAACCGGTTGAGTGTTGCCGAAGTTCTAAATCAACTGGAAGCGTTCTACGGGAAGCAGGCACCGTTCTGGCCTTCTGATCCTTATCTTTTTCTCATGTGGTGGTACTGCGGATATCCGGCGAGCGATGCCGCATGCACCAAGGGCTGGGAGGGGTTGACGGCCAAAATCGTGGCCGAACCGAATGAAATTCTTGCGACACGCCCCGCCGTCCTTGCTGCCGCCTTGAAGCCCGGCGGCATGTTTCCCGAGCTCCGTGCCGAGCGAATGAAGGAAGTTACGGCGCGAATCAAAGACGAATTTGACGGGGACTTGCGCGGGGCGCTGACCGGACCGATTGCAAGAGCTCGCAAGATTCTCAAGAGTTTCCCAAGCATTGGCGATCCTGGCGCGGATCGAATCCTGCTATTCGCCAAACTTCAGCCGGTAGCGGCGGTGCCTTCCAACTGCACCGGCGTGCTCGAGCGCATTCAGTCCGGCAAGGAAGCGAAGAACTACAACGCAAGCTATCACGCAGCCCAGCGTATGATCGACTCCGAAATTGCCGCCACATTCGAGGCCCGACAGCGGGCCTACCTGTTGTTAAAGCGACACGGCCAAGAACTTTGCAAACGAACCCATCCAAAATGCGAGAAATGTCCGGTACGAGAGGCATGCGAGTTTGTAAGCGCAGACCATCCGCCGGGGAGGCGTTAGAAATTGGGGCCTGGGGCTGACACGCTCGTGGTTAACGCGCCATCAAACCCCGGGCACTCGAAAGGACCCCTCTGATCCACTGGTGGACGTGCTTTCCTGGTTCAGGCGTTACTTTTTCATCAGATGGATGAGCCTCTCTACAGTTTTCGCCGAGGATGCAGTTTACCTTCTATCGTTTGGGCAGAAACCCACGCGGCGAAAAGTCGGTGAGGGCCATAAATGTGGAATCCACTCTTTCGACGAGTTTGCCATGGGCCTCCGATTTATCGCGCACGCTCTGCCAATTGGGGTCGTCGCGGAAGGATTTCCAGTTGGCGTCGGCTGCTTCGCGGCTAGGATGGCGAAGGATATAGATCAGAGTGTTGTCCTTCTCCGGTTCATCGAGGGGAGACCAATAGGCCACGCTTTCGAGTCCGTGTTGTTCAAAAAGCTTGATGGTGTGATCGCGGAAGCGGGTTAGAAGGTCGGGCATTTTTCCGGGTGCGGCGTGGTAGACACGCAGTTCATATACGGCCGTCGAGTCTCGCGAACTTTTAGGGTCGCCCTCCTCAGGCGCTGCCCAAAGCACTCGCGAAAACAATGTAGCGGCTGCCGGAATCGACTGGACTAGGGTTCGCCGGTTCACGACTGGCATTCTAGCAGAACGTTAGTCCCTGTCTCCGTCGTCACGAGAGGCGAAGAGAACACGGCCAGTTGTGATGACGCCGGTCGAGGCAGAACTTTTTTCCTGACCTCCATTTGATAGGACTCATGGGGACGAGAAGGCCGAACAAAGGGCACAAACTTGCGATATTTGCTGTATTGAGAATCAAGACATTCGGCAGTTTCCAGTCTCAGAACATTCGGGTATTCTCCTGCTGTAAATTGGTTATGGCTATGACAGGACACTTAAGTGGCCGCGAATGCATCTTGCCAGTCTACGAGTGACAGTGCCCTGAATTCAGTTAGGGACTTTCGACTCTTTCCAGTTGCGAACTCCGGGGACTCGATAGCGGATCCAAGGGACAAATTGCAGCGAGTAATTAACGGAACCTTTGCGTTCATCAATTCTGCGGACAGCGTAATTCGCGGGATTTACATGGGGCCGAGGCGACCGAAAATATTGGTTGAAGAACCTGTCGGCACCCTCTGCGCTGTAAGGACGCCCCCGCAAGCCCTGCCACGCGGATAGCAGTATTTCGCGGTGTGCCTCTTCCATCCCTTGCACATCAAGCTCTCCAAACCGGAACTGTTCGCCTTCGTCAACAACCATCTCGAAGGCAATCGTCCCGGCACTGTCGTCGGTGAGCGGCGTAGGAATAACAACGTAGTTAATGTAGCCTTGTGCATCGTATAGCTTTTTTGCGGAGTTAAGGCCCTCTACTATTTTGCTTTTTCTGAAGAGTTCACCCGGTTCAAATGGAACAAGCTTGGTCAATTCAGCTTGAGATAACGCGGCATTCCCACGCCACGAAATGCGCATAAGGTGGTACTGTCCCCCGGGAACCACCTGAAGTACTAAGGTTTTGCTGCTGCGGCTCGGAGTCTGAATGGATCTTGCTTGAACCTTAAAATAGCCCTTCTCTTGGTAGAGCTCCCGTACAATTTCTTCCGCGTTATCCCAACCATGTGCGCGAATTTCCCGCTTTAGTGTTTGGTGCTCAGTAGGGGTCAGCAGGACAGGGGAACGGAGGACTATATCGATGCTAAGTTCCTTGCCGGCTGCCTGCTGTGATTGCGAAAAAGCATTGCCAGGTAGGGCCGAAAGACCGAGCAGCAAGGCAATGCGAAACTGAGTACGTCCGAACAAGGCCGCACCTCGTCGTCATTATAGATGTTTCCAATTGATGAAAAATCACTCGGCCGCTCATTGCGGCGATGAACGGGGAATTCCAAAAGCTCAGACGGCCAACCAGAGTCTTTGAAAATGGTTTGGCTCTTGGTGGCGATAACCTTCGGATATTACGTCTAACCGGTGCAAATCCCAAATGCAGGCGATCGTTCATTTGAACGGAGGCTGTGCATCCCTGCAGCTAAACCCCTCATCCAACTCAGCTAAGGGGTTCCTATGATGCGATGCCTGGTCATAGCTACCGCATTTGCTCTAACCATTTCTCTAATTGCTTGTGGCGGTAGCCCGCACCCGGCGTCGGCCAACGGCTCGTGGTCTGCGGTATTGTCCACCTCAGCCGGACAGCAACCGGAGACATTCACTTTCAACCTTACCCAAAACGACATCACGCTCTTGGCCAACAGCGTGAATTTTAGCGGGATCGACAACATCTCGATGTGTTTTGGCATGGCAACCACCCTTACTGGCAGCCTCAGCTCTTCTGTGAATGGCGGCCCGATGACTATGACTATGTCGGGGACACAACCAGGCGGCATAGCCCTTAACACCGTCACAATGCAGGGCAACATGGCGGCCGGTATGACTTCCGGTTCGGGCACCTTCACACTCACCGGCCAGACCTCGGGTTGTGCCAGCCAGTCGGGAACATTCACAATGACACGCGCTCCCGCGCACAGCGTGGCTGCTAATCCGTAGGCGTCACGGTTCAGAAAAAGATTTTAGGCCATTCTCTTGGGGTCTCAATTCGCGAGCAATCCTGCATTGCTCATGCTATGAGAGAAGGTGCGACAAGAGCCACTCCTCGGAAACACTCCTCCGTTTGTCTGCGGAGACCCCCAAGATGGCCAATTACATCTCGGTCCGTCATCTCGGAGAGGGTTTTGGTATTAGATTCCACTGCTGATTTCCTGATCGCGATGATGGCGAGCCTGGTTGTAGCATCACTCAATTCAAAGAAGGTTTCAGCGCACCAATCCGCTTGAACCCACCCAGCCGACGGGCGACTGCGATTCCACCGTATAGAGCCAACTGGAACAACTCCTCTTCGACGGCACTGAGAGCGCGCAATTTCCCTCTCTCAACTGCAACGACATAGCCGCCAGCCTCCGAGATGCAGTTGGCAGCCGAGATGACAGTCTGATGACGATGGTGACACCCGAGGAGACGCCCGCTGTCTGTCCACGCAGCAAAGTAATACAAACGTGGAACCGCGAGCTCCT
>DATNEX010000087.1:0-11623 GCA_035606605.1 Terriglobales bacterium
CTTCTTTGGACTAGGCAACGGAGTGTACTTTCTGTATCAATCGGCCCCGCTCGCCGTACGGGCCGACAAGGCCTTGAATAGCTTTTTCGCCATGCCATTCGGCAAACATGGGCGCATCACGGTCAGCAATGAAGGCAGCCAACCGATCGATGCCCTCTACTGGAATATAGATTGGCGCCAGTTATCTTCCCCGCTTCCAGCCGACACCCTCTATTTTCATGGCCAGTATCGCCAGGCGACACCGAACGCAGCCGTTCCTGACGCCAAAACCAATCCCGACGGGAAAAACAACTACGTCTGGATGGAGGCCTCTGGCCGAGGCCATTTCGTGGGAGTAACTATGTCCGTCTTTGAGAACGACGACCGCTGGTGGGGGGAGGGTGACGACATGTTTTTCGTGGACGGCGAAAAGGTCCCGTCAATCAACGGAACCGGAACCGAAGACTACTTTCTTGGCGCGTGGGATTTTGGCGGCAAACCATTTTCCTATCAGCTATTCGGCGCGCCGGTGGTGGGCCCTGAAAAGAAAGGATCGAAGTGGTCGCTCTATCGCTTTCATCTGGACTCGCCGATTACCTTCCAGAAGTCTCTCCGCGCGACCATCGAGCACGGCACCTCGGATGATCGGGGCGACAACTTCTATTCAGTCGCTTATTGGTATCAAAACGAGCCGCACGCCGCCTTCCCGAAACTGCCTTCGGTCGATGAACGTTTGAAGTAGGCGAGAACTGGCTTCAGCGGAGCTCGCTTTTCACCCGCCAAGTGTTTCTTCGGTGGGCGCTAGACTTTTTCTACCCCGCTGTGAGGCTCAAAGCCTGGACCATCGGGCATCAAGTTCTTGAGGGAAAGGGGAACAAAGCCTGGAAGCGGGGAGAGATGGTTACCGATGCTCGGCCAACCGCCTGAGCTGGTTTTCTCGAATATTTCCCATGAATTGCGATTGCAGTCGTTGCGCACAAAGCTCACCACACACATGCAGAGTGCCCTCGCGGTTGGCAATCTCCTCATCCCACGCACACAGATACAGAACTGGCTGACTGAAGTTCACAGCTGAGGTCCACATCAGCCACCATCGATCGGCGGATTTCTTCAGCACTCCACAATTGGGACCTGAACAACGGAAGAGTGCCTCTGCGACGGGCGACTTGAGGTTACCAAGCTTCATGGGAGAACCGCTCCTGGCAGGTTTGCCCCATTGTAGCGGGAAAGGACGAGGAGCCGAAGATCAAGTTGGGCAAATCACTTGTAGATCAAATAGCGATCGCGGAGTTGCTGGAATTTCTGCAATTCATCCTGCCAGTCCAATTCGATTCCGCGCGGGTCCTTACCTTGCATGAGTGCGCTCAACACGTTCTCATTGGCGACAATCTCCGCCATCTTCTCCATGTGAAACTGCTCAGGGTAGAGGGTATGTAGGGCTGACGCCAGTTCGAGCCCGAGCTGCGGGCTATCGAGAAACTCGCGGCCGGTGACGAAGATGTTTACACCATGGCATTCCTGCCCGGAGTAATTGCTCGAGGTTGGGGTAAAACTCAGGGGAACGAAGCGAGCGCCAGGAATCTGTCGTAAGTTCAAGTAAGAAGATAGTTCGCGCGCATTAATCCACGGTGCGCCTAGGACTTCGAAGGGCGTGTCGGTCCCGCGTCCCACGGAGACGTTTGTCCCTTCGACCAGCGCAACACCCGGGTAGAGTATCGCTTCGTTCAAACTGCGTAGGTTCGGCGAAGGATTCATCCACGCAAGGCCGGTCTCGTCAAACCAATCGCCGCGCATCCATCCCTGCATCGGAACTACGGTGAGCTTGGCGTGGATGTTGTGTTCGGCATTGAACATCTGCGCCAGCTCCCCGAGAGTCATTCCATGCCGTACCGGTATGGGGCCGTAATTGGTAAAGTTCTCGCGCCCGGGCTCGGACATGGGCCCCTGGACCACCGCGCCCATCAAAGGATTGGGTCGGTCCAATACGAAAATGGCGATGCCTGCTTTCGCCGCCGCTTCGAGGAAGTATCCGAGCGTCGTCTCATAAGTGTAGAAACGAACCCCAGCGTCTTGAATATCAATGGCGATCGCATCGAGATTCCGGAGGGTCTCGGGCGTCGGACGCCGGGCTGCATCGGTCGGTCCGTATACGCTCAAAATCGGAATGCCGGTTGCGGCGTCGCGCGAGTTGCCGATTTTCGTGGTATCGAGAGTGCCCGTCACGCCGTGTTCAGGGCTGAAGATGGTGGTGAGCTGAACTCCGCTCGCATGCGCCAGAACGTCTATGGTACGGCGTCCGGAGGCATCGAGACCGGTCTGGTTTGTTAGCAAACCTACGCGTTTGCCTTTGAGGGCAGCGAAGTCCTGAGCTTCAAGAACATCAATGCCGGTCAGTACCGATCCGTTGCGGTTCGCAACCCGGCGCTGAGCCGGCATGCTCTCGTTATAGCCCGTGATTGCCTTCCAGCGAAGTAGTTCGGATTGTGCGGGTGTCAAGTTCAGCGCCGCCGCAACTGCCGTCGCCACCTTTGACCGCAGCGAAATTGCCGTGCCCTGCCCACGGGGATGAACCGCATTCGTCAGGAGGATAACGTAGGTGTTGGTTGTTGGATCAATCCATATCGACGTGCCCGTAAAACCCGTATGCCCGAAGGATCCAACCGGCAAGAGTTCACCGCGGTTGTGCGACATGGGCGAGTCGATGTCCCAGCCGAGCCCGCGCAGAGTCGACGCATTTGCCGGCTGCTGCGGCGTGGTCATCTTCTGAATCGCAGACCAGGACAGCACAGAGCTTCCGCTAAGCAGCGCTTGGGCAAACTTTGCCAGATCGTCGGCGGTAGAAAATAGCCCGGCTTGTCCCGCCACCCCTCCCATGCGGCGCACCGTCGGATCGTGAACCACCCCCCGCAGCATCTGGCCACGCTCGTCATACTCGGTCGGAGCGATTTCTGGCAGCCAAGTCGTCTGCGGACGAAAGGCGGTCTTAGTCATGGCTAAGGGAACAAAGATGTTCTGTGCGCAATAGGAATCGAGCGCCATGCCCGTAACTCGCTCAACGACGGCTCCCAGCACGATGTAGTCGACGTCGCTATAGACAAACCGGCTCTCTGGTGGTGCAAAGGGGACGATGCCAAACGCCATGCTGTACCCGGTCTCCCGGCCGGACCAGGGAGATTTCAGGTCAAGAGATGGCGGGAGGCCTGAATAATGCGTCATCAGGTCGCGAACGGCGATGTCGTTTTTGCCGTTCTGGGCGAACTCCGGGATGTACTTCGCCACGGAATCATTCAGCCGAACCTTGCCTTCCTCGACCAGTTGCATGACCGCCGTTGTTGTCGCGACTACTTTCGTCAGTGAGGCCATATCGAAGATCGTGGCCACTGTCATCGGGCTTCGAGCCGGCTCGAGCGATCGCATTCCATAAGCCTTGCGATAGACCACTTGCCCGTCGTGGCCAACCAGCAGCACGGCGCCGGGAATCTCGTGTTTATCGATTGTCTCCTGGATTATGGAGTCTGCGACCGAGAGCCGAGAATCGAAGGGTTGGGAAAAGGCATTCGCCGCAGCCAGCAGAACGCAGGCGCCCAGCGCAATCTTTCTCAGCGAGGTTGTAGTCAAGGAGTCGATGTCTCGAATTTACAACAGCTCCGGCACGAGCGATCAAGTTACGGACGAGCAGGGTGCCATCTGTGCCAATCCAGATCGGGCGGGTCGGTTTTATGCTGTTGGTGTGACCGAGGCATTCCGAGATCAGGACAAGGTGTTCGCGAGCGCATTTGGCGGGTTGGAGCAGGCAATCAGGGCTCGGACTTTTCCAGGGGCTTCGGTCGCGGTCACAGTTTGCGGAAAGCTAGTGGCTTTGAAGGCCTTTGGCCGGTTCACCTACGAATCCGACTCGGTTCCGATTTCGACTGAGACCATCTTCGACCTGGCTTCGCTGACAAAAGTCATCGCGACCACCACAATGGCCATGATCCTCTATGAGCGCGGCCAGCTTGACCTGGAAGCCCCGGTCACCGGGATTCTGCCGGAGTTTGCCTCAGAAGACCCACGTCGGAGCGAAGTGACTTTTCGAATGCTGCTTGCCCACAGTTCCGGCCTACCAGCGTACGAAAAGCTCTTTTTGCAGGCCGCGACTCAGGAATCCTTGCTGGGTGCTGCCTTCAAGCTTTCATTGAAGTATTCTCCGGGAAGCCATGCCGAATACAGCGATATTGGATTCATTCTGCTTGGCGTTGCCCTCGAAAGAATCGCCGGCGAGACGATCGATGGCTTCTGCCAGCGCGAGATCTTCGGTAGGCTCGGAATGACGCACACCAGCTTCCATCCGCCGCCGTCATATCGGGAAAAGATTCCCCCGACGGCGGATGACAAGACTTTCCGCAAACGGATCATCCAAGGCGAAGTCCAAGACGAAAATGCGAGTGTGCTCGGCGGCGTGGCTCCCCATGCCGGCCTGTTTTCCACCTCTTCCAATATCGCCACCTTCGCCGAATGCATGCTGACGGGCGGCAGTCCGATCCTGCGGCCAGAGACGATTGCACTGTTTACCACGCGCGAAAGCTCACCGGCAGGAACGTCTCGCGCCCTGGGCTGGGACACTCCTTCGGCTCCATCGCAATCCGGCAATCACTTTTCGAGGACGTCCTTTGGACACCTTGGATACACCGGGACCTCTCTGTGGATCGACCAAGCCCGTCAGCTTTCGGTTACTTTGCTCACAAACCGCACATGGCCCGACTGCTCGAATCAGCACATCAAGCAGGTTCGTCCCCGATTTCACGACGCCGTCGTCGAGGCGATTGAGAGAGTGGGCAAGTTGTGATTTTGGACTTTCATCTTCTCCTCGAAGAGGAAGCACTAGAAAGGTCGGATGGCACCTAGAAAAACTAAAGTCGACCTCAGCGCTCTCACCACGGAGCAAACCAACCCTCTGGCCCGCGAACTGGATACCAAGTCCGCCCTTGAGATTGCCCGAATTATCAACGCGGAAGACGCAAAGGTTGCTCCCGCGGTTCAACGTGTGCTCCCCCAGATTGCAACGGCCATCGACTGGGTTGCGCATGCTCTCCGAAATGGCGGACGTCTGATCTATGTCGGAGCGGGGACGAGTGGTCGCATCGCGGCCCTTGACGCTGCCGAATGCCCACCGACCTTCAACACCACCCCAACGATGGTTCAATTCGTCATTGCTGGAGGCGCAAAAGCCCTCGCCGGGGCGACCGAGGCCGATGAAGACTCTCAAGCCCTGGGTGTGCGCGAGATGAAGCGCAAACGCGCCAGCAAGGAAGATGTGGTCGTCGGCCTCGCCGCCAGCGGACGCACTCCGTTCACTGTAGCCGCTGTCAAATGCGCCCGCAGTACGGGGGCGCGCACGATCGCCATCACCTGCAATGGCGGTACGCCCTTGGCAAAAGCCGCGGAACTCGCCATCGTGGTCGATACCGGCCCGGAGGTCATCGCAGGTTCGACCCGCATGAAAGCTGGAACGGCGGAAAAAATGGTGCTCAACATCATCTCGACTGGCGCGATGGTGCGCCTCGGCTACGTTTATGGCAACCTGATGGTGAACTTGCATCGTAAGAACTCAAAGCTGGCGGAGCGCTCGATCGGCATAGTGGAACAGGCCTTAGGCTTCCCGGATCGCGATGCCTTGAGCGCGTTAAGGAGCGCCGGGTATAGCGTTCCGCTTGCCATCGTGATGTCGAAAGCCGAGGTAAAGCGCTCGATCGCCTTACAGGCATTGACCCGCGCGCAAGGGCATGTGCGAAACGCCATCACTTTGGCAAAGAAGATGCGAGACCAAGGCCGAAAGTAGGGTGGCGGTGGAACAATCAAGTCCTGAGCGTGAGCCCCAGCTTCGGTGGGGAACGACATCAGAGCAAGAAGAAGGGCAGGAAGAATCCTAGGGCAGCGCGGGCAATTGCCCACACTGTGCTCGCTCGGATACAAGCAATGGACAAATTTGTAATTCGCGGCGGAAATCCTCTACTCGGCACGGTCCGCATTGGCGGAGCGAAGAATGCGGCTCTGCCCGCCATGGCGGCAGCGCTGCTCACCGAAGAGCCGGTCATTCTCGAGAACGTTCCACAGGTGCGCGACATTGAGACGACGCGCAGGCTGCTTTCCGCCATGGGAGCTGAGGTCGAACTCGGCTCCGGGCGTGCGCGCAGTCGTACCAGCATATGCTGCAAGAATCTGACCGCACCGGAAGCCTCCTACGAGTTGGTGAAGACCATGCGTGCCTCGACGCTGGTCCTTGGACCGCTAGTCGCCCGATGCGGACGGGCGCGCGTATCGCTACCAGGCGGGTGTGCGATCGGTGCGCGGCCTATCGACCTCCACATCAAAGGCCTTGAACGCCTGGGTGCAAAGATCGATCAGGAGCACGGCTACGTCGAGGCCGTCGCCGAACGCCTCAAAGGCGCGGAAATCGTCTTCGACAAAATCACGGTGACCGGCACCGAAGATCTGCTCATGGCGGCCACGCTCGCTGAGGGTGAAACGGTGATGCAGAACTGCGCCCGCGAGCCTGAGGTAGCCGATCTCGCCGACCTACTCAACCAGATGGGGGCGAAGATCGAAGGCGCCGGCACTGCGACCATCCGCATTCAAGGTGTTTCCAAACTCCACGGTGCCAAACATCGCATCATCCCTGATCGCATTGAAGCCGCAACTTTCATCATCGCCGGTGCGCTGACCGACGGTGATCTGAACATCTCGGGATGCGAACCCCAGCATCTCGGCGCTCTGCTGCAGAAGCTGCAGGAAGTGGGGGTAAAGACCAAGAGCACTCGCGATTCCGTGCGGGTCGAGGGCAGCAGCATGCTCAAAGCCGCCGATGTGATCACGGAAGAGTATCCGGGCTTTCCGACCGACGTGCAGGCGCAATACATGGCGCTGGCCACCCAGGCGGAGGGCACCTCGATCATTACCGAAAACATCTTCGAGAACCGCTTTATGCACGCCCTAGAGATGGTCCGCATGGGCGCGAACATCAAGATCGAAGGCCGCCGTGCGGTGGTTCGCGGCAAATCGCAACTCAGTGGCGCCGCGGTGCTTGCATCCGACCTTCGTGCTTCAGCATCTCTGGTGCTGGCTGCTTTGGTTGCAGAGGGCGAAACCATCATCGACCGCGTCTATCATATCGACCGCGGTTACGAAAATATCGAGGAAAAGTTGCGCGGCGTCGGGGCTCAAATACGCCGAATTGGGGAGATCTTGCCGAAAAAGCGATGAGCAACTCTCGGGCTGCATTGCCGGTTGCCCACCCCGATCGCGTATTGTGCGATCGGGTGGGTCAATCAGTCAGAGCCTACTTGGGCTGTTTTCCAAACCGCAAATATGGCTTCAAGGTTCTGATTCCATCGGGGAACTTCCTTTTTACCTCGTCATCCTGCATGGCCGCAGGAACCACGACATCGTCCCCCGGCTGCCAGTTCACTGGGGTTGAAACACCAGCCCGCATAGTGAGCTGCAGCGAATCGAGAATCCGCAAAATTTCTGCGAAGTTCCGGCCGGTGCTCATCGGATACACCAGCATGGTCTTGATCTTCTTATCCGGCCCGATGAGGAAAACCGTCCGAACGGTCGCGTTGTCGGCCGGCGTGCGACCCTCCGACGTGTTGCCCGAGCTTGCCGGGAGCATGTTGTAGAGCTGAGCCACTTTCAGTTGCGGATCTCCGATCATCGGATAGTTAACCTTGTGTCCCTGCGTCTCCTCGATGTCAACCGACCACTTGCCATGACTGGAAACCGGATCCACACTCAGACCGATGATCTTGGCATTGCGCTTCTTGAACTCTGGTTCCAAACCCGCCATGTGGCCGAGTTCGGTGGTGCAAACTGGCGTGAAATCCTTCGGATGAGAGAACAGGACTGCCCATCCGTCGCCGATCCACTCATGGAAGCGAATAGGTCCCTGCGTGGTTTCTGCGGTGAAATCCGGGGCGACATCGTTGATGCGTAACATTACTGGAACTGACTCAACCGTGGCGGTACTCATAATTCCTCCTCAACTGGGATTCGGAGACCTGGAGTAGGACCCGTAAAAAAACAAGACCCACCGGGCAGCGTCCGGAGTGGGCCAGGATCATTCTGCCTACCCTCACGCCGGCGAGAAACTACAACAACACGGCGTGAGGAGCGTTTGCATGCCGATAGGATACGCACCGTCCAAGTACCCGTCAAACCTGGGCACCCTCCAGAAAATCCCGGGGCGATAACTAAATGCACGAGGCAGAGGCACCAGGCCGAGGGAAGACCACAAGGAACACCCATAAAGGACGTGCCAAGAGCAACCAATGACTCCGTTCTCTCCCTGGGGTCTCGTGTCTATCTTTCCCTTGTCGCTGAGAGGGGTTTGGATGCTAGAGGGCGCCGCAAAATTGCTGCACCTTTATGCGACGGCCCGCAATCCAACGCCCATGGCAGACCACGCGCGTAGTTTTGCATTCACCCAGTTCGATGTGTTCACCACCCGTCCTCTTGAAGGCAATCCGCTTGCGGTTGTGCATGACGCGTCTGGTCTCTCTGACTCTGAAATGCAGTCTATTGCCCGCGAGATGAACCTCTCCGAAACTACGTTCATCCTCCCCCGCGACGCTAGGATCGAACGCGAACGCGGCATACGGGTGCGGATTTTCACCGTGCAGGAAGAACTACCCTTCGCTGGGCACCCCACCCTTGGCACTGCATTCTTCCTTCGGGGCAACTCGGCTGCGAGGGAGATCAATCTCGATCTCAACGTGGGAACTATCCCCGTGAGCTTCGAGGAGTGCGCTGGCGACCCGGTTTTTGGCGAGATGACGCAGCGCGATCCCGAGTTCGGGTTTATCCACGATCGGCAAACGATCGCGAACGTTACCGGTATCCCGCTGGAAGATATCGATCCAGCTCTGCCGATCGAAACCGTGTCCACCGGAACGTCTTTCACAATGCTTCCAATCCGCAACTTGGAGGCAATGGGCAGGGTTCAGTTCAAACAGCGCGAGTCGTCGGAGTACTTAAAGAAGTGCGATGGAAGATTCTTCTTCTGTGTGACCCGCGAGACTGTTGACTCCTCTGCTCGCCTTCACGCGAGGATGCTTTTTTACAACGGGGAGGATCCTGCCACCGGTTCGGCATCCGGTTGCTGCGCCTCATGGATGGTTCAGCATGGAATTGCGCGGCCCGACGAACGGGTCTTGATCGAGCAAGGCATCGAGATGAAGCGGCCCAGCCGAATTTTTGTTCGTGCCTCTCGAAACAATGACAGAGTGGTTAATGTACGCGTCGGTGGAAATGTTGTTGAAGTTTTGCGCGGAGAACTTTTCTTTTAAATGCACAGGCGAGAACATACGCGAAAAATCAGCTCACGCACACACGCCAAGGTTTTGCAACGAGGAAATTTCGCATTGGCATCCACGTTACTTTACACGCGTTGCTTCCGTCGATAGGATTCATCTCGCTCTAGTCGATTTTTCAAACAATTTTTTTCCATTTTTCTCGCGGATGCACTCCGCGCTGGTAGGAATGTCCGATGAAACCGAAAAGAACGATCCTATGCGTTGATGACAATGAACAATCTCTCTCCATTCGCAAGGTGTTGCTCGAGACGCGGGGCTATCGCGTGCTCGCCTTCACCGATGCCAAGCAAGCTCTGGAGCGCTTCGCGCTGGGTGGGGTGGACCTGGTCCTTACCGACCTGGTCATGCCTGGCGTTAATGGCTCCAAGCTGATTCAGGGTATCAAGAACATCTCACCTGAGACTCCAGCCATCCTGGTTTCTGGAACGGTGAAGATTTACGAGCACGAGAGCTCCGCGGACCTCTTTCTGGCAAAAGGAATGTACATGCCGGCGGACCTGCTGGAGCGGATCCGCCTTCTTCTGGTTCGGAAGCGCGGACCGAAACGCTCGCATTTCCGGAGCCCAGCTCCATCGGAACCCACTCCAACGAACTTTACCGCCGCTACCGCATAGCAACGGTAGTAGCCGCTGGTGGCACGAGAAGAACCCTGGGGCGCGCAGCAGCCCCGGGTTCTTCCCATCAACTACGCCAATCCCCGCCCTCATCCGTGTTGTAAGATCAATACTTCGCATGCCGCCAATCATCGAAGCTGTTGATCTTCGCAAGACCTATCACATTGGGAAAATCGACGTGAACGCCTTGTGTGGCGTTTCGTTCACGGTAGAAAGAGGTGAATTTGTCACCATCGTCGGCCCTTCTGGTAGCGGGAAGTCTACGCTCTTCTACCTGCTGGGGGGATTGACGCGTGCCGACGGCGGCAGGGTCATGATCGATGGTGTCGACTTTGCTGCGCTTTCTGACGCGGAACGCACTCGCATGCGGAAGTCGAAGATTGGGTTTGTGTTTCAAAAGTTCAATCTCCTACCCACGCTTGACGCGCGCTCCAATATTGAGGTTGCTATCGACATAGCAGGGAAGAACGGTGACCGCGACCCAGCTCACCTCGAGAAGATTCTCGGACTCTTGGGTCTCACCAAGCGCATGGGTCACCGGCCGGCAGAGCTTTCCGGAGGCGAACAACAGCGTGTGGCGCTGGCAAGGGCACTGGTGAACCGTCCCGCCATCGTGTTAGCCGACGAGCCGACTGGCAACCTGGATTCTAAGAACTCGGAGATCGTCCTCAGCATGCTGCGCCATTCCAATAAGGAGCTGGGGCAGACGGTTCTCATGATCACGCACAACCCGGAAGCCGCAGCCTATGGCGATCGCATCATCCACATGCGCGATGGCCAGATCGTTCAGCCCGAACAGGATCCCCAGTGGCATACGGGACACTGACCTCTCACCGATCAAATTGACCTTAGCGGTTCGGCTGCCAGGTGCCATCGGCGGAGCCATCGGGGCTAGCTACGACCACGATGTAACCGTCAGAGTCATTCATCCAAAATTCCCAATGACATGGCTGGAAACAAATTCTTTGATGGATCTCCATTCTCGCGAGATACTGCCGGCTGGTTTATAATCGACTCACCGAGCGGGAACTCAAACCTTTGAGCCGGAAGTTCCTCTGGTGCAATCCCTTCGAAGTCGAGGGCGTAGGCTTTTGAGTCTATGAGCTGAGCGGGAGTAACTCAGCGGTAGAGTGCGACCTTGCCAAGGTCGAAGTCGCGGGTTCAAATCCCGTCTCCCGCTCCAGATCTTATGCGCCTCAGCGTTTGCTGGGGCGTTTTTCTTGTTCCCGCATCAGGATCTCGTTCAACGAGAGCGCGAGGGGGTTCGGCTTCACATGCGTGATCGACTTCTATGAAGCCTTAGCTGCAGCAGCGAAGGAAGATGGCGAAGGAGTGGTCTTTACTTCGATGTGCCCACAATGCGAACCGCTGAACCTTGGTGTGCAACTCCGCAAAATGTCCCACACGTTTGGCCCATAGTCAGCCCGAAAACCTCCAATAAAATTTCGTGGATTGAGTGACTACCAGTCTGGCCGGTCGTTCTATTGCCCAACATTTCAGGGCTATGTTCTTTACTATCCAAGCCCAGTTAGTTTGCCTTGGCCGGCGATTTTCTGGCCGGGCTACACTGGAAGAGGTACCGTGCCGCGAGTTGCTCCTCCAAAATGATTTCTTTCTCAAACATTAACAAGCAGTATGGCAAGCAATTGCTCTTCGTGGATGCTTCGTTTCAGTTGAATCCCG
>DATNEX010000094.1:0-3907 GCA_035606605.1 Terriglobales bacterium
GATTGCGAAACAGGTTGAGAAGGCAAACCCCGGTATCGTGGTCGTGGACTCCTTTCGAACCGTGGTGAGAAAGGCGCTCGGGGGTACAACCGAAGTGGAGCTACAAGCGTTCATCCAGCGGCTAGCCCTGCTCCTGACGAGTTGGCAAGCAACGACTTTTCTGGTCGGAGAATATGTCGAAGGAGAGATCCGAGACAATCCGGTATTCACAGTCTCCGATGGCCTCTTTTGGCTATACCAAACGTCGGAGCGAAGTTCTATAGTTCGGAAGCTTCAAATCGTGAAACTGCGCGGCCAGGCGTCCGTGCCCGGACTGCACACCTTTCGTATTACCAATGCTGGGCTGCAAGCCTTCTCGCGTACTCTTGGGCTTGCCGGACAAGCAAGAAAGATCCCCAGCGCACGGCGCCTTTCCGTCGGCATTGCGGAATTGGACAAGATGCTCGGGGGCGGCATTCCCGAAGGGGACAGTGTTCTGGTGGCGGGGGCGTCGGGAACCGGGAAATCAGTCTTGGCAACCCAATTCATTGCTGAGGGCATACGCCAAGGGCAGCCGGGAATTGTGGTGGTCTTTGAAGAACGACCTCAAGAATACGCGGAGCGCGCCAGCAGTTTTGGTCTGGATTTAGGAACGCCGCGAAAAGAGAAGAAACTAGAAATCCTCTACCTCCGTCCGCTAGACCTCTCAGTGGATGAAACCATGCACGAGATTCTCGACGCAGTCCAACAGATTGGCGCCAAACGCCTGGTGATTGATTCCCTGGCGGGCTTTGAAATGGCATTGGCTCCCGGCTTCCGCGCAGACTTTCGCGAATCGCTTTATCGGATGATTACTGCTTTAACTGGTGTCGGCGTGACGATTCTAAGCACTGTGGAGGTGGACGAGTCTTTCACACAATTCCCGTTTAGTACCTATTCGATTTCCTTTCTCACCGATGACATTATCCGGCTTCGCTACGTATGTATCGACGGCGAACTGCGCAAGATCATGGTTGTCATCAAGATGCGCGGCGGCAACCATAGCAAAGAAATTCGCGAGTATGAAATCACGTCCAAAGGGGTAGTCATCATCGGCAAGCGCCTTACGGAATACCAAGGCCTTATCACCGGTGTTCCTGAGCGTTTGAACAGATCCGGCAATCATGAAGAACGCTCACATACGCCAAAAGGCAAAAGCAAAAGCTAGAAGCGAAGCGTCAACTCACGATAGCCTCCAAGAGTTCTGCATTGCACGCCGATGGCGCCCAGAGTTCGCTGTGCATTTTATACTGGGCAGCACTCATCGGGCTGCCTCCTCAGCGCGGCGGCACACCTGCGTTGGCCGATCACTCCAGCGTGACTACGCTTTCCATCAACGAACCGGTGTTCAATTCTGACCAGACTTATATGGTCTGAAATGGGATAGTTTCTGGTCCAGCAAAGAGCCGTGGGCGGAATAGGAGGTCGAATGTCCGCTCTCGTAAAACGCCGCATTCTTGTGGTGGACGACGATGAGGGCGTTCGTGACGTTTTTACGCTGATGCTGCGGGAAAAAGGCTACGAGGTGGCTACTGCGGAAAACGGTTTTGACGCTCTTCTTAAGCTGAAAGGCGTGGTAATCCCGGACGTAATCATCTCTGATCTCAACATGCCGGAAATGTCTGGGTTCGAATTGCTGTCAGTGGTACGACGCCGCTTCCCGAAGATTTCAGTGATCGCCAGCAGCGGCGCTTATGGAAGCAGAGCTGTACCGACCGGGGTCCTGGCCGACGCTTTCTATGCTAAGGGAGAAGATCATCCGGAAGCGCTGCTGAACAGCGTAGCTTCGTTGATCGAGACTTCTGCGGAGCAAGCAACTGCGCATGAAAGCGCCTCAGCTCCGGTTTGGATTCCACGGAACGGAAAAGACTCGAATGGAATCCCTTATATCGTGATTACCTGTACGGAGTGCCTGCGCTCTTTCCCTCTGAATGTGAGAACAGAAGAGAATCCGGAGGTTCTCGAAACCCCATGCCCGTTTTGCTCAAGCACCGTCAAATACATTATTGATTTTTCTCTTTCTGTGTTCTCTCCGGCAAAGGCCGAGCCCACTCCTGTAATTAGCCGCAAGGACAAAGCAGCGTAATCCTGTCCTAATTATTTCGCCCTGCTGGCGAGATTCGGTTTTCGGCAATTTGCGTGAAGCTCTTCTGTTTGGTGATGAATCGCAGGCCGTTGTGAAAGGTATGCTTTGCATGTGTTCAATGTTGATCAGACATTCCGCGCTGTGGTTGCTAGGATTTTGAAATCCTTTACACATTCTTCCGACGCCGATTTGGCGACGGTCTCTTGTGCAAACCGATAAATTCAGATCCGACGCAGGAGCCTATATGGCAACTCAGCCAATCTCTTCCGAATACAAGCAGGCACCACTCGCATCGCCATATTGTTCTGATCCGAACTGCAAAAGCTGCAAAGAGCTACGAGACGTGCAGGACGCGATACGATTGGGCAAACCAGTTCCTGAGAACTGAGTCCCTCGGGAAAAGCACCTAGCTGCACTCTGATCGCAGTTCGGTCAAACTGGGTAGGAAATTCGCCGATCTGGCAAAAGGATCGGACGGGGTTTGGACCAGCTCAAAAGAGGCTGCCAGACGCGACCACAGCTTGCCAAAAGCCCGGCACAAAAGCCTTCCTGCCTGGCAAAACTGACATGTGTGACAGTTGCGGGCTATTGATTCAGACCCGGCCCCCGGCAAGAAAACCACTGTTCCGGTGCTCAGAAATACGGGTGGCAATGCCCGACAAAATCGTGCGAGCGATATTGCGATCGCCCTAATCTTCCAACCACACTCCGCGATTACCGAACTATTACGCATAGCGCACGTCACCCAATCGCCGCGACAATCTAATCAAATAGTGTAGGACATCATGAATATAGAGACCATCGCCAAAAAGCCTTCAAACGCCAACCCAATCAACTGGATCACAGCTTTCTTTATGGCTGCTTTCCATATCGGCGCAATCGCGGCCTTGTTCTTCTTTACCTGGAAAGCACTGTTAGTTGCGGCCCTTTTATGGTGGATATCCGGAAGCTTGGGGATTGGCATGGGCTATCACCGCCTCCTGACACATCGCGGCTACAAAACCCCGAAATGGGTGGAATACTTTCTGACGTTATGCGCGACTTTGACGCTTGAGGGCGGCCCGATCTTTTGGGTGGCGACCCATCGCATCCATCACCAGTTCGCCGACAAGCAAGGTGATCCGCACTCGCCGATAGATGGAACGTGGTGGGCGCACATGGGCTGGATTCTGACAGGAAAGTCCATGCATCATGACACTACGACTCTCGCGCACTATGTGCCGGATCTGGCAAAAGACAAGTTCCACGTCTGGATGACAAAGTACCACTACCTACCGATCATCGTGCTCGGAGTCGTACTGCTTGCAGTCGGTGGTCTGCCGTTCCTGATGTGGGGAATTTTCGTCCGGACGGTGCTCGGCTTGCATGCAACCTGGCTCGTGAATTCGGCTACGCACATGTGGGGTTCACGGCGTTTCTCAACCCGTGACATGTCCACCAATAATTGGTTCGTTGCCCTACTGACCTTCGGGGAAGGCTGGCACAACAATCATCATGCCCATCCCACTTCGTCCCGTCACGGCTTGAAGTGGTACGAAGTCGACATGAACTGGTATGGAATCTGGGCTCTCAAAATGCTCGGCCTCGCGAAGCAGGTCAAAGCCATCCAGTTGCCAGAGGTAATGAGGGAAGAAGCTGCGGCGTAGTCGATCATCTTCCTCTATGTGACAGCGTCTGGATACGGAATTTCGTTCCGGTAGAGGTGAGAAACGTGCGCACTACCGATTTGGCCGAAGGCGCTGCGTTGAATCTGCGCGGGTGTAGGTCTCTGCTTCCGAGGAGCACAACTTCTTCGCCGCCTCT
>DATNEX010000099.1:0-22225 GCA_035606605.1 Terriglobales bacterium
AACGCCCCATTTGGGAACTCCACGCCAAATCGCGTCCCATAAGAACCTCGACCGCTTGATTGTCGAATATTCGACTGCGTACATCGGGAGTACAAGGGCGAAGACGCCAATGTGAAGAAACATGGCCCACCGAAATGCTACATCCATCGTTGCTCCCATGAAACTAGTCACATAGGCGAATAAGGCCGCTACGAGACCGCAAGCCGAAACGAATGCTAGGCAGCGACGGAGGCTCAAAACCATGGAATGATTTTTACGCCCAAGGTCTACAAATTTCCAGTCAAAGTCGAACCGGGCATCTAAGACGATAATTGACAAAACATTGCCGTATCGCTTATCGAGGGGACGGTCATTTAGTGTAGCCGAATTTTTCCCGGTGTGTGCGAGCACTACGCCCGTCCCACCGCTCCCGCCACCTTCCGGCCTCCCCGCTCCACGCCGCCGAGATTCCGAGTCCCACAAGTGGGATACTTTGTCCACGTGATGTAGTTACCCCATCAGACAGTTTGACCCTCTTTGTCCGCCTCTAAACTTGGCGCGCAACCACTCTGGATTACTTCTGAATGCGCCGGCTTCTCGTCACAAAGACGCGTCACATGGCAATTTTCAGCCTGTTGCCTTTTGAGGATCTTTGGAGGTTGGAATATGGGCGAGGCCCGCGTCCTACGCGGCTTTAAGGCTGGTGCCGGGAGGGGGAGTTGAACCCCCAAGGTGCTAAGCACCGGCGGATTTTGAGTCCGCTGCGTCTGCCAGTTCCGCCATCCCGGCCTGCGAAGAAGCAATTGTTAGCCTAATTGAGTAATTCCGGCTTTGCAATCCTGCGATGTGTTTGCAGGGCTAGAATGGACGTCCCCCGGAGTTGCTGACTGGCTGACAATACGGTGGTGGTCTGGTGTCCCTCGGATGGCCATTCTCTACCGTACCAAACTCTTACTAACCTGTCTGTCACGGCAATTCTTGCTAGCGTTCACTTCTGTGCCGGAGAATTTCCGTCTCCCTTGCTGTCGCTACGCGCGGCTTTCTTCCTGTAGAAGTTCGCGTAAGCGTTTCGCTACGACCATATCTTCTCCCGGCCGCAGCATCCAAACACCGACGACGATCGTGTTGGGTCCGCCGGGTAAGCCCGCGCTCGCAGGAGCACCTCCGGTGGATGGATTCAGCTCAATGCGCGGCTTGCCTTCGCGCATCTTTTTCATGACCTCGGCGCCGGAGATCTTAATCCGGATTGGGTCATACGTGATGAGCAGGTGGGGAACATGATTGGCGACTTCAGGAATAAAGATCTGCGTCTGCACACTGGGAATTGTGCTCAGGTGCTTGGCGATGCGATCAGCCCGCGTTCGGCACTCCGTCTCGATCGCGGCATCATCCTGCTTGAGAAACCAGTCGACCGCGGCGACCAAGCCTACAATCTCCTCTTTCGCAACTTTCATTCCGCGCCCAATGGTGTTTGAGTTGGGTGAATTGTTTTTCTTAGCGGCTTCGATCAGATCCTTTCTGCCTAGCAGCAAGCCGCTACACTGCGGGCCTCGAAGGCCTTTTCCTCCAGAGAACGCCACGAGATCAAAGCCCATGCGCGTGTAGTTCCACAGGTTGGAAATCGGCGGGACATCGGCGGCAGCGTCGTTGAAACAAGGCACCCCGTGCTGGTGGGCCACCCGTACCCAATCCTCCCGGCTGATCTTCCCGGTCCCTGCGTTAAAGAAGTGCGCCATCGCGGTATGTTCGTTGAACGAAGCTTCGTATTGCTCCAGGGTTTCCACCTCGACAAAACGAATTCCGCAATTGCGGAGGGCATGGTCATATCCGTAGCGATGAGACTTCTGAATAATCACTTCGCTCTTAAGAGCAGCCATCTCGGTGGGAATACTCAGAATGGCCTGGTCAGTTCCCCTGGTGATGCAAGCTGCCGTTCCCAATGCAAGCGCAGCAGCAGCGCCGGAAGTGACCAGAGCGGCCTCGCATTGCAATCGCTGGGCTAGGTATGCTCCGGACGCATCAAGCAGCTCATTGAGGTTGACCGGCTGTCGCGCCGCTAGTGCGATCGCTGCCTGCACTTCATCGGGCATGGTGGAAGCAGAAAGAACCGTGTAAGTCCCCGCCGCGTTGATGAACGGAATCACCCCGAGCTTCTGGTAGTAGTCCGTAGCTTGATTCGCCGATTTGGTTGATGTCCAACCTTTTGGGGTTGAGACTCCAGAAAGGGCAACACCTCCCGCGAGAGCCGCCTGCGCTCCCTTGCCTAAGAGTTTTCGCCGAGTCATTCGTGGCATCGTTGCATCCTCCCCACCAAGTGCATCTTTGTCGTTCGAAGTTCAGTCTCTCGGATAGTCATCTCCCCGAGCGGGTAACGAATCGCTACGATCGGGAACTGTAAAATATTGCGGACGGGCTTTCTCCCATTCCACCATGCTCAGTCCGGTTGGATCGTACAAAATGCGTCCGGCACGCACGGTCATGCGGGTGCTCAATCGTACGTCCGCATTCATTTTGGTCACGCCGCAATCGATGTAGGCAAAATGGCCATGACTCAATTCCAGAATGGCAATGTCTGCGTCTTTGCCGACAGAAAGTGTTCCCAGCTCCGGTCTGTGAATCTCGCTTGCTGGATTGACGGTGGAACGCAGAATGACATCGTCCAGAGGCACACCCATGGCTAGAAATTTGGACATCACGTTGTTCATGGTGACCACGGTGTAATTTCCGGTGTGCAAATCGGTGGAGATTGAATCGGGGATGAATCCCTGTTTCTCAGCCGGAACCGCATTGCGAAACCAGAAGCTGCCGCTGCCGTGTCCCACATCAAAAATCACACCGCGAGCGCGAGCCTCCTGCAGGATTGGGTTGAGCTTTCCGTCATCAAGAAGAATGGGGAATTGCTGGGCGAAGACGTGCGTGTGTATATCGCCAGACCGCATTTTTTTCAGGATGAGGTCAGCATAGGGGCGTTCCGGTCTTGGCCAGAAATCGAACATGACGGGCACATTGGCCAGCGTGCCGCATTCAATCGCGCGGTCCACCGCAGCCCAGGGCGCGTGCATCGCGTCCCAAGTCTCCCTGGTCCAATAGTGGGCGGTTTTTACTCCCACAATAAGGTCCGGATATCTCTTGATGGCGTCGGCACAAAGCTTTACATCCATCTCATCGAGGCTCTGCTCTAGCCCGCCGTTCATTCCATTGGCGACGATGTTCAGAAACGCCAGCACTCGCACTTTTGAACGGTCAATAACCTCTTCCTTTTCCTGAAGGAATGTCTCTGCACCAGCCGTGCCTGCATCCACGACGGTGGTTACTCCCGACTGCAATGCCAGATCGGCTGGAATTCCCAGTGGCAGGAGATGCACTCGCGCATCGGGCGCAAACCAGTTCAGCGGTGCGCCACCATGGCCTACATGAAAGTGAATATCGATCAGACCGGGCGTGACGTAAAGCTTCGAGACATCCACGACCTTTCCGGCTTGGTCGGCGGGAATGTTCTTTTGGACCGCAGCGATTTTGCCCTTGAAAACCGCAACGTCCCGTACCTCGTCGATATGATTGGCGGGGTCAATGACATGACCGCCCTTTAACAGCAGATCATATTGAGGCACTTGGGGACGAACCATGCCCGGTGATCCCAAAGCGATTGCGATCACCGCCATTATGGCAATTCGGATATTGATCCAGTTCTGCATAGGCCTCCGTTTTTGCTGTCGAAGCGAAAGTGTATCCAGTAGACGTGAGATTGTCACCATTCCTCGTGAATACTGTCAGGTGAGTTGTAAAGCAGAATGCCCTATCGTAATCTGAATTGCGCTTTTGGGGTCGATAAATAGCGGACTGCAAACAGGAGCCGACTCATGGATCGCCGCACTTTCGTCAAAGCCAGTTGCATGGGAAGCGCCTCGCTGCTGATGCCGGGGGGGCTCGATCCCAAGGTCCGCGCGGAAGTGACTCCACCTTCTGTGCCACAAGTCGAACTTCGCGGCTTATTGAACTACAACCCATCGCCGCTTGGCATGCCAGGTCTTTTTCCAAGCCGAGTGATCGAGATTCGCCAGCCAAACGCTATCGTGCGCAATCGCATTTCGCAGCCGATTGTGCGTCATATGCTGGAGCATGCGATGCAGGAGTTGACAGGAGAAAAGTCCGCGTCGGCGGCCTGGGCAAGGTTTGTGGAACCCCACGATATCGTTGGGATCAAGATCAACCCGTCGGGCGCGCCTGCTTGTTGTTCTTCTCCTGAAATCGTGCGCGAAATCGTTGCCTCAGTCCAATCGGTCGGTGTTCCAGCACGCAATATCGTTGTTTATGACCGATATTCCTACGAAATGGACATCGGCAGCTATCAAACGTTGCTGCCCCCGGGCATCCGAATCGTGGGCATCCAGGAGGCTTTCGTGGGTGATACCGGCTACGAGCCAAGCATTTACTGCGACGCCAATTGTTTTGGCGAATGGGAAACCCGCTCCTTCATGGCAAGCATTGTGGCTCACGAACTAACGAAGATTATCAACCTCCCGACGATGAAAGACCATTCGGCGGCCGGGGTCACCGGAGCGCTCAAGAACTTGGCCTACGGCACATTTAACAATGTAGCGCGTACCCATCGTGCCCCCCATTCCTTCACCAGCCCGATGATCGGGCTGATGTGCACCGTCGAGCCCTTACGCTCGAAGGCCGTGCTGCATATCATGGACGGCATGCGGCAGGTGTGGCACGGTGGTCCGCTTACCCAAGTCCAGGATTTCATCGATCAGCCCGGCATTCTTCTAGCAGCGACGGATCCCGTAGCGCTGGATACCATTGAACTTGAGGCCATTGAAACAAAGCGTCGTGAACGGGGCGTACCATCATTGTGGCAGCACGATGCGAATAGCATTACTGAAGACAGTGGGGAATTTTATCGTAACGCGTCGAAAAACTTGTTCTTCCGCCAGCCAGGACATATCGCAGCAGCCGGGAAGCTCGGTCTCGGCGTCGGAGATCTCAAGCAGATAGATCACCGTGTCCTCTCGGCCTGAGTAGATGATGACGGAAACACCCAAAGATAAATCCTTGGACTGGCCCACGCTGCTCAAAGACAACACTCGTAGCGGAGGACAAGGGCAACAGCCCGCGCGACCGCCCGAACGCGCTATTTGGCAATTTCACGCTGGCAGCTCTGTGCGTTCCGCGCCGATCCTTCAAGACCGCATTTTGTATGTCACGTCGGTAGGCGGAGTAGTTCACGCCATTGACGTCGGCACAGGTACATCCAAGTGGAAATTTCAGGCGCCGGGGCAGATCCATTCCACCCCTTCGCTCTCCGGGAATCGATTGCTTTTCGGGTGCGACGACGGCAAAGTGTATGCACTTGATCGACATGTCGGAAATAAGCTTTGGGAAGCGGCGTCGGAAGCTGAAGTTTGGGCCTCTCCTGTCGTCTCCAACGGAGTCGTGTTCTTCGGAAGTGCGGACACCAAGGTTTACGGAGTGGACGCTGCAACCGGGAGCCAACGCTGGGTTCGTGAACTTGGCGGCCGAGTCTATTCCACGATTCACGCTGTCGAGCATCGGCTATACGTAGGTTGCGGAGATGGCAGGGTATATAGTCTCGATGCTTCCTCGGGAACAGTGTTGTGGAGCACGCTCACTGGCCAAGGAATCGACTCCTCGCCCGCCGTCGATGGCGACTTGGTTCTGATCGGCTCTGAAGATTTTTGGGTTTATGCCATGACGGCTAGCGCTGGAGAGGTTCGATGGAAGTACGAAACCGGGTTAGGCATCGCATCTTCGCCAGCAGTGTCTGGTGACCTGACCGTCCTTGGCAGCAAGGATGGCTTTCTGTACGCACTGGAGACTCAGACCGGGCGCCTGCGCTGGAAGACCGTCGTGGGCGAAGTTGTGACCGCCCCTCCCGTGATCGGCCACGGCGTTGTCTGTATTCAGGCGGGAGGGACCTTCGCGCTGGACTGCGCGACCGGCAAGGTGGTGTGGCAGGCTGCTCTGGCGGGAGCGGTCCAGGCGGTTCCGGTGCTCGCCGGCGACAATATCTATCTCGCAAGTCTGAGCGGTGAGGTTTATGCGTTGCGATAAGCGACAAGCGGCAACGCTGGTTAGCTTCGTCCTGATCGCTTCCCTCATACACAGCTCGGGAAATCCTGTTCTTGTTTATAAGAAGAAGTACGTCATGGGCACGATTTTCGAAATCGCTGCTTACGATCAGTCGCCGGAACATGCCTCCGACGCGATCGAAAAGGCATTTCAGGAGATCGTCTGTCTCGATGACCTTTTGAGCAACTTCAAACCGGACAGCGCCTTGAGTAACTTGAACCGCTCCGCACATTTTCATCCGGAGGAGGTTCCTTCAGACCTATATCTGGCCATCGATCAGGCTGTGCAGTTTTCCAAGCTTTCGGACGGAAAATTCGACATCACGATTGCGCCCTTGGTGGATTTGTGGAAAGCAGCCTTGCTCGGCGAAGGCGTGCCCTCCCAAGCCCAGCAGGAAAAGGTTCGAGATTGCGTCGGGTACAAGAAGATCCAACTGATGCCTCCAAACCGTATCGGCTTCCTTTCGTCCTGCTTGCAGTTGGACCTAGGTGCTATCGGGAAGGGCTATGCGGTGGACCGAGCCGCTCAAGTCCTGCGCGTCCTGGGAGTCCGCGATGCCTTGATCAGTGCGGGGGGAAGCACGATTCTCGCGATGGGGTCTCCTCCTGGCCAGAAAGGCTGGCTCGTGCATTTGCGGGATCCCTCACGCCGGGTAGATCCAAAGATCATGCTCAAAGATGAGAGTGTATCCACTTCAGAGCAAACCACGCGGAGTCTGCTGGGCGGTTATTCACTCGGGCATATCATTGATCCGGATACCGGAATGCCCTTGAAAACCGTGTTTACGGTCAGCGCCGTTTCAAAAACCGCTTCCGCATCGGACGCTTTGTCGACAACCTTGTTGCTTCTCGGCCCCGAAAAGGGTAGGGCTTTGATCAAGAATATGGCGGAGGTTTCCGCGATTTGGATTTCAGATGAGGCACAGGTGGAAGCCGTGACCGGCGGTCCCGAGATTCTATTTGGCAGAGTCCTTTCGACTCCGTTCAGTCCTGGCAAAAACCCATGAACATCGGCGCCAAGTTTCTCCTCGTGGTATTCGTTCTTGTCTCCCCTTACGCTAGGGGCGACGTTTTCGTGCGTTGGGCAAGTGCTGATTTGCTCCCAGCGAAGGAACTCGGTTTCAACAACCTAGTGCTGCCCTGGAGTGATACGGTTTGGGCGCAGGTGAGAGCGGCACAGAAACAGGGCTATCGGGTGTATCTCGAGGTCCCGTGGCGCCAGGCTCCGGCCGCAGCTAAAGGCGCAAGTGGCCTGGAGGCCATCATCCTAACTGGTCGCCAGTCTGAGAGTGCAGAGCTCAATAAGTCTCTGCCAAAGCTGCGATCGGCTCATCCCAACATCAACTTCGTGGTGCTCAGTCCCGTTGGCAAGCGGCCACAGATGCGAGGGAGCGTGGTGATTAAGCGAGGCTCTGTGCTCGAGGTCTCGAGCCCCACTGCCCAACCTTGGATTGATACGAATCTCGCTCTGGTCAAGGTTGAGCAGAGGTCCAATCAAGGGCAGGTTCCGGTCTACAGCTTTTCGTGGAAACAGTCGTCAGAATCGGGATCGCCGGCGCTTACAGCAGCGGATTATTCGCTGGCCGTGGCTGAGGCAGGAGCCTTTCATGCGGATTTGATTCTGAACATTGATAAAAACCTGCTCAGTGGTCTCAGCGCACACGATCCCGCGGCCTGGGCACGCTGGAACGAAGTGCGCTCCCATGCAGAGTTTTACTCGCGCACGGCCGAGCAACGGACCGATGCCGCCGCTAACGTCGCAGTCGTCGTCGATGATCTCAATCCAACCGACGAAAACATGAATCTGCTGGCTCGTCATAATCTTCCGTTCAAAGTGTTAAGCGCCCTCGACCTGAAATTGGGATCCTTTGAAGGTTTCGATGTGGTAGTCGTGTTTGCGAAACCTGATACAGAAGGTTGCCGTCGAATCGTTGACCTTGCGACTCAAGGCAAGACAGTCGTGCTGGTGGAAGCAAATGGTTCTTATCCGTGGCATAACTCTGAAGCCGTTCGGGTGAACGAACATACGGTTTCCTACGCTGTCGGACAGGGGAAAGTGCTTGAGCTCTCTGAGCCCGTCACAGATCCCGAGACTTTCGCCCAAGACATTCGTCGGCTGCTGGGGAAGGGAAATATGCTGATGAGTCTGTGGAATGGCTTGACTACGATTGCCGTGCCCTATCGGCAGGATGACGGAGCCATGCAGGCCATCGAATTTGTGAACTACGCGGTGGAACAACCGCTTCACGTACAAGTGCAAGTCAAAGGATCATATGCTTCGATCCGTTACGAGACGCCTGAACGTGGATGTTGCGAATCCCTCGCCATCAAGAGACACGACGGATTCACCGAGTTCGTAATCCCAGAATTACGAATTGCGGGACGTGTGCATCTGGATTCCAATCAGGCGATCGACTCCCAAGCCAGGTGAGCGAATCCCTGATAGCGGCAACAGCCGCTTGCAACCCAATGACCGGGAGCGCCTCGATTTTGACCATCTGCGATGTGGGAAATGCAGGCAGATGGTTGAGCCCTTAGCTGGCCAGCCCTGATGAGAAGTTGACCCTGAGCAATAAAGAAACTGCACCATCCTTGTAGTATTCCAAGAAGCTGACCTTTATGGAGTGGCTAAAGGTTTCAACAACCAGATCAACTCCGGGCAGCATCTCTGCACATTCGGAGGTACCACCCATGTTGCCCCTGCAATCTACTTTTCTTTCCATCCTTCTGGCCAAACGGTTACCACTGCGTTTCTGTACAAGAACGGCACATTCAAAGTTCTTCCCGTGCCGAACACTCCCACGGATTCGGTGTTCGTCGCGGTGGGAATCAGCGCCCGGCGAGGACTGATTCTCATCATCAACTGGCTTTTGCGTGGGGGGCTACACGGCAACGTGCAACTGAAGGGGGAGAGGTTGGCATTGAAGGTAGGTGCCCAGTCGGATCGCCTGCACTCAATTGTCAAAACCGAAACGCAAGAGCAACAAGCAACCCCGTCTGATTGAGTACCTACTCGCGGTACATGCTTTCCTGTGTAGCCGCACAAAATGAAACCAGCATCTTTGTCGCATACGAGGTATTACCATGCACTTCCGCATAACTCTGATTGCAGGGCTCGTGTTCTCTGTATCTTCTTTGTGCCACGCGCAAGGAACAGCAACTTGCGATCACTGGACATTTTTCAAAAGCTTCTCGGCCTCAGGAATCAATCGTTGGAACACGGTTGTCGGCACAGGAGTGCTTAGCGGCGGCAGCATCGTCGGATTCGTCCGTTATTCAAACGGAGGCGTCACGACCTATAAGTTTCCGAATGCAACTCAGACGCACCTCTCCAAGCGCAATGCCTCTGGCGTTACCGTGGGCGACGTCGACTTCAGTAGTGGATTAATTGTTTCCGGCTCCAGCGCGACGACGATAGATTATCCCGGTGCCCCCCAGACCATCCTCACTGGGATTAACAAGTGGGACACAATGGTGGGAACTTACCAATACAATGACGATGCCGATTTCGGTCCAGAGTGGACCGGATTCAAAATGTGGAAGAATGGCAGTTTCACCCCAATCGCGCCGCCTGGGGCGATTAACACAAATCCCACGAGCATCAGCGACACAGGGATCGTTGTAGGCTGGTATGTCTCCAACGCTGTACCCTTTGCCCCAGATCCCAGCCACGGGTTCGTGCTGGCGAATGGGGTCTATAAAACGCTCGACTATCCCAATGCCTTCCAAACCTCTTTGAACGACATCAATTCTGCGGGAGTCATCGTTGGCTCGTGGATTGACGCGAACGGCGTCGGGGGCGGGTTTCTCTTCGTGAATGGCAAGTTCAAGAACGTCTTAGGACCAAACGGCGAAACGACGGCGGTTAATGGTATCAACGACGGCGGTTATGTGACCGGTACCTCCAGCGCCGGGTCGTTCATAGCGCACTGCCAATAAGGAGAAGCCTCCGACAAAAACAATCCGGGATTACCTGGAGGCGGCACGTAATGGCAGAGAGGGAGGGATTCAAAAACGCCCTTTCTTCGCAACTCGTTGGTGAACTCTGCTTACCGGCCAAGCGCCGCTATTTCCGAAGTGGGCGTATGGATATTGGCAATGCCGGGAGCGATATCACACCCAGCAGGAAATTCTCGGGGTTGGGCAAGAGTTCCGCACACGGAACCTTCCGGTGGATGCGCTGGTGCAGGACTGGCAATACTCGGGTAAGTACGGCTGGAATGCAATGAGGTTTGACGAGAGCAACTACCCCAATCCAAAGGAGATGATGGAGCGATTCCATGCCATGAATGAACACGTGCCCATCTCGATCTGGTCGCGGTTTGGAGAAGATTCGGACATTTACAAGCGCATGAATACCAAGTCGCTATTGATTCCTGGAACTCCTTGGACTGATTTCTTCAATCCGGAAGCCCAAACGACCTTTTGGGCGGAACTCAAGCAGGGAATCTTCGACTACGGATTAGATGGTTGGTGGATGGATGCATCCGAGCCGGAGTTCGACATTCTCAAAGGCCGTCAGACGTTTCTAGGTTCCGGCGAGTCGGTGCGCAACGCCTATCCCCTGTATGTCACGAAGGCCATCTACCAAGGACAGAGGGCAACTACAGACCGGAAGCGGGTTGTGATCTTTACTCGTTCTGCGTTCGCCGGACAACAAAGGTACGCAGCCATTTCGTGGTCAGGTGACATTTCCGCAAACTGGCTCACATTTCAGCGACAAATCGCAGGTGGCCTGAGCTTCGGTATGTCGGGCTTACGCTATTGGACGACGGATGCTGGCGGGTTCTTTCGGCCTGAGGATCAATATACCAACCAGGCCTACCATGAGCTGCTGATCCGGTGGTTCCAGTACGCCACCTTCTGCCCCATCTTCCGCGTTCACGGATGGGTTTCGAACGCGGAGATCTGGAACTACGGTCCGAAGGTACTGGAGATCGCCACGCAGTTCGATGAGTTGCGGTATCACCTCCTGCCTTACATTTACTCCTCCGCTTGGGAAGTGACCAGCACGGGTCAAAGCCTCATGCGCGCGTTACCTTTGGAGTTTTCCTCAGATCCTAAGCTGCGGACCATATCCGACCAGTTCATGTTCGGCGCATCGTTGCTCATTAACCCAGTCGCTACCGAAGGAGCTACGAATCGAGATCTATACCTTCCAGCGGGAATTGGTTGGGTGGATTTCTGGACCGGCAAACAGGTAAACGGCGGCCAGACTATCAGGGCTGATGCACCGATAGACAGGATCCCAATTTACGCTAAACGGGGCTCAATCGTAACTCTAGGCCCGTCTGTACAATTCGCCTCCGCGAAAGCAGACCCCATCGAGTTACGTGTTTATAGGGGATCGAACGCCGACTTCAATCTTTACGAAGACGAGGGCGACAATTACGACTATGAACACGGGGCTTATTCCGTAATTCCCATTCATTGGGACAACAGCTCTAACACGCTCACAATCGGAGATCGCAGTGGCAATTTCCCCGGAATGCTGGAACATAGAACGTTTCGGATCGTGATTGTCAGAGACGGACACGGTACAGGAGTAGCGTCGAGTGCGCAACCGGATGCGACAATCGACTACCTAGGCAAAGAAGAATCAGTGAAGGTCCGAGCGGCTCTAAACTAATGAGCTCGGACGTTCCTTTGCCAAAGCCTTTGAGTATTACTGAACAATCCAATAGCATGGGCCAATGCAAGCTAAGCTCTCTTCTATCAAACATTCAAAGTTCTCACGAATTATCTCTTGCTTCGCCTTCGCGCTCATTGGGACGGCCTACGCTCAGCAGCCAGACTCATGTGCGAGTCTGCTGAAGTTCACAACGCCCAAGGTGCAGATCGTGAAGGCTGCGGCGATTGCTGCCGGAACAAGCGAGAGTGTTCCATGGGCAGGGCAAATCGGTCCGCTCCCCGCATACTGTCGGGTAGAAGGCATGATCAATCGTCGAACTGGAGTTGATGCAGAGGAGTTTGGCATCACGTTCGCTTTGGCCATGCCGGAAAAGTGGAACGGCGACTTTCTCATGCAAGGTGGAGGGGGGAGTAACGGCGTCGTGTTGCCGCCCCTTGGTTTGAATGCGGCGGGAGAAGTACCCGGACTCATGCGCGGGTTTGCGGTCGTGAGCACCGATACGGGACATAAAAGCCACCATCCTGGGTTTGATTTCAGCTTCGTGAGAGATCAACAGGCCTATCTGGATTTCGCTTATCTTGCGAACGCTGAGGTCGCAGCAGTGTCCAAGCAACTCATTGCTCAGCATTATGGTAAGCCCGCAGCCTATTCCTATTTCTCCGGATGCTCCACGGGCGGCCGCGAAGGCATGATTCTTTCCCAGCGCTACCCCATGGCATTTGACGGCATCATTTCCGGTGATCCGGCCATGCGTACCGGACTTTCTAACCTCGCGATCGGGAAGTGGATACCAGTTGTGTTCAACCAAATCGCACCAAAAGACGCGGCTGGCAAACCGATCCTTACCCAGGCTATTACCGATAGCGATCAAAAATTGATTGCAGACGCACTTCTGAACAAGTGCGACGCAAAAGATGGAGTGGCTGACGGAATGATCTCCGATCCTCTAGGGTGCGACTTCGATCCTGCCGTCTTGACGTGCAAGGAGGGGCAGAGCCAATCTTGTCTGACTACCGAGAAAGTCGCCGCGGTGAAGAAGGCGATCGATGGTCCTAAGACGTCCGGTGGAATCCAAGTCTATCCCGGTTTTCTATACGACACAGGTATTACCGCGAGTGGCCCTATTCGAGGAATTCTTTCACCCGGCCCAGGCATCTTCGGACCCGCAACCACTGCCATGGAAGTAGACGCCGAGAAGGAGGCGCTCGCTGGTATTCAGCCTCTTGTCGACTCGATGGCTACTAACCTCACCACTTTCTCAAGTCATGGCGGCAAGCTGATCTTTTACCACGGCGACAGCGATCCCTGGTTCTCTCCGCTGGATACTTTCGGCTATTACAAGGATATGGTGAACGCGAATGGCGGTCCCGATACGGTCTCAAAATGGAGCCAATTCTACTTTGTTCCCGGGATGGGCCATTGCGGGGGTGGGCAAGCCTTAGACCAATTTGACCTGCTGAGGGCAATGGTCAACTGGGTAGAAAAAGGTACGGTCCCTCTATCACTAACCGCCAAAGGGAAAGCATTTCCAGGGCGAAGTCGGCCTCTTTGCCCATTTCCGAAGCATGCGCAGTACAAAGGACAGGGAAACATCGAAGATGCCATCAACTTTGAATGTCGTT
Source organism: Terriglobales bacterium (assembly GCA_035606605.1). Classification (GTDB taxonomy): domain Bacteria; phylum Acidobacteriota; class Terriglobia; order Terriglobales; family Acidobacteriaceae; genus Gp1-AA145. Next base: position 13,329 of record DATNEX010000099.1, read on the forward strand.
GATCTCAAGTCCAACTCGGATGCTTCGCCGTTTAAGTCTGGAGTAAGCAATTTGAAATAACAGTTCTGAAGCATTTAGACGGATCCACGGAAAGGCAGCCTAACTCGCCCAATCGTTTTAGCGCGCTATCCGTGGGTCCGCTTGCTTGTTCATCCGTTAATTAACTCCTCACTCAGCGCTTCAATTTTGTCGGAATCGTGCTCCTTGGACATTTCCTCAGCGATCTCGCGTTCGGGTAATCGAGTGTTGCCCACGCGTTATTGTGAAAAATGAATCCATGTTGGGTGTTGTACCACCCCACTATGGTTCCGTAGTCATTAATGCCATTCGGAATTGTGTCTATGGTGCCGGAGTTGAATTGAAGTATTCTGAAGCTTCCATTGCTGTATCGCTTGAACCCGTGCGGATTTTCATTGGCGTCCAAGTACCATCCGACGATGCTGTTGTATTTGTTAATGCCGGTCAGTGTCGTACCCCAAACTGCATTCGGATGCACGATTGAAGTGAAGCTCGAACCCGACAACATGAACCCTTTCGCAATGGTGCTAGCGCTTTGCGAAGAATAAACGCCGATGCTGACGCCGCTATCATTCCCTCCCGTGAAGCGAGTTGCGGCGGAGTTGGGCGCCGAATAGTAGCTGACGCCGCTGCCAGAGTACCTGATGAATCCCTTTTCGGGCTTGGATGTGAAATCTGCTTCCCCCACTACGGTCTTAAAGTCATTGATACCAAAAACCGTTGTTTGCAAGTCATTGAGCTGAAAAATGCTGAATGTGCAGCTGGCCTGCGTTTGCGCGGAGGCCGGGAAAGTCTGGATCAAGCACAAGGCTATAGCGATGACGAAAACTTGACTGGCACTATGTCGTACCCTGTAGACGTACGACAGCCTGTTAAGGCTGTACTCCGAAACTGACATGAACATCTCCTGAACGGCTGGATAATTTCCTGCCCAAACTTCAGCGCTGAGATGGAACTTGTGCGCCTTACAGTTCAGTGGCAGGACGCCAGGAACCCATGCGTCAGGCCCGCCATTCCAGCGATCAGTCCACCTGGAGCGATGGCCCTGACTTCGGTCTGCGCGTAACCGGGCACAGCGATTTCCTTGGCTGTTCCGTTTGCATACATGTATGCGTGGGCCTGGCCCTGTCCAACAATCACACCTGAGTTGCTGATCCCGAAGAGCTCGGTCGACTGTGACGCGTTTGGGAACTGCAACTTTGCCCACTGACCACTTTTGTAAATGAAGCCATGCTCAGCGCTATCGGTTCCGAGATAGGTGCCAACGATCACACCACTGTCGTTGATGCCTACCGCACCGGTGTTGATTGCGCCGGGATAGCTCAAATGAATGGTGTTGCCATCGCTGTAGCGTTTGAAGCCATGGTCATGTCCACTGCTGTCGGTATACGCGCCTACAACACTGTTGTACTTGTTAATGCCTGCCGGACTCGCGCCATAAGGTCTCACGATTGGAGTTAGCGTAGATCCTTTCAGCAGAAAGGCGTGTCTCTGGTTTGCGGAATCCACGAATGCGCCAGTGGTCAAGCCAGCATCCGTGAGATGGTGTTGAAATCGAGCGAGGTTGCTGACCCCTACACGGGCGCTGCACTTCGTGTGAGTGTTGGCCGCCATAGTGAAAGCACCTTCCTGGAAGGAGGTTCGCTCTGGCAAAACGTCCCGCAGGTAGCCAAAAGCAAAAATGACAAGCAAAAATTGGAGGTGGCGGGGCCTCACTTCGTTATCTTCAGAGTGCCATATTGTTATCGTCAGGCTGCTATCTTGTGACCGTCAGAATCTTCTTTTTCCAGTTCAGCTATTTTCTCCCGAAGGATTCGTTTCTGGTCAATGATGTCGAGGTCATCTGGGAGTAGCCTAACGTTCTCCAATTCACGGGCACTGGCCTCTTCCGCGCGTAGATGTCGGGGGACGAACAGCTCGGCGATGGGCTTCCCCACTTCAATGTGTGCAATTCCATCAACAATGACGGTCTGCTGGTGCTAAGCCGGTAGCGAATAGATGGTGATCAACCGCATGAACTGCTTAGAAGTCTCTGGACCTTCCTTTCTGCCAATACCGCTCCGCTAACTGCAAACCATTTTCCCGATCTGAATAGCTTCGTCGCCACATTCAATCGCTCTTCCGGAACCGATGGAGCTGGTCCTCTCTCGGCGACCCAATCTGAACATCTCCGAGTACTCACCGGGTCCAAAGACTTCTTAGGCAGTTTGCGGATTCTTGCCATGGATTCCTGCCGCAGCTCAGCGCACAAGCTTAACGCTGCGGCTCGTGCTCGTATTGCAGCTGCACAGAGAGCACGTCTGACATGATTGAAGAAGACCGCACAGGGCAGGTGATGCATGCCTGCCAGAATGCTAGTCCTTCTTCTAATGACAACGTGCGGTGAAGCCCCGCAGTTTACTATTCACGAACGCATTTGCAGTGATATATCCATTGCCGTTGATTCCGGTCGCCTCACTCGTGGCAGCATTGGGGACTTTGATGTCCTTGAACGTACCCCCGCTGTTCAGGAATGCGTAATCATTCCCGTTAAGGTGGTACGAACCTGCGTCGCAAAAAAAACCGAGAAGAACCACAGATCGGTCCCGATAGTATCCAACCGCGTCATAAAAATCGCGATTTGCAGCTTTCAAGTCCTGACGCAGTTCTGCCGGTAGATCGATGCGCAAGTCGCTATCGTCCTCTGCGCACCGCATGTCAGCGTAGTCGAAAAGGATCTTTTCGCCTGCTTCCAGATCAATACGGCAACAATCGGCATTGCCGAGAGGAAAGAAAGTCAGTTTGTGCATAGGCCTCCTGAACGGGCTGGATGGGCCCCTCGATCTGGTAAGCTTTGCAGTTTTAATTGCAAAAGTACACAAATATAGTGCTAATTATGATTATTACCAAAGTTATTATTGCAAATTACGTATTAAATGTTGTATTTTACAATTATGAATCTACAGCAGAGAGTAGAGCGCTACACGAAGCGTGGGTTTCAGCAGACCGAAGCTGAAATCCTTGTCCTGCTGGAGGAATGCGCTTCCGGGCTCTTTTCTGCATTTCCCGACAGGTTTGTTATGTTCGGAGGTGCGACCCTGGTGCTGTTCTACGACAGCCCCCGGCTCTCTCGTGACCTGGATCTCCTAGCCAAGGCTGAAGAGCTGCCTCCGGTTTCAGACATCACCAAAGTAATTGAGGCCAGCATTCAACCTCTCGGCGAGATTTTCGGGCTGGGCAAACTAGAGTTCCAAACTGGTTCTGGCAAAAAGGACTTTATCAAGATCTGGGTCAAATCGAACGACAGAAGTCTGTTCAGTGTCGACCTCACACGCATTGGGGGCACAGTCTTGAAGTCTGAGGAAGTTCGGAAGGAGATCGCGGACTCCGATCAGAAGATCGTGGTCACGCCGAGCGCCGACGCGCTGCTGTTTCAGAAATGCGAGACCTTTCTTGAACGCCGGATAATAAAGTCGCGAGACGCTTTTGATATCAACGTCCTACTCGCGAGAGGGGCGAACCTTGGAGAAAATCTTAAAGCCCATCTTGACGATTTCATTCAAATGCATGAAATCGATTCGGAATTGATCCGCAAGAGAATCGATCGAATTGACGTTAAACTTTGCACAGCCGAACTCCGCCCCATCTTGCCCGAAAAGGTATTTAAGGAACTGGCTGAAGAAGACTTCAAAACGCTGCGATCTTCCCTCGAAACGGTTTTTACAGATTGGCTCTAGGAGGCATATGAATTGGACGACTATCCTGGCTGAAGAAGCGCGAACGAGCAGTCTCCTTCGATTGGATGATCTAGCTCGCCGATACAACATCCGCGAGATAGCGGCCCGCAATGCTCTGCGCAGGTATGAGAATCGCGGGCTGGTGGAACATGTGTCTAATAAGGTCTATATCAATCGGCTGAATCAAAACTTTTCAGCCCGTGAGCTTGTAAACGTTCTGCGCCCGGACTCTTACGTCTCTCTCGAATCGGCACTAGTGGACCGAGGCATAACGAGCCAAAGCCCTGCCATTCTTACTTGTGTCACGACTGGGTATCCAAAGACCTTTCGTACCCCATCACTCACGATCTCATACAGAAAGATTTCGAGAGATCTCTACTGGGGTTTCGAACAAAAGCGGACTCGCTATACAACGTACCAGATCGCATTGCCCGAAAAAGCGCTGCTCGATTGGATCTACTTGAACCGGCAGGAAGGGCTGCCAACGCCGCTTGATGAACTTAATATCCAGTTCCTGAACCACCAGAGGTTAAAGGAATTTGCCGATAGATTTCCAGGAACGGTGCAGGAGATTGTGAAGGAAATACTGGTGAATCAGATGGTCGCGGCTTAGCGAAGGCGCCAAGTACTTGCGGAGCGAGCCAGCACCCGACTCCATAGGGCGACAAGCTCAGGTGTGAAACGGATCAGCCATCCAGCGATTTCAGAATCGGAGATTTTGAACTCCTCGGAGAATGTGCCACGGTAGCACCACAGGAATGCGTCGGTCATCATATAGGCGTGATACATAAGCGCGAGGGACTCCACCTCGTCGAATCGATCCAAACTGGTTCTAATGGATCGAAGCATCTCGATAAGTGCTGCTGGAACCTGAAACGACGGTTCGACCCGAGCACAGTAGCCACGATATGCATCCGGTCCGATTCTGCTCACTTCACTTCTCAAACTGACGAATGATCCTTGACGTTTACGCTGAACAAAGTCGTCGACGATAGCCCGAGTCCGCAACGCGCTTACCTGTTCGCGCGCGATTTCGTCCACTCGATATAGAAGTAGAGTTTCGCCTATTGCCGGAACGCCACTGCTTCGGAGATGGAGTGTCGCGGCGCGTGGATGCGGGTCGCCCCCAACGATCGATAGATGCAGTGGTTTGTATTGATCCATCAGGGCGAGGACTCGCGCGATCAGTTCCTGTCCCTTGAAATCGGAGAGACTTCGCAAGTTCGTGGTTCCGAGATGAGAGTCTCATAGGCATAGCATCCTGGACAGCGGAGTGGGCATTCGCAGGTGATCTCAATCGAAAGCGACGGAACTCGTCCCCGTAGCGTGCGTTCCGAGGTTTGCAGAATCGGCTTGATCCGTAGTAGACCCATTGCTTTCCTTGTTAGATGCCTGCGAGTGAAGTGATCGAAAACGTCGTTCCACAAAGCAAGCCCATGCTTCGCGACGAGAATGGCGCCCGGAATAGAAATGTGCGCTTTATTGACCAGATTGGGCAAGCACGGATTGATAAGATTGAATTAGGGTCGTGGGTTCGAAAGGATCGCCATATGTTCTCCGCCAGAAGACTCCAATTTAAAGGTCGGTCCCGCGCGGATGGCGACGTCGCGCGATTTCCCGATGAGCCCAAGGTTCTTAGCCAAAACGACGATGGCTCTTTACGAATGGGCGATGAAGGCTGCCCCAACGAAAGCCCAAGGGTGGATGATGCGACCGGGTACTCAAAAGAAGAAGAGGAAGCTGACTCAATAGCTTGCGAAGAGGCCTCATGACCGCCGGTCTAGAGAGCACTCAGCAGTCGAAGATGGATCCAATCACCTACACCAGGACACTGACCGTGACCGATCGCCGCCTCATGTGGCTTCAGAAACAGCATCCAGGCGCGCGCGGGCAGAAACTCCAGCTCTGGGCATCCGGAGCTTTCAAGGGTCCATCACGCCCGGCGCAAATTTAAGTGGATCACCCACTGAGAACAACCTGTTGTACAGCCCTAGCCAGCCCGCTCTTGCAACGCTTTCACGAAATAGTTTAGACCACAACGCCAAACCTTTCGTCGTCAGCAACCCCGAATCAGCTTACCCCGCGGCCCGTTATAATCTCGGGCGATTCCTTGACCAAAATCGTACCGACTTGAACGGTTTCCGGCATGAATCCTCTTCCCGAAGAAAAAATTGGGTGGCGCTCAAGCGCGTCTGAGCGCAGCCATTAAGAACAGCAACAGGGATACGAATATCAGCTCGGCGAAGCCCAACAGCACGATTTCGCTAAGCAGATCACGGCTCAGTAGATCTTCGCGATGCATTTAAACTCCTGGTTCGCCCACTCTTCAGTGGCGCCTGTTTCTTTGGGCTGGGCCCGATGCGATATGGAAAATTGCGCGTCCGGAGGAATGGAGTAGTGAGCCATAAGATCATGCATGAGCTTTTCCATGCTGGCGGTCTCGTGCCAGTCTCCGGCCTCCCTGGCTTGCAGCCAGCGCGAATAATAAGGGTCGAACCGGTGTTGGTCTTTAGCTGACAAGCGGCTCTGCCACTGGCGGTCACGATCACCACCCTGGCCTCGGTCGTTGTCGCCCTCCTGATCGGGACGACGATGAATGCCGTAGCCCTTAATATTTTTCGATGCGATCTGATCGAAGGGCACGTCAGACGGGATGTTGTAGTGAGACATCACGTCTCGCATATGGTCTTCCATGCTGTTTCGATTGTTTTGGTCGTTGGTTTGGACGTAATCCAGCCAACGCGAGTAATAGCTATCAAACCGGGCCTGGTCTTCGGCGGACAAGCGCCCTTGCCAGCGATCGTGGGAGATGCCGTAGCCCCGGTTGGGACGCCGGTCGTCATCGGAACGCTGGTTCTGCGCGACAGAAGACAGGGGCAAAAGCACACAGACCGCGACCACGAAAACTCTGAGGAAATTTTCCATCGTACTCCTCCTGGAAAATCGGCGGCGGGCTCTGCATCCGTCTTTCCTAATTCTGCAACGGCAGGAGCGCAACGGGGACCGATTGAGGGTCAATATGCGAGCGACGATTGGAGGCTGGGGAATCCCGTCCGCTTATACATTCCTGCGGGTCGCATTCTCAATCGTTCCCGTTCTGCGCGTTGTCGGAGGATCCACGGCATGCTTTCGATGTCAAAATTGATTTATCGCGAAGGATGAACACTTGCTGCCACTCGTTTGTTCCGACCACCGGTTCCTGCAAGTCATTCACGCCGCAGCATTCAGATCGTCGAGGGGAGTATGTGCATGGCTGGACGGTTGCGGGTTCCTGTGTCTCCGCAGGTCGCTAAGCAGGAAGTTAATTTCCCCGCCGAATAGTATGGCAAAGCCCGAAAGATAAAACCACACGTATAAACCGATCGCGGCACCCAAGGGTCCGTAAGTCTTATCAAGAGATTCAAAGTGTCGGAAGTAACTCCCCAGCAGGAATGACAACCCGATCCAGGCGAGCACTGCAACGACTGCCCCGGTTAGGCTGTCGCGGAAGCGCTGCTTAAGATTCGGACCGAAATGGTAGAGGAGTTGTGCTGCAAGTACGGCAAAGACAACAGCTATGCCCCACCTCAGGTAATGCCAGGCGCCAAGTACAGCGGGGTTGAGACCGAATCTGTCTGTAAACCATACTCCAAAGTACGTCCCCTCGACCATCAACCCTACGGCTACTAGTAACAGAGAGCCCGCAAGCAACGTCAGTCCTAAAGCAATTGGTCGAGTTTTCCAAACTGGGCGTGTTTCGCGGACTCGATATACGATATCAAGACCGTCGATCATGGCAGCAAATCCGCTCGAAACTGTCCAAATCGTGAAGATCAACCCCAGCGTAAGAAAGTGGGCATGTTTGTGACTGACGACATCAGAAACGATGTTGCGCACCAAGCTCATTCCATCTCCAGGGACAAGCTTGGCCATTAAGCTTAGAAGGCCTTCAAACAGGTGAGGAATCGGTACGTACCCGAGCAGCGACGCCAACGAAATCAGCAGTGGAAACAATGAGAGCACGAAATAGTAGGACAGGCCAGCCGCAAAAACGAAGAGATGTTCATCGTAAACATCGTTGTAGATGGTTATTAGCGATCGTTTAAATGTGAACCACGCTGACTCCAAACCTAACGCAAGCACCGAACCCCCCGGAGCCTTCAATGCCATACTGCTCTTTACAATCCTACCGCTTGTAAAGCTCCGGGAAAATGCAATTTCGCTCATTGCGGGATGCCCCAGCTATGTCGAGCCTCAATTCACAAAGCAGCTCAGGCCGCGGGGCGTGGTTGACGTTGTGGATACGGCATGAGTACCGTTGGAGCTGAAGCGGTTCCTTCGAGCCCGATGACGCGAAACCGAAGTCTCCTCAATTAGACGATTTCCGTGATGACGGCGTCCGAGAACGTTGCCGTGGGCGCTGACCTCGGTTTGCCAAACCGAGCAGAACGAGAATGCTTAGGGCAACCGCGACGCTCTGGACTAACCCGACATTTGTCTTTTCGGCATGTTCGACACCGAGTCCAATCAGCCTCCAACGTGCGGTAACAGTTCGGTATCCCGCCGACAGTTCTCCCGGCAGGTCACGATACACAAAGTTTGGCAGAAACTCTCGTAGCCTCGTGAAAATGACTCCAGAGTTAAAGTGAGCAGTTGAGATCAGCTATTCCTTCCGTAGAGGGCCATCATAATGCTGGAGCGAGCAATTCCGCTCTCTCTTTCAGGTTCTCTGAACTAAGTCAGCCCATCTGAAGTTTTCTCCCCTTAGTTCCGTCGTTCTGAAAGGAACAAAATCATGAAACAAATAGTGTCCCTACTACTACTGGGCTGTATCGGTCTGGTTGGGAGCTACGCATGGGCGGGCTCAGCCCGCGAGGACTCGGTCGCGCGTCTGCAATCGTCGGTCGATGTTCTGCAGGCCATTATGGCGGCTCCGGACAAAGGCATCCCTGAAGAAGTATTGAGCAACGCAAAGTGCATCCTGGTAGTGCCAGACTTGATTAAGGGAGGCTTCATTTTCGGCGGCAAGCACGGACGTGGCGTGGCATCTTGCCGCACATCCGCAGGCTGGAGCGCGCCCGCGTTCGTCTCAGTTGGTGGCGGAAGTTGGGGATTGCAGATCGGAGTTGAAGGCGTAGATCTGGTCATGCTGGTCATGAACGACCAGGGTTTCCAGCATCTGCT
>DATNEX010000104.1:0-13635 GCA_035606605.1 Terriglobales bacterium
CCCAGCCGTGACTGCGATTGGAATGAGGTCATGGAGTCGGCAAAGCCGCACGAATGCGTTCCAGTGGCAGCAACCGACCCTCTCTACATTCTTTACACCTCGGGCACTACCGGGCAGCCGAAGGGCGTAGTCCGCGATAACGGCGGTCATCTGGTGGCTTTAAAGTGGACGATGAAGAACATTTATGGAGTGGATCCAGGCGACGTCTACTGGGCAGCGTCCGATGTCGGTTGGGTCGTGGGCCACTCCTACATCGTGTACGGGCCGCTTTTCCACGGAAATACCACAATACTTTACGAGGGCAAGCCGGTCGGCACGCCTGACGCGGGAGCATTCTGGCGCGTCATTTCTGAGCATAAAGTGAAAACAATGTTCACTGCGCCTACGGCTTTCCGGGCCATCAAGAGGGAGGATCCCGCCGGAGCATTGATCAAGAGGTATGATCTTTCGAATTTTAAAGCCTTGTTTTTGGCGGGCGAGCGATGTGATCCAGATACCTTGCACTGGGCCAAGAACCACCTACAGGTGCCGGTGATCGACCACTGGTGGCAGACAGAGACCGGGTGGCCGGTCTGTGCTAACTGTCTAGGGATTGAAACCTTGCAGGTGAAGCCCGGCTCGCCAAGCAAGCCTGTTCCTGGTTGGGACGTGCGTGTCCTTGACCTTGAAAATCGCGAGTCAAAGCCCGGCGAAATTGGCACGCTCGTCATCAAGTTGCCGCTGCCGCCAGGAGCATTTCCGACCCTGTGGAATGCTGATGAGCGTTTCGTCGCTTCGTACCTTTCGCAATTTCCCGGCTACTACTCGACAGCAGACGCCGGGTTTATGGACGAGGACGGCTATGTGTACGTCATGGCACGTACCGACGACATCATCAACGTAGCCGGTCATCGTCTATCGACCGGCGCTATGGAGGAGGTTCTGGCATCGCATGCGGACGTGGCGGAGTGTGCGGTGATCGGCGTATACGACGAACTGAAAGGCCAGGTGCCCGTAGGATTCCTGGTGCTCAAAAGAGGTGTTAACCGCAATCACGAGGAAATTGCTGCCGAGGTCGTACAGATGGTTCGACAACGCATCGGGCCAGTAGCGGCCTTCAAGACTGCGCTGGTGGTGCCGGCTTTGCCGAAGACGAGGTCGGGGAAGGTCCTGCGCGGCACAATGCAGAAGATTGCCGATGGCCAGGACTACAAAATACCGGCCACTATCGACGATTCTTCTACGTTGACAGAGATTGCTGAGGTGTTGCGGCGAGTAGGATACGCCCTCAAACAAACGCCTGACCCGGTTTCTTAAATCTTTTGATCATCCCTCCGACAGGAGTCTTTGTGGGTCTTCCGACAACTCGGAGGTGGATTCGCATTTATCAAATCGCATTCTGAAGACACCACTTTTGGAAGGCTTTCATCTTTCTCGCATGGTGAATGGGAGGTATCGCAGTTGGGCGGTTCACTGAACGTTTCTTGGTGCCAGATGCTACGAGTGTGGAATCACTAATCGAGCGTTGAATAACCAAGTCGGCTGCACGCTGGTAAGTGAAGGGCACTCAGGTCCAACAGCGGCTGGCAACAGGGGCTCAGGTCCGCTGATCTTCTCCGAGGCGGAAACGCGAGCATGAGAGGTAGATGGTAGACGGGAAAGCTGTATATCACGAGCGAAAACCGCAGCCTACAAAACCAACTGCAACGGTCTTTCGCCGCCATGTCTTGTCCACCTCCATTGGATCGAGGGGGGCGGACCGGCTGCCCAGAATAGCTAGCGCCTGCGTTATGGTTGTAAGAAAGATGGAGTAACGATGGCTTCATGGTCCATGGACAGGAGTCGATTCCTTCTTTGTTGTTTTGGGCTATGGGTCTCATCGAGCATGGGCGCATTAGCGCAGGTGAGGCTCCTTTCCGAACACCCGAGAGAACGGCCGGCGAGGCTCGATCGCGACTGGCCGGCGATCGTGACCCATACCCACAACTGGAGATTTCGCGAAGGGGAGGCGGCAGGCAGCTTTGTTGTCGCCGAGGAGCAACTCGTCCGCTGGTGCCGGAGTCTGGGCATCCGGGCTGTCGGAGTAGGCAGCGCCTGGAACCCGGCAAACGAAGCCAACTTCCAGAGATTTGAGGGAGCGGATCGCGACCTGTACTACTCGGGCCAGTTCGATCAGAAATCAGTCATGGATCCTGCAGGCATAAATGCCACCCTTAGGAATCTGAACAAGCAGTCCCGTGGCTCGACCTTCTTCTATCTGGACAATGAAACACCAAAGAGCCGCATAGGACACGTGTGGTGGTTTGGATACCTGTATGACTTCCCGGCCTGGCACGATTACTCGCAGGATCGCCCGATCAAGTATTACGAGGATGATCCTTCCATTGAGATCAATGCGCTCACAGGCGAACCGCATACACGCCGCAATCTGTTCGAGATTATGGCCGTACAGCGAAAGGCCGGCGCAATCGGGGTCTTCGCCCATCCCACCCGCTGGTGGGTGAGCGAAGGGAAGTTCATCTCAAACATCGCCGCGATGTCGGGGCTCTTCTTGATGGTGGATGGATACCTCGACGGCATGGCTGTGATGGGCGATCGTGTGTACAACAAATCCTACCAGGACCTGTGGTTTTCGTATTTGGACGTGGGCGGGAAAGTGCCGGGCTTTGCCGAGACCGATTTCTTTCTGAATCAAGCCAGTCAGCACAACGAACTGGACACTTTCAGGAATTACCCGCACATGGGGAACCGTCCCTTGACGACGCGAGCCATTCGCGATGTTGCCCGGTCCGGGGAGGTTTTCTTCAGCAATGGAGGGTTCCTCAACGTCTCTGTGGATGGCATACCGATGGGCTCTGTTGTCCGAACTGATCCGGCAACGCGTCACAGGCTGCGGATTGAAGTGTATCCCGCCCCGAACCGCCAGCTTGGGCGAATCGAAATTATCGGAAAACACGGCGCAGTACTTGCCGCGAAGGACAAGTTCTCTGGCGGCGTGCTTGAATATGAAGTTCCGGGACGGGGCGAAGCCGACTATATCGTCGTGCGCGCCTTCGGCTCAGGCGACGATCCTGATCACGATCCCGACCGGGTGCGATATTTGGCTGTTTCCAACCCAGTCTATCTGCGGCCACAGGGCTTCCATCCGGAGGCGGCCCGCACATCGTGCAGGCTACGCGTTGCCTCCGGGAGCAAATGGATTGGCGGGTCGCTTGAGTTTCAGACGGTGGATGGACAAGTCATCAGGCGTGAGCCGATCCATGCTGGAATCATTTCGCTTTCAGTTCCCGCAGACGCACGTATCGTGCTATCCAAAGAAGGGCTTCCGTCTCGGATGTTCTATATCGCGATGGAGAATGCGGATGTGGAGCAGGATCTTTCGTATTTGTACAGCGGAAAATTTCGCAAAGATTATCCAGGTCTCCCTCAGAGTGTTGTCCCGCCGGAGGCGTTTCATCTCGAGTCACTCCGTCAGGCCTTGACGAGGTTTGAATACGAGATCCGGTAAGCAGGCAGGGGACAAAGATGCGGCGGAAGAAATGGATGAAGGGCTGAGCGTCTGCCTGGCACTAGTTGCCTTCGTGGTCGGGTGGAGATCCTTTCCGCACAGCATGGAGAAAGTGCCGCCCTAATAGAAACTGATTCCTTTGCATTACTCGCAGTTAAGCGAAAAGCCAAAGTAACTTTCTCCTTTTTTTCGGTGATCCGGTGGCATCCGTAACCATTGCGTGCTACATTCTCGGACGACTATGCAGCACGAGCCGATACTCCCAGAAATCCATGCTGAGATGAGGTGATCGAGCACGAAGAGTGTTCGATGGGACAAGTCCGCGTTGCGAACTGCTCAGCGTGCGTGAGTTGTTTCTGTTCCGCCGCTCGTGGTAGAGAAAACCGATGAATGTTTTGAAGGAATACACGCACAGGGTAGGGGCAGCACTGTTGATCACGGTATTGACCGTGGGAACCTCGCACAATGCCGGCGCAGAGAATAATGGTCTTGAGCGCACGCCGGTTCTCGGCTGGAGCAGCTGGAGCTTTATCCGTAAGAATCCCACCGCGAGCAAGTTGAGGGCTCAGGCGCTCGCCCTGCACAATTCCGGATTGCAGAAAATGGGATATGAATACCTTAACCTCGATGACTTTTGGTATCAGTGTCCGGGGCCGCAAGGTCCGAACGTCGACTCCTATGGCCGCTGGATCACAGACTCATCGAAATTCCCGGCTCAGGGAGACAGCGATGGCATGAAGGTGGTGGCTGACTACATCCACAGTCTTGGGTTGAAGTTCGGAATTTATGTTACGCCGGGTATTTCCAAGCAGGCAGTCAGCCGGAACACCGCGATTCAGGGCACATCCTACACGGCAGCCCAGATTGCGGATCCATCTGTGGCGGAGAACAACTACAACTGCAAGGGCATGGTGCACATTGACTACAACAAGCCTGGCGCGCAGGAATATACCAATTCATGGGTCGAAATGCTCGCGGCCTGGGGTATCGACTACATCAAGATTGACGGCATGACAGACCGCAACGTCGCTGACGTAAAGGCATGGTCGCATGCTATAGGGCAAAGCGCGCGGCCCATGGTTTTGGACGTCACGCAGGGGGATTTTACGGTCGCTCTCGCCCCAATATTGATGGAGTATGCCAATCAATGGGAATTCGCGCCGGACGTTGAATGCTATCGCTGCGAAAAGGGCGGTGGCAGCTACCCGCTGACCAGCTGGGCGGACGTTGCCAAACGTTTCAACTACGTGGCGGAGTGGCAGCCCTACGCCGGTCCGGGCGGTTTCAATGACTATGATTCTCTCGAGGTAGGCAATGGCAGCAACAACGGGCTGACTCCGGTCGAGCGCCAGACTCAGATCAGTCTGTGGGCCCTTGGAGCGGCACCCCTCATTCTTGGCGTCGATCTTACTCACCTCGACCCCACGGATCTGCAGAAATACCTGGGAAACTCCGCAGTCCTTGCTGTCGACCAAGATTCAATCGCCGCGAAAAGGGTGGTCAATACCGGCGAACAGCAGGTATTCGCCAAGAGGGAGCCGAACGGAGACATGATCGTCGGTTTGTTCAACACCGGCGGAAAGGCAGAGGAAGTCTCCGTGCCAGTATCCACCGTAGCCCTCCCCGAAAATAAAAGCGGCTATTCCTTACACAACCTGTGGACGGGCGAGACGAAGAAAACGATCAGCACCATCAGTGCTGTTGTTCCGGCTCATGGAGTAGCCCTGTACCGCGTCACTGGACTTTAGGCACGAAGATTTATAGAAGAGATGTATCAACGATCAATATGTTTACGGGTCAGGCCGAACCAGATCGGGCGAAGAATGTGGCAGACCTGCTGAGTGGCAGCAATGTCATAGGGGCCTACCGAGCGGTAGCGTCTCGTTGGGCGAGGCTTATCCGACCAGAACCGCAGCCGCCGAAGAGTAACCGCCAAGCGAAGAATCAGTGTGGATGAACTTTACAGAACTCGTTCTTGTTTCATTGGCTGGCGACAGCCGGCTCCGCTGGAGCAGTGGCGGTGGTCAAATCAAAGAGATAAACCGTCTGGTCGGCGGTGAACACTATGAAGCGCTTCCCGTCGGCGGAGAACATCTTGCAAGCAACGGGCTGCGCAAAGGCATATTGCTGGCGTGGTTCCGAGGAGGCAAGGTCATAGACCGTGACTTCCCGCTTTCCGCTATCAAGCGCTAAAAGTCCCACGGCCGAGATCACGGGATTTGCTCCAAAAAAGTGCCCCTGCTCTTCTCCCGATGCGAGAGAATAGCTGATTATCTGGTCCCCCGCAGCTTGAGCCACGGCCCACTTTCGTGAGGCACCTGTTCGGAGATAACGGAGTGACCCGTTGTTCGTTTTGAGAATTAGCGGATAAACCAAATCACCGGTTTTCGCGTCCAGGATCTCACAGAGGTAGTCATCCTTCCCAGCTCGTTGATTTAGCTCTGGAAAGGCTTTCAGTTCCTTCCGTGCCGCAGTTTGGGAAACGCGCCATCGCAAAAGCGCTGTATCGTTTTCCGTATCGAAAGCGATGAACGGGACCTCGTCGGGGAAGTAGCGCGACCATAGCACATTGCCCGAGCGGATGTCGCGCACTTGAAGATCGCTCTTCGAACTGCCGTTCCCCTCCTTTCGTGGCTGGGTGACGAACATATAGAGCCCGTGCTGCACTGCGATCTCGTCCTTGTTAATCTGGTGAAAATTGTGCGCACCTGTATCGAGGTGCAGTTCAGCAGTTTGCCGCGGGATTCCCTGGAACTCAGGAACATCGGCATAAACGGTCGCGCCATCAAAGCCGATAGCATTGAATCTAGGCGTGTGAGCAGCGCGGATATCGTGAGAGAGGTCCCAAATGGCGCCGCGACTTCTGGATGAAACTGCCAGCAACCTGAGATCGCCCGAGGCGGCGCTGGCATGCAACCTGCCGAGACCACCTTCGGGGAGCGCTAACACTCCTAACGCCTTCGGGTTTTCTTTAGTGTGCAGGGCTAATTGGCCGGTGAATTGCTCGGTGAGGAACACGCCATCGAACATGTCAGCGGCATTCTGTTTGATCAGGATTTTGTTTTCTTTGGTGGCCAGATCCATCACCCCGAGCGGGTAGTCCTTCAATGGGCCGACGAGCAGGGAGTCTCCGTGCGCAGCGGCTCTCAGATTTAGTCCCTGCCAGAATTCGACATTTCCAACGGTTTCTCCTGAGGGGAACTTCAAAATGTGAGATTTTTGGGGCGAGGAATGGTTAATCCCAACGATCCGGTCTGATCCCAGGAAGGCGAAACTCAGCCCAACCTCATTTTGTATTGAAGTGGGGGGCGATAATTTTGAGCGGCTTCGTATGTCGAACATCAACAGTCCGGGAGCATGGCCTGGAGACCATTGGGTTGACAGCACATTCCGTGCTCCCCCGATGGTCTCGTATCCCAGATGTGGTTCCAGGTGGCCGGTTCCAGAAGCGCCAAGGAAATAGTGGCCATCGGGCGTAAATGCCAGGTTTGCCAAAGCGCCGAAAGCATTGAACGCTGTTTCGCCAGCATTTTCTCGAGCCGCAGAGAACAACATGGCTATTAACAAACCGAAAGACGGCTGCCAAAAATCCTTCTCCTCGTGAATCACTGAACCATTCGTGACGTCAATCAATTGCAGCGTGTGCTCAGTATTGAGGCAGGCGAGCACGCTTCCGTCGGGTGAAAGCTCTGTCTGCATACATGGCGCACGCACCGTGATCTCGCGCACGGACGTGCGCTTCTGCTCAGCAACGCCCCAAACTTCCACCCTCATGTCGGTAGTCGAAAACACGATCGAGGTTAAGTCAGAGGAAAACTTGGCTTGATGTGCATCTGGCGCTGGAATGTAGAAGAGAAAGGCGAACGGATCTCGCGAGACTATGTGAATACCGCCATCGTCCTGAGCAAGAATGTATTTCCCATTCGGGCTGAATCGCAGGTTTGTGATCTCCGGCCGGAGGCGTGCGCTCAGCCTATGTTTGGAAATCAGCCCGGGGAGGATTTCAGACCGAGTCCCGTTGTCATAGTCCACCACCGCCGCCTGCCATCCTTTGAATTCAGTTTCATTGGCGGACGTCGCGTGATCAGTGCATCCCGGAGGCAATGCACCCATACTCTTGATCATGTCGCGGAGGCGATGCTGCGCGGGCGTCGTAGATCCAAACAGATCCGTAACCCAGCTTCCGGCTTTACCGTGCAGCTCTGCAAATCTGTCCCAGAAATCGGGGAAGGACTGCACGTTGAAACCTGCTCGGGCGAGAGCGTAAATCGAAACTTGATCTGCCACGATCTGATGCTTTTCCACTTCGCCGCGGCTGCGATGGCGCTGTCGCGATACGTTCTCCACGTATTGGTGAAATGTTTGAAAGACGTCTTCCCGACTCCCTACTTGCGTCGCGCTCAGAACTTCGCGGAAAGCCCGCGTCATCTCGATGGCGGATTGGTGAGTCACAATATGGCCCAACTCGTGAGCCAGAACTCCGGCTAATTCGTCGTCGTTATGTGCGAAAGCGACGATCTTGCGGCTGACGTAAACTCGGCCGCCGGCAATGCTGAAGGCATTTACCTGCGGCAGATCGATCAAGTAAAAGCGGAAATTTAGTTTTGTCGGGGGCAGATAGTGAATCAACCTGTCGCCCAGCTCGCGCAAGTGAGTAGTTAGCTCGTCGTTCTGAATAATGTTTACACGTAGGGCCACGGCCTCAGCCATGGCGTCGCCGAGGTCAACCTCCTGTTGATCGGAGAATATGTTTTCGGCCGGGGGTATGGATTGCAGGCTTGGTGGTAAGGGGCAATTCTGCTGCGGGCTCGCAGGCACATTCAAAACAAGAATCAGAGCGAACAGCAAGACAGAATGGCGCACCATACGTGCGCAAAGCTTAACTCCGGTAGGGACTTATGCCAAGTAAAAATCGCACCAGGGCAGGTGTTGATAGCGGCCCACTTCGAGTTCCACGCGCCGTCAATTGTCACCGTGTTTCTCCAGCGGCCAATATTCTTCTCTAACCGGGAGAGTCATGAGCACAGTCTAACTGCACAATTGTTGATATCTCGTTACTCCAACTTTGTGCTTTCTTCCGCCTTTTCGGCCCTCGATGAGTTCTATTAGTGAGGATGTCAAGAAGGAAGCTTTGCCTCGACCGGAGTCGAGATGTTTTTCGGCTCCACTGAGGCGTTGTGAATGGCGAGTCAGATGCGCCATGTGATGAGCAGTCCGCCAAGAATCGCAATCACATCCTCCGTGAGAGCCACCGAGAAGTCTGGCAGGTGCCGCAAAACTAGCGTTCGGCGTACATGATAGCCGGCAAATGTCCCAACCAACGCACCGATGCAAGCAACGGTTGCGCCGAGATATGGAACAATCCCGACAGCTGCGCCAACTGCAGCGCCGCTCAGGCCGCCAAAAATAACGCGTGCGATCAGCCCCGTCGGTGCGGTACGCGCTGGAGTTTTCGGAAGCTTGTCTACAACAAGTTCGACAGCTGCGAGCACGGTGAAGATAATCAGCGTTACTGGATGATTCATGAACGCGAGTTTGGTACCTGCCAAATGCAACCAGCCAAAATGCGCCGCCCAGCACACGACCGCGGGAGCAGTGAGTGAGCGTAATCCGGCGACGCACCCCAAGAGAAAGACAAAAATCAGAGCTGACATAGCGTGACCTCACGTCTCATGGGAAGTAACTTAATCGACCCTTAATATTACAGTTGTTGTTGCCCTACAATCGTAACGCTGAGACGAGTGTTGTACCAGGCAATGCCACAAGCTTGCGGTTTAGTAAAAGAACACCAGCACGACAAAAACCCTATAGCGGAAACCAGAATGAGGCCACAAAAATCTAAGATGTTTCGCCACCCACGAGCTGCGAAACGGGGTTCAGGCTTGAACCATCGCACCCAAGCCCAAATCAGCCTCGGAATTGACAAAAGATAACCAGCAAAACCGATGACGAAGACCATGTCCGCTGTTCGCCCCTTGGTTCATGTGGACAGCACACCTTGAAGCCCGGGTGAACGGAGTCGGTATGCGGCTCCGTAGGGGACGGGAATTTGACTGCGAACCGATTGGATGAATACGAATATTCCTTCAATGGGGTGGACCCTTTGAGTAGGACCAAGCTAAATTTGGACAGTTGTCGGAGATTATTGTCATTCCGTGAGCCACTTGCTGAGGGCCATATCGACTTCTTTCCGGGAGGGAGTGCCCTGTTTGACGGCTTGCTCCAGCGCCTGTTGCACATCGCGAAGTGCGGGAACATAGCGTTCTATTTCTTCGAGCGAGCAGCTCTCAAGTAGTCTCCGCGGCATAGATTCCATTTGCACGCTGTGCGTCCGACACACTTGATTCGATGATTCGCACAACCCTCAGTTTCGACAAATTTGCTACCGATCAAGCACGCTTCCAGCCCTACGCGCGATCTGGCGTTATCGCGCTCTTGCGCTTTTCATTCGCCTTTCCCGGCCTCGATGAGCGGTACAGGGATCTATCACCACATAGCCCATTAGTGGTATTTACCGGTGTTCCAGTGAACCTATAGAGTGGGTGTCCGCGGTCTTTAGGGAGGGCCGTTTGCCCGTGAGCAAAATGTCAGACAGGACACCGCAACGGAACCTCCGACCGACTTCTCGACTCAGGGCTGCCGTCCTTTCCACGATCGTGCCAATGCCATCCGCCTTCCACTTATCCAACGCATCCGCTGACGCGAACGTCGAGATTGGGAAATGGCTGAAGCTAGTGGAGTCATATCTTCAGCCGATACCGCGCCGAAATAAGGCGTAAAAGAACCTTTCTGGTTCTTTTCAATTGCGATATTTCGCTCGAATTGACCCTTGGATGTTCCCAGACTTCTCGCCCAGCGATATGATCCCTGCATGATCACCGCTTCTTACAAACCAAGAAAAAAGTTTATGCAGCTCGCAATCGCGGAGGCCAAGCGCGCCCGTGATCGAGGGGACTATCCTATCGGTGCGGTGATCACCCGCGTAAAGGACGGGCGTGAAGTGGTCATTGCCAGCGCCGGGAACCGGGTAAAAACCTCCGGGTCAAGCATCAAGCATGTGGAGTTGGAAACGCTCAAATACGTGTCCAGCGGTTATGGACGCTACCTGACCGAGTTCGTGCTGTATACCACGCACGAACCCTGTGCGATGTGTGCTGGTGCTTGCGTCTGGGCGAGAATCGGTGCGGTTGTCTATGGAGTCTCGCAAGAAGATATAGCCGACTATGGTCGAGAGCGTGGGACAGAAGAGTACAAATGGCGCGCCTGCCTCATCCCCTGCCGACTCGTCTTTGAAAAGGGCAATCACGCGGTACCCGTTATTGGCGGTTTTCTGCGCGACCAATGCAAAAAATTGTTCCGGTACAAGGTCTCAGTCTGATTATGGGATATGGCATTTTGCGCTTGTCAACATCTTGATGTGCCACTTATGGCCGGGGAAGTCGAAAAATGGGGAACAAAATTGACGGGACAAGTCCGCGTTCCGATCTGCCGACTGCGGGAACGGAGTTTCAATTCGCTGTTGTTCCCTAAAGCAGGCGCCTATCAATCATCCCCACCAATCATCCCACCAATTCTGTCGCCACCCATGTCGATCTTCTGGGTTATCTGGATTCCAGGCCCAAAACGTAAGCAGAAACACCACTACTAAAACTGCGCCCCACGGGTGTCGCAGCACCATGTCTTGGAGCCACGTTGCATACGCCGTCGGGTGGCCATGCGACATCCCGAACCAGGCGTTCGCCGAAAAAGCAAGAAGCAGAACGACAGCAATCCCACAAACCTCAATTAAGATTAGCTGCTTCATAATGTGACACTGCAAGGGTACGTAGCTGTCAAATCTTCGGGGCGCGATTGCACAAGCTTGCACCGTCTCTTGGCCAATAACGCTCGATGCTTCGCCGTCGCAAACTCAATCATGCGAAGATTCTCGCTTGGCTAAACGTGAAACGTCCGCAAGTGCGGTATGGAGATCCCGCCGAGCCAACTAATGCGGATCGACTTTGACCACATGCGCTGCCCAGGATGCCGACCTTTTCGCACCAGAGAAGCCGCAACCCTGGAGGCAAAGACCCTGTAAGAATTGACAGGTCCCTGAGCACCACCAGCCACTTACGATTTACCCCAATGGGCGCCAAGCATGCAAATGAAGGCGGCACGGATTCCCACGGGGGAGAATGAGCCGCCTTCATATTAGCTTCCCATACGCGCGGTGTGGGTAATCCCTCAACTGCTCAAAAGAGCGTTTCTGAGCACAGCAGCACTTTAGGATTCAGCTCAGACTAACCCCAAAAGCCCGCTGAGATCAGGGCAGCGGGATCTTAACGCAGCAAAATCAAAATTGTTGGCTCTATTTTCCTTTTTTTCGTTCTGCGATAACGGGATGTTGCCGGTTCTGGCTCGATACTAGAGGTGCAATCCAGGAACTCCGGAGCCTCCAACTGGCGCGTTCTGGCCTTTCGCTGCGCCACTTCCTCCCGCTTCGTCCCGCCTGATTACGTGCAGATGAATCATGCCGTTCTGCTCATGACCAGATGTTCAACCGCACTGCTCCCTTCTGGGTGCCCATACCACGCTATGCCCCGAAACACCTCCCCACACCCCAGGCTTGGCTCCCTACAGGTCACGGTTTTCTTCCTCTTTTCGCTCTGAGTGCCGCCACCTCTTTTTTACGGGCGGCCATTTTCAGCTAAGCTGGGGAGCGTTCTCACGATTTTCTGAAATGCAAATGCAACCGCGTAATTCGGATTGCGTCAAAAGTAGCGAGGGAGCCGGGAATTGTGGCGAGACATTAGCTCACTGCTACTGCCATTGCCTGCCCGTCTCCCATAAGTTTCCGTTACCCATTTTTCGGGAATGCGGCACAATGTCTGCGGTCAGTCCTCCCCGATCAGGCATCGCCCGTTGTGAGAAAAGCGGGCCCCCGAAGTGACAGGGTTGCCGAGGCAGGCAATGGACGGACAGAGTGAACTGAATGTCTCGCGTGTCTCCGACACCGTGAATTTACACGACATGATTGACGGCGGGGTTGGGCAATCAACGGATCAATAATCCACTTCGAATGCGGAGTTTTGGGGATTGTTACGTCGATGGCGAACCGCCATCAACTCGCCAGCGTCTGCCCCCCCATCTCATTCGGGATCCCAGCGCGCTACGAGGCATCCGTCGGGGAATGCCCTGGCAATGTAGGTGATGGGAATTTCGTTCCCGCTGCGATGGAGGAGAATGTACGAGCCTCGTTGCAAGCCATCCATCAGGTACTGCTGAAAAAGCGGGGGCGCGCTTGAGCGCATCGTGTGGGCCGTCACATCATCAATGCGCATTTTGAGCAGCTCGGAACGGCTATACCCCAGCAACTCACAAACTCCATCGGTCACGTCCAAATATCGGCGCTGCTCATCAACAAAAGCGACGTATCTTCCTTCGAGCTCGACGTGGGAGTGGCTACGAATGTGGAGCAAGGACGCAGTCGTGGTGAGCAGTAGAGCGGGCGATTCACCTTTTGTGAGAATGGTATCAATGGATCTATTTGCCTCCGCCGGTACCGGGTATCCGGACAGCATGATGACAGGCACGGCTGGTCGCAGCTTCTTCAAGGTCTCTGCTACAGCTATACCATCCATCACCGGCATGCTGTAATCGATTATGGCCGCATCAACAGAATGGGTCTTAAAAAGTTCTATACCACTTGGGCCGTCTAGTGCAGTGAGAACTTGGAACCCTTCGGCCTCAAGCAGCCATTTGCGCATTTTGAGGCCATTTTCCTCGTCGTCTATGCACAGAACTGTAGGGCTGGCCAACATTTGATTTGGTCAGTATAGAACGGCCTCAATGAGTTCTATCAAAAAGGATGTCAAGAAAAAACTTCTGCCTCGACCGGAGTGGAGAAGTTTTCTCGAGATCCAGCCCACGATGATTAAGCTTCCCTGGAGAAGTTTGACTGGTGCCCATTCTCATAAGTGTCCTCTGGTGAATTAGCGGTGCCGTCGAGTTTGCGAGAGCAACAAGCAAATGGCGACTCAAGGTCAACCAGGGTTCTATCCGAGGCTCGGGGCCTATAGCTATTTCTGGTTATCCGAGGGGGCATAACGTGATATGGGTGACTCGGTGCCTAAGGCACGCGGGGCCAGATCTCATTGACTGATACTTCC
>DATNEX010000108.1:0-4588 GCA_035606605.1 Terriglobales bacterium
CGTCGACTTCCTTGCTGGAGATGTGCATGCCGTTGGCGATGCCCTCGTCGACCAGGTTCACCACGAACCCGCCGGTGCGCAACAGATTGGCCAGGGAATGTTTCATCTTGCCGTCGCTGCGCCGGCTGAAGCTCACGATCACCAGCATGGGATCCTCGCAGATGGCATTGAAGAAGGAATAGGGCGCGCAGTTGGCCACCCCGTTTTCGCTGCGGGTCGAGACCAGCGCAATCGGCCGCGGGAACACCAGACCAACCAACAGCTTGTAGCGCTCGGACGCGGATAAGGAAGACGTGGGCATTTCCATGGGTCATGAGGTGTAAGAGTAACCAAGGACAGAGTTTATCTTGATCGCCCGATGTCACGGGGTTCGGCTTTCTCAACTGGGCGCGATAGTATTCAGGCGCCGAAAGGAAGCAGGACGAAAAATGACGGAACCGAAAATCACGCAGATGCAAAGCGCCTTTTCATTGTCGTGCCTGGTTGAGACGAATATCCAGGCACGAGCTGAAAGCATCTGGAAAATCCTGACCGATGCTAGAGACTATCCGCGGTGGAACTCCATGATCACCAGAATAGAAGGGGAGATTCGGGACGGAGCGCGGCTCCGGCTTCACGTTCCCGGCACGGATCGCACCTTCGCGCCCTTGGTCGCAGACATTGTGCCCAATGAACACATGACGTGGACCGGCGGTTTCGCTCCCGTATTCAAGGGCGTGCGCAGCTTCGATCTGAAGCAACGCAGCGACGGCTCGACCGATTTTGCGATGAAGGAGCACTTTGCCGGCCTGATGTTGCCGCTGGCAAAGGGTTCAATGCCGGATTTCGGCCCGGTGTTCGAACGCTTCGCCAGCGACTTGAAACGCGAGGCGGAACTCCGCAGAGAACCATGAACCGTGGAGTAGCGCGAGGAGGCGGGCCTTCAGGGCACTATTCGATCATTCATAACCGTTCGACTATTCCATTTGGATCCTGGCGTCTTTCACGATCTTTGCCCATCGAACCGTCTCCGCCCTCATATGGGACGCAAACTCTTCAGGGGTGCTTGGTATGGTCTCGCTGCCCAACGAGTCGATCCACGCGATAAATTCCGGCTGCCTCAACGCGGCAACGATTTCCTTGTTGAGTCTTGCAATGATTTCCGGTGGTGTGCCGGAAGGGACAAGAAAACCGTTCCAGCCTGCCAAGTCGAACGCCGGGAATCCCAGTTCGGCGGCGGTCGGTATGTCAGGTACCGCCGGTTTGCGCTTGGGTCCAACAATTGCGAGTGCGCGTACTTTTCCTGCCTTGATGTGAGGAACCGCCACGGACGCAAACTCTATCGCCATGTCAATCTGGCCGCCTATGAGATCTACCATCACTTGTGGTTGATTCTTGTACGGCACGTGCACCATTTCCACGCCGGTAAGTTGCTCCAATAGTTTCGAGGTCAGGTGCTGTGACGAGCCAATGGACGGAGATCCATAAGTCACTTGTCCCGGCCGGGCTTTGGCGTACCCGATGAATTCTGCAAGTGTCTTGACCGGCAGGCGGGGACTGACAAGGAGGATGGGATTGCCCCCGGTGCCCAAAGTAACGGGTGCGAAGTCTCGAACGGGATCGTATGGGAGTTTTGCGAACAACGCGGGGTTTACGCACAAGACGTTCAAGGCGGCAAGAAACACCGTGTAGCCATCCGGCTTCGAATGCGCAGCAGCATCTGCGCCGATGAAACCATTGGCTCCAGGGCGGTTGTCCACTATGACAGGCTGACCCAAAGAGCGACTTAACGTATCCGTGAGCCTGCGAACACCTACATCCAGTACGCCGCCCGCAGCGGCCGGAAGGATGATCCGAATCGGTCGGCTCGGATAAGCCTCGGCGAGTGCTTGCTGGGAAAACCAGAGAAGTGGAACTGTGAATAGGACAGCGAAGAGCTTCGTCTTCATCTGCGTCACCTCCCCAAAGCGGAACCTCTTTTATCTAGTCGTATAGCATAACCCTTAAAGCAATGCTCACTGCTTCCAGCACATACGTTACAAGGCTTCGAATGTGGCGGGGAGGGCGAGGAGAGGGTTGAGACCCGGGGAGAAGATCATGCATGCAGCGCGCATAGACGTCGAAGAACCATGCAAAGCATGGTCACTCATTCCTTTAGTATCGAGCGGGGCGGATCGAAGCTCTCTCGAGAACAGTAGTGGTTGGCATTGAGCTGGCCAACGGTGCGGTGGCGCGTCGCTAACGCGGGGTCGACTAAGCGCTCGAGTACAAACTTTGGGCTCTTTCGACAATCACAGCAACTTATCTCTATGCGAGGTGCCGATGGCTTGATCAATGATCAACCCGTGAACGCTTCTCGATAGTCGGAGAATCAGGGAACGTCCTTAAAGACTTCGTTCGAAAAGGCACTCTCACGTCCAGCTGTATCGACGGCGGTCACAACGAAATAGTACCGGATTCCACTACTGAGCCCCGCGACTGTTTGGGTGGTAACATTCCCGATGTTGAGTCCGTGACCGTAGGACTGAATATACCTTCCAGAGGCTGTGCCATAATAAACACGGTAGCTGTCGACATTTGAGACCGGTACCGCATCCCAGCTCAGAACAGCCGTATTGGGAACGGTCGAAGTGGGAACGGCGGAACCCACCGATTCCCTGCCACCACTGCCGCCATCATTACCGCCACTGCCACAGGCGACCAACAAGCTGGACAACGCGCATAGCAGTAGGGCGCTCAGATACCTCCGCGCTGATTCCTGCACTCTGGCGGTAGTTGTCATCTCCGCGATTGCAGTCCGCGCGCGCCTGATTGTACGAGTTCCTCTTTTTGGATACGCAAACAGCGCTGAGCCATAGGATCCGTGCTTGACTTCAATCGATTCCCCGCTCGACTCAACGTGTGAACTCGGCCAAATTCGTATCCGCATCGTTTTTCCCACCTGATATCAATGGCCGGGCGGATGAGCGATATTCGTGCCCGCAGGACCTTGTTCGAGTGGGATTGGCACAGTTACCACTTACGCACCAAGATATCCATTTGCAAATGCAGTTTGCGGATAGTCCGCAAAGAGCCGCCGAAGGCGAGTGCGTCGCGCTCTCAGACGGCGATTACTTACCGTGAAAACAGAACGTCAGAGAGTGAAGCGGGAGCAACTTCTCGTGCGGCCATTAGGAAACAAATCAACGACGATGTGAGATTTTCTGATTGCATCCGTGCCAAGAATATCCCCCGCTACCTACGCCTGCTTATTTCTGCTTTCTTGTTGTGAAGGCATTGGTTTTGTCGCTAGATCACGACGAGCAACGCAAATATTGGCACCCGCGCAACGGGCGCTCATTATTCCCAAGCTTCCGCCTTCCGTCATGCGCAGAGTTGTGAAGACTCGGCCTGTAGAGAGCACAAGATGCAAATGGACTGGCACGGAGAAATCTGGTTACACGAGAAAAGAGAAGATTGGATCACGTGAGAAAGTGGGTCACGAGAAAGCGGGCCAGGACGAAAAAGCGCAAGACGGATATCCCGGCAAAGACCACTTATCCGTCGACATTGCTGGTGACGAATTGCGACGACCAGTCAATACCTTTGGGAACTCAATGCTGCTGGCATTACTGCCGAACGCGCGGAGCGGCTATCATGCGACCTACCTTCCGGACCCGCCATTAAGGAGACCTCCATGATCGAACGCCATCTTGTGCCCGGCCAGCCGAAGCCATTCAGCCACTACTGCCACGTCGTGCGTGCCGACCGGCACGTTTGGGTTTCCGGCGCGGTTGGCAGCAGGAAGGATGGAACGGTCCCTGAGAGCACCGTCGAGCAGTTTCGTATTGCGCTCGACAGTGTGGACGCTTGCCTGCGCCACGCAGGCGCGAAGGCCGCGCATGTCGTCAAGGTCACGATTTTCATGACCGATGTCGCCGAGCGCCCGCTGATCAATCCACTTCGGATCGAATATTTCGGCGAGAATCGACCAGCTTCCACCTTGGTGGAGGTGAGCGCGTTGGTGGACCCGCGGCTGAAAGTGGAAATCGAAGCCATCGCGTACATAGACGGTTAGCGACGCGAGCAAGTCGCGCTCGTTCGATGAACCCTATGATTCTGCGGATCGTCGGTTCGCCTCGAAGCCTGGAATTGAAAGGCACAATGCTAAACTGCAAGGGTTAAGACTGTCTTAAGCAAATCAGGTCTAAGATGGGCCGAGGAAGACCAACCTCAGTGTCGACGCTCGGAGTTTCGCGCCCGCGTTTAGCAACGGATCCCCCGCCTACCCGCCCCGATTCAGCAACGAAACATCCTCGTTGCGCTGTCCGCTCCCCTAAGCGACAAGGCCGTTTATGCAGCCCATATGTCCAGTGAATCCGCTCGAATATTTGCGTCCAGATAGGAGTAAAGCTGCTTGATCTGCATCAAGGATTGGCGCCACATGTCCGGTACG
Organism: Terriglobales bacterium; assembly: GCA_035606605.1. Lineage (GTDB taxonomy): Bacteria > Acidobacteriota > Terriglobia > Terriglobales > Acidobacteriaceae > Gp1-AA145. Next base: position 4,415 of record DATNEX010000108.1, read on the forward strand.
CTTCGGTCATCGTTCTCACGCAACCGGAGTAAGTCATGCTAGAGCGGGGCATCGACCAGCTGCCGCCGCTGGTGACCGCAACAAGCCCGGAATCCGCGCATGTGGCCGAAGGCGCCTGGCGCACCGGAAGCAGGGCATATAGGTTCGCTTGGCTAATAGCAGTGCTCTTGTTTG
>DATNEX010000142.1:0-45788 GCA_035606605.1 Terriglobales bacterium
AGGATTTCAATCTTGCCGGTGCAGACCTTATTGAGCGACTGAAGACTTTTCGACGTCATGGGGTGCACGTGCTCGGATCGTTTATTTTCGGGCTGCCTAGTGATCGCCCTGAAACCTTCGATGCGACCGCGGCTGCGGCCAAGCAGGCCGACGTCACCTTCGCCCAGTTCGTCACCCTAAGCCCGTACCCTGGCACTGTGGATTTCAACCGCTGGGAGAAGGGCCTCGGTGCGAATCCACCCACTATCGCTGGTATTCCTCTCACCCGCCGTTGGCTCATTCCGCAACCGCTACGCCCGAAGTTGTATTGGGACCATCCCGTCATGTCCGCGGAGGAAATCCGTTCGCGCACTCAGCAAGTGTGGGATAACTTTTACAGCTTCGCTTCCATCTGGAAACGTTCCCGCTTCATCAGGTCAAGCCGCGGACGCCTTGCGTTTCTTCTCATTTCGAAAATTTATCGTCAGATGTACGCCGATACCGGGATCGCCACGGACAGCGCACGGGTCTCGCGCTCCGGAAGGTGGGTGCGACTATTGGCCAGGCCCTGTCGCCATCTTTTTGCCGGGCGTCCCATGCCACATCTGAAAGTGCCGATTTGAACGATCATGATTCGCCTTGCCGCCAATCAAAGCGCCCCTATCTTGCGGAGGGCTGACTGTAGCAGTACCCGATTCCTTGGATGCGGTTTACCCTTGCCAGCTAGGGTTCGCTTCAACGTGGTGGCCGATTTGTGGGTGAGCCTCATCAGGACTCGCACTGGGAAGCGTCTCAACGCGGGCAATTTTTTGGTTTCCCAATCATCCCGGCGTGGATCCGGATATTCGGTGTATACAGCCTGCGCTGAATGAATTAATCGCGCTTCGGTTTCCTCGACTCTGTTTGACTCTTTAACGATGTAGACGATATTGGAGCTGGTGCGGACTGCTTGGTGACAGCAGTTGAATCCGGAACTTGTGTGCTTTGGCAGCTACAAAATCGTCTACAGCTCAGAGGCGAATGGAATTCGGCAAAGCAAATTATGTACTCTTCCTTCCCACGACATGTACAACTCGGGCGGCGTAGAAAGAGCCTCAAATGTAATCCGCAATAGACAACTGAGCTCCTTTCCTCGGGCACTCATGGGACAGACCAACCCAGCCACTGCGCAGCGCAACTAATGCACAGGGAAAGTCTTCTCCGTTAACCCCAGCTCTCGCACAAGGAGATGTACCCGTGAGGCTTGCACGCTGGCCCGGGGTTCGTTCCCGCTTCACCACACTCTTCTTTGGAGGTCACGATGAAAGCAATTCGCATCCACGAATATGGTGACGCTAGTACATTGAAACTGGAAGAAATTCCGCACTTATCCATTGCCGACGATCAAATCCTCGTCCGTATCCATGATGCAGGTGTGAACCCGATCGACTGGAAGATCAGGCAGGGCTACATGAGGCAGGTGAGGCCCGCGACCTTTCCGATCACCATCGGGCAGGACTTCGCAGGCGAAGTTGTCGAGGTGGGCAAAGCTGTCAATCAGTTTGCGGTCGGTGACAACGTGTTCGGGTTTGCCCAAGGCACCTATGCTGAATACGCAGCCGCTCCTTTATGCACGGTTGCCGCCATTCCGAAGTCAATCGATTTCGCCACAGCAGCGGCGCTGCCGACGGCCGGATTGACGGCACTGCAAATTATTCGTGATATCGTGGCAGCCAAATCTTGGATCAGGGTCCTTATCCACGGCGCTGCTGGCGGCGTCGGCTCATATGCGTCTCAGATTGCCAAGAATCTCGGAGCGCGCGTGATCGGCACTGCCACGGGCGCGGACATTGAATACCTGCAATCGTTAGGAGTCAGTGAAGTAATCGACTACAAGCGCGAGCGTTTCGAAGACAAAGCGGCTGAAGTAGACGCGGTAGTCGACCTAGTCGGTGGAGAGACTCTCGCGCGTTCGTACGCCGTAGTCAAGAAGGGTGGAGTCCTTGCCACAACAGTGCAAACGGTAGACGAATCTGCGGCGAAACGAGCCGGAATTCGCGCTGTCCAGGTGGTAATGAAACGCAATGCCGCAGATTTGTCCGAACTCGTGCGACTCGTCGAGAAGGGCGCTCTTAAACCACGACTCGATAAAACAATGAGACTCAGCGAAGCAAGACAAGCACAGGAACTCAGCGAGACCGGCAAAACGCAAGGGAAGGTGATCCTGAAAGTTGCTTAGAGAAACGGCTCCCTCGGACTCTTGTCGGCGGCAATCTAAGTTTGTGGAGCAAATGTTTATGCCTCAAAGAAACAAACGGAAGAAGAAGGATGACGTAGGACCAGGATCGGCGGGCCAATCCGGCGATCTTCAGCAGCTTCCGGATGCTGCTGATGCAGATTCTGAAAGCGTCGAAGAATTGGTGGAGGAAGGAAATGCTTTCGAGGCGGGCGTGGTGCAGGGCGTCGAAGATGTTAAGCCGCCCGATGTTTCGGGAGTCAAAACGCGCGAAGTACCAGAAGATGATGTACCGCCAGAGTACTTAAATAACGACAAAGACGTCGCCTGAGAGCAGTCGGCCCACAGGCGAAAAGAGGTGCATTATGGACGCTGCAATCAATCTGCAAAACATGAAGAAGTTGGATGACCCCCTGGAACGGGCAGGACTTGCCAATGTTTCGCAAGTATCACACGAAGGATTTCAATCGTGCGCTGGCCCAATCAACCGCCTACCCATGGTGTAGATTACTCACGAACAGGAGGCGATACCGTTTGTGCTCATCACAAGCGACTCGCGGGCGTTATTAAATAAGGCCGGTCGTTTCCTCGATCCAATAATCGTGGTTACAGCACCACAAAGTGGTTTCTGGACTCCTAATGGGCGCCACAGACTTGAGGCCATGCGCCGCCTTGGAGCAAAGTCTATTTCTGCTCTAGTCGTGGCTGATCGCGAAGTGGCCTGGCAAATTCTCGCCTTGGAAGCGAACAATGTGACGATCACTTCCGAGAGGCCGTACCGCGCTGGTCAACCTCGCTAATGTATCGATTGAGGTTTTGGCTGTTCGCTGCCGACGAGAAATGCAGCTCCTTCCTCGATGAGCAACTGACCATTCATCGCTAGAATCTTGTTGGCGGAAGTCCTGATGAATTCCCCCAGTGCAGCGCGATGAGGGAAAGATGTTAGAAAGCCATGTTCTGGGCAAAAGACGTTCTGAACCGTCGTTGGTCCTTGGCTGTCGATGTCAACAGTCTTACCACAACGGCTTAGAGCACAACAGACATCAGTCTCGAAGGTGGCATCAATGTCATTAGTCCGCACTTCGATCTTCAAGCAAATTTGCTGCGGCCGAGAAAACTTGCGCAGACTACGCATGCACTCAACTATAGTCCTCGTGTTCTGTTCCGGCACCTCACCTTGAAGAGAAGCTCTGGCATTTTTTGACGCTTGGCAGAAATGTATCGTTCGCCTGATATTCGCGACATGAACATCGTAGGCTTTTCTAGATTCACCAGATTTCGATCAACCTTGTCCTGAGGGCTTTCTGGAAGTTTCTAGCTACCGCAAAGGGCGCACCGAGGCTGCCCAGTTCCGCAGGGCAAATGGGCGTATGATGCACATGTGACCTATCTTGCGGACCACCTCTCCCGCCTTCGTCAGGAAATTGCACGCCTTCAGAACATGAACACTGACTACGCCAACAAGACCGAGCACTCCCCGCTCGATGATTCAGCATTGGAACTGCGTACAGTGCGTTTGCTGCAGATCAAGAAAGAGTTAGCGAATATGCTGGTCCGGCCTAACGATCCCAAAGTGTGGTGGGAGAGCCTTCCCAATTCCCGCATCGCCTAGGGCGCGAAGTACAAGCTAGTCCTGCTCTCTTTGATTTTTTTGCGAGCACGCTTTCGCGCCAGAGCTTGTTTTACACACTTTTGCACCCGGCTTTAAGGAGAAGGAGTGACGTTTTACTTCCTTAATAATGTGTTCCGTCTGCACTTTGCGCTTGAATCGTCGCAAAGCATTGTCGATGGACTCCCCTTCTTGTAGTCGAACTTCTGCCAAAGAATCTTCTCTCGCCGTCAGTTGCTCGATCCGAGAAACCAGCGTCGTTTTTCTTTGGCTCGCTTGCGTCTGATTACGGCAAAGATTACACAGCCGGCCAGGAACATTGTTGAGACCACGGCCGCGAGATATATGTCGTATCGTGCTTCCAAAACTACCCTCCCCAATGCCGCGCGGCCCCTCAATGGTCTTAGTTTGAACCAGTTCTTCGAGAGAAACTGAGCAGAGTAGCTCACTACGGAACTGCCGGCGCGTGATGAACGATAGGAAGCGTCTGCCGCTCGTACGATTGACGGCCCCTAGGAGCGATTGCCTGTTCAATACTGAGCATCGCGCCTGAAGCAGCTGTGGTAAGAAATAAATATGGCGAAAAGGCTCTGTCTCCACTGCGGGGGCGAACTGGTCATGGCGTTTAATCCTAGTGAAAAGGCATGGCACACTCCGGGCGGTGGGGCACCACCAAAGCAAGTGGCGCGCTGGAGATGCGGTACTTGTGGAAATAGCTTTAGCGCTGAACAGCTCCGGAGTGTGAAATCCCAGACGGCCGAGCAGACGTAAGCAACTCCATGCGTAGTCGGTTTAGTGTTCCAGGCTAAATCTGATTAACATATCCCTGGAAAAACAACAGCTCAACTCGCAGCGGATTACCGGGCGGACTTTAATAGTCTTCCGCACTCCAAACAGCAAGTCTCGTGTCGCGGCGTTATGAGTCCGCAGAATGGGCAGATTCGCTGCCTCGCAAAATCTCCGTCGTGTCTTTTGAGACGCAGCTTTTTTCTTAATGCGGCACTCATGAAAGCGCGGGCACTGCGAATCCGAACAAGCAGCTGGTGAACAAGAGAAGCCACGGTTGCATGTTGCCTTACAAAAGCTCCAAGTCGGCAGACCACCAATGGAAAGATCAACTTGCCCAAAGCCGAAGCTTATGAGTTTCGATCCGTGGGTGTCGTTTGGAAAGCCACCGCAATCTTCGCTGGGGAACGCTTTGGCTCCACGCCGGCTTCCGGGGTTCTCCGTGCATATTTTCTGCATTCAGGCGATCGTTCGTCTCAGAAGTCGCCGCAGGATCGCCATGATCGGCTCGATAAAGAACTCGTACAACAATGTTCTCAGTGGATGCTTCATGGGCCATTCGAATCTACCTAATTGCTTCTTTCAATGGTTTTGACGGTAATTGGCACTTTCAACCTTGAGAGTGGCACACTTCAGAAAGCAATAGCTGGTCTAAATTGCTCACTGTCCGTAGCGGCTTCAATGCTGATTCGCGTGAAGGGCAGGCAGTCTCCGGGAATCAATCCAGTAGAACTACATTCAGCAGGGAGCTGTGGACCTGCAGTCGGCCTTCCACCCCGCCGGAATAGTCAATAAATCCCAGCTTTCTGAAGCGATTCATAAAAAAACTCACGCGTGAACGGGTAGTACCCACCATCTCTGCCAGAGTCTCCTGGCTGATCTTGGGGACCACCGTCTCTGCGGCTCCTTCTTTTCCAAAACGGGCTAGCATTAGAAGCACACGTGCCAGTCTCTTCTCACTCGAATTGAAAAGGCGGTCCACGAGGTCTTCTTCGTAACGGATGTTGCGTGCAAGCAGATATGCCACGAACATGTCAGAAAAAGCGTGCTCCTGGTGAAGCACGTCCATCATGGCTTTTTTGTCGATACGTAGAAGCTTGCAATCCGTCATTGCGGAAGCTGATCCCATGCGCAGCTTTTGGCCAGCCAGGGCGCCTTCCCCGAAAAAACTGCCTTCACCCATCAGGGCAATGGTGGCTTCTTTGCCGGTTTTCGAGACTACCGTGAGCCTTACCTTACCTTTTTGAACATAGAAAATGGCGTCAGCAGCATCTCCCTGTGCGAAAATCCGTTGCTTCCTTATAAGGGTGAGGCTCTTCCTGCCATGTCCGAATGTGGCGAGAAAACCTTGGGATCGAAGCCATGGCTCGACTTATCTCCGGAAGAATGCATCTAACTTGATTGTAGTCGTCATTATCGGCAATATGCGAACTCCAGCCGAATCACTACCGAACGCGCTGTCGCCGTTGGATTCACATCTGTCTGTCCCGGCGTCAAAAGGACGCAAGCAGCGTGTCCGCAGTCGCAAGTCTATTCATAACTCTCGCATCATGAAGCTGGCCAGTATCCTGAGATACAGTGCTCAGCGAAGGCTTGCGCGCGCAAATGAAGACACCGACACAGCACGCCGAGAACTAGGCTGGGAGTAGGAAGTGCTAAGCATCCATCTCCCAAAGTAAACTCATCGCATGCGAAAGCGAATCATTACGCCCACGCCGGAAGCAGTCCGAGCCCGTGCTGAAGGTTGGCTCGACATTCAGCGAGCAGCCACGGTTGAGCTTACCTCGGAAGATGAAAAATACCCTATTGAATCAGCCTTTGTCTTCAAAGAAGGACGGGGTTGGCGAGCTGCGGAGCCCGGCGCACAGACAATTCGACTCATTTTCGACGAACCCCAAACAGTTAAGCGCATACAGCTGATTTTTGAGGAGGACGAAACCTCGCGAAGCCAAGAGTTCCTGTTGCGATGGTCTCCGGATGGGGGCAGTTCGTTCGAAGAGATTGTCCGTCAACAGTGGATTTTTAGTCCTCCCAATGGCAAACGCGAAACTGAAGAGTATCGGGTAGACCTTCGCAATGTGACCGTGGTCGAATTGAGCATCGTTCCAGATATCAGTGGCGGGAGCTCACGTGCTTCGCTCAAGAGCATGCGGCTGTCCTGATGAGAGGCAAGTACCGCCAATAGGTATCTTGGCGAATCGTGTTGTAAACGAAGGTCCCTCAACTGGATTTCCAGTATTAGATTGCTAATGCCACTGCTGCAGCGTAGCATCAGAACAGCGGGTTAGACCCAAGCGGTCGTGAGCAGCCCTTGCGGTTCAACAGCAAGCAATCTGCGCAATTCGTAAAGATCTTCCCACGCCGAGCTCATGACCAATATTTTCGTCGGGAACCTTGATATCACAGCCACAGAGCAGCAACTCCGCGAACTTTTTGCGGCACACGGATCGGTGGAAACGGTCACCATTGTCAGGGACCGCGACACGGGTGATCCACGCGGTATCGCTTTCGTCGAAATGACGCAAGCGACCGAATCACAGGCCGCAATTGCTGCTCTGGATGGGCACGACCTCAATGGCCGTCCGATGAGAGTCAACGAAGCTCGTCCTAAGATCCAGAGCGACGCCACGCGTGATTCCGGCACTAGAGACCATCGACGACATAGGTTGTGAAGTTAAGTGCGGCAAACTGCGTTTCAGCAACTCCGAAAGGATCCTCTCTTGAAACAGGATGACATCCTCGGTTCGTATGCAATCATCTGCTACAACAGCCGTACCTACCGCTCTGGCGGAGTGCTTAGCGTTGTCAGCGGAAAAGCGACCGCAGAATCAGAATTGAAAAGGTTGGAAACGTGCCAAGACTCCGCTCATCGTCAGGATGGCTGGCGCTACTTTATCGAGAAGATTAATCTCAAGGCTGGAACGGACCCGACCGAAGCCAACCAACACCGCCAAGCCGAACTGGAAACACGGGAATCGAAAGCTCTGCAGGAAAACGGAGCCTCCGTCCGCCGCTCCTCAGATCCTCACCTTTGACAGTGCGATGATCATGAAAGTTGTGCGAGAACACGGAAGAGCTGCGGGCAGAAGTTCTCGAAGCGGTCAACGGCGCTTCCAACTCCCCTCTACCTTTGCTCGATCGGCGGCTCGGCTGCAATCTTCGCGCTTCCGCTTTTCCGCTTCCGCGCTTTGACAGCGGCAGCTCTGATTCGCGCAACGTGCACCACGGAAAAGGTTCCAGCACTCGTGCAGCAATCGCTATTCGGCTTGGCCTTGCAGTAAGGGCAGGCCAGCGACATCTGACTGATCGGCAAATCCGGAACAGCGCCCTGAGGCAAGGACACAGTGTCCCACGGGGACGCTCGGATTGATAGCTCAGTGGGTTTTTCAAGGGTGCCACGGAAGGCGAGTGGCAGAATCGTTTCACTCAATGTGTGTACACTAGATCATGCATATGGAAGCGCCATTTGATCCGGCAACGAGCGAGTGCTTAAAGAAAGAAAATGGATTCCTGCTACGAATCTACCGAGCGGCGTTCGCAAAGGATCCAAGGAGCCGGGAGACAGAATCGGCGCGCAGCAATCTCATTGCTCTACGTCACACCGTGAGACAAGTTTACGGAGAACGCGCTGCGGTCGACGTGACAGATGTTCTAGGATTCATCTCCATTGCCGCCTGTTCCGCTGAATAGCGGTGAAGAGGGAGTGGTCGCGGAGCGCCTTCTTTCAACACCCACGTGGCTCGATTGGCTCGTGCCGACTATTCCTGTTCTAGGAGACGAAACTAAATCTATGGCGGGAAAACCCGATGATGGAGGTGAACTCGATTCCTTTGAAGACGCCCATTTCGACGTTGACGCTGGCGATTTGCTTACTACAGTCCGCATGCAGGGTCTGGACGTGATAGCAGAGGATCCTGCTGAGTCATGGTTATCTCAGGAGCAGAAGCTTGGCAACGAAGATGGCGAAGTAGAGCTAGACCTGAATTCAGCCGCCCCCGATAGCTCTACTGACCCCGTGCGTCTTTATCTGCACGAAATGGGCGCAACCTCGTTGCTCACGCGGGAACAGGAAGTGGAAATCTTCAAACGCATCGAGCGCGGACAACGCCGCACATTAAAAGCTCTTTCGCGTTCGCCCTTTGCCGTGCGTCAAGTGCTGGCGATCGGAGAGGAATTGAAGTCTGGCGTGCGCTCGATCCGCGACATAGTGACATTCGAGGATGTAGAGATCACGGAAGAAATGTTGAGCCAGCGGCTTAACGAGGTGAACGACCTCATAGCTCGGCTCCATGAACACAAGAACCGGGCAGAGCGCCTTTCAGGTCGCCTGGGCCACATACTGTCAAAAAAGAAAGCTCGTGAATATCGTCGATGCCGATGCCAGTTGGCGCGGGAAACGATCCATATTTCGCGCGGTATTCGTAATCTTAGTCTTTCTCGATCGGAGTACGATCGCTTGCTTGCGGGATTGAAAAAGACTTCGGATACCATGCACTCGATCGACCGTCGGCTCAAGGCGTCGGGAAAAAGAATACGCATCCCTAAGACTGAACAACTAAGGAGGGACTCCCGCCTAAAGCGGCAATATCGTCGCGAGATGAGACAGATGGAAGACACTGCCGGGGCGACCTTTGCAGAATTACGCGAGACGCAGCGCAGGATCGTTCAGGGCCAAATGATGACAGGAGAAGCCAAGCACGAGATGATCGCAGCCAACCTGCGACTTGTGGTCTCGATCGCCAAAAAATATGCCAATCGCGGTCTGCACTTCCTCGATCTGATCCAGGAAGGAAACATGGGCCTAATGAAGGCGGTGGACAAATTTGAGTACTGGCGTGGATACAAATTTTCAACTTACGCGACGTGGTGGATTCGCCAGGCGGTCAGTCGAGCGCTTGCCGATCAAGCGCGCACCATCCGGCTCCCAGTCCACATGACTGAGATTGTCAATAAAGTGATTCGTACTTCGCGCCTGCTGGTGCAATCCCTGGGACGCGAACCCACGTCCACAGAGATTGCCAAACAGATGGACATTCCGGAAGGGAGAGTTCGCTACGCTCTCAAGATTATGAGAACGCCAGTCTCGCTGGAGACGCCAATTGGCGCCGAGGCAGATTCTCGTCTCGGCGACCTCATCGAAGATCGTGCTTCGGTTTCGCCTGCGGAGTCGGTCATAGAAACCAACCTGAGGGAGCGAACAGCCCGTGTATTGCGCACCCTCAGCCCGCGAGAGGAGAAGGTCCTCAGAATGCGCTTCGGCATGGAAGATGGCTCGGAACATACCCTGGAAGAAGTCGGCCGCTGTTTTGAGGTCACCCGTGAACGCATTCGCCAGATTGAGGCTAAGGCTTTGCGCAAGCTGCGGCATTCATCGCGTTCGAAAGAGCTGAGGTTACTCCTTGGCGCCGAATAGTGCACCCACGCCCTGGCCAAACGCCGTTGACATTGCTGGTGAAGAAGCATAGGTTCAAAGGGGAGCGAATATTCAATTCCTCGTTCAGGTCCCCTGAGCTAAGTTAGCCTATCTGAAGTTTTTCCCTCCTTAGAGACGGCAATTCAGGGGGTTGAACTATGTTTGCTCGTAGTATTGCCTTCCGTCTTAAACCCAATTGCTTGGCCGAATTCACCCGAATGTTTGAGATCGAGGTGCTCCCCATTCTCATGGAGCAGACTGGCTTCCACGAGCAGATTACTCTTCCCACCTCACCGGCCGGGACAGACGTGATCGCGATCAGCCTGTGGGATACCCGAAAACAGGCGGAAGCCTACAAGACGGTCGGATATCCCGAGGCGCTCAAGAGTTTATGCAAGGTGCTCGATGGCGCTCCCAAAGTATGGGTGTCGGATGTGATTATCTCGACGATTCGCCAGTCGGCCACCGTTGCCGCCGCCTGAGACTATCCCGGCAACACTCTGCAGACGACCTTCAGCGGGATCAGCAATGCCAACCTGATTGCCGCGACAACGATTCAGGGCAGTAATGCACTCAATTCCTTCATCTACGTCAACGGTGCGTTCAAGAAGATGGTGATGCCAAACAGTCCGGCGTGGGATTGTCATGCAACACGTGGATGAGTGCAAAACGGAGGTGTCAGCCAAGACCTTCGTTCTCGCTGATGAGTTGCTTGCACGTTTGAAGGCGTGGAAGCAAGCGAGTCAATTCCGCGGGGCCGGTGATTGGGTATTCGCAAGCCCGGTCCAATTCGGCAATCTCCCGTACTCGTATACGGGGGTTAAGCAGGAACTTGCACGCGCATCGGAAGCGGCGGGAGTTGGACACGTACCACCCACGCTTTCCGACATACCTACCGCTCTTGGCTTGATGCTGTGCGGACTCCAATTTCCGTACAGCAGAAGATGATGAGGCACACGGACATCCGAACCACGATGAACATCTACGGGGATGTGGTCACGGATGAGATGAACACCGCTAGTTTCAAGGTCGCCGAGTTAGCATTCCGTACAAACGGAGCGCAAGCAGAGCGCGAATCCCGCTGACTATCTGTGACCAACCTGACACATAGGTAACACTTCGTACCGGACACATGGGTAACACTTTTCCCTTGAGGGTGGGCTAGCAGGGGATGGGGTTTGGGGAAGGGGACGGCGCATCTCGGGCCGTTTCTTAGCAATCTAGATTGAGTCCCCTTCCCCAACATCCCTGTAGAAGCCTGCTCCTTGAAGCTCACAACGAGCTCAGGGGAGGAAGTGCAATGCCGTGGAAGGAGTGTTCGGTTATGGATGAAAGACTGCAGTTTGTGGGTCGGCGGCTGGCGGGTGAGCCCATGGCGGAACTGTGCCGGGAGTTCGGGATTTCGCGCAAAACTGGCTACAAGATCTTCGATCGTTACCAGGAATGCGGGGTTCATGGGCTCACGGACCGAAGCCGGCGCCCCTATCGTTACGCTCACCAACTTCCATTTCAGGTCGAGAACTACATTCTCAACGTGAAACGGGAGCATGCCAGCTGGGGCGCTCGCAAAATTCGCGAGCGCTTGACACGCAGGTTCTCCGGTATTCCCATCCCCGCCAAGAGCACCATCCACGCGGTGCTCGATCGCCACGGACTGGTGGAGCGGCGCGGTCGCGTGCGTCGTCGTGCACAAGGCACCGCCTTATCTCTGGGACAGCGGCCCAATGAGCTCTGGTGTACGGACTACAAAGGCGAGTTCTTGCTCGGCAATCGCCAGTACTGTTATCCCCTCACCGTCACCGATCATGCCAGCCGTTTTCTGCTCACTTGTGAAGCGCTTTCTTCTACCCGAGAAAAATACGCTTTCACGGTGTTTGAGCGGCTTTTCCAGGAGCGTGGCCTACCCGCCAACATCCGCAGCGACAACGGCGTTCCCTTCGCTTCGGCTCACGCCTTGTTCAACTTGAGCAAACTTGCGGTCTGGTGGCTTCGCCTGGGTATTGGCATCGAGCGCATCAAACCCGGTGCTCCCCAACAAAACGGTCGTCACGAGCGCATGCATCTCACCTTGAAGAAAGAAGCCACCAAACCGGCGGCCGCCAACTTTCTGCAACAGCAAGCTCGCTTCGATCAATTCATTGAGGTCTTCAACCACGAGCGTCCCCACGAAGCTCTGGATATGAAATGTCCGGCGGAGGTCTACCAGCCCTCCCCGCGTCCCTACGCCGGGTTACCGGACATCGACTATCCCCTCCACGACAAAACCATCGTGGTCACGCGCTGCGGCCGCATCTGTCTCGGTAACAAGAAAATCAATTTCAGCCAGGTCTTTGCTGGTCAGGCCGTCGGCATCAAGGAGGTTCACGACGACATCTGGCTGGTCAGTTTTATGGATTATGATCTGGGGTACTTCGATCTGGAGACTCGAGTGCTCGAACCGCTCGAAAATCCGTTCGGTCCAAAAGTGTCACCCATGTAGCCGGTACATTGTGTAACCCATGTGTCCGGGCTGGACCTCCTAAATCTGGTGGCGGCGGATGGACTCGAACCAGCGACCTACGGATTATGAGACCGTCGCTCTAGCCACCTGAGCTACACCGCCACGGTGCTAACAATAACAAAATAAATAATTTGAAAGTAACCGGTTTGGGTTAGTACCTTCGTGCGATTGCATATCATCGCATGATTGCACAAAATTAGACCACATGGCACGCCACAAACGCGGCTACATTTACGAAGCTTTTGGTGCTTTTCATGTTCGGTACTACGTCACTGAGATTGTAGAGGGGAAGCCCGAAAAGAAGCAACGTTCCCACAAGCTGTGCGACCCAAAATTCAAACTGAAACACGTTGCCTCATCGGTACACGTTTGCAATTTTGTTTACCGAGTAGTTCGTTGCACTGAAAAACACCAAGCGATGAATCGTTGTTGCACAAAGTTTGAGTACCCAAAGGCAATGGGATTTTTGATTATCTACGTGCCATTGCCAACTTTCCAGCTCTGCGAGAAACTGCGTTCAGTTCAGAAGTCAAATCTGATCCAACGGAGAAGCAACCATGAAAGGCATCGTCATTGACTACTTGGCAGAAGAACTGAAGAAGGCGGAGCCGGTGATTGACTATCTCGCAGAGGAGTTGAAGCGCGAGGAAGCGAAGCAGCAGCGCAAAGCGATGGTAGCAAAAGCTGGATGAGGAGGCGCAACCAACAACAATCTCCCCACCCAAAATGCGCGTTTTATCTATCCTCCCTGACTAAGGCCGCCCGCTTTCCGCAAACTCTTTTGCTGACGTGCATGCAGCAATTCGAAACCGTGTCTCAAGGATGCCGCCCGTCCACTCAACAAAAGCATGTTCTTTCGCAAAATTTCTCTTGAATGCCTCGCCTCAGCGCGAAGCTCCCGCGACCGTTGAACTTCTTTCAGTCGATCAAAGTGCTGGTTTTGCCGAAACACACCGTCGCGGACCCACGATTCAAGCATTTCAGCATCAGCGGTAACGTAGCTCCGACGACCCGGAAACGGTCGGGCGACAGGTAATCCATCTCGTTCCCATCTCTGAGCTGTACGAACGGCACAATTTAGGTGACACGCTATCTGCTTCCAGCTCATCAAGATCATGCGGCCTCTTTTTTCGACCAGGGTCGGGTGGATCCCGTTCTGTCCCTCAACACAACCGCGCCCTTCACAGCGTTGTTTTTTCTGAGCACTCGCAGTTCTCTTTCGGGAATCGTTAAGTCAGTGAATCCACAGCGCAGGCACACCTGCAGTTTAGGAAAGGCCCAAACGATTGGCTTCTTTAGGCCATCCAACCCAGGAAAGTGAATCGCAATTTCACTGGTGAATGTATTGACGTTTTCCGACTCGCACTTTCTGCAAAGCATTGGGGGCCTCGCTTATTGGTCGCTTATTGTCGCTTTACAAGGCTGGGTCCAATACTGTAAAGGCTGACAGGGGGGCCTCGTGGAAAAGCCTATCCGGGTGCTGGTCGTTGACGATCACAGGCTTTGGCGAGCATGGGTCCGGTCGAAGCTGGGCGATTCTGATGGGTTTCGGATTGTGGAGGAAGCTGGCGATGGGTATGAAGCATTGGCAAAAGCCCACAACCTGAACCCTGATCTGGTGCTTCTCGATATAGGCATGCCGGGTCTAAGCGGACTCGAAACCGCACCTCTTTTACGAGAGGCCGTACCCGACGCCAAAATCGTTTTCCTATCTCAGAACGACGACCCAGACATTATGAGGGCAGCTCTGAACGATGGCGCAAGCGGTTATGTTTTGAAAGCAGAAGCCGAAAATGGCCTGTTTCCTTCGATCAAAGCTGCCTTTTCTGCCAAGGTCTAGTTGCTTGGTTGCAAGCTGTTGATAAAGTCGGTTGCATTCCCCACCACGACCTTACCCAATTTGCTACTCTTTTGGTCGTAATGGGGTTTCGGCTTGTTGCTTTCGTTTGCTGCCATGTTGATAACTTCCTTTCAAAAAGTCAGGCTGCCCATTGATTATGCAGCCTGTTCTGTATTCTGATAAGCACACAACCTACGCTGTGCACAGCGCAACGCTTGCCCTCGTAGCAACACCACCTGCGCAGATGGTGAAGCTTTGAAGACCGGCAACCGCTCACTGCTCATTCAGTCCGAAAGCAGTGATGGGGTTGATGCTTCCTGCTCTAAACAAAACCTTTGTATTTTCGCCGGGTGAATCTTTTCTACGAGGGTAGACACTTCAGTGAACTTCGCGTGGAATTCCTTGATGTGTTCGCGCAGTGTGTTGTTCGTTTTCACTTCAATGAGGTTTTGCACCGTGGCATTGAGTGCATTCACACTTTGTTTGAAGGCTGCGATTTGTGCATCGAACGTCAACAAGTGTATGCGGAAGGGCGAGCCGGTACTTTGGGTTTCCACCCGGACATCATCACTTCATTGCAAACGCTAGGGCGATCAGCACGAGCAGCGTACCGAAAATTCCTACGACCATTAGCCAGTCACCCTTGTCGGTATCCGAAAGAACCTCTCCCATACCGGGTCGCCAAAGTCGACCTAAAAGGATGGCCAAGACCACAACTCCGGCACCAAGAGCCTTGAAGAACGTCATCACTCGCTCAGCGCTCGTCGCCGCCGGTATGTACATAGACAGGCGCATTATAGCGCCGTGGTCACCGATATTCAGGTTTGAGACATCAAGGGTCGACTTACGGGCTAAAAGATCATCTTCAGCAGAAAAAGCCAGAAACCATCGCGGTAGATGCAGTACACACTCAAAAGGACTATGAGGACTCCGCAAATCCCCTTAGCCCATCGTGGGAGTTTATCCATGGCTCGGGAAATCCACGCCGCGAAAATCCATCCCATGAAAACTCATTCTTCCAGAAAACAAACCACCCTGCTACTCACATTTTTCGCAAACCTGAAAATCTGACCATGGCCGAGCATTCCACCTTCCGGTCATGGTGGGACCTACCCGGCCTCAAATTTCAATGAAAAGTATTTACATCTCTTTACTCTGCTTGACCACTCTTTACTCTCCTTCAGCAACTTACGGTTGAATTAAGAGCATCAGTAGCAGCAGAGGCCTCCACCTAAATTCTTCAGGAGCCAGAGATGCGTCCGAAGTTGTTTTGGGCGGTAGCCAGCGGTGTTTCTTGTGCACTCTTCTTCGCGGTGGGATGCGGGTCCAGTTCCGCACATGTGCGAGTTCTGAATGCCGTTCCCATTCAATCCAGTATCGACATGCTAATCGACGGCAAAAACGTTGCGAGCAGCATTCCTTACGGAGCTGCATCGGGATATGTCAATGTGAGTTCAGGCTCGCGCCATCTCCAGATTGAACCGAGCGGCTCCACGCCATTCGTGGATCAGACCATCAGTGTTTCATCCGGAAGTTACAACACGATCCTCGGCATGGCTTCAGGGGTAACGGTTCTCACCGACGACAACAGCGCTCCGGCCTCCGGGGACGTAAAGATTAGGGTAATCAATGCCTCCACGAATCTTGGGGCAGCAGATATTTACGTTGTGACAGCGAGTACGGGCCTTGGCGCAAGCCCAACGTTTTCAAGCCTAGGAGTCAATGCCGCGAGCAGCTACAACTCGGTTGCTGCGGGGAGCTACCAGGTGTACTTTGTGGCGCCGGGAACATCCAACGTGATCCTGAGCACCAATACCATGTCGTTTTCGAGCGGGCAGGTTCGAACGGTTGTGGCGCTCGACGGCGAGACGGGAGGGATCACGACCTCGCAGTTGGCAGACTTGAACTAAGGATCATATTTCAAGCGTCAGGCGTCGCTCTTCATGCCCGCGTTGACAGAACCGACCTGCGCCGTTGTGAGGTGCGGCGCAGGGTCTTCATGCGATCGTGCGGGGAGCTCTGCTGGGTCTCCTGGTTAACTTCGTGACCTCATCTGCTCCCCGACGACCAGGACCTTTTTGCGAAATGGCAAGTTCATCTGTCCGCTGCTTCAAAGCTTCAAGTTTTCAGTCTTGTATTGATCCACTCCAAAATCAGCTTCCGCATTTCGGGAAGCTCAACGTGGGCGCAGTCGAACAACTCTATTCGGCAGTCCCGCTCCTCGCCGTACCTGCGGTAGAGCGGTAGCAGATGGTCTCGGATCTTCTCGACTCCAGCGGGAGGGGTCAACGGGTCCAGGCGTCCGTTTACGCTGAGGTGTGCCCGCGGGACAATGAGTTCGTTGATCTGCGCGCTTTCGAAATGCTTGAGCAATGACGGAACGTAGTAGTAGATGCCATGCTCTTTGAGTCCATGATTTTTGATTAACTCCTGATAGTCGGTGAGGCAACAAACATCCATGCAAAGCTTCACGCGAGGATCGAGCGCCGCCAGCCACCAGGCCTTGGTCGCGCCCATTGACATGCCAAAAACTCCGAGTTGCTTTTGATCCACTTCTGGACGGCTGGCCAGGTAGTCTAGCGCGCGAAATTCGTCGAAGAGCATCATTCCGAAGAGAACTTGGCCTCTCCAGAGCATGAGCTTGAAAGCGTCTTGTTCGCCCTCGTGACCATCGGTTTCCTGCTGGCGCTCTCCGAAGCACCAGCTGTCAATCGCCAAGGTGACGATTCCCTTCTCCGCGCACACGGGTGCATACGCCGGTTGCGCCTCCACGCCGCGCACCAGTTGCTCCTTCCCGAGGCCGTACATTCCGGCATGCCAGTGGATGTAGAGCATGCCTGGCGCGCGATCCTGGCGCTTATCGGGAATAAGAAGCAGCGCAGGAACAGGTTCCTGGCCGTTGAGATCGAGTACCAGACGCTCAAGCGTGTAGCCGTCGTGCTTTTCAGTGCGCACGAGTTTTGCCGCACTAGGGTGGTGGTTCCAAGGGAGGTCGCCGAGCATCCCCCACAGTTCCTTCCGGCGGCGCTCCTGAAAACCCCGAAAGTCGTGATCGCCCTGCATTTCCTTTTTCTCGCCCGAAAGCATAGACGATCCGGCAAGCGCAAGCGAACTGGCAACCGCAGAACTATAGAGAAAATCGCGACGCGTCGGTCCTGCTGGTGTTTTCATGGTCTTCCCCCATTAACATAACCCACGATTATGCTCCGACAGGGACTTCGGTTGTAGAATGTCGCAGCTTGGGGGAGGGCGCGAAAATGAGGGCGAGACCCCTTAGGGCTTGCAGACTTCTATGGGACAAACAGGTCTAAGCCCCCGGCCGCGGGACAGGACGTCGGAATCAATCGAACCAAGTCTGGTTCGCAATCTCTCCTTGCTCGACGCGATTCTGCTCTTGGTCAGCGGCGTCATAGGATCTTCCATCTTTCTTACCGCGAAGGACATTGCTGGCCCTCTTCCGCAACCTGCACTGTTCCTGCTGGTCTGGGTGATTGGCGGCATCGTATCGCTGTTCGCCTGCTTCGCCTTTGCCGAGCTGGGGGCGATGTTCCCGGCCTCGGGCGGACAGTACGTATATCTGCGGGAAGCCTATGGAGACCTGGTTGCTTTCCTTTATGGGTGGATGCTGTTCACCATCGCGAATGCCGGAAGCATGGCAGCACTGGCGGTAGCCTCGGCAACCTACGCGGGCAAGATCTTCCCCTTCGTCGGGCAGGAGCACGTGATCTTCTCGGTACTGGGTACAAGCATCACGCGGTCACACGCACTGGCAATCGTCGTGATCACAATTATGACGCTGGTCAATGTGATCGGCCTTCGCTGGGGCGCCCTGTTGAACAATCTATCCACTTGGACCAAGGCAGCCGCAATCGGGGCCTTTGTCGCCCTTGGATTTGCATTTGGGAAAGGTAGCTGGTCACACTTCAGTGCCTATGGCGTCGGGCTGACCGCTGGCTTGTCGCTTGGGCAACTCGCATCGGCCATGGGCGTAGCGTTGATTGCCGTTTTCTTTGCGTATGACGGTTGGATATACGTCACCTGGGTGGCTGGGGAGATCAAGAATCCACAGAGGAACGTACCTCTGGCCATGGTTCTCGGGGTCATCGTCGTCGGCGTTATCTACATGCTGATCAACATGACCTACGTATACGCTTTGCCGGTTTCAGAAATAGCAAAGTACGAAACCATTGCTCACACGACGGCAGGAGTCCTTTTCTCTCCGGCAGCCGCAGTGTGGTTGTCGGCACTCGTGGCAATCTCGAGCTTCGGCGCGGCGGCAAGCTGCACGCTCTCGGGCGCGCGCGTGTACATGGCAATGGCGCAAGATGGAGTGTTCTTTAAACGCATGGCTCACGTGCATCCCCGCTGGAGGACGCCGGCGTTCAGTTTGATCGGTCAAGGTATTTGGGCGGTTGTGCTCACCATGAGTGGCCGCTATGACGAGCTCTATACGTACGTGATGTACGGCATGGTGCTGTTTTACACGCTCGCCGTGATCGGCCTGTTCATTCTTCGCCGCACACGTCCCTATGCACCGAGACCGTACCGGTGTATGGGCTATCCATGGATACCGGGGCTATACGTGCTTGTTGCGGCCGCGTGGACCTTGAATATCCTAGTGACACGACCAAAGGAATCGCTAGTGGGCACATTGATCATGTTGGCCGGGGTGCCGGCCTACATATATTGGAAGCGCTCGGGAACTGGCTCGGACACCTCTAAACCGGCGTTGCCGTCTTCCGCGCGGGATTAAAGAATGGGAGCTTGACGACCGTCGCTGATGTCGTCAGTCGCTGCGCCTCAATCGTCAATTCCATCTCCAGCTTGGTCCCCGGTTTCGAGTGCTCAGCTGAGATGCTGGCCAATGCAATCAACTTCTTCAGCACGGGAGAAAATGCCGTCGTGGTCGCCCTTCCCACCTGCTTGCCATTCGAATAGACCGGGACGGCAACTCGCGAGGCCTGGCTTGGAGCAGCCGGGGACAGGCCAAAGCGATCGAACTGCTGTTCGACTTCTACCCAGTCCACTTCAAGTCCAACGAGCTGTCGCGCCACACCTTTCTGCTTGTCCAGAATAAGAGCCGCTTTCCCCACGAAGTTCTCTTTGTCAAGGTGCACCATCTTCTCAAAGCCGAGTTCGAAGGGCGAATACTTCTGTGCAGGGATGAGCGCCTTCTTCGAGCTAGTGTAGTCCACTTCGATCAGTAGCAAGCCTGCTTCTACGCGGGCGACATCGAGCGCCAGCATTCCCGCGGCGTGCAAGTCGAAGGCTTTGCCCTCCCGCCATAGCTCGTCCCAGACCTTCACGGCATCGCGCCAAGGCACCCAGATTTCGTAGCCGAGGTCGCCGGTGTAGCCGGTTCGCGAAATATCGACCGGCACGCCGGCAATCTTGCCGCTGGTCACGCGGAAATATTTCAGATTGGCGATGTCGGTATCGGCAACGGACTTTAGCAATTTGGCTGATGTGGGACCCTGCAGGGCTAGGGCGGCTACCTTTTCGGAGATATCCTCGATCTCGACGTCCATGTTGAGACCGTTTTGCATGAACCAGCGCAGGCTTGGGTCGGCAGCCGTCCAGCGAAAAACGTTTTCGCTCAAGCGTGAGATGGTACCGTCGTCAATGACCTTCCCCTGCTCGTCGCACCAGCAGCAATAGATGACCTGCCCGACTTTGACCTTGTTGATGTCGCGTGTAATGACGCGATTGACAAGCTTGTTGGCGTCCTTACCCGTGATCAGGTACTTGTAAAGCGGCGTGATGTCAATGAGTGCAGCCGCATTGCGAATGGCGTTGTACTCGTGTTCGTGATGTACCTCATACACACTCGGCGTGTAGTATCCCGACCACTCGCGGTAGTTGAGGCTGTGACAAAGAGGGAAGGTGCGTTCGTGAAATGCTGTTCCGATGGGCATGGGGAGACCTCTTGCTGACGCGAAATCGGGATTATAAGCAGGAGACGCACAACCGAGCAATGGGTGTTACCGCCGCTCGCGCGAAAGGCCAGGGAACCATCCATTCGATACCGATGTCTAATCGATAGAAGATGAATTCCGCAGGTACAAAGCGCCCAAAGCTCATTTGCAAAATTGATGTCGCCGGCTTCGCCAGCATCATGATTGTACTCATGGTCGTGATGTTCTTCAGTGCGGACACCTCGGTCCAGCCCCATCATGGTGTGAGTGTTCTCCTGCCCAAGGTGAGGCATGCACACTCGATGCCAGAAGCGGAGAGAGAAGACGCAATGATTGTTCTGATCTACCGCAATGGCGACGTCTTCTTCAATCGGGACCTAGTCTCGAGCCAGCAACTGGAAGGGCTGATTCGACAGCAGCTCGGTTATGGATCCGAAAACAAGATCTACATTCGGGCGGATGCTCGAACTCCCTTTTACTTCGTGAAGCGTGTGCTGGATGGCATTGGTTCGGCTGAAATCCCCAGGGTCGCCTTTCTCGTCGAGCAAAGACGTCTAAATTCCTTTAACTAATCAGGTTTTGCTCTCCACATCTCGTTTTCTCAGATACAATTGCGGTTCTAGACTTATGTCCCGCCTCCTCCAATGGAGCGTCCTACCCAGCGGACTTTGATCCGCGGCTGCACGAGAAGAGCAGTGAGGGGTAACGGACGAGTTGTGCGTTACCGTCGCTCACACGGCTCACGGCTATAGCTAGACGTTCAATCTCTCTGCACTGCTAAGATCACTCGGAACCATGGCCAAGAAATACGACGTCATCGTCATCGGTGGAGGGCACAACGGCCTCGTCAATGCCGCCTATCTCGCCAAGGCGGGCAGGAAGGTCCTGGTCCTAGAACGCAGGCACGTGCTCGGCGGCGCGGCGGTGACCGAAGAAGTGTTCCCGGGATTCAAGTTCTCGGTGTGCTCTTATGTCGTTTCGTTGCTGCGGCCAGAAATCATCCGCGACCTCGACCTTCCACGCCATGGCCTGGAAATCCTTCCCCTGGATGGGACCTTCACGCCCATGCCCAATGGCGACTACCTTTGGCGCGTGAATGACCACGGAAAAACACATCGCGAGATCGCGCGCCATTCCAAGCTCGACGCCGAGGCTTACGACGAGTTTGGCAAGGCCATGCAGGCGATGTGCCGCTTCGTCAAGCCCATTCTCAGCATGGTACCCCCGGATCCGTCCACGCTCGATCCACGCGAATTGATGAAGCTTTTGTTCATCGGCAGACGCTTCCAGAACATGGAGAGCGGCGACAAGTACAACCAGGTCCAGCTTATGACCATGAGCGCGGTCGATTTTCTGGATCAATGGTTTGAGACCGATGTGTTGAAGGCGACGATGTCGGCCTCGGGGATCATCGGAACGTTCCTGGGGGTACGCTCGCCGGGTACGGCCTACGTTCTGCTGCATCACTACATGGGCGAGATTGACGGGGCGTTTCGCGCCTGGGGCTTTGCCCGTGGAGGCACAGGAGCGATTTCGAATGCCATCGGAGAAGCGGCCCGAGAAGCTGGCGCCGAGATTCGCACAAAGGCTGCTATTGAGAGAATTCTAGTCCGCGGTGGCCGAGCGGTTGGCGTCGCGCTGACCAATGGCGACGAGTTCTACGCCGACGTGATCTCGTCGAGCGTTGATCCGCGGCACACGTTTCTCGAGTTCCTAGATTCAGAAACGCTACCCGACGAATTTGTCGAAGGCGTGAAGCGCTACAAGTATCGAGGATCATCCGGCAAGGTAAATCTTGCGCTCGATGCCCTGCCAACTTTCAAGTGCATGCCCGGAGAAGGGGCACACCTGAGGGGTGCGATTTCGATTTCGCCCAGTGTCGAGTATATGGAACGCGCCTACGATGACGCGAAGTATGGACACTATTCGCGGCGTCCCTACATCGACATGGTGATCCCGTCCTTGACCGATCCTTCGGTGGCTCCACCCGGTAAGCACGTGATGTCCTGCTTTGTGCAGTACGCGCCTTACAAGCTCGCACCCGGGCTCGATTGGGATACGGAGAAAGAAAAGTTCGGCGACACCGTGATCGACACCCTCGCGGAGCATGCGCCCAACATCAAGGACATCATTCTCCATCGGCAAGTAGTCACGCCCCTTGACCTTGAACGCGAGTGGGGGCTGAGCGAGGGGAACATCTTCCAGGGCGAGTTATCCCTGGAGCAATTGTTCTTCCTGCGCCCGGTACCCGGGTATGCACGCTTTCGCACGCCGGTCGAAAACCTGTATTTGTGCGGATCGGCAACCCATCCGGGCGGTGGGATCATGGGGGCCCCGGGGAGATTGGCTGCGTTGGAGATTTTGAAGAGCCGCATCTAGCCGTTGCCTGCTGTTAGCAGTTGGCGGGTTTGGCCAAAATTGCTCGCAATCAAGCGCCACAAAAAGCATGCCCGACACTTGCGACATCGTCATCATCGGCGGCGGCCACAATGGGCTGGTCACCGCGTTTTATCTGGCCACTGCCGGGTTCAAACCGCTCGTGCTCGAACGCCATGAGCAGGTGGGCGGGGCTGCGATCACCAACGAATTTCACCCTGGATTCCGCATTTCGCGTTTAGCGCACACCGCGGGAGCAATTCGTCCCCAGATCGCTCGAGACATGGAGCTTGAGCGGCATGGGCTAAAGCTCCTCCAGCCACCGATCGCCGTAACCTCTCTCTCATCCGATGGGCGAGCGCTCAAGCTATACCACGACCAGAGCAAATCCCTTCTCGAGCTCGCGACGTTCTCGCAACGGGATGCCAAGAAATACGAAGAGTTCGCTGTCTCGCTGAAGAAAATCGCGGCCGTCATCTCGGACGTGCTCGCCATGACACCGCCGGACATCGATAGGCCTAGCAAAGCCGACCTCTGGGGCATGCTTCAGACCGGCCGAGCCATGCGCAAGCTGGGCAAGAACGATATGTATCGCCTGCTGCGCTGGGGACCGATGCCTGTGGCTGACCTTGTCGCTGAATACTTCGAAGATGAACTGCTGCGCGGAACGATCGCCGCGCGTGGGGTCTTTGGGACATTTCTAGGGCCCTGGTCGGCGGGAAGCAGCCTCGTCTTATTGCTTCGCGCTGCAGGGGATCCGCATCCGGCCGGATCCACCGTGTTTGTCCAAGGAGGAAGCGGTGCATTGACCGAGGCGATGGCCCGTGCCGCACAAGCAGCCGGGGCAGAGATCCGAACGAGCGCCGAAGTCCGCGAAATTCGGGTCAAGGAAGGTGTTGCGACGGGGGTTGTGCTGGCGAGTGGCGAGGAGATCGGCGCGCGGGCGGTGATTTCGAATGCCGACCCGAAGCGTACGCTGCTGAAACTGCTCGATCCAATCCACCTATCGCCGGACTTTGTGAGAAGGCTGGTGAATTATCGCATGCACGGAACAGTGGCAAAGGTAAACCTTGCTTTGTCGGGGCTCCCTTCGTTCACGGGATTGGATTCCGATCCAATGAAAGGACGCATTCAGATCGGTCCCACGGTTGATTACCTCGAACGCGCCTTCGATCACTCCAAATACGGCGAGCTGTCAGAGCATCCCTATCTGGAGATTACGATCCCTTCCTTAATGGATTCCTCTCTTGCCCCCGCGGGCCAGCATGTCATGTCCGTCTACATGCAGTACGCGCCCTACAAGTTGAAGAACGGTGATTGGAATGACCAGCGGGATGGATTGCTTCAAACCGTGATGAGCACCCTTGCCGAATATGCCCCGCACATTCGCGAGCTTATGGTTGCTGCCGAAGTGATTACTCCAAAGGATCTCGAAGAGGAGTTCGGACTAACCGGAGGACACATCTTTCATGGCGAACTGGCGCTCGATCAGTTCTTTACCATGCGTCCCTTGCTCGATTGGCCGCGGTATTCGACGCCGGTCGGGAGTTTGTTTCTGTGCGGGAGTGGGACGCATCCGGGCGTCGGCTTGACCGGGGAATCTGGGGCGAATGCGGCAAGGGAGATTCTTAAACAGCTGAAGAGGTAGAACCCCCACTTTCAAGACGGCCGAAACCGTGCTCTTTTGCTCTTTAATCTTTGATCTTTGATCTTTCCGGGGTCTTGCCACCACCAATTCACGCTGAATCGTCGGTCGGGCAATTCAGGCGATCGAGGACAAATTGGTCTAGTGCTATCAACAATTCTTCGCGATTCGAATAAGGGCCGGGTTGGTAGCCCTTGGATGCAATTCCCTTTTGCGCTCGTTCGGAGAGTTCCCAATCCTGTCGATTGGTGATTTCCCAGAACTCGATGGCATCCTTGGGATCGAAGTTCGATTTGGCAATTTCGTCGGGATGGAAGTGCCACTCGCAAACAATGTCGGTTCGATCCACGGCTCGAGGCCACATGGTAAAGGTGAGCATGTAGTCGGGATGAAGGTTCAAAAGAAAGTTTGGTAGCAGACAGTAGTAGTAAACGTGGCGGCGATCTTCTTCGCTCAGGCTGGGGAGGCAGCCTCGTGTCGTGCGGCCGCTCAGAGTCAGCGTGGTGACGCCCTCCCGCAGGTCCATGCGTCCCCCGAGGATGGTTGCGCCGGGGGGCTCGTTGTCGCCGCTCATATAGTGAGAATTCTTTTGCAGCTGCGGATGAGCGATTGGGCAATGCAGGCACTCTGAATAGTTCTGGATGATGAGCTTCCAGTTAGCAGCAAGGCCGTAGACGCGGCGCTCTACCAGCCTAAGGTCTTGCATTCGCCAAGGGCGAAATTTCTCGTCGAGACCCGCAAGATGGTCTGCAAACGGAATTGGGTGGCGCGCGAGATTGATGAAAATGTGGCCATCCCATGTGGCGGTGTGCACCGGAGCCAGGGAGTAGTCCGTTTCGCAAAAGCCTTGGACTTTCTCCATGTGAGGCGCGTTGGCCAGTGAGCCGTCGAGTTTGTAGGTCCAGGCGTGATATGGGCACTGAATCCGGCCGGCCAAGTTGCCGTGATCAATGGCACAGAGCAAGGTCCCACGATGCCGGCAAGTATTGTGGAATGCGTGAATCGAACTCGACTCGTCCCGAAGAACAATAACGCTGGCATTGGCTATCTCGCAGACAAAAAAATCCCCCGGCTGGCTGAGTTGTTCCAGGCGACCTGCAGCCAGCCACATGTCGAAGTGAATTGCCTCCATCTCCCGGCGGAAAAGTCCGGGATCGGTGTAGAACTCCTGTGGAAGAGTCTTGGCCTGGGTAACATCGACCGCCGGCCTAGCATTTGTGTAGGTTGTGGGCATTCCGAGGCTCCCCGCTCCAAGAGGTTTCCGGGACGACTGAGTAAGAGGAATCCGAAAACTAGGCTTCAGGATTCCCGCTCTGGTCCTCCCCGGCGATGAAGTACGCCTCCGCAGCGCGCATCAGGGCGTCGCGATCAAGTCTTGGTTTGCGCCCCTCATAGCGGGCAGTCCAAGCAATCTGATTAATGAGATCACGCGGATAGCACGGCCTCAACGGCTCTCTGAAACGGTCGCGCAACACGACTATCAAGTCATGAACAAGGGTGGGATCGTACTTAACGCCCACCCCACCACAAACCCGACGAAAAATTTCTGCAAACTGCTGCTCGGTGGCCATGCCGACCTTGATTTTGGTTTGAATTCTTCGTAGGAATGCAGCATCGGCCAGATGCGACGGGTCCATATTGGTGGCAAATACCACAAACAGTTCGAATGGGACTTCGATCTTTTTTCCGCCGACTAACGTCAAAAAATCAAACCTGCGGTCAAGGGGCACCACCCAGCGATTGAGCAATTCTTCCGGTTTGACGCGTTGGCGACCGAAGTCGTCGATGATGAGCACGCCATTATTGGCCTTCATCTGCCCAGGAGCTGTGTAGAACTTGGTGACCGGATTGAATTGCAGGTCGAGCATCTCGATGGTGAGTTCGCCGCCAACCACGACTTTGGGACGCTCGCAGAACACCCAGCGGGGATCCGACTTGGATGAGGTGGCACGCTCAATTCTTCTGTGGACAATCGGATCGAATACGGCGATTACGTGTCCGTCGCTCTCAACGGCATGCGGAATCCAGACTCCGTCGTCGGCAAGGACTCGCGGCAACGCTTCGGCGATCGTGGTCTTCCCCGCTCCGGTCGGACCATAGAGAAAGATCGATCCTCCCGAGGCAAGAGCAGTGCCTAAGCGCGTAAGCGTCAGGTCATCCAGAACCAAGTGTTCGAATGCCCGCTTCATGGCCGCTGGATGGATGGGCAAATTTCGCACGGTTTGAATCCGAACCTGCCGGACGTAGTCTTCGAGCAAAACCGGCGCCGGACCGGCGTACTGATTCAGGGTCATGAACTCCGCTGCCCGGGCCCGCCCCTGCGAGGTGATCGCCACCCGGCGAATATCTCCCACCATACCGATGACTTCGCAGAGTTGCTCAGATCTGAGACGCCGAAAGAGCTCGTCAATAATGAGCGGGCCGAGACAGGAGATATTCCCCCAGTCGGTCATGGTCAAGGGACCTGAAAGGTAGAGAATTTTCAGGAGCAGGTGTTCAAGAAAAGTGCGACGACTCGCAACTTGGTCGATCGTCTCGGGCGCGACCGGGGCGGGCAAAACTCTGGATTCGACAATTGCGGGTTCCATGGGCGACTCGTTCCTCAAGTGCTCTCGATTTTCAACCTTGAGACGGCCCGACTGCAAGCGGATGTGAAAATACAGGCAAGAAGAACCTCGCTAGCTACCCTCCTTGCAGTCAGTACACGTCCAGGGTAATACGCCAGGTCACAGAGATCTCCTGCGGGCTAAAAAGAAAAAGCGCGAAGGAGGCATTCCTTCGCGCTTCCAGGTTGATCGATTGTCTAGAAGACGATTTTCGCAACCAGCTGCAGGTTTCGGCTACCTCCTGAAAATACCTTTGGGTTCAGGAAGTCTGGATTCCCGTTGGTTGCCAGGTTGTAGGCAGGGTCGGCCAGCGCATTCGTCCCGGTCAGGGTTGAGAACACACTTAGGTTGCCGGCAACCGTGTAATTGGGGTGGTTGAGCGCG
Organism: Terriglobales bacterium; assembly: GCA_035606605.1. Lineage (GTDB taxonomy): Bacteria > Acidobacteriota > Terriglobia > Terriglobales > Acidobacteriaceae > Gp1-AA145. Next base: position 27,269 of record DATNEX010000142.1, read on the forward strand.
TTGAACATCTCGACTCGCAGCTGCAGGTAAGCATTTTCGGTGAAATGCGTGTTCTTGAAGACTGAGATGTTCCAGATGCCAAAGCCGGGCGTGAAGAAGCTGTTCCTTCCTACCGTCGACTTTGCTCCCAACTGCGCCGAAATGTAACGCGCATTCGGGTCCATGGCGAGATAACCAACAACGTTCGCGTCGTTGCCGGTACCGCATCCCGACCATGCGCCATTCGAATCCGGAGCTACGATCGAGACCGCGCCTCCCGGGGCGGCATTACACACCGCATTGACGTCGGTGGCGGTGTTTCCTAGGCCATGGGGATTGAAAATGGCGCGATCGCCAGCGACATCGAAATTGTCGTTCGCGTCGTATGGCGAAAGGATGCTGATGGGCTGCCCTGTCTGAGCAATATAAGACCCATTCAGCTCATACCCGTTCAGCAGCACCTTCAGGAATCCCGAAGCGCTATGCGCTTGCGGCAGCGCGTAGGTCCAGGCGAATGCCAGTTTGTGGCGAACATCCAAGGCTGAATTTCCGCGGTCTGCCCTGAGATTGACGGCATCTTCAGGCCGCCGCGGGTTCAGGAAGGTGCTAAATAGTTCAGCCGTGGAATCGTCGATGGTATGCGAGTAGGTGTAATTGGCCCTAAACGTTAACCCGTGTCTCAAGCTCTGGGAGAACGAGAGCGCTCCACCGTGATACGTGCTTGATCCGATTGATTGGTGTTCGGTCACATTTCCGAAAAAGCCGTATTGGGAGAGCGGCTGCGGGTTGTAGTTGTCGAACGTGGCCAGAGTACTCGCTGGGCTGGTGACCGTCGCGGGCACCTGCGACGGATCGGAGTAAGTCGGCAACGGCGCCAGTCCGGCGCTAAACGCTCCTTCGGAGTTCAGACGGACCTGCACCGGAAGGAAGAGTCCGCGAGTGCCTAGATAACGGGCCTCTAGCACTCCACCACGAAACAGTTCGCGTTGTACGCTCAAGGTCCAGTTGAGTGTCTTTGGCGCTTTCTGGTCGGGAATGCGCCCCTGGGTCAAAGCTCGCGTGATCGAAGGATCGTTGACCAGGGTGTATGTTGCCGGCAAACCACCATTCGCGAGGAACGCCGTTCCGGTCGTGCACCATGAGGGCGCCGGGTTAAAGGCAGCGCAAACCAAAAGTTCATTCTCTTCCGTCTGATACTGCGGGGGGAGGGCTAGCTGGGGCAAGTTACCGAACGTCCGACCGTAGGCAATTCCAAAACCGCCACGAACTGCCCACTTCGCCGAGCCGGTCGGGTCCCAGGCGAATCCCAAACGTGGAGCGTAGTTATTTTTCTGCGTGGTGGGATCGTGGAACTCGATCACGCCGGGAACGTTAGAGATGGCATTCAGGGCTTGCGTCTTGGACGATGCGAAATTGCTGTTGAATTCATATCGCAGGCCAAGGTTCAAGGTAAGGCGGGGCGTAACCTTGAAATCGTCCTGGAAGAACCAATAGAAGCTGTTTTGATTCTGGCTGAACAGGGGTGAACCCGCTCCTCGCAATGTATTCCCTGCGTTGCCGGGTACAAGGTCATTGACGAGATCCTGGGTAAGTGGGTAGTCATACTCTCCGTGAGACCGTGACAAAAAGAAGGTGGGAGCAATGTAGTGACGGTATTCGGCACCCCACTTCAGGGTGTGGCGGTCCACTTGGAAGGTCTGGTTATCGATAATCTGATACTCATTTTCCAAACTGCGCTGGGTATCGTTGGGACCAATCGTCAGGTTGTTCAGGTCGTCCAGATGGTAGGTGTTGTAGGAGTCGTACTTCGAGGGAGTTGCGATTTGCTGCAGGAATCGCGAATAGGAAAGCCGCAGATCATTCACAAATCGAGGCGAGATGATCCACGAATCGGTGAGCGCGATTTTGCGGTTGTTGTTGATGCCCGGTTGATTGAACTGGGGCTGCGGCGTGGTGACGGGATAGATTGTGCTCTGGTTGCTGAACAGGAAACGTGCGCTGATCTGGTGGGATGCCAGCTTGTAGTCGGTGTTTACCTGCGCGTCGTGTTCCTTGATGAAGAACGGACTGAATAGCACGGTTTGCCCGGTGGGAATGGAAGTCCCATTCACGGTAATCGAGCCCGTGGCATTGCTCGCGGTGGGTAGCACGCTCAACAGGGTCTGGGCCTCCTGGTCAACCGCCATCGACAGGAGAGATTGCAGCCCGGCGGATGTTGGAACGGTTACGGTAGCGTTGTTGCCATCCTGCCGAAAATTCGTGAACTCATAGGCACCGAAGATAAACCAGCGGTTCTTCTTCAGCGGCCCACCCACAGTCCCGCCCAAACGCGTCTGATCAAGCCGGGGGATATGGTCAAGACTGCCGTCGGCGAGTGCTTGCTTGGTGAGATTATCGAGGGCATTCAAATTACGGTTCTGTACGTAATCCTCGACCGAGCCATGCCAACTGTTGGTACCGGACTTGGTAACAATATTGAACTGACCGGAGGCGGCGTTCGCGTATTCGGCGCTGAACTGGTTTGTCACCAAGTTGAAGCCTGAGACAGCATCCTGAATGACGTTGCTATTGTTGCCAGTTACACCGATGTTGTTGTCATCGACCCCGTCAACGGTGAAAGAATTCAGGTCAGGCCGCTGCCCACCTACTGCCCCACCCACGCCCCCGATGCCGCCTTGTTGCGCGGTCGTATTCGGAGCAAAGATAGACAGCTGTAAGGGACTCCCGCTACCCGTCGGCAGGTTCAGAATTTCCGTCGTGGAATATTCGTTGGTGATGGTGGATGTAGTCGTCTGGACTTCGGTGACGCCTGCGTTTACCTCCACCGACTCATTCTGGGCACCGATTGACAGCGTCACATTGCGGTCCGTGACATTGTTTGCCGAGACAATCACATCCGTAGTTACACTTTGCCGGAAGCCCTCGCTTTCTACTTTGACGGTGTAGGGGCCCGGCAATAAGGTGGGAAACTCATATCCTCCGGTCCCGGTGCTGATCGTATGTACTTCGACTCCTGTCTGCTGATTCGTAGCCGTGAGCTTCGCGCTGGTAACGGCCGCGCCATTTTGATCACTAACTTCTCCCCGGAGCGTTCCCGTGATTCGCTGCGCGCCCGCAGTGAGCGAGATCAGTATCACGAACGCTACGAGGGCGGTCGCGGCTGGGAGAAAACCTGAAAGCTTCAGGACACGCGACGTCATTGCAAGAGATCTCATTCCATCCTCCTGGTGATGGCGCACACAAGACCGCGCCAGTAGAGGAAAAGCACGCATTCGTCCCACCTTGCAGGGGCTCGAAGGTCTGGGACGGGTGACCACTAGCCGAGGACGTAAAGTTGGGCAGAGCGGATGAGTAGCTGGATTTCTGAGCACCAGCGAAGCGCTTCGGTATTCAGCCTGGGGCTGCAATCTACATCATTTGGAAGATTCCCTGAACTGTTGCTATGAAAACGTGGAGTGTTCCTCGCTCGGTATCACGCACTTGCAAGTCGGTAGCTCGAGCGTGATCATTGGGATGGATGCACGGTAAACAGGGATCAATCACAAAGGACGCGTTGGTATGATCTCAGAGCAAGGGCGTCAGAGGGGGACCCGTTATGATCGAGAGCGCGCCGGCGTTGAGCAATCCGCTGATCGTGAACGTTGCAGCTGGTGAATGCTCCCTCCCGGCAGCCGAAAAACCTTTCACCCTGAAGGAATGGCGGCTTTGGGCCGCGAGCTTTGGCTTCTTCTGGTCCCTCTACCTATGTGGCGCCATCACCATGCTCTCGTTCGAGCACGTGGGCGGAAGCAAGTTCATGGTGGATGAGATCTTAATCTTACCGATCATTCAAGACACGGTTTTTGCCGTCCTCGCCCCAGTGGTGTTCGTGATTGCAACACGCTTTCCAATCCAAGCGCAAAACCGGATCCGGAGATCGCTTCTGTATGTGGGGGGAGGCATCCTGTTCACGATCGTCCACGTCGTCTTGCGCGCTCTCTGTTATCCAGCATGGCAGGCCGAGGCAAAGAAGTACGAATGGTCGCTGTTCAATTGGTCAACCTTTCATTTCTCTTTCCACTGGGCACCGATCGAGCGCCTGCTTCTTTGGAATCTGGTTGAGGATATCTTCGCCATCTATATCCCGATTGTGGTGATTGCGCACGCTGCCCTGTATTACCGGCGCTTTCGTGAGCGCGAGCTTCGTACCGCTCAACTTCAGGCTCAGCTGAGTGATGCCAAACTTTTGGCGCTAAAAAGCCAGCTTCAGCCCCATTTCCTGTTCAATACCCTCCACTCGATCTCTTCGCTCATGCTCACCGATGTACGTGCCGCGGACACGATGATCGCCCGCCTCAGCGACCTTTTACGCATGAGTTTGAAAGACGATGGCCGTCACTTGACCACGCTGAAACGGGAACTGGAGTTCACCCAGGCCTATGTAGACATAGAGAAGATACGTTTCGGGCAAAGATTGACCGTGAACTTCGATATTGATCCTGAAGCCCTGGACACTGAAGTGCCTCATCTGCTGTTGCAGCCGCTGGTTGAAAACTCCATCAAGCACGGGATCTCGAAGTCGAACGCAGGAGGCGAGGTCATGGTGCGGGCAAACGTAGTCGGTTCGAAGCTGAGCCTCAATGTAACCGATCGACTCTTCGAGCCGGCGACACGGAACCCGTCTGCCCCGAAAACCGGAATCGGTTTAACCGGAGCCCGAGAACGGTTAAAGACACTCTATGGCGAGGATCAGCAGTTTGAAAGCCGTGCTCTCGCCGGCGGTATTTTCGAAGTAAATATCTTGCTACCCTTTCGAACTCACGAACGTCTGATGCCGTATGGATCTCGAGCGGAGGGAGTTGCAACCGTTGGGCCCTGAGCTGTCTTCAATTCCAGCTTCGTTGCGTACCGTCATCGTTGATGATGAAAAGCCTGCGCGCGAAAAGCTCTCCATCCTGCTTGCGCCCGAGTCCGACGTCAAGGTCGTCGCCGAATGTGAAAACGGCAGCTCTGCCATAGCGGCCCTGAAGGAGAACAGGCCCGACCTCCTTCTTTTGGATATTAGCCTTCCCGACATGGACGGCTTCGCGGTTCTGAAGGCTTTGCCCGCTCAGGAATTGCCGGTGGTAATCTTCACCACGGCGTATGACCAATACGCCATCCGCGCCTTTGAAGCACACGCACTCGACTACCTGCTGAAGCCGTTCGACCACCAGCGCCTCCGAGAAGCTCTCCACCGGGCAAGGTTAGCGGTTCGCACCCAAACTGAGCGGGTTTTGACTAACAAATTGCTCACGATTTTGCAGGGAACACGTGCCGGTTCCCCCGACCGCCGCTTTCTAGTCAGATCTGGCGGGCGCGTGGTGTTCTTGGCCTATGACGAAGTAGAGTGGATCGAAGCTGCGGCCAACTACGTTCGGCTACACGCTGGCAAGGCATGCCACACATTGCGCGGGAGCATCAGCAGCATTGCCACAAAACTCCCCGAAGATCAGTTCGTCCGGATCCATCGCTCAACCATCGTGAATGTGAGGACAATCAAGGAATTGCAACCCTGCAATAGCGGGGAGTTCATCGTCGCGCTGCAGAGCGGAAAGGAACTCTCATGCAGCCGGGGTTACGCTGCTGAGCTGCGGCGTCTTATTGAAAACACTCCCGTGCTCTAGGGGGCGCGGCTTTCCAATGTTCTAACCGGGAACGGACCAACTGCCAGACCGACCTGCCCTCTTCGAAGCCGCGCACCACCAAGCGACGGCGCTCCATATTTCGCAGGGCGCTCATCACTGAAGCCATCGGGCTGCGATGATTCAATAGCAATTCCGGACTTGCTTCATTCACAGCCGCGCAGACTTCGCTCACCGAACAAGGGCCGGATGCGCATTGAAGTACGGAATGGCAAGCCTCGCTCAACCCTCGTTTGTGCTTTCGCACTTCTGGGCGTGCGGTTTTCAGGACCTCCGGGCTCGCGATCTGAGGACCATAGATCAAGGCCAATCCATAGATAGTTGACTTGATCGCTGCAAGTTGGCTCTCCAAATCCTTTAATTCCGCGGTCAGTGCCTCTAACTCATGGCGGACATTGCCTTCGGGAAACTGCAGGACGTTGGGCGCGCCAATCTGCGCTAAATACTCGGCGATACTCACCAAGGCCACGACTCACCTCTTGATCGTAAGTATAGGTAGTTATTGGACGAAGTTGATGACACGAGGGATGAACACAGCCCAACCTGCGATTGGAGCTCCTGTCTAAGTGACGAATGCATGGGGGTGAGTAAGGAATTGTGTCAGCGCCCGACGCCAGCGCGCTCAAATTCGAGGGCGCGCGATTCGTCCCCGCAACCGTAGTGTCCACACCAAAGGCATCTCGGCCCGATGCGCAACGTGAAACAATTTCAGATTATGTCCCCAAAGGAAAACGCCGAGTCGCGACAAGCGATTCCTGACATGGTTCGCGATCTTGTACGGCGTGCAGAATCGAAACTGGCCGAGTTAGAAGCCCGAAAGCAATATCTTCGCCGGCGTGTGCAGGCGCTTCGCTTTCTGGCGACTCATGCGGCACAAAAACGGTCCGCGGAACGGCCAGACAATTTAGCCTCCGATCAAGTCTCCTCTGCCGACGACCTGAACCCGTATGAGCACGAGGTTCAGCGGGCTCGCCCGGTCGAAGATTTGGGGACCGGCGCAACCTCTTTACGCCGGGCTTGCCGCATCGCGCTGATGGAGAGCGATGAGCCCCAGACTTCTGAGCAGATTTACCAGCGGATCTGCAAACGCGGATCACTCTCGTTTGAGAGGCCTATGGATGCGTTGCACCTACTTTCTGCGGAACTGGACCTAATGGCGAAAGAATCCGAGATCACCTGCCGCGTCTTTGATGGAGAGAAACGATGGCAGCGGCGCGTCTGTGAATAGCCAACCCAACCAGCTTCTCTGGCTTATCTAAATGGCCGCAATTGGCTTTTCCGGATCACTGTCCTAAACTTTCATTCGTGTCTGGAGGGCCATGTGAGAACCATCAAAGGCCCGGCAATTTTCCTTGCCCAATTTGCCGGGGATACTTCGCCATTCAACAACCTCAATGAGATTTCGCGTTGGGCCGCGTCTCTTGGCTACAAAGGGGTGCAGATTCCCACTTGGGACGCCCGGCTCTTTGACCTCGAGAAGGCGGCGAAGAGTCGGGAGTATTGCGATGAAATCAAAGGAGTTCTGAAGGCCAATGGCGTTGAGGTCACGGAACTCTCCACGCATCTGCAAGGACAGTTGGTTGCAGTCCATCCCGCCTATGACGAGGCGTTCGACGGCTTCGCGCCGCCTTCTCTTCGGGGAAACCCGTCGGCTCGCCAGAGCTGGGCGCTCGAGCAACTTCGGTTCGCGGCCCGTGCCTCTCGGAATTTCGGGTTGAAGGCGCATGTCACGTTCTCCGGCGCCTTCGCATGGCCTTACATTTATCCCTGGCCTCAGCGGCCGCCCGGACTGATCGAGTCGGCCTTTGACGAATTGGCGAAGCGTTGGAAGCCGCTCCTCGACGTGTATGAAGAGGAGGGGGTTGACCTTTGTTTTGAGTTGCATCCCGGCGAAGACATCCACGATGGCATCAGTTTTGAAATGTTCCTCGAGCGTCTTGGCGGTCACAAGCGATGCAACATCCTGTTTGATCCGAGCCATTTTGTGCTCCAGCAGCTCGATTACCTAGAATTCATCGACATCTACCATGACCGAATCAAAATGTTTCACGTGAAGGACGCTGAGTTTCGCCCGAGTGGACGACAGGGAGTCTATGGCGGATATCAGCCCTGGATTTCTCGCGCGGGTCGATTCAGGTCCTTGGGGGATGGCCAAGTCGACTTTGGACCAATCTTCTCCAAACTCGCGCAGTACGATTTCGAAGGTTGGGCGGTGCTGGAGTGGGAATGCTGCCTGAAAAATAGCGAGCAGGGGGCGAGAGAAGGTGCGCCGTTTATCGCCCAGCACATCATTCAGACGGCCGAGCGTGCCTTCGATGACTTCGCCAAGTCTGGTGCTGACCTCGAGGCGAACCGTAGAATGTTGGGCTTGAGCCGAAAGGAAAGTACGCATGCCGATTGAGGGGACGAGCGAAGGATACAGGCGGCGCTTGCGACTGGGCATGGTGGGTGGCGGACCAGGCGCTTTCATTGGTGCCGTGCACCGCATTGCGGCACGTCTCGACGACCGATATGAGTTGGTGGCGGCAGCTCTCAGTTCCGATCGCGAGAAAAGCCTCGCCGGAGCGAAAGAGCTGAATATCCCGCGCGCCTACGGCAGCTTTCAAGAAATGGCCGCCAGGGAATCGACGTTGCCCGATGGCATCGAAGTGGTTTCGATCGTGACCCCGAACCACATGCACCATGCTCCTGCAAAGGCATTCCTCGAAGCAGGCATCGACGTGATCTGCGATAAACCGCTCACCACCTCGCTCGAAGATGCGTTGGATCTCGCAAATACTGTGAGGCGCACGGGACTCGTATTTGGTGTGACGCACAACTACACCGGCCACCCTTTGGTGCGACAGGCGCGCGAAATGGTGGCGGCTGGAGAACTCGGTCCGATCCGGCTGGTTCAAGTGGAATACGTGCAGGATTGGCTTTCCACCCCGCTTGAGAGGACGGGACAAAAACAAGCTGAGTGGCGCACCGACCCTGCACGGAGCGGTCCAGGCGGATCGCTTGGAGACATCGGCACCCATGCATACAACCTAGCGTGCTTTGTGACGGGATTGACTTGCGAGAAAGTCGCCGCTGATGTGAGTACGTTTGTTCCCGGGAGACGCCTGGACGACAACGTTCACATGATGCTTCGGTTCTCGGGCGGTCCGAAAGGGAGTCTGTGGGCCACTCAGATTGCGCCGGGAAACGAAAACAACCTTGTCCTGCGGGTTTATGGAGAAAAGGCGGGGCTTGAGTGGCGCCAGGAGGATCCCAACCAACTCATCTTCACCCCCCTCGGTCAACCGAAACAAACGATCCGCCGAGGTAGCGCCGGGACAGGACGCGCCGCAGCCCATGCGACTCGCATTCCCAGTGGACATCCGGAAGGATATTTGGAGGCCTTCGCGCAGTTATACAACGACCTGGCGGAGCAGATCGTTTCGCGGCGCGAAAAACGTGCCCCCAATCCACTCTCGTTGTTGGTGCCAAGCGTCGAAGATGGAGTGGAGGGGGTAAGGTTCATCAAAACCGCACTCGAATCATCCCGCAACGGCTCGGCGTGGACCGCAATTTCGCGGTAGGGGTTTGAAAATCAGCATTACTGAATTGTGAAATCGCGCTAATCCCTTTATTATTTCGCAAGATGGAAGCCCACGTTGTCACCCACCAGGAGGGGCCGTCACGATCGTCCTCTTCCCTATTCAGTCGCCGGGAGCTAATTCGGGCCGCGTTATTCGCTAGTGCGGCACAAATTCTAGGCCCGACCTTCTCGTTTTCGCAGGCAGTTTCCTCGGGTCTGACCGCGGCTGCACGCGGGGAAGACGGATCGGAGTTCCTGAGTGGCGCAAACTGGAAGCCAACTTTCTTGAACGAACATCAGAATGCGACGCTGACTACTCTGAGCGACGTGATCATCCCGGCAACGGACACGCCGGGGGCGAAAGAAGCGCTCGTCAACCGCTACCTCGATCTTCTTCTCTCCGTGCAGCCGCAAGAGTTCCAGAGCCGCTTCGTGGATGCCTTGGCATGGGTCGATAGCGAGAGCCAGAAAGAATTAGGAAAGGATTTCCTTCACCTCGCCCCTGAAAACCAGGAGTGGTTGTTGCATCAATGGGCTTTTGCACGCGAAAACAGCCACTGGACCGAGCGGAACAATAGACACGGAGAGCCCCAAGACGTGAGTCAGCAAAATTTCGAGCTTCTCAAGACGCTCGTCGCAACCGCATATTACGAATCAGAAATTGGGCAGAAGGAACTCGGCTGGGACGGCGAGATGACCCACGGCCCTTATCTCGGATGTGAGCACCCTACTACAACTCATAGTTAACTCATGCCAAACGACACCTTGCAACAAACCTATGATGTGATTGTTGTCGGTTCAGGGGCTACCGGAGGCTGGGCGGCAAAGCGGCTCTCTGAAGCCGGTATCAAGGTCGCTCTCCTAGAAGCCGGACGAGGCGTTACTGCCAGAGAATTTACCGAGCACATTCCTATTTTTCAACTGAAGTACCGCGGCCGTGACCCAGAAATAGCGAGGACGCGCCCCATCCAGCAGCAGTGTTACGCCTGCATGGAATACAACTACCAATGGTTTGTAAATGACCTGGAGAATCCCTACAGCACCCCAACGGACCGCCCGTTCACTTGGCAGCGGCTGCGCGTGCTCGGAGGCAGATCGCTGGTTTGGGGGCGTCACAGCTACCGATTGAGTGACGTGGATTTCAAAGCTGCGAGCCGGGATGGATACGACGTAGACTGGCCGATCTCCTACGCGGATCTTGCGCCCTTTTACGACATCGTTGAGCGGTACGTAGGGATCAGCGGGGCTGCAGAAAAGAATGAGATGCTTCCCGACGGGCAGTTTCTCCCGCCCATGAAAATGAGTTGCGGCGAGATTCGTCTGCGAGAAAGCATGCAAAAGAAATTTGGCCGAACCCTAACTATGGGTCGAGTCGCCATTTTGACCGAGGCTCACAACGGCCGTGCTCCGTGCCACTACTGTGGGCCTTGCGAACGCGGCTGCATGACCTATTCGTATTTCAGCAGCCCGTTCACTACCGTTAAAGACGCGGTGAAGACAGGCCATTGCACCTTGATCACCGACGCGATCGTCAGCCATATCGACGTGGATAGCGGGAGCAACAAGGCCAGCGGGGTCACGTTTGTAAACCGCACGACCAAGGAGACCAAGCAAGTCCGCGGCAAAGCCGTGGTGTTGTGCGCACAGGCGCTCGAGTCTACGCGCATCTTGTTGAATTCTTCGACGCGCGAATATCCCAAGGGACTTGGGAACTCAAGCGGTTTACTAGGCCACTATCTGATGGATCATGTGGTGGGCGGCGGAGCGAGTGGGACTTTCGATGACCTGAAGGCCCATCCCAACGCCAATCCGCCACATCGCCCCACCGGGATTTACGCGGTGCGCTTTCGCAACACTCCGGCGACCGGTAAGTCTCCGCACTTCATTCGTGGTTACGGATATCAAGGAGCCTCCATGCCGTCATTCAATTTCGACGCGCCAGGCATCGGGGCCGCCTACAAAACAATGGTAAAACAAGGCACTTACGGGGTTTCACTCGGAGCGTTTGGGGAGTCGCTCGCACGATTCGATAATTTCTGCGAAATCGATCCTAACCTCAAGGACGCATGGGGCATTCCTTCGTTGCGCATCAGCATGGCGCACGGTGCGAACGAAGCAGCCTTGATGCGCGATGCCGGAGTCAGCGCCGCGGAAATGCTTGAGGCTGCGGGCGCGAGAAACATCCGCATCACCACCGGGACTGAAATGCCCGGCATGGCGATCCACGAGGTCGGAACCGCACGCATGGGTACCGATCCAAAAAAATCTGTGCTGAATCCGTTTTGCCAGTCGCACGATGTTTCTAACATCGTCGTGGCGGACGGGTCGTCGTTTGTATCGTCAGCATGCCAGAATCCTACGCTCACCATGATGGCCCTTGCGGTTCGCGCCTGCGATCATTTGGCCGAGCGGTTTCGTCGCAATGAAGTTTAGAACGAGGCAGGAAATCTATGAGCCATGAGCTTACACGTCGTCAGTTTGTCGAGATGGGAGCGGTTGCTGGACTGAGTCTGGCCGCCTCGACCAGGGTCTTTGCTGCGGGCAAGAAGTCCGTACTGGTATTTACCAAGTCCTCGGGGTTTGAACACGATGTCGTCAAACTCAAAGACGGCAAACCCAGCATCATGGATAATGCGATCACTGCATTAGGGCAAAAGCATGGGTTTGATGTCACCGCGACGAAGGACGGAGGCACGTTCGATTCCCCGGACTTTCACAAGTACGCTGCGGTCATATTCTTCACGACCGGCGATCTCACGACCCCGGGAACCGACAAGAATCCGCCCATGTCCCCTGCGGGGAAACAGAAATTCCTGGACGCCATTCATGGCGGGATGGGCTTTGTAGGTATTCACGCGGCGAGCGACACCTTTCATACCCAGCCCGATCCTGAAGGCAACTCGAATCGCTACATCGCTCACGGCGAGAAATCCGACCCCTACTTGCGCATGTTAGGAGGCGAGTTCATCACCCATGGCAGCACGCCGCGACTGCAAGATACAAATCTGATTGTGAACGATCCGAAATTTCCCGGGCTTGAGGGCGTCTCCTCTCCGGTCAAATTCAACGATGAATGGTATTCGCTGAAGGATTTTAGGACGGATCTGCACGTGATCCTCACCCTCGACACCAAAGGGATGACGGGGAATCCTTACAAACGCGCTCCCTATCCGATGACCTGGGCAAGAATGGAAGGCAAGGGGCGTGTCTTCTACACGGCGATTGGCGACCGCCCCGAAAACTGGTCGAATCCGTTCTTCCTGAACCTACTTGGCGGCGGGATCCGCTGGGCAACTGGCAATACCAAGGCGTCGGTCGCAGAGAACCTCACCCAGGCCGCACCTGGCTACGCAGAAATCCCGCCAAAGTAGCACTGGTTCCCCGCAGGATGAACTCCGCTCCTCCTGCTTAGGAGCCGTCTAAATACTCATAGACGTCCGTTTGGACTCCCGACGGATGAGAGTTGGTCAAATAAGCGCAGCTCTTTGCATACCTTCGTTTTTCAGTTCGCTTGTCTAGCTCGTCTGGGCACCGCTGCACTCTCACAATCGCAAAATCGCGTTGAAAACACGTGACGTTTTGGCTTCCTTCCCACATTCTAAGTCACCATCCTCTCTACCGGTGTGGTACTTACCTTGCTCTTAAAGTAAGAGCAAGTTGCCTTGCGCGACGTCCGACTCCCCTATTAGCGCGAGGTCTGCCGTTCCCCCAGGCCCAAAGATTTTAGGCTTACGGCCGATGACGGATCGTCCCGCGTTCTGAGGACCTTCGTCCATCGGGCCTCAAGGGGAACCGAGTTCTGTCCTCCCTCACTCGCGCCTTCCCAGCCTCAAGTCTCAATCAAGAGCCATTACGGCATTGCAACGTTGATTTCACGTGAATGAAACGAGGCCTTTCATGAAGTTCGTCTCCCGATATCTGTGGGTCATTTGCTCTCTTGCAGCTCTTTTCACCTTGGCTGGAACGCTGAAGGCTAGCTTGCCGCAGAGTTTGATCGGAGCCTGGACTTCATGGTCCACCCTGTCGCAAGCGCGGGCGAATGCCGCGACCGTCCGGCTGCCTGACGGACGCATCCTGATCGAGGGCGGAGACACTAGCTCTGGGCCATTGCAATCGGCCGAGATCTTCGCGACAGACGGCACCCTGTCGTCTGCGACTTCCATGAATTCGCCGCGCAGCCATCACTTTGCAGTTGTGCTGAGTGACGGACGCGTGCTCGTTGGCGGTGGAATGACGACCGGTGGGGGCATCACAAACTCGGCCGAGATTTATGATCCGGCAACTGATTCCTGGAGTTCGGTACCGGCAATGATCACCGCGAGGGCGAATGCAACCGCGGTCCTGCTTCAGGATGGCCGTGTGTTGATCGCGGGTGGAGACAACTCCGGTGGACCAGATAACACCCTTGAGATCTACGATCCCGCAACCGTCAGCTTCGATTTTGCGGGTCAGCTTTCTTCTCCACGAACCAGACATGCCATGGCAGTTCTCCAGGACGGCCGGGTGCTGATCGTCGGTGGATACGATGGCAACAACCCTCTGGCTTTATCCGATGTCTTTGATCCGGCCTCGAATGCCGTTAGCGCCGGGCCGAGCCTGGCTACGTCGCGCTACGGACATTCTGCTACTACGCTGCTCGATGGACGGGTCGCTGTCATCGGCGGAACCGATGGCGCGAACGACCTTGCGTCGGCAGAAATTTTCGATCCCGCAAGCGGTGGCTTCAGCAATGCAGGCGCAGCCCTCACCACCGCGCGCCACGGACATCAGGCTTTCCTGCTTCCCAACAACAATGGCGTGTTGATTGTCGGCGGGTCCTCCGGCGGTGTGGTAGTTGGCGCTTCTGAATTGTTTATCCCGCAAATTTCGCCCGCGGGCGTCTGGAGTTCCGGCATTACCGCAACTGGCTCGAACCTCACGGCTCGCAATGCGGCAGTAGGCAGCGCCATGAAGCAGGACGGTCTCTTTCTTGCGGCGGGCGGCAATGATTCAAGCGGCAATGCCCTCGCGAGTACCGAGCTTTATGCCTTCCCGACGGTCACGACCGACCAAGCGGACTACGCTCCCGGCTCCATGGTCACGATCACCGGCTCCGGATGGCAGCCGGGCGAAAACGTCACCCTCACGCTCGTTGAATCTCCACTCGATGACACGCATCCGACGCTGACCGCCACTGCCGACGCCAATGGCAACATCGTTAACAACCAGTTCTCACCAGATCTGCATGACGTCAACATAAGATTTTTTCTGACGGCAGTGGGAGGGCAGTCAGGGCGGGTGGCGATGAATACGTTCACCGATGCCCAACCTAGTACCGTAGTGCTCACGCCGAGTCCGATTACGGTGCTTCCCGGAGGCGCCGCCGATTTCACGATCACCGTCAACTTCAATGGCAACAATCAAAATTGCACCGTGAATCTCTCGCTCACAGGTTTGCCTACTGGAACGAGTGGTGCTCCGAACCCGTTGCAAGTGAGTGGGAATTCTTCCGCCACGTCGGCGTTGCATGTCACAACCACTGCCAGCGGTGCGAGCGCAACGCCACCTGGCTCGTATACTTTGACGGTCACCGGTACCCCATCCGGGTGCCAGAACGGTGCTCAGGCAAAGTCGGGACAAGCAACGTTAGCCGTAGCTGGTAATGCAACGCACCTCTCAGTCGCAGGATTTCCTTCGCCCGTCACAGCGGGAACCCAACAAACTTTCACTGTCACGGCTCTGGATGCGAATGACAATATCGCTCTCGGCTTTACCGGGACGGTTAGCTTCAGCAGTTCGGACTCGCAGGCAGTTCTTCCGGCAAACTACACATTCGTTGCCGCCGACGGCGGTGCTCACCAATTCAACGCCACCTTAAAGACGGCGGGAACTCAATCAATCACAGCGTCTGCCAGCGGTGTCACGTCCGGCTCGCAGACGGGCATTACGGTAAGCGCCGGCGCCGCGGCGCAACTGGCGGTTACTGGCCATCCGTCGCCTGTCACGGCGGGAACTTCCAACTCGTTCACTGTCACCGCCCAGGACGCGTTCGGCAACCTCACGACCGGTTACACGGGTACAGTTCATTTCTCTAGTTCAGATCTATCGGCCACTTTGCCCGCGAATCACACGTTCACGACCGGGCAGAACAACAAGGACAATGGGGTCGCCACATTCAACGCCACATTTAATACCGCCGGCATCCAATCGCTTACCGCAACCGATACCGGGACGTCGACGATTACCGGAACCCAGTCAAGTATCGTTGTGAACTCGGCCACAGTCGCTACATCTCTGTCGCTTGCTGTTCCGAACCCAGCTTCCGTTCCGTTCGGCTCGACTGGACCGGTGGCTTTCACGGCAACTCTGACGCGTACTACCGGAGGCGCGGCGGTCACCGGCGCGACCGTCAACTTTACCGTCGACGGATCCGGAGTTGGATCTGCGATAACCAATGGAAGCGGAGTTGCGACATTCTCAACCTACAATCCATCCGCACTTTCTGTAGCCGGACACAATGTTCAGGCATCGTTCGCGGGCGCGACGATTAGTTCAACAGCGTACGCGGCTAGTACGAGCAGTCTCCAGACACTAACGGTCACACAGGCGAGCCAGACCATCATCTTTGCAGCACTGTCTAACAAGAACTACGGCGATGCACCATTCACGGTGAGTGCGACCGGCGGTGCATCTGGAAACCCGGTGACATTTACCGCCAGCCCTGCTGGCGTTTGCAGCTCCGGTGGAACCAATGGCAGCACCATCACCATTACCGGGGCCGGGAACTGCACCGTTACCGCACATCAAGCTGGCAACGCGAACTACGCCGCGGCAACGGATGTCCCGCAGAGTTTCACGGTAAATCCAGCCACGCCGACCGTCACTGTGACAGATCCGACGCCAACTTATGATGGCAGTCCGCACGCGGCGACAGCTACAGCCGTGGGAGTCGATGGACATACAGCTGTCAGCGGCACGTTTAGCTTTACTTATGATGGCAGCAGCACCGCTCCGACCAACGCCAAGACTTCGTATGCGGTAGTCGCGAGCTTCACAAGTACGGACGCTAACTACACGAATGCGACGGGCAATGGTACGTTGACAATCAAGCAAGCTAGCTCAACTACGACCGTCACCGGCGGAACCTTCACCTTTGACGGCAACCCCCATGCGGCAACCGTGGCGGTCAGCGGTGTCGGCGGACTGAACCTGACCCCAAGCCCGAACTACAGTGGAGCATGCAGTGCCGCACCCGTGCATGTGGCGGAGACCCCGTGCACTGCCAGCTACACCTTTGCCGGTGATACGAACCACACAGGGAGCAGCGGCTCCGACGTAATCGTGATCACAAAAGCCCCGAGTTCAACGGTGGTGTCGGGCGGAGGCAGCTTCGTATTTGACGGTAACCCCCATGCGGCTTCCGTAGCAGTCACCGGTGTTGGCGGCCTGAACCTGACCCCAAGCCCGAACTACAGTGGATCTTGCAGTGCCGCACCAGTGCATGTGGCAGAAACCCCGTGCACCGCCAGCTACACCTTTGCTGGCGATGGCGATCATTTCGGCAGCAGCGATACGACCATCATCACGATCACCAAAGCACCGAGCTTGACGGTCGTATCAGGCGGAGGCAGCTTCGTATTTGACGGCAACCCCCATGCAGCAACCGTGGCAGTCACCGGTGTTGGCGGACTGAACTTGACGCCAAGCCCGAACTACAGCGGAGCGTGCAGTGCAGCCCCGGTGCATGTGGCGGAGACCCCGTGCACCGCTAGCTACACCTTTGCTGGCGATGGCGACCACCTCGGCAGCAGCGATACCACGATCATCACGATCACCAAGGCACCGAGTTCGACGACCATCAGTGCAGGCTTTACGGTGGTCTTTGACGGTTCTAGCCATGGCGTCTCCGCAAATGTGACGGGCGCCGGTGGTTTGAATCAGTTAGTGCCCGTAACCTACACTCCAGGTGGTTCGACGGTGCCCCTCAACCCCGGTTCTTACACAGCAATGGCCACATTCGCCGGCGATTCTGACCACCTTGGCAGCAGTTCAGGATCGGTCACGATAAACATAACCTTCAACGCGATTTGCGCAGCCGGGCTTGGTGACGCAATTCTGCCGCCTATCAATAGCGACGGAACCAGCGTTTACCAGCGAAAGGGCGGCAGCACCATTCCGGTGAAGTTCCGAGTCTGTGGAGCCAATGGCGCAGCGATCTCGAACGCGAGCCTCGTCTTTGGACCCAGCGCAGGCAGTATCACCATGCTGAGTGCAGTTCGCGGCACCGTCGATAGTGTTAACGAGTCCACTGACAATAACATCCCGGACGTGGCGTTTCGCTGGGACTCGTCCGGACAGCAGTGGATCTTCAACATGGCTACTTCGAATCTGACCTCGGGAAGCACCTACGCGTTCCGTATTAACCTGGCATACGCTCAGCAATCCATTGTGTTCGTTGTAGGAGCGAAGTGATTTTGGCTTGAAAAGCGAACCTGCGATTCCAGCCGTGAGGCGGGGGAAGATCCCCGCCTTTCTTCTCTGGAACTGAAGTTGCTACCAGGTCTTCTCCGGGCGCTCAATTCCCGAAATTCCCGACGCTGACTTTGCACGAGCTGAAGCCGTTCCCTTGAGCATTGGGAGATTAGAACCGCACAAGCCTTCCATCTGGATTGAAAATACCCCGAATGATATAAGGAAGATGAAAGCCCCACTGGTATGGTGGGGCTTTTTGCTTGGCTGATTTCAAATGGAAAGGCTGCGGTTGCATGGTACAAAGTAGATAAGTACAAAAACTCACGGAAGGACAGCCGGAAGTTTCCTGTCTGTTTGCGAATGACCGGCATCAAAGACGGCGATGAGCATGCGAACTGTTGCAATGGTGGCCCTTTGGCTTGCGTTCGCCTTAAGACTCTTCTGTGCAAGTAACGAGGTCCTTGGCGAACTGCAGCTTGACGGTGCGACCCGGGTCGAGCGGACTTCCGGTGTCTGGATTGACGGCCAATACCTTGGTTTCCTCGATGAACTCAAGGGGTCAAAGAAGATACTCCTGCTGCCTGGGACGCATAAGCTTTCGGTCAAGCAGAATGGCTATGTAGACTTCACACGCGACGTCGTGTTGCATGCGGGCGAGAAGCAAGTCGTCAGGGTCACCATGACGAAAGATACGCGCTATGTGATGCCGCCCGTGACTTCAGAGATCAAGATGTCGGTCAATCCAGGTCGCGCTGCGGTATTTCTCGACGGCCAGTTCGTCGGCCACGCCGCCGAATTTGGAGGAATCGGCAAGAGCTTGATCGTCGCGCCCGGACATCGCAAGCTCTCTCTCAGCCTGCCGGGA
>DATNEX010000133.1:0-27337 GCA_035606605.1 Terriglobales bacterium
AAGCTCGACGAGCTCCGATTGTGTGGGAATCGAATCTGGCCTAGAGGCTTGCGAGTGTCTTCATGTGGTGTCGTAGTCGCCGGTTGCGGGGGTGCCGGTCGTTTTGCGTTTTGAGCCGGCGGGGTGAATGTCGCTAAAGCGCATCGGCCATGGTCGTGGGTGGCCGCTGGGGTCGATGCCCCAGAGGTCGAAGTGCAGGTGGGGCCCGCTAACGTGCCCGCTATTGCCGACGTAGCCGATGACGTCGCCTGCGTTGACGATGCAACCAGGGGCGAGCGGATGTCCCGGGTTGCCTGGGCAGTCAGGAACTGTTGGCTTGAGGTGTACATAGCGTGTTCGGCGCGGGTAAAGCGGGCCGCTGTCATGGCCGAGGATCACATAGTTGGCCGGGCTGTTTAACACGGTGCTCGGGTCGGTCTTGCCGTCGTTCTCTGGATTGGTGAAGTCACAGCCCAGCACGACGCCGTCCGCTGCCGCGTGCAGTTCCTTACCGTAGCAGTAGAATGAGTCGTTTACGTGTTCGTCCTGGTTGGGTTTGAGCCCGGTGCCCGTTGGTCCGGGCTGGGTGATGTCGTAGCTGTAGCGCTCGTGGAAATGAGCGTGCGGTGTGAATCCGATTTGCGTCATGCCGTTTCCGTAGTGCCAGGCACCGTCGCCATCACTCCGCACTGGTGAGTGAATGGTCGGTGTGGCCAGGTAGCTGGCGTGGTCGATGCGCGCGGTCGATCCGCACCAGCCGTCAGGCAGCTTGTAGTTGAACACGAGGCGCACAGTCAGGCCTGCGCTCACATCGACCTTGGCCGGTATCTCGGTCCCATCCACAAACACGGTGTATGGATCGGGGAGTTCAGCATGCGCGATCGTGGACGGCGGCAGTTTCGGCCAGTTGTTGGCGTAGTCATGTTTCCGAAAATCGTAGTTGCACTCGCGGTCGATGATGATCGTGCCGTTGGGGGCGAGAACGGTCATGTGCAAGCCCGCGACACGGAGGGTCTGGCCGGTCCAATTGACTATCTCTCCGCCGATCACTAGCCAGTTCACAGTCTTCCCGTCCTTGCTCAGCGGGATGATGTCGGCCGGGTTAGCCCACATGCCAAGCCAAACCGGGACTGTTGCCTCGGTACCTGCGACGGGTGTGAAACCCGAACGATGGATGGGAACGGCAAGCGCGGTCCGTTGCGCGGCGCCGCTTGAGTCGATTACCCGCACACGGGCGATATAGTGCGTCAAGGCCCACTCACCGTCCAGGCGTGTGCCGTGATAGTCCGCTCCGGGGGCCATCTGGGCCGGTTGACCGGAGAAGATGTCGGTGGAATCGAGCATCTTCGTGAGCCGGTCGGGCCAGAACCAGCCGTGGTAGGCGCGGATCAGCTCGGCCTCGACGATGTCGACCGGGCCCGAAGCCGTGCTCGTGAGGTGGAGGTCGAGCGAGGAGTCCTGCTCGAAATAGCCGTTTCCGTCGGTCTTTACGTCGCTAACGGCGGCCGTACCCGATAACGCGACCAGCGTCGCGCTCTCCTTGTACGCCGATCGCGGGAACCCGTGGCGAAAGTGCACGAATTGATCTGCCGACACGGGAAGCGTGCGCGCCTCCACCATGTAACTGCAGTACAGCGGGACGTCCATGTTGATCTCGCCCTGGTCTTGTCCCGCGCCCCACCACCACAGCTTGGCGAATGAATCTTTCGCGTTCACCCAGGCCGCAGCGAAATGCGTCTCAGTTCCCTCTTGGAAGCTGTCGATCGAGACCAGCCGGCCAGGAAAGTCCTCGAGCTTCTGCCTCAAGTCGTCAAACGTTGTGTCCGGCGTCCAGTCCCAGCCACGGTGTTCCGAGCCGGTGTTGTTCACCCAAACCGCGGCGTAGAGCCGCTGCCCATCCTGCACGTAGGTCGTCAGCGAGATGATCCGCTTCGACCTACCGACCTTTGCTGCCAGTTGGGCACTCGTCAACGCTGGATGCCAGCCCCAGACCTTCTTAAAGTCGCCGGTATTCTTCACCCACACCCCGGCGAACTGAATGCCGGTTCCGTCTTGGACAAACGCATCGATGTGAATTAGCCGACCCTGCGCCTTCTGCACTATCGTCTTCAAATGGGCACCGGTGCTGCCCGGATGCCAGTTCCAATCCGTCTGGTCAGCACCCTTGTTGGCGATCCAAACGGCCGTAAACGGAACCGACGCACCGCCGTCGCGCCGATGAACCGAGATCAGCCTACTGCCCGTCGAGGTTAGCGTCGCCTTCAGCGCAGTGATGTCAATCGATGCCCGCCAATCCCACTTCGCCGGCACACCCTCGTAGTCACCCATCTTGCACGCTCCTACATACCGTTTTGCGTAATCTGAATTTGCGATTCAAGAGGCATTCCGAGGCCAGTGATCACCAATTGACCTCTCAGATATGGCCTCACCGTCAAGTCCTGCAATGTAAAACGTCGTAATAGTGCCGCAAGGTACGCGCCAGCCGCGAGTTGCTGAGAAAAACGGGTAACACCTCCGGGGGAGTCGTCAGCGGCACAAGTTTGGTTGTTAGTGTCACAAATGTCCGTGTAACCAAAATGATTGGCGCCGACAAGAGAGATGAGCACTTTCGGAGCCTTCGCGGAGCTATACACTGCGTCCGGATTCGCGCCTTGTTTGGTATCGTTGGTGCCTTTTAGAATCATCATCGCGTGTGGCGACTGTTCGGCAGCCAACCCTGGAGTAGAAGTCACAGGAGCTATGAGCCCTATAGAAACAGGGCTCGGGGCACCGGATGAAATTAGTTCCCCTCGCGCTCGAAGGCATGCTGCGCATCCTGTGGAATGTCCCACGAGGACGAGCCGTTGGATGTCGAAAGCACCCGAGAAAACAGTCGCGTTAATGTTAGATAAGTAGTGGAAAAAACCTGCTATTACATGACCTCTATCTACCCCATCAAAATCACTTTGCGCTAGCCACGAAAAATCAGGCACGACGACAGCACATCCGTAGGAAACGAGGTGGTCAATCAAGAGACTCCCTATGCGCTGGTAGTCCACTCGAACATCGATAAGACTCGGATCTATTTGAGGAGGATATGCATTTGGGCAGAGATAAGGGCGTCGCGCGTGAGCAAACAAAACCATCGGCCAAGACTGTGGAGTGTACCCGGCCGGGATAGGCTGACCAACGTCCTCATTGCCGACGCCTCCCGGATAGTACACCATCGCTCTGATACTGCTAGGTTTCGTAAAGACTTCCGTCGGCGAATTGGTACAGGAAATTGCTTGAGTGAAGCTTTGTACGACGCTAGGGGTAGGCATTGCTGACGTCCCGGGTGTCACACCTAACAGGGCCCGGCGTACCATGTACTTACCACCGTAATATGGCGAATCAAAAGGAGGAGCGGGGAGCGGTTTGCAACCCTTACTCCACGCGGCGCAGCTCCATGCGCTTGCAGTGGCGACAGATTTCAGGAATCTACGGCGCGTAACCTGCGAGTCCGGCATCGGTTCCCTCGCGGCACAAGGAATTGATTAATGTTTGCTTTCGGTGGCAATCGCCTCAGTGGGTGATGCACTTCTCTTGGCGGGAACTGCTCTTCGGAGAGGCTCAGGGAGACAATGCTCCAAGCACGATAGTTTGTCAAGCATAAAGAATGTTAGTCAGAGTGTTGAGCTTGTTCCGTTTTCGTAACAACTTCGAGCTGATCTGGACACTAGCCGAACTTATTCATTGCTCTGCTGCTTGTTTAAAATATTGGGATGACCACGAATAATGAAACCTTTGCTACTTTTGACGGTGTGCGGTTCGCCTCATGAGAGATGTTTTGAACTGATAATCGTTGGCCGCTTTTGCAGTGATCACCGAGGGGGAACAAAGGGGAATCAGCCCGAAAGAGGCTGGTCAGCGGAAAAGGCACAGTTTAAAGCTTAAACCGACTTAGGTACCCTAAAATCTCACGTGAGAATTCGAGAAGTCGACTTTCCAAGCACCGTAATCGAAGCTCAGAGATCTGGACAGCTTGTATTGTTTGCTGGAGCCGGGGTCTCGAAAGATCCTCCTTCGGACTATCCAGATTTTGAAGGCCTTGCCGCTCAAGTAGGTGGGACCGCCTATCCTAAAACGACGGAGAGTCCGTTGAGGTCTATTTAGGCCGTCTCGTGTCCAGTGGTATCAAAGTTCACGATCAGGTGCGTGAAATCCTTTCGTCTCCGAACTCCGCACCAAATTCTAACCACTTCGCGCTGATTGACCTCTTCAAGAATCTTGATTGCTTTCGGCTCGTGACAACGAACTTTGATAGGCATTTCGCCACTGCGATGAGCGACCGCTTCGGAATCGCTGGACCTGAGGTCTATTTCGCTCCTGCTTTACCGGTCGGCAGTGGGTTTACTGGGATCGTCAACTTGCATGGAAGTGTTGATCGCGAGTCGTACAGAATGGTCCTCACCGACTCAGATTTCGCCCGCGCCTATATAAACGAGGGTTGGGCTACGAGATTTCTTGAACGACTTTTTTCACGTTTTGTCGTCCTGTTTGTCGGGTACACCATCAGGACATGTTGATGACCTATCTCGCTAGGGGCTTAACGAGCGGTTCGCAAGGACCTGGACGGTTTGTGTTAACTCCGCCACACGATGACACGCGGTGGAGAAATCTGGGTATTGCTCCGGTCCACTATCCCATATCTGAGTCACCCCAACTACGGCACGCTCAACTCACGATTGCTATTGGCGCTTGGGCCGAACAATGCCAAGCCGGAGCGCTTGCTGTCGAGAACCGCGTCCGTGCAATTGTCATTGGGAATGTTCCCGCCTCTCCAGAAGAAGAGGATTTCGTAAGAGACGCGCTTTCAGACATTCCCAGGCTCCGGTTCTTCACGCGATACGCGCGCGGTCCAGAATGGTTGATTTGGGCTGACCGCCAGCCACAATTCCAGGGTATTTTCGCCACGAAGGCGGATTATTCAGAGATTGATGGGGAGCTGGCCAACTGGTTTTGCGGAAACTACGTTGCGCAGCATAGCGATGAAGCATTGGAAATCGTTAGGCGGAGAGGGGCTGGGCCTCTCGTGTGGCGGCAAGCATCTTTTGCGTTGTTTCGTGCGAAGGTGGCTGGGAGTATCTCCACAGAGGTTCTTTCCAAGTGGGTTACTCTGTTAGTTACGACGACAGCGTCAAACTACCACCGCGAGGAATTGGAGTACATTTTCGCGAGCTGTAAATATCCTAGCGACGCAGCTGCCGGCCTTCTTCTTTTCGAACATCTAACGCGGCCCCAGGTTCGCCTTAAGCAATCTCTTCGGTGGTCAGATAAAGACTCCGAGCCGGGCGAGTCCGTTGACGTGGAAATCGACTGCGCCGGGTCTGAACATTGGTTGGCAAAAGGCTGGAATGACTTTTTTGTTCCAAACCTAAGTGCCTTTGCGAAGCAAATCGGCCCGATTGTTAGTGCCCATCTCAATTATGCTCGCCTTTTACACATCGGTTTCGGAAAGAGCGTTTCGTTCGATCGACTGAGTTTTTCGAGAGGGATGGTGGAAACGCGCTGCTCAACGTTCACTCACGTTACGGCCTGCACGCTCGCGGAGTCGCCACGCGACCCTTTCCATCGAAGGCTCCGACAGCTTTGTTGCCTATGCCGCCGCTTCGATTGCTACCGGGTGGAACGAACCAGTTCCCGGGCGGGAGTTGCACCCGCTGAAGTCCAGCGCCTTTTCACGGCGCACTTTATCGCCAACTAGCTATTTCGAGGATGGCGGCTACGCCCCACATGCACCATATGCACGGGATATGTGGTCAACTCGGAAAACTGGACCGGAAGCAGCGTTTTTCTTACGTCCACGCAGCGCAACCCGCATGCCAGGTTTGAGTTCGCTCGGCGCATCCTCCAATTCGTAGCTGCGATCTTTCGTGGATATTTTGAGCCCCTTTTCCGACTTGCTGATGCAGCCCGTTAAAGACGTGTGGCTGCGATGAACAAAGTAGAAAGCGGCTCCCACTCCAACGCCGACTGCCACGACAGCGCCCACGAGTGCTGCGGCACAACCGGAGCAGATGGAGGAGGCTTCAGAACGCCGAGGCGACAGCGATAGAAGCAACAGATAGCACAGGAATATGACCCTAAGTTTCAGACTCATGGCGTATGCCCTTTTGTTGTCTTGTTGTCGTCGAACGAGCGAATCGGCACATTATACATACCGAACAGTGAGGACATGCTGCTTCCAAAGGCCCACCACTTTGCGCTTTTCATTCGCGTTTTCCGGTGTCAATATGGCGACGTTTCAACAATCATCGTGAAGGCGCACACAAAAGCGCGGGCCCCAGACGGTTATTGCTGACCTAGAGAAGCGGGTTGTAGTGCTAGAAAGCTGCGTCCAAACGGGAGACGTCACCGATCTGAAGGGTAGCCCGGTTGTACATCACGAGGTTGCCACCGATAACTACGTGTACGTAGTTTGGAGGCGGAGGCGGAAGCATCACTTCCAACTCGCGCCGGCACGGCTGCATTTTCTTCTGCAGGCCCGGAGGCAGAGTTCCATTCAAGACCAGTCGACGCTCTAGTCCGGGAGGAAGATGATCGCGTTTGGCCAGACCCGGAGGCAGATGATCCTAGTGAGCGCGGTAGCAGTCGCGGATATCTCGGTCGCGGTCGGCATAGCGGTCGCGACCGTGACCGTGTCCATGACCGCGGCCGTGATCACGATCGTAGTAGGCGCCGTCATCGTCGTCACCGTGCTTGTCATGGCCGTGATATTCCATCCGCGTGACTCCGGCGAATGCAGGTCGATGGGTTCACTGCCACAACGCCCTTCCCCCAGCCTCAAAAAGACCGATTTGCCGCAGTTGATTCAGGCAGAGGTTTCACGTCCGTGAATAGCTGAGTGTTTTGCACAGATGCTTAGCAAGTTGTGGCTGTTCTCTTTCTCCTGAAGAGCAGTGGACACATACCCACAGAGAATATCCACGTCATAGTTTGTCGCGATCTCATCCCACAGATTTTCGAGCCGAATCGCCGCCTCCGCATTACCCTTTGCGAGCAAGAAGGGTGCGCATTCTCCGCAAGCTGCAACCTGGCGACGTCCTCCCTTTGCAGCCTTAGCCGCTCGTTTTATGAGATCGCCCGCCACGTTCGTAAATCGAACCGGATCGGGCAAATCGTTAGCCATAAACGTGGACAAGGTGTCTGGGACATCCAACGGAATGTACATCCCTTGTTCAATGCTCGCACTCACGTCCACTCCGTCGTGGCTTAACCTCTGAAAAAGACTGACACTGTGTGATTCGGTCGCAATAACGATCGCCGGATCCCCCGCTTTCAGAGCGGCTTCGACAAAGCGAGCAAAGCCATCCACAAGCGCTGCATCGTCCCTGTAGAATGCAGCTTCGTGGCGTCTGTTTTCCCCCTTTTGTGCGACCATCTCCGTGCGATGAGGATGATAGGCACTGCGGTCATTTGGAGTGCTGTCGAGATCGTGACCACCTACACCAGCACTGACAAACCGCTCACCCTCAAGCACGGTCTTTATCGCTGGCATTAGCTCCCTTGAGGCATACGACTTGATGACATAGCCCGATCCCGTGCTCAACGCTTCCATGACAACATCCTGAGAACGTTGCTCGCTCACGAAAAGAATTGTCGCGTTAGGATCATGCTTGCGGATTTGTCGCGCAACCTCAATCCCATTGAGAGTAGGAAGGCCAATGTCCAGCAGGATCAAGTCGGGTTGCAGTTGTATGGCTTTCTGAACCGCCTCTCGCCCGTCGGACGCCTCGCCGATGATCGGAAGTTCTGACGCCTCCTGAAGCATAGAGCGAATGAAGTGAAGCCACGGTTGATAGTCATCAACCACGAGAACTCGCACGACCATTGTGGCCCCCCTGAGAACGTAGACGCCTGTCTACGGAACTTGCGAAAAAAACTTTCCACTAACCTATCATTTTTTACAAAAAGTTGGCCCCCGAAAACATTGCTCGTAGGCAACTCCGACTCCAGGGGATCTAAATTGTTGCCCAAATCTTACGTTGACAACTTTGACGCAGCTTTAGCACTGGGGCGATTTCGGCGTGAACGTCTCCCCGCACTTCCCGCATCGCAGATGGTCAAAATCTAGCCTCTCCCGCTCGCTCGGCTTCAGTTCTGCTCCGCAATGGGGGTAGGTCACACTGAGCGCTGCGCGGATCTTCTTAAGATCGAGCTTGTGACGGCCAGCCACGCGAAACATTATAGGCGAAGAAAAAGCGCAGGTGAGTGATAAGGCCTGGTTTCGACAATTGACCACGGCCCGTGTAAAGCACAATTCCTCTCTGTGCCCCTAGAGCAATAGACACAATGCGGGAGGTGCAAGGCGCGATCCCGAAATCTGAGTTTTCTGCCGACACAGAAACGCTTCTCATTCGATCGACTGCTGTAAAGCTGTACGGAGAAATGTCTGCAGAAGATAGACGACAATGGCTACTGAGGCACCCATCTCGATGACCGTTGTGGCCGCAAAAGGTAACAGCACCGCACACAGCGCCAGTCCCGCAACGGAACCCGCGACATAGGCAACATCCGGTAGCCAAGCGGGAAGCATATGGGAAGATTTTGAAGCAATCTTAGCGCGCACCGCGGCTCTAAAGCTCGCGCTCAATTGAGGAGCAATGATCTGCTCCCGAAGAAAGAGATCGAGCTGGCTCTGCAAGGCAGTAAATTCGGAGCAGGTCGCACACTCCGACAGATGCTTGTCGAGAGCATCTCTCTGCCCTGGAAAAACATCACCTTCGAAGCTCGCCAATATTTGTTCTTGAGCCTCTCTGCAATTCATGTGTTCAGCTCCTCATCAGTTCCGCTAACCGCCGCCTCGCGCGATGCAGATGGCTTTTGACCGTTCCCGCAGGCACATCCAGCATTCCTGCTACATCTTCAACACTGCACTGCTGCAGATAAAACAGCGTAACGATCTCTTGCTCTATTTGAGAAAGGCGCGGCAGAACCTCTTTGAGCTGCAGGCGCCGCAATCCAGGCTCAGGGTCGACGGCGGGTGGGTCACATTCTTCAAAAGGCAGTGTATTCCGGTAGGACTTAGCCCGAAGTGCCGAAAGAGCAGTGTTCCGGGAGATTGTATATAGCCATGTTGAGACTGCTGCCCTGCCATCGTAAAGTGGGAGCACCTGCCATAGCTTCACAAAGACATCCTGTGCCACATCTTCGGCATTGGCTGATTCCTTCAGTATCGAATATGCCAAATAAAACACTTTTTTTTCGTAGCGCTGCAAGATGAGTTCAAAGGCCAGGGCATAATGATGGTCGCACAATAGTCTTTGAACATCTTCATCCGCCATGCTCTGTTGATACTCCTGAACTCGGGGGCAGGTTGCAAGAGAACTATTTCCTTCGCTGCAACCGATACATCGGCACACGAGTATAAAGGAGCGAAAGGATGGATAGACGACATGGAAATCGCCTTTGTAGTCATCGCATTGATTGCTCTCGTGGGATTCAGGCAGTGGCTATTGCACCAGCGCAGAGTGATGATCCACCGCGAACGGCTTATTGCCATTGAAAAAGGTGTGGAACTGGCTCCTGTGGAGCAGGAGATCCGCCGCAGTAACTGGAATATTCAGCGCCTTCTGCTTCTCGCAGGGCTTGTCTGGATTTCGCTCGGGATAAGCGTATTCGTGGTACTTAGTGCCTTACTTGCTCATCCGCAGCAGGAAACCATTCCCCCGGGCATTCAGTGGCTCGGTATCGCGCCGGTAACGATAGGGTTGTCGCACTTAATTGTTTTTCTTGTGGGCAAAAGAAAAGAGAGCTAGGCGTGAATGTCGGCAATTCGGATCACTGTTGATACATCGCTTCTCTGACAATGTCGGCGCCGGAAAAGTCGAATGATTAATGGCGTTCCCGCGCCACTCAATTATGACACTGGATGGCATATATTTGGCGTCATGCTGTTTTCCGAGGCGCTCACAAAAACCGGCCTCCAGGGTGAGGACCACGCCACATGAACATAGACAAAGCCGCTGCCAACCCGGTACCGCATGGTTACCACACGATCACGCCTTGGATCATTACAAAGCATGCTGCGGATCTGATCACTTTCCTTGAAAACGTATTTAATGCGCAAGAAACACCTGGAAGTCGTTTCTACAATGCCGATGGCAGCATCGGGCATGTAGAAGTCCGAATCGGGGACTCGGTCGTGATGCTGTTCGATTCGAAGGAGACGTGGCCTCCAACCCCCGCATTTCTGCGCATTTATGTTGAGGATGCGAACGCCACCTACCGTCGCGCCTTGGAAGCAGGTGCAACTCCTGTTACTGAGGTAGCAGAACACTTCTTCGGAGATCGAATTGGTCGCGTACGCGATCCTGCAGGCAATGTGTGGTGGCTACAAAGCCACATAGAAGACGTAGATCCGAAAGAGATGGGACGGCGGATGAGCGGAGTGAGCAGTTTCACTGACGCCATGCGAGACGCGCAAGAAACACTGGACCGCGAGCTGCGCGGCCGCAACAGGGACTAATAGCACTCAGAGTGACCTGGACAAAGGGCGACGATGGTAAGTGAAATATCGACATGTCGCGTATTGACACCAGAAAAGGCGAATGAAAAGCGCAAACTTGCGACTCGCCTGTTATCAGGGAATGCTGCGCTATGCTTGCTTGATAAGGGGAGGTCCTAACGCATGAAACTAGGGCGACGCAAGTGTTTAATGGCTGCCGTAGGCATTTTGTCGTGCACAGCAATTTCGTAGACACCCACGAGGCCACACAAAAGGCTGACTCCGGAGCAGCAGCAATTTCAAGCAGATGTCGCTGAATGGCGAACAGAGCGCGACGCACTGCAAACAAAGGCATCTCACGATCTCCAGTCTGCATTGAAAAGTACGGACGAGTCGGTGTGCAACGATTCAAAGAGCAGGATGGAAACCGAAAAATCCCTAGAAGACGCCCTGAAGTCCGCTGGCGACAATTATGTAGCATTCACCTCCAACTTGCGATCCATCCTTGCTCTTGCCTATCCCACAATGCACGGTGAAAAGTCGGCCTCTGGCCCAACCGGATTGCCGCAAACATCCACCGAGGCTGTATCCGAATTTGAACAGCTCGAAGCTCAATCAAAGGCTTATCGCAAGGCAGCCAGCGATGCTGCATACAACCGATTCAAGGGAGGAAACGAAGCTCCCGTTTTCGGGTTACGGGCGGCGTTAAAGCTCATGCAAGGTCATCTGGAAGAGTTGAAGTTCATCTATGACACGGAGCTGTCGAGCTACTAGCAGATTCAAGATGGCGATACATCGCGTTATCGCTCACTGAGAAAAAAGCGAAGAGAAGACGCAAGGATTAGTATGATCTGGGTTGGATTGGAATTGGCTCCTTCCCGAAAGATACTTCCACACCTTTTCGGTCTTCATAATGAAAAGCGTAGTATTGATATTCACGAATCCAGCTTTTCCCGCAAGTGCAGCGGCATTCCACAGAGTGTTGATCGAGAGCCGACTATCGACGGCTATTGTCAACGGCCAATCCTATCCCTTTGTCTCAACTGCTAGGCCCAGCCCTCTGAGCGGATCAGCGGTCACATCCGAGTTGTCGAGGTGGCGGGATAGCCCTTTGTCTCTTCGACCAAAAGTAGCAGCGGTTTGCGGTGATTTTGGGACCATCCTGAGGATGCAAGAAGTGCGGCGATTGCGAACACCCCAAATCGACATTTCATGAGCAACAGTCTAAGCGATTGCTTAACTGGCGTAACATCGGTATGTCGCTCACCGAGACAACAAAATGCGAATGAAGAGTGCGAGTTTTGGTTATGCTTCCGAATTCGAGTTTGCCTTTGCTGCGTCGCCAATCAGGTGCGAGACCAAACGCCCGATGAAGCGCACAGCCAAGCTCCCTTGTCCACCCGCGACCAGAGGGCTCTGATCGACAATGCGGACGCTTGAAAACTGCGGGGTTACTCGGTTTGTGCCGCACGAATATAGGCTGCCCCTTAAGTGGACGGACGTAATCCCAGGCATCCTGCTCGTCGGCGAATTGTCTAGTGAAGTACCCCGAGTAGCGTTCCCCGTCGATGACGTATGAGTAAGAGAGTTCGGAAAGTGACTGCTCAGCGAAGGTGCTTACGGTCACAGTTTCGATCTTGCCCTCCACCATGGGCCAGCCGCCACTTCCTATAATAGGCGCCCTAAGCTGCCAATCCTCTAGGGAATGTTCACATTGACCGCGGTTGTTGCATGTCCAATGTACTTGTCGTACGCAACCACCGCGATGCGATGGCTGCCTGAGGGGAGAGTGAATTTCTTCGCCAGCTGGTCGCCCCACTTTACATATTGTTTTTTCCCATCAATCCAAACCTGCAACTGATTCACTCCTGCGGGCGAATTGCCAGATGCCTTGACTAACAGTGGCGAAGTGACGGTCGCTCCATTCGAAATCCCGCAAATTCTTGCTGCTAGATTTGCCGAATTCGGAGGCGGACAGTTCTTCCAGCCTCCAGTCTGAATTCCGACGCCAAGCTGGTTTGTAAACCAATCAATGACTGCATAGTCGGCGCGAGAATCGCCATTCATGTCCCGGGGGGTGGCGGCACTAATGCCGCTACTGGAGAGAGTTCCCTGGGTGCCGAGCGTGTCATTGCCCAGTCCCACTACATATTCGTATCCCCCGTGAGCACCAAGCACTGGGTAAATGCCGCTGGCGAACTGGTTGTAATGGAGCAGGTCCTGATTGAGGTCACCATTGATATCGGCGGGCACGATCAATCCCGCCTGAGCTGTGAATTGCGTGTGCGTTGTGAGCGTGAAATTAGTCCCGCCATTGTTCTTGTACATCCAGACGATGTTCACATTTCCCTGGCCGCAAGGTCCCCGGTTCGGATCTGGCGAGCAGGGATAGCCCGACAACAGCGATATATCGAGGCGTCCGTCATTGTTGAAGTCGGCGATGGCGACAGAGTCCATTGGGTCCGTCGTCGGCGGTTTGAGATAGGTCGGGCCTGAGAAGGTTCCATCTCCGCGCCCCCAGAGAATTACTCCAACGCTGCCACGCACAAAGGCTAGGTCGAGTTTGCCATCACCGTTTACGTCTGCAGACTGGAGGTTGTAAGAAGACCCAGCCAGCTGAATGGACTGCGATATCGCAAAATTCAGCCCGGTGCCGTCGCCTAAACCAATGTTCAGTGTGCAATTGCCGCCGCAGCCAATCTGGGCCAGATCGATTTTCCCGTCGTGATTAAAGTCTGCCAACTCGAATGAACCGGAGGAGCTCCCCCCGAGCCCAACTTTGCCGCCGTACTGGAATGTCCCATCTCCATTATTAAGGAACACGTTTATCGAGTTATAAAATGCGTCCGGCACCATCAAGTCGAGCCAGCCATCGCCGTTGGTGTCAGCGGTCTTTAACTCGCGCAAGACATCTTGGCCAAATTTGTAGGGCACATCGGGACCAAGGTTTCCGCCCCCCGTTCCCAACTTAACAATGACACCGCCGCCGGAACTGCCATCTTCACAGCAGGAATAGCTGTAAGCCACGTCGGGAATGCCGTCACGGTTGAGGTCCGCGATCACAATGCCAGTCGTAGCCTCGAAAGGGTTGGCATCCACGATATCGTTGAAGGGCCACTGTCCGGTCGAATACCATTTGACGTTGAAGGAGACTGTACCGCCAGCGATTGCCAGCTGAGACGCCAGAAGAATAGAGGCGAGAGCAGCCCCGGTGCGCATATAAACCTTGAAGGACATAGTGCAGCTTAGAGGCTGCTGCTATTTCGTGCGTTGCCCCGAGTACTTCAGTGCGCGACAAGGTCGATTGCGGTAGCGGGTACTCTGTATGCGATGATTCTTGAAAGGGTGCCGCAGTGAGGATCGCTCTGGGAATCAGTCTCTGAATTACCGTCCACACCGCTAGTCCGAAATCATTCCAATCGGTCCACCCACCGGCTGGTTACAACAAGTGAGCAGGCGGAAGGGGTCATGCAAAACACTTCACGGCTTCAGTAGGAATGACACGCTTTCCCGATGAAGGATGAGCCGGACCCATCACCATAGATGTGTCCCAAATTGTTAATTCCATCCACACTGAAACCAGGCTTTCCGGCGTATTCCACAGTACTGAACTTTCCATTCTTGTAGAGAAACCCCCGTGATGTGCTGGAGCCTTTCGGCACGTACCAGCCAACCATCGAGCCCCAGTCATTAATGCCGACGATAGCGGTATGCGACGCGCCAGGAACATTGACTGTGACCCACTGGCCATTGCTGTAAGCAAACCCATGCGTCTTGGATGAGCTGTCGTCATAAGACCCGACGATCACTCCCTGCCTATTAATCGCCTGTGGTTCCAGCAAGGACCATCCGGAGTGGTAGAACGTTGTATAGGCCCCGTTCAGGTACGTGAATCCCTTCTGCACCGACGTAGTGGTCACATAGGAACCCACAATCTTACCCGCGTTGTTGATGCCGTACGGTATGGTTAAACGAGCACCGCTCGGACCTTTTAACGTGACGACGGCTCCGTTGCCATAACGTTTGTAAGCTTGCTGGTTCCCCGACCCCGGATTCGGGAAATAACTTCCTACGATGGTGCCGTAATTATTGATCTTGTTCGCAAGGTTCGGTTGGCCGTTGATTAAAAAGGTCGTGATTGTTCCACTGGGTTTTCGCACGAAACCCACTGTCATCGGCTGGCCAGTTTGTGCGCTGCCGGAAACCCAATCGGAATCGTTGATCCCTCCAACACCGGGTTGGCTGCCCTGCAGTACTTTGAACGACGTAAAAGTACAGGTGGTTTTTCCGACTTGCGCGTTGGCGGCAATGACTATTGCCAATAATGCGGCGGGCACGAGCGCGATACAGAAACTCCGTTGCATGTTCCTACTCCATTCTTGACTTCGGGATTTTCCTGCTTTCTTGGGTGGGTGGTGGTGCTGATCGGATGTGGCTGTAATGCCCGCAGGTTGCTGGCCTTAGTCCGCCATTACGTAATCCGCCGAGAACAAGCGACAAATCCCGATATCGCTGATTTGCCGGGCGACGATGTCAGACAGCTATCCGCACGAGGTCGTCCACAGGGCAAACTGCGCCTCGATTCTGGCGGCAGAGTGTGCAGGCCGCACAAGTTCTACAATGATTCATGGCCATACGCGCCCAATGCGGTGTCCTGCTCAGACTCCGGAACCCGAAGCCTTCGGTGTTTAGTGTCGCGGTCTGCCTTTTCTCTTCGCACGTAGCGCATCGACTTCCTTTTGAAGAGCTGCAAGTCTCGACTGAAAGCCTGCCATACGTGCAGCGAACTCTCGGCGCAATTCCTCATTGCGCTCAATATTGGCGAGAAGGTCGAATCTTTTGTACGCCAGAATGGGCCTTTGAGACGCCAGGAGTCCAGATCCTCACTATCTGCGATTACATGACTGCGCGGCCCCTTGGTTGGACGTCTGACCGGCAATCCTTCGTTCTCCCACCGTTGCGCCGTTCTCACACCGCTCCCTAAGTGAGCCGCGATTTCCTTCCAGCCTCTTAGAATCACGGACAATTCTACTCGGGACTGCCAAAATGGCGCATTTTGACGCTACCCCCAAGAGAGTAGCAGCCGTATTGAGAGTTCCCGCTTTATGATCTTGGTTGCTAGTCCGAACCCAATCGGAGGTCGAAACCCCGAGTATGCAGGGCCACAACGGAGAACGCTGGCGCGAACTCTGCGAACAGGCTGCCAAAGAGCAAGACGCGAACAGGCTTATGGAGCTTGTACGCGAAATTAACCGGATGCTCGCGGAAAAGGAAGAACGGCTCCAGAATCAACACCAATAGCGCCCAAGCCAAAACCGATTCGCTTTGTCACATCTGCAAACCAGAGTGGCGTTTTTTGGCGTGTCATTTCCCCGACCAGCACCTCATCCCAACGGGGTTCGACTTTCTGAGGCGGAACTTTCAATGGACGAGGTCAACAGGAGTTGGGAGGAGATTGTCACACAGTGGCGTAGGGAAACAGACCCACGAAGACGAAAGGAACTTGAGCGCGACCTCCACTCCGCGCTGGAGCGAGCCGGGTTTCAGAAGTTCAGCCGACGAGTACAGCAGTCCAGTGACGAGCAAACTGAAGACAAATAAGATCCGCAATTCGCCCTGCTATTGATAAATCGCTGTAAGGCTCATTGAGCCAGAAGAGACGAACCGAGGACGACTGCACCTGTACCTGCGAAGCGGTGCTGCTCTATTGCATGCTGGCTGCTTTTGGCAGCCTTCCCTGACGTGAAATGAGCCGCTTGAGGACTCGAGAATGCTTCAGCAAAGCCGTCGAATCGGATTTCAGAACCCGAGAGCATTCAACAAGTCTAAGCGAATCAAAACAGAGAGAATTGAATCGCACTGCTGAGATTTCCTGCATTAGAGCTCCTTTTATCGAGCCAGCGCAGGAAGTCCTTCGCAAAGCGGCTAAATGCGTTGTGATTGAATCATACGCCTCTAAACTCTATGGGATTGTTGAGACTCATACGAGGCAAGCTCACTTTGGGCGGCGTGTTGCGCGTCTTCCAAGGATCGGTGCCGCGTCCAGTAGAGAACTTCGGGGCTCCCGAAAACTGTGCTTGTAGGACCGGAGCAGCTCAAGGTCTCTTAGCATGAACCCGCCGTTTTCTGGATCCTGTGCGTCTGTGAGGAGCGCCAACCGCTCAGGTTGCAAATAAGGCAAAGCTCGCACCATTACTGCTTCCACAACGCATCATTTGGTCCTCGCTCGGAGCATCCTGAAACGCGAACCCAACGTTATTGGAAGCCGAGTTTGTTCAAGGCAGCAAGGCTGACCGCAAGCACGACGGCAAAAGCTGTCAGAGTAGCGGCACACCACCAAAGAAACGAACGCCTGAACAATAGGCCGAGCACCACGGCGATCGGCACACCAAGGCAGCAAAGGCACAGGATGAGCCACAGGAGGTGGTCGTTGAGCCCCGCCATGACAGCATCCAAACTGCGCCGACGTCGAACATCAGCCCATTTTATCGGCATTTGCTCAACTGACGTTCCGCCATATCAGCGACGCGAATTGTCGGCTACAGAGGGACGGAGCGGACGTAGACCGCCCGTAGGGCTTTCGAAGCCTATCGAGATTCTCAGCTTCTGCGTTGAGGGAAACCTGAAGCCTGTCCCGTTCAGCGGTTAACGTTCGTGGATCGTGTTGTTCGCTTACCTTCATGCCCAGTTACCGTTCAAAATGGGGAGCCAGGACCTGCGCTCCCCGCTTTGCTTGATTAGGAGATACGGGGCAGAACCCCCGCTTGCGCGTGTGTTGCAAGTCCGTTCTTACGTGCTCTCTATTACTCGACCGAGAATCGAACGCAGGGCAGAAAGAGACCCCTTCACTTGCGCCTTGGTTATGGCTCCGCGCTCAGCAGCGCGTTTCTCGGAATTGACGAAATCCCGAAGTTCCAGGAGCCCATGGCCCTGGTCTCGATCAGGCAGGACCTGACGAGCATCACTCCCGGCTGCTCGTTCCAGTTCCAAGCCTTCAAAGAAGCTATCCAGCGCGTCCGTGGAAGCGGCGATCTCGTTATCTGCCATGGCATCGACCGACGTTTCCCTCAAATACAGCTCAAATTCTGGATCAATCATGTTGTTGTATTCCTTTCAGTTCGCACTCGCACGCCCACTGCGGCATCTGGCACACGTCGCAGTGTTCGTTGAGTTCGTCGATTTCTGGTGGTTCTTCATCCTGCACAGGCTTTCGCAACGGGCGCGAATTTCGAATCCAGCCGTCTATTCCTTCCTCAGTTCTCGACATTTCATACCTCGGATTTCTGCCGGTGATTCGGAGCACGGCACCGGCACCGTGCGTGAGCACCAACGGCAGAATTCGCAAGGGGGCATCACTCCCCTCGCCCCGCTCCTGTCGTTTGCCCCCCCGTGGGTACGAAAAACTGCGAAGCGAACTCCACGTCTAAACCTGGCTATTGCTGTGCACAAGTGGTGTGAGCACCCCCCGTGAAAGAAACGTGAAAGAAATGGGTGCGAAGGCGTACAAAGCGGTGCCAATGCACCCCGTCTCTCGGTCCTTTGTTTTGTTATGGATTGGCGCTAAGGTTGGTTGCGGGGGGTGGATTTGAACTCCACCCGGCTATTGAAAACACGTAACTTATTGATTCTTCAATGTCCTAGAAGTCCAAGAAATGCACAATTCCCAGATCGACAGTACAAAAACAGTACAAAATTTCACGCGCAATAATTCCGCCCACCATTGCAATGTTTGGCATCTGGTCCAATGTCGTCCCATGAATCTTGGCAACCTATGGCTACGGAGGAGGGCGGGCGCAGCGCTTTGCGCTATTACCCGATTCGAGCGGTTCCGACGATAGTTCCGACCAAGTCAGACGGGAACCAGTTCCAAGGCTATCAGCCACTAGTTCCGCTACCAGCTCCCAGACGCTGGAACGAGTGGGAACCAGGCCAATAGTTTCCAGCATTTCCACCCCTTAAGGTTGAATGCGGGAACTGGGGACCATGTGAACCATTTGGTTTCAAACCATCAGGGCAAGTGTTCTTCTTCCTAAAAACTGCACATTCCTTCGAGGTCCCTGCAGACCGAAACAAAAAAGGCTTTCCAGTGGCAAAGTTGGGGCTAGGGTCTCCAGACGTAGAAGTACTCGTCGTCGGACGAAGTAGCGACTCTGATGTTTTCTTTGGCGGCCGTGCGGACAATGACCGAGCGTAAGTTCACGACCGGTACCCCTTCCGTCGAAGAGAGCGGGATTTTCACAGCGAACCCCGGGCGTGATTGCCGCAGGTCCTCCATGATTGTGAGCATCAGATCGTGGTGCTTGCCTTTGCGCGACCTTCTTAATCTTGCGGTCGGCACCGTTTCGTAATTCA
The DNA here is from genome assembly GCA_035606605.1 of Terriglobales bacterium. Classification (GTDB taxonomy): domain Bacteria; phylum Acidobacteriota; class Terriglobia; order Terriglobales; family Acidobacteriaceae; genus Gp1-AA145. The sequence goes on from DATNEX010000133.1 coordinate 18,800, forward strand.
GATGCCCATTTCTTTCTGGCGACTTTTTCTTCATTAGAAAATACTCCCATAGCAGCCATATTAGGTCAACTGTTAATTCTATTATTAATACGTACGATTAATATTTTTATATTGACATTACTATTGACATTTTAAGTCTACGTTAATTACGATTTCTACATCTCAGACGCCCCGAGCCTTCATCGAACGTTGCGCGAATGCAGCGATCATGAAGACCTGAGTTTCAGTGATTCTGGGGGAGGAGGTGCCTATGGTCCATTTCCATATTCACTGGTCCGATTCAAAGCTTGATTGGGAAGCTTTTCAAAACCGGGAAGACGCTATAGCGCAAGCAAAGGAACTCGCACGCCCCGGCGAAACCTACGTCATCGAACAGTTTGATGGTACGTGTCCTCGTTGTATGACGCTGACTGGCCCTACTTCTTTTCAGACGCACTTAATAGTTGGCGAGAACAGGTGATTTTCACAGGCTTGCGTCCTTTGCTCGCCTATTGTGACGATTCTAGTGGCTGCAAACTGTTAATGAAGTCGGTTGCATGTCCCCGCCGCACCCAGAGCGCAGTGGACTGCGACTTTTGCCAGTTCCAAATATCAAAAGGGCCTCGTTCAATGCGAGGGTAGCTACATTGCATGAACCAGTGCTATGCGGCGGGTTCCAACGAAACAGGTAAAGCACCTCACCAGACGTCAGACCGAGGTGCTTTGCCTGCTCGTAGGGGGATGGACGCTCAAGAAAGCCGCCGCCCTTCTTCAGGTAAGTCCCAGCACTGTGATGTTTCACAAATATCGACTGATGAGGATGCTAGGTTTGAAGACTTACGCTGATCTGGTGCGATTGATCAAGCAAAGATTACTCAACGTGCAAGTGCGCAGGGTGCAAAGCCCCTAGCGTTTCGGCTGGAGTTGTTCCACCACCGCAGAAAAAATCAGCAACCACTCCATCCTCTGGGGACGATGCTTTCACAAAATTTCGATCAGTTTTCTCGGGCTTTTGCGTAGGGTAGCCAATGACCTCTCTACTTGCGCCAGAATTTAGTCCAGGTATTTCAGTGATCGTCAACCTGCGGTCCACCCCGCAGCAGGTAAGGCTTCTCATCCTTCCTTGCCACTTTCTTCATACCTGGAGTCAATGTGTCGAAGGGGACAGCTCCCGATTCAACGGGATATTTTCCCCACCTCTTAAGAGTCGCACCTGAGGGAGCCATTCTGATGGACTCTTTGTCGAAATAGTTATGCTTTCCTCTTGCGTAAAAGAGAATTGAATCATGTCTGGGTGGGTACTTGCTTGAAAAATTCCCTTTGTTGACCAGGTAGTTCCAAGTGACTTCGTTCCTAAATTGATGGAGTCTTGATACGCGAAGAACTGCTCATGCCACATAAGGGTGCCGACGGGTAGGTCATGAGCAGAGCTTTTTGAATCTAGGTCAGCGGAATACTTTGCGGCAGGTCCGGTACCGCAAGATGACACCGTCGCTTTTGGCCAGTGCCGACTGGTTATGGGCATTGACTACACCTGAGATCAGCATTACACCTGAAGGAAATACCCCTACGGAGTGTGGACGGATGCCGTCGTCGATTTGTACGAAGCCTTGTATTTCCCATCACGATCAAACGTTAGTACATAATAGTTCGCTCGGATTCCCAGAGTGTGGCCAACTGCGTCCACCTGAAGTGCTTATGGTTTGTTGGACGCGTTTATATTCGCCAGTGGCATGTACTAGCAGCGACACAGTGCTATCGGACGCGAAATATCCGAGCGTCGGATTTGTCGGTCTGCCTCTGGTTGCAGGGTTCAAAACATCCCCGAATAGAGCGGTAGTGCAAATTGAGGGCACCGCCTTCCGGGTTGACGGTAAGGCCTTAGTGGCGTTTTTGGCGAAATGTCCAAGGTTGGAGCGCAGCTTACAGCAGTATTCGCAAATTTGCGCGGTGCAGATTTCGCAACTTGCCGCCTGCAACCGTCTTCACGAAGTACATGAACGCTTAGGCCGTTGGCTATTGATGTGCGCCGACGGGGTCGGATCCGATGAACTGCCACTGACCCAAGAATTCCTCGTTCAAATGCTCGGTACTCGCCATTCCAGTGTGACCGTAGCGGCGGGAATTGTCCGGGTGCGGCTCTCGCTGAGTGGCACCGCAAACAGCCCGCCATTAGCGTCCGCGACGTTCACTCGCGCGCAAAGGGTCCTTTTGCTAGGGACGAAAGCCAGCAGGCAAGACATCCAAGGCTCGGGCAAGCATTCTGCGCTCGCTCAATGATTTCTTTGCGTTGGAGTGCTCACAGCGCAAACGAAAAATTGTCGATCCTGCCTTTCGGCATTGCGGTTTGCCGAAAGGCGGTTCTCTCTGTACGGCACAGACATGGAATGGAGAATTCCGATTCTGTATTGTCCTAGCTGTGACAGACAGATTGTAGGAGAGTTCTGCCAATTTCCGACGGTCCATTAAATGGTTCTGTGTTATGGCTACCACTCTCTGCATCGACGACACGAAGATATCCACCACAACTTCACAGGGCCCTCCTCTAAAACAATGGATACAAAGTTCTGGTTGCGCTCGATGGCCCCACCGGTGTCGCCACAACTCGGAGCCAGCGCGTTGACGCGGTCGTGCTCGATTTCACCATGCCTGGAATGAATGGCGATCAGGCCGCCCTGGCCATCAACCCAGGGTGCCCGTCGTGCTCTGCAGCGGAGTTCTTGATGAAATCCCTGAGTCTCTCTCAAGTGGTTCGCCGAGGCCGTGCTGTCGAAAACCGATGGACCTCAGGCGTGCTTTTCACGATCGCGAGAGTAGTCAGATCGGGCGGCGCGAAACACAAGAGAACACCCGTCACTGCGATCACTCCATCGGAGCGGTAGGTGCGGATGTTGTAGCGGATGATGGCGTAAGAAGCGGTGTGGTCGTTGTGTGTCAGGAAAGCTCCGTTTCTCTTGCTCAGAATCGATCAGGCGGGCCGCTCGTCATTCGTGGCACTTCACGTCCTATGTCGCCGGTGCTCTCTGCTTCCAGCTTCACGTGTTTGTTCACGATGAATCTTCGGACGTGCTTCGTTCACTCTCATCGCACGCCCGTTGAGCATCGTCCACTCCAGCGTAGCAATCGCAGCCTCGGCTTCAGTTGCCTGGCTCATCTCGACAAAAGCCATACCGCGGGGCTCGCCGGTATCCCTGTCCACCACGATAGTGATGGTTTCGACGCCTCCATGTGCTGCAAAAACTTCTCGCAGCTGCTGCTCTGTTACCGTGATATCCAGGTTACCGACGAAAATATTGGTCACGAGTTCATTCCTGACACCGATCTTCCTGAAGGTTCTCGAGAATCAGGCGGAATTTCAAAGGCGATCTCGAGAGATCGCCTTTTCCTGTAGACGGCGTACTCTTAGACAGGCACTACGTTCTCAGCCTGCCACCCTTTGGTGCCCTTCGTCACGTCGAACTGCACGGTTTGGCCCTCTTGCAGGCTCTTGAAGCCGCCAGCTTGGATTGCCGAAAAATGCACAAAAACATCGTCGCCCGACTGGCGGCTGATAAAGCCGTAGCCCTTGGCATCGTTAAACCACTTTACTGTTCCTTGTTCCATATTGTTGTACTGTTGTTCCTTTTTGATATTTACGCTGGATGGAGTCGGAGGTAAAACTTGTGCAGGATACTTGCTGTTTAAAGGCGAGGGCTGCTCACGACCGATTCGGTCAACGCACGACCTGATGCTACGCGAGAACTTCAGGATTAGCAAAGTCAGATTTTGTCTCCCTTTAACCGCTTTGTTTGCAGCGGCGCAACCTTGAGTTAGGTATTTCAACAGTTCAAGCGTAGGATGAATTCAGCAGAAACGGAGTGCGATGCAGCGAAAGACTACAGAGGCGTGCGACCAAACGAAGCCCGGTGGGCTCGGCGAAGAGGACTCTCCTGCGATTCAGAACCTCATCGAGCAACTCGATCGCGACCTGGACGAAACTCGGCAAAAAGACTCTTCGTTGAAATAGGGCACAGGCTCTTTTCCGGAGCAGCAAACCTCAACTCTTAACCTCGAAGACCTTAAGCATCGCGCCTTCGCGATTGAGAAACTACCTGAAAGGCGCGGGCGCTATCTAAGCATTTCCGCAAATAGCCAGCCATTGTTGGCGCGGGTAGCAATGTGCGCCCATAGCATTTCGCGCGTCCGCCGCACGACTTACCAGAGTAATTATCTTTGCGATCAATGGGGATAAGGCGAAATTCCATCGTCAGCGAAAGAAGACAATTGGTTGCCGCGCACGTACCCGCGCGAGACCAAACGCTTCCGCCAAGCAGCCCAACTCGGCACGTAGGGCGACTGAACAGAAAGAGAGAGCCTTGTGACTACTTCGATATTTCCAACGCTTCAGGCAGATCCTGCTTTGGTCACCAGAAAAAAACGAGTTCTCCTTGTCGATAGCTCGCGCGCGACACGCGACCTGCGCTCTGAAACCATGCGAAGGCTCGGCGCTGAGGTCGACTGCGCGGCCGATATTGCCGAGGCGCGTTGCTGGTGGCGCGCAGATCTCTACAACTTGGTACTCATGAATGTCTCGGCATCACCTGCGCAGACCGAGAAATTCTGCGACGATATTCGCCGCTTTATGCCGGGCCAACGAATCATGTTCCTTGTCGGCAGGCCGGACTTCCTTGCAGCTGCGGCCAGAGAGTGCGAGAGCGTCCCTCAGACCGCTCACGAAAACGACGCAATGTCCTTAGGCTCTGAGGAGAAAAAGTCATTGTCGGGTAACGATTCATCCCAGCGATGGGGAATTCTGGAAGCTTGCCGCCGGATCTCCGTCGTTCGCTCGAAGATGGATGCGCGAACCAAGGCCATGCGAGCCCGTCCAGACCCGGCTCGCGATTCCGAGGGACCGCGCGGAAGGAACGACCTGGAATACTTTGTAAAACCGCCAGAACTGGTGGAATAACCCAATGAAGAACCTCGGATGTGGGTAACTTGCCTCACGGTACCAGCGACCCGAGTTGCGAAATATGTCCGCAATATATGCAGCGGTGGAAAACGTGAACATCATCGCAGACCGGGAAACAGGACGCGCACGTGGATTTGCTTTTGTCGAGATGCCAAACTCAAGTAAAGGAGAAATGGCGATAGTGGGCGAACGGCTCCGGACTGGGCGGTCGCACTTTGAATGTGAGCGAGGCTAAGCCAAAAGCCGATCGGCCGCGCGGCAACGGCGGACAGAGTTTCGGTCGCGGCGGCCCTTTCCCGAGACACGGATCATGCCTTCCTTCCAGTCCAGACATTGCCTTGAATGCGGTGGTGAACTTGTATTGGCATTTCAACCCAGGAAAAGGCGTGCCACGGTCCGGCATCCGGCACTGAGACGAGAACAAACAAAAGATGGAGCTGCGGCACCTGCGGATATGAATTCACTGCTGAACAGCTTCGCGCCGGCAAGCGTCTCACTCCGCGAGGTTAGAGCAGAGATCAATCTGTATCGACGCCCCTGGACAGTTCGCCTACGTCAGCTGAAAGAACTTTCAAGCGTGAAAACACGTACACTAAGGTATGCACACGGATAAACAGTTCAACGCAGCAACTATCGAACGCCTGGCGCAGCAGAGTGGATTGCTGCTGAAGACGTATAGAGCGGAGTTTGCCAGGGATCCCGACAGCCACGCGACGAAATCGTCGCGCAGCAATTTGATCGCCCTGCTTCATACCATTCATCAAGTCTATGGAGCTTCTAATATCTCTCTCGATGCGGGTTCTGCAGATCTTCCCCCCGAGTTGGATAGTAACTGGAGCCCAGTCCTAGAAGCTATCTAATCTACACAAACCGCTTTGCGAGACAGACGAGAATCTGTTCAAAATTGATCAGATTGCGACCAAGGATTGCTCTAAACTTGGTGCAGTCGCACTGGAAGCGCCTCGTAAGCATTTTAAGGAGTGTCCCATGATGTCGCCGGAACCGGGTCCCAACCGCTTAAACATGAAATTCTCAGAGTCCGGCAGGAAGGTTGTCATTCATCTTGTACGCGGCCTTCCACCGAAGATCAGCCGGGACCAGAAAACCATTACAATCACATTCCCAGATCGTTTTCCCGTTCGCAATAAGCCGAGCAAGCCGTAGCTTGTGCATCAGCCGCTCCGGTCCTCAGTTGCGTGAGGCGGCGTCCCATCTCAACACGCCGCGCAGTTCTCAGGGGGTACGAATCCTCAAACTTGGCTTCCACTCCACAGTAGCAGCGGCTTTTTCGTCCAAAAACGCTGTGGACTTCCCATCAGGCATCACGCCGGCCTCAGTACTTTGCGACATTCGAGGCAGTACTGCTCATATCTCGGAGTAATGAGTCTCCAAAATGGGCAGATTCGCTGCGAAGCGAAGTCGCCGTCGTGCCTTTCCAAGCCTAATAATTTCCTCAACTCAGCACTGAGGAAAGCGCGCGAACTACGAACACTGACAAGTAGCCGATGAAGAACCGATGGCATGGTGAATCTCCCGTGCTGCTCTTGAGATGCTCCTGCCGTGCGTGGTGCACTCTAAAAGCTCTGAAGAGCAGCTCTTACGTTGCTCACCATCCAACAATGACAGATGAGGCCATGGTGATTCTGTGCCTTTCCGGCAGGTCCGCCGTCATTAGGGCTGCAAAGTTTTTTATCGCTGCGAAGCTTGACGCACTTATATGCTGCGCCAAGCTCCGCTGATGCCGTGGTTAACGGGAGCTGGGGATCGCATCAGCTTCTGCTGGGGTTAATCGCGAGAGATCGCAGTAATCGTAGCCATGAACGCAAGCGGCATAGTTGCGTTTATGTTCAGCATCCGCAAGGGCCTTGGTTTCCGAGGGGGTGAGCTTCTCGTAATCACATGCTTCGTCGCCATCTCTACAGGCGGTGAAGTTACGTAGACGATCCGCTGTGGCGACTTTCTGAGTTTGCTGGGGAGTCAGTTTTTGGTAGTCGCAATCGCCCCAACCGCTACTGCAATTCTTTAAGTTGCGTTCCAGTTCCGCGGCAGTGACCTCTTTGGTTTCGCCCGGTGTCAGCGCGGAATGATCGCACGAAGTAGCACCTTCGCGGCAATCTGAGAGATTCTGTTCGCGTCTAGCTAGCCTTACTTCATTCACCTCCGACGATGTGAGCTTAAGATCGTCGCACGATCCGATTCCGCGTTTGCACTCGGCCAAATTTCGTTGATGCTCCAGCACGGCGATGTTCCGCGATTCTGCAGCGGTCAGTCGCGAGTGGTCACAGGAGCTAAATCCGTTGTCACAGTTCGAGACATTGCGCCGATGTTCGGCCACCGCCAGTGCGGTGGCTTCCCTGTCGCTTAGTTGCGAGCGGTCGCAAGTGCCCCAACCATTTCTGCAATCGGAGACGTTTCGCTGGTGCTCGGAGGTGTTGCTCTGCTGACCGAAAAGGATGGCGGAGCAGAATATCAACAAAAACCAGGTGTGCGCGAATACAATTTTTGAACAATAGACTTTCATCGGACCTTTCTTCTCAGAAGCCGAGATGCAAACCCATATCTTCAGAGTTGTGTACAACTCCCTTTAGTAGCAATACTGCCGTATCCGCGAATCTATAACTGATCTGAACAGCTCACTTGCTGACTGTCAGAATGTTGGCTGAAGCAACAAGGGTTTTAGTGGCCGTGGACCAGGAAAGCGACGGCCACGACCATGATTACGCCCAATCCAATAGCAAAGTACAGCATTCGCCGTGGCCGCTGTTCTAATTCAGCGACGTGCCATTCCGCAAACTTAGCGTGAGCTGCTGCGCTGTCGCGTTCTTCGATAGTCAGTGCTTCGTCGGTCGTTTTCACAACATCTGCTTCCGTCGCCATTCTGGCTCCTGAGTTCCCGCTTCCGCGCTGAGTTTTGGGCGATACAATGCCGGTGAGGATCAACCGGTCAGCTGTGTCGCCATAGAATCTAGCTGCAAATGCGCCGCTGCTATGGCGGCGGACGCCGTCTCGGTCTCTTGTTGGGTTGGTACGCGGACCTGCAACAAGCCATGGCGACCATGGTTTAGGGTAGGCTGAAATGCATCCTGGTGCCCCATGATAAATTCCAAATTGCGGGCCAGTTCAGCGCTTTCACACCCCTGTTCGAAACGGACGACGCATCCGGGATGCGTAGACATGATCTTTCCGTATTCACACGCAAGGTGCCAATGTCCACGAATCGTTGATAACCAGAGCTTGAGGCTATCGACAGAGCCGTTCGCGCTGAAGCAGTAGTCAACCTGGATCGAACCCGATTTTTCGCTCTGTAATAGATCTGTCCAACTCACGACCACTGCACACTCAAGAATCCAGTCCAGCGTTACTCCCATTACCGGTTTCATCTCGACTCGCTTTGGTTTCCGGGCGCACGGTTCCATTGACGATGTATTCTCCGCCGCTTTAGTGCCAACGGAATCATCAGGACGACGCCGCCAAGGAACATCACTCCAACGACAATTGCGAGATATAGGTCTGGTCTGTACATGAAGAACTCTCAAGTAATCTATTCGACTTGGGTAAGCGCTCCGGGCCAATAAGTTCTTAACCGCGCGCCCATTCAGCTTCTCTCT
>DATNEX010000145.1:0-13539 GCA_035606605.1 Terriglobales bacterium
CTCCACCACGGCCTCACGCTTCCCATCGAGGCGCATCCTGGGATCCACGGCGGCTGGCTCACGGTAGTCCACCACTATCCCAGCGACATGGCGCAAAACTTCTGGGGCGCAATCTTCGCCTTCTCATCCAACTTCATCGTCACCGTCATCGTGAGCTTCATGACCAAACCGAAACCGGAATCGGAACTCGTCGGCCTCGTCCGCTCGCTTACCCCCAAGCCCCAGACATCGCATCTAGTGTGGTGGAAACGCCCTGAAGCCCTGGCCGTTGCCGTCCTACTTGGCGCCGTCGCCCTCAACATATTCTTCGCCTGAGACCCTGAGAGAAAGGACTACGCCATGAATCTCGACCTCCGCACGCCAATGGGCCTGATGTTCTCCATCACCGGCGCCATCCTCGTCATCTGGGGACTCAAAACGAACGGCGATGCCATCTACGCCAGAAGCCTCGGCATCAACGCCAATCTCTGGTGGGGAATCGTCCTGCTCATCTTCGGACTCACCATGTTCATCCTCGGCGAACGCCGCCAGCACAAGCTCGAAGAAGAACCGCCGCCCGTAGACGAAACCGAACCGCGTCGCGGCCACTGAACAGCAGGGAACTGGCCGCCGGATTCAGAAAACCGAACCCACATCGCGCCCTGCAACCGTATCCTAGACCGAATGATTACGAACGAGCCCGCATTTGCAACTCCCGCCGGCCTCATTGTCCGCGAAAACGAACCGGCCAATCTCGAATCTCCCTTCGAGCTACTTGACGGTTTGCTGACAGCGAATCATCTCTTCTATGTTCGCAATCACTTTCCGGTGCCACAGCTCGACGCTCAGATGCACCAGGTCAACATCGATGGAGCGGTTCGAAATCCATACAGGATCGGATTCGACGAACTGCGCTCGATGAATTCCGAAAGCCGCATCGCAACTTTGGAGTGTGCAGGAAACGGCAGAGTCTTCCTTGTGCCCTCTGCGGAAGGCGTCCAGTGGCAGTGCGGTGCGGTGGGCACTGCCGAGTGGACCGGTGTACCGCTGTCCGCGCTGCTCAACCGTGCTCAGCTTCATGATGAAGCATGTGAAATCATATTCGAAGGCGCAGACCAGGGAGTTCCGAAAGAAAGACCCGTTCCTCCCAATGAAATCAGATACGCCCGCAGCGTTCCCATTGCCAAAGCGCGCGACGTTCTCATCGCCTACGCCATGAACGGAGAAGACCTCTCGCCCGCGCACGGCTATCCACTCCGCGCGCTCGTTCCGGGCCATTATGGAATGGCCTCCGTAAAGTGGCTCACAGCCATTCACGTCACCGTGCGTCCCTTTCAGGGCTACTTCCAGACCACCGACTACGCCTTTTGGCAAGAGGATGCGCCCGGCAATCCCGAACGCGTTCCCCTCGGCGAGATGTCCCTGAAATCCCAAATCGCCCGGCCGCAAATCGATGAAACCATCGCTGCAGGATCACGCTATCGCGTTCTCGGCGCAGCGTGGAGCGCCTCGGAGGTCGACTCCGTAGAGTTCTCAGATGATGACGGGCTAACCTGGCAACAGGCGCAGTTCCTCGATCCGGTTCAACACGGTGTCTGGCGCCGATGGCAATTCGACTGGCAGGTTCCATCACCTTCGGGCCCACGCATTCTCCGATCGCGCGCTCGAGACTCTGATGGCAATCTCCAAGCCAACCAGCACGACAGGCGATATGGCAGCTATGTCATTCATCACGTCCTCCCGGTACGCGTCATGATTCGTGCCTACAGCCGCTCGGACTCAGACCATTATTCCAACAGTGCGGAGTGAAGTGAAGGAACTCACAATGGCGCTTTGCAGCGCATCTCAAATTTCTTAGAATCCAGCCGCTTCTCGGAAGCTGGCCGTTTATTGACTAAGTTTTGGATAAGTGACCATCCGGAAACCATCGCAAGATGCTCACTGTTAGCATTTGAAAATGCAGCGCATTAGCGTTCCTCATTGCCCCGAAATGGCTCTCGAGTATGCCGTTGAAAATGAGGCGGAGTTGGGGCCTTGTCCCGATTGCGGGCAGAAAACTAGACGTGTTTGGGGCTACGTGTATCGATCAGAGATTGCGACCGCAGCCTATTACGTTGAATGGACTCCATTACATGCTCAAAGGGACGCAGCGTTCGATCTGGTCATTGGCAAATGGGGAGAAAACGCTGGCCCGAGTGATCGGCAGGCAGTGACGGTGGCTTTCAGAGTACTAGATACTGGACCCGCATTCATGGTTCAGGATGCGTCAGTGCGCAGGATCGGATCGAGTCCATTGGTCTCCCGTGCGTTAAACCGCACTGAAGTTGTCGGCCAGACAATTGCGGCGGAAGTGTTCCAGATTTGCGATTCGATTTATCTGGCGGACCCGAGAATAATCGAGCTGCGACCTTGATCGATTGCGGATAACCGGCAACTGAGACGCTGTGACTAGGAAGTTGACAACTTCACAGTTGCGACATCTCCCTCTACTGGTGATCGATCAGAGGTGCTGGCAGGATCCTCATTCGCGTGCCAAATAGGTGGTATCGATTGAATGAGATTTCGTTCAGCCACATCAAAGTGAATCCATGGGACACGGCTATCCCGTGCAAGGGGCAGGTATAGGTTCTGCCGCCCAATTCAATCGGACCGTACTCGACCGCAATGTCAGCGGTAACGAGCCTGCCGTCCTTCGGCATGTCGGCGAGGAAAACCAAACGTTGAATTGCGCCGTTTGAGGGATCGATTGTGATTTCGCCGACATAGCCCGTGGCTTTTCCATCGACTTCGTAGTGCGAATGGTTCGCAGTGACTACGTAACGAAAAACCGCGAATGGAGTTACAGGACCTTCTTGCCAACGGCGCCAGGTGAGGTTGCCTTTTGCCGCGTCCAGCATCGCGGTGCCAAGGATGGGGCCGAACTCTCCGGATGTGGTCAGCCCCTGAATCTTCGCCATTTCCTTTGCATCTTGTTGCTCATTGCCATTCCGATAGACCACTGTGGACAAAAGCCTCTTCACCTTCTTGGGAGTCGGCTCTTTCCAAAAGTTGCGTCGGTAGGTGGTTGTGATCCGGGTCGCGTAGAAGTTCGGCTGCCGATGCAGTGCCGTTGTCACGTAATCCACGGCGCGTGCGACGATTGCCTGCTGTGTTGCAGCGCTGGGTTCGGCGAGAACTGGAATTTGACTTGGGGGGGATCGAGGAAAGTCGATTCGGCAGCCAGGATATCTAAGGCGTCCGTGGATTTGGGTCCTGGCAATGAGTTGAGAAGATGCGCCAGGGTTGCTGCATCCAGTTGTTGAGTCAATTGAAAGGAGTGCAACCTGCTTGCGACGATGGAGTCGGAACGTCCGCTCAATTGGGTCAGCAAAACCTCCAGCTCCTGAACTGTAATTGGTTTGGTGGGAAAGGCGCGGAAAAGAACCAAGGGCAGGGATTCGCCAGTCAAGTAAGATAACGTTCCGCTAATGGTGTTGCCGTCGACACTCAGCTTGCCCGAGTAGTTCAACGAGTAGCCCACTTGCAGATCATCGATCGAGATTTGCAGAATCGACCCGTCGAATGTGATCGATGAAGCGGGTGCAATCAGGGGGGTGCGATAGTCGGGAGGAGTCGCTTCGAGATGAAGGATCGCTCTCAGGTCGCCACTTCCGGTGCGCGCAATCTTGAGCTTGCTTTGTCGCCCTTGCCAGTTGCCTGCAATATCAGGCACGGGCTGAGCGCCGCATGCGCAACTCGTAAAAAGAACTAAAAACAAGGCTAGTATTCGCATCGATGTTTGCTAGGGTGACCTTACCAATTGTGGCGCAAAATGAAATGAGCCGAAGATGGAGCCTTCAGTGTGATCTCCCGCTGGTTTTCGAGTGCCGCCAATACGATACGAACCCTGCGACGAATGCAAGAGGCAGTATCCACATGACCGGATAAATTCCTCCAGCGACTGCGCCCAAACCGGGATGTTGCCGTTGCCAAAAGAAGCGCATAGATCCAAAGCGAAAACAAACTCAAAATCATTGCTGTCGCAGCGAGGCTGATTCCGACAAAGATGCTGCGCAAGACGCGGAAAGAATTGTGACCTGGCGGGCCATTCTGCTGATCATAGGCGAACGGCTAAAAAGATGTTTTGAAGGTTGAGTCACGGACGTTGCGAAATCTTCGTCAGGTGGCAGATCACAGCGCCTCTTCTAGAAAGCGGCAGGTTACGGAAGCGCGAACGCCATCACATAATCACCTTGCTTCGAATTCAATTTGCCGTGACCTCCGGCGCAGATCACCACGTACTGCTTACCTTTCCACGTATAGGTCATCGGTGTAGAATTCGCCGCCGCAGGCAAGTCGTAGCTCCACAATTCTTTGCCCGTCGCCGAATCAAACGCATGCAGGTGTGGATCGATTGTCGCTGACGTAAACACCAATCCTCCCGCAGTCACCATCGGACCGCCCAGGTTGATCGATCCGGTTTGCTTTCCTGGGACCAGTGTTCCAAGCGGTACGTCCCAAGCCACTTTCCCCGTAAACAGATCTACTGCCTCCGTCGTTCCCCAAGGAGGCCGATTGCAGGGAGTCCCGCTCGGCGAGAAAAGAAATGTCCGATACATTCCATACGCGGATGGCTCCTGATCGCCGAACTCTCCGTAAATACGATTGTCCTGCTCCTTGTGAACCTCAGACGCGTACTCTGCCCGCGGAATCAACTTCATCCATGCGATCAGCCGGTTCGTATTCGCAATCATCAAGTGATGTTGCGGATCGTAAGCCGCGCTGCCCCAGTTCACGCCGCCAACATTCCCCGGCGCCTGAACCGTGCCCTTCAAACTAGGCGGCGTAAAGATCCCCTCGTTCCGCGAAGCCGCGATCTTATCCTGGCACCACTTCACGTCCTCCGGCTTTGGCCCCCACGCATCAGACGCGTCGAACTTCTCCGGCACCAGGGAGATCGTTGAAAACGGCTGCGTCGGCGAACTCTCCTCGCCTTGAATGTCCGATTGCGGCACCTTTCGTTCTTCAACAGGAATCAGGGGCTTACCCGTGAGCCGGTTCAACACAAACACATGCCCCATCTTCGTGTTGACTACGACTGCCGGCGTTCCATCCTTCCATTTGATCAACGTAGGTTGTGCCGCGACATCGTAGTCCCACAAGTCGTGATGGACCACTTGGAATCCCCAAACAAACTTTCCGGTTGACGCCCGCAGTGCGACCACTGAATCGGCCCATTTATCGTCCCCTTTACGAATCCCGCCAAAATAGTCCGGCGCAGCACTGCCCGTCGGCACAAACACCAGATCGTGCTTTGCATCTATCGACAGCACAGACCACGCATTGCCCGCGCCCGTCCTCGGTGTCGTGTGCTCTGCCCACGGAATCGGATCCCAGGTCCAACGCAACTTCCCCGTATGCGCGTCAAAGGCGCGGACCACGCCGCGTCCGGTATCGACGCGCCAATTGTCGGCAACCGACGAACCCACGATCACCAGATCCTTGAAAATCGCCGGCGGCGAGGTCACCTGGTATCCGCCGGTCCACTCGGTCTGTGTGGCCGCATCCTTATTCAGATCAACTGTGCCTTGCGTGCCGAAGTCCTCGCAGGGCTTCCCCGTCTCGCCATCCAGCGCGATGAGCCGCGCGTCTATAGTCCCAATGAAAACTCGCAGGCTGCACGGCTCACCAGACTTTCTGCCCGTATCGTGCCAGGCAGAAACACCGCGCGATGTCACCTCGGAATAATTCCGATGGAGGTCCACGTCGGGGTCGTACTCCCACAGCTTCGTGCCACTGCCCGGATCGAGAGCAATCACATGGTCATACGGAGTACTCAGAAAAAGCTTCCCGTCCACCAGAATCGGCGTAGCCTCGAACGCCGCTTTTCGCTTTAACCCCGTCGGCGTGTCATTCGCGCCCGTGCGATACGTCCACGCAACCTTCAGGCCAATGACATTGCTTCGGTTGATCTGCGACTCCGCAGAATAACGCATCCCACCGGCATCATTGCCGTAAGTGGGCCACTCGGAACTCTGTGGCGCTTGCAAATAACCATCAGCACGCGAGAAGGTCCCCGATACGAAAAGCGCAACAATGAATACAGCCGAAGCAAAATTTCTCATCTTCGCAACCATACCGGGAACAACATCAGCGATACAACCGCCAAGTGATCAATCCTGCTGATCTCAATTGAGGATTGCCTCAATGCATCCAGTCAGAACGTCGTCGTCAGCCGAAGGTAGAAACTTCGTGATGGTCCGATGGCATTCCCTGAAAACAATCCGCCGAAATCGATCACGTCCAGGACATCCGTGAGGTTCTGCCCATCTGCCTGCAGCCGAACCTTGGCTTTGTCCGAGTGATACAGGTCGGCTCCCATCGACGCGCTCCACTGCAAAACTGGATCGATGCGTCCGCGATCGAAGTTAACCCGATCCACAACCTCCGGCCCATACTGCGCAAGCGCCTGATCCCGGTCGCCCCCAAACTCAAAAGGCAGTCCGCTGTCATATCGCACACCCGTAGCCAGCCAGAACCGCGTGTGCACCTGGTACCGTAACCGCACCCGCGCCGTATTTCGCTGATCTTGAGTGACAGGGAAGTGCCCCGTAAGATTCGCAGCCGCTTCTTCTGCGTTGGCGCCGAGGAACAGTCCTCCAGTGACCGGATTCCACACGTTTCCCAGTTGATAGGAGTAGCTGCCAAACCCTGACCACTTCTTCCACTCCGGCGCTTCGATCTTCCCTTCGAGACCATAGATAATTGCTTTCCGGAACGCGACCGGGAAGCTGATCGAAGTGTTCTCGATCTGGTCGTCGTCAGCGAAGTCATGCACCACGCGACGAAACCAGTTCACGTCGAACTTCAAATGCTGCGCAAGCACGCTGCTCGTTCCCGCTTCGTAGTAGTCACCCACCGAAGGCTTTACCGGGAGCCGTAAGAAATTCGTCGAATCAATCGACTCCACCCGCGCCGAACTGGAGAGCAGGATGTTTTCCGACGACGGCGTCTGAAAGACGCGGTCATACGAGAAATGCAGAACAGTGTTAGCCGGCGAAAAATAGCGTGAAATCGAAAACCGCGGTTGAAGCGACCAGTCATTCAAGATCAGTTGATAATGATCCAGCCGCAATCCTCCCGAAATCGTCCAGTCCTTCAACCGGATCAGATCCTCTATGAATCCAGCCTGCTCAAGGTCCGGACGGGAATCAGCATAGGAGAATGCCGCATTGTCGTTCGTTACCGGCGCGCCCGCGCACAGTCCTGGGCCCGTTCCCGTCTGCATCGGATGCAACCTCGAGCCCGTGCTGCCGCCAATGGGCAGGGCGCCCACGCCCGAGTCGGCGTTGGCGCCCCCCAGATGGGACGTAATCAGGTAGCAGGTCTTCTCGTGCAGAAAAGCATTGTCGCTCTCCACGCCGGCTTTCCATTCCTGGCGTCCGCGGCTATGCGTAAACACACCTTTGAAATACCCGTCGCGAAAAGAATTGTGCTGCCCAACATAGACAGGAATCGACTCGGGATTCGAGTTGAAGTCATTTGAGTCTCCGCGAACCATCCCCGACAACTGCGCCATCGCGTTCGCAGAGAAGACATGCTGATACGACGCCATCCCCATCGTCTCAACGTTGTCCGCGTTCTGGCGCTGCCCCGCCGCCTCTTGGATCAGCTCATTCGGAATGTCGTATCGCGAGAGTTCGTGGCGCACGCTGAGGCTCAGCTTGTCGTTCTGCGAGAAAGCGCGTCTGTAGCTCGCTTCAAAATCGCCCAGCGTACCGCTGTTGGAATAGTTCTGCGGAACCACGGGATTCAGATAATGATCGGTCCTGCTCCCGTCAGCGCTGATGGAGAAAGTATTCTTTCCCTGCCCGTATTGCACCTTCACAAATCCGCCAACCGAATCGAAGCTCCCGCCATGCAACGACGTCTGTCCATGCCATCCGGGCTGGCTGTCCTGCTGCGTATTCACTTCCACCACGCCGCCCAGCTTGCGTCCGTATTCCGCGGGGATTCCCGCCGTGTACACACTCATCGACTGAATATCGTTCGCCTCCAGCTCTGGCCCAAAGCTCGGCGACCGGTCATCCGTAATCGGAATCCCATCGATCACAAATTGCGTCTGATTCTCAGACCCCCGCGGATGCAGCACCGCATTGCCTTCATAGAGCCACCCCGGCTGAGTGATGACCAGATCCTGGATGGAGCGCCCCGGCACGGTTGCCACTCGATCCTGAATTTGGCCCGTGCCGATCTGATTCACTGAGCCCGGCTGATCGCGATCGAGCAGCGTATCACTCACAATGATCGACTGCTGCTGTGTGCTGATCGAAAGCGTGATCTTCTCCTTTACCGGGATCGCCGAGCGAATCTCAATCGTGCGCGTCAGCGGTGCGAACCCTCCGCGGTCTACCTCGATTCGATAAAGCCCAAAGGGCAAATGCTGAACATCCAGCGTCCCCAGCTTGTCCGTCGACAGATTTCTGGAATACTGGCTCGCCTGGCTCGCGATGCGAACCGTCGCGCCAAGACCCGCGCCGGCCGGGTCAGTGATATGTAGCTGCAACTCTCCCTGATTGACCTGCGCCACAATCGGCAGAGGATAAAAGCAAACGAAAAGTAGGTTTCCTCTCAGTAACCTGGCCGTGCTGAAAATGATTTTTGTTCGCGTCATCTTGAAGTGCGCTCAGGGAACAAGCAATCTGCCCATCTGTAAACCGGCTCTCGATTGCGATCCGCACCGGCGTGAGACTCTGGTAGGAGCGGGAACCGGGAGTTCGCACCCTTTTTCCCCGGATGTTGTGTCCGATCCTTCCGGTCAAACGCTCATCACGTCTACACTGGTTCAGCTAGTAGCTTAGATGCTGGATTGCGGCGAATGAATGCCTGAATTCAAAGGAGTGGCCAAGGCGCAGACAATCCGACTCCGGTGGGAATCAACGGGCCTGAAAAGCGTATTGCGCGATCTTCGCCATGCGTTCCGCGCAACATTCGCCGACCCCGTTAAAGCTCTCCGTACAAATGACGTCAACCTCTCTGGCCGATTCCCCCGGCGCCGTCCTCCAGCCAGCACCATATAAACAAACCATTCATGTCACGGAGTGACGGTCTGCCTCAATGCCGGTCGTCTGTGCTCGATGCTCTGTCGGGCTCATCGATCACATGAGAAACGGCATCCGTCGGCTCGTGAAAGCTCGCTGGCTAGTCCATCCGAGCCTGCCGGAAATGTCTCCTCTTCCTTATAATGGAGCGGTCGATTTCGGGCTCGTCACGAAGCAGAGACCGGAGGTTGCGGACCGCTCAACCGTAAATTCACGCGCGCTGAACAGAGTAGAGAACCACGATGAGACTCACTTGCCCACCCTGCGGGGAAGTCTTCACCGCCGATAACGAAGACACGCTCGTGTCGATGGCCGTGGAGCATGCGCGGAAGTTCCACGATATCAACCTCCTTGATGCGTATCGACCTGACGAGTTCCGCGCGCTCGTGCGGCGCGAGAACGAGTCTTACTGGGCCCGAATCGACGACCTGATTGGGAACGCACAGGTAAAAACAATCCTCGAGGAGAAGCTCTGTGAGCGTGAGCGTGAAATCGTCAGTTACATCGTCCATGGTTTTCCGAACCGCGAGATCGGCGCGCGCCTATGCATCAGTACGCGGACGGTCTCCACTCACCTCGTGAATATCTATCAAAAACTGAACGTTCATTCCCGCGCGGAGCTGGCCTCTCTGGTCCGTGCCACCGACCGCGTCATCGAAGCAGCCTTGCGCTCGGAGACGAAGCAGGAGTACGGGCCGTTTGTTCACCCCAACGGCCTGAAGGCTCCGTAACCATTGCCGCGCGTTAAGAACGTACCCGTTTCTTCAATGCCCGGGCGCCTCAAGCAGTTCCATGTCGTACTTCTCAACCAGACGCCGAAAGGCCTCAAGATTCGGTGGACCCGCCAGAGCCTTATCGAGCGGAGAGCCTCCCTCGGCAAAGAACATTTCGAATCCCGGCCGCGAAAAAAGCAACAGCAGGCGTGCTGGCTTGTCGCCCTCAACCGTGTACTTATGCGGTACGTCTTTAGGCGTGTAGACGAAGTCGCCGGCATGGCCGATCACAGTTTGCTCGCCGCAGGTCAATTTCACCGTTCCCTCGAGAACATAGAACGCTTCCGCCTCCCCGTGATGTACGTGAAGGGGCGCGCCGCCGCCTGGCGGCTCAGTTGCCTCTACGATGCTGAATGAGCGGTCGGTCGAGTTCGCCCCGGCGAGGATGCGGACGGTCCCCTGCGGACCCCAGCGGAGCCTTTGTCCCTCGCCCGATCGCATCAGGACAGCTCCGCCGCTGATGGTGGTTTCTGATTCCTTAATGCCCATGAATATCTCCCGAAGCTTTTCCTGTCTGCCCAGCCCTCAGGGCTGCCGACGAGAAATATAGAAAATTGGGTTCAATTTGCCAATCGAGTGAATGACGTATTTCGGCACTCCTCCCGACTTTGGCATGGGATTCCGGTTCAGCGCTGATGCACCAGAACCCGCGCGGTTCTCAAATTGCGCGTCGTTGGAGCGGCTAGTGGGGAAGCAAGACATTGTCCAATGATCACTTGCCCCTGTGTTCGCGGTCACCGATGTTCGTGAATCGGCAGAGTAGGTTGCAGGACCGACGCCGCCAAGCATCTGTAGGGCGTCTAGTATCCGGGATCAGTGGAGATCACTGGCTCCAACTCCGAGGCGTGCGATTACGGGTCCCGCTCTGCAGCCGCCTGAATGGATTCTCCGAACTGATCTCAACAGATGCCAAAAACAAGGAGGATCAATGCGCAGATTGGCTTGCGTTGTCACATTCCTGTTTGCTCTCGCGGTTGCAAGGGTTGCCGCCGGTGCCCAAACACCTAAATTCACCAATCTCTATGTGTTTGGAGATAGCTATTGCGATGTCGGCAATGTCGCCATAGCAACGGGAGGGGAGAAGCCCGGTCCGTTCTATTACCAGGGCCGCTATTCGAATGGTCCGCTCTGGGTGGATCACATTGCCGGCTATCTTGGCCTTAAACTTACGCCGGCCTTGGCGGGAGGCACAGACTTTGCCTTTGCCGGTGCATGGGTGACCGCACCTGAGGATGGCGTACCCACGGTGCCCCAACAGGTGCAGATGTACCTTCAGGCAACAGGGGGCAAAGCCGATCCTGACGCCCTCTATTTCCTTGATGGTGGCGGCAACGACATTGTCGGCACCACCTCCGGCGATCCCAATGCACTCGGGTACCAGATTGCCGCCGGTCTCGCCGACAGCGAGCATATGCTTCGCAACGCCGGCGCACGGCATTTCATTATTCCCAACCTGTTCAACGTTGGCCTCCTGCCGGTGGCCGCAGACCACGTTGCATTTGCCACAGCTGCTAGCGCGTCGGCTAATCAGTGGCTCAATAGGCTGCTTTGGTTCGATCAAAAATTACCAAAGCTTCGCATCCTGCGCGTCGATGTGAACAGTCTGATGAATGCGGTGATGAAAGATCAGAGCCACTTTGGGTTCACTGACGTCACCGGTCCTTGCCTGACCGCGACGGGATTGTGCGCCGACCCGGATCATTCATTCTTCTGGGACGTCTACCATCCATCCGTGTTTGGCCACGCCTTTTTCGCGGTTGTCATCGAGAATGCGCTGGCTCAGCCCACTGACTAGGGGCAGAAGACGAACATCGCAAACAAGTCGAAAGGGGCGGCCTCTCGCATCTGGCCGCCTCTTGGCGTGCAATCGTACTTTATCCCGACTTCGCCGTCCCCCGAACCGCCCAGCGAAAAACCACGAATAGGAGCGGCACGACCAGAGTCCACGCCACATAGAAGACCCAGTCCGACGGACCGGAATGTCCCGCCAGTTCGATATGCAGCACCGGCTCAAGATCCCACAGCACCGGAGTCAGCATCATCGTAACGATCCACCCAACGGCAAACCGATCAATAACGCCGAAGCGATCGCGATGGCATTTCGTTTCAATTCGGACCCCACCGGAGTTGCAATAAGGATTTCCGATTTTAACCTCAATCCGACAGTCTGATGTTATGGGTAGTAGACTCGTCAACGGCCGCGTCTCAACTTTCGATCGTAACTGTTCTGCTTTGCAGACTTGCGACCCATCTCGAGCTTGCCGGTGATTATCTGCGTCTGGCCTATGTTAAATCGGCTTCGGAGAAGGGAATTGACCGGCATCTTGTAAGTCGATCTAAATAATAGGTTTGCTTACGGAGTACGGGGGACAGGAGGTACCCTCCTGAAACCGTAACGACTCCTTTATACGCGCGCTTCTAAACTTGTTTCAGGAATGAAGCGCAAAACGATCGAGCACTACGAGATCATCCGACGCCTGGGCGCCGGAGGCAGCGGCGTGGTCTACCTGGCCAACGACACCCTTCTCCAGCGCCCCGTCGTCCTCAAAATCCTGCGCACCGGTCTCCTCTCCGCCCAGCAACTTCGCACCACCGTTCTCCGGGAAGCCCGCCTCGCCTCCGCCATCGAGCACCCCAACGTCTGCGCCATCTATGAAGTCGGTGAAGCCGGCGACGAAGGCTACATCGTCATGCAGTATGTGCCGGGGCAGTCCCTCGACCAACTCATCGCTCGAGGTCCTGCTACGCCTCAACTCCTTCTCTCCGTCGGCATTCAGATCGCTGACGGATTACACGCCGCGCACGCGCTCGGAATCTTCCATCGCGACCTCAAGCCCCAGAACGTCATGCTCACGGACGGGGGACTCGTCAAAATTCTCGACTTCGGCCTCGCTCGCCGCCTTCGCCCCGAAGACGCCAGCTTCGATCCTTCGAAGTCCGCGATGGCCAAAGACGCCTCTGTCGCCGCAACCTACACCGCGCGTGGCGGAACCATTCGCTACATGGCGCCCGAACAATTCGTCACCGGACAATCCAGCGTTCAGTCCGATATCTGGGCCCTCGGAGTGATCCTGTATGAACTTGTCAGCGGAAGGCACCCCTTCTCGCGTCCCGACGCTGAAGACTTCGCAGCGATTCGCTCCATCCAGTTCTCTGATCCTGTCGACCTCAGCGAAATTGTCCCTGACATATCTACTGAACTGAAGAGCGTCATCGCGACCTGTCTGGAGAAGAATCCTGCAACCCGCTATGCTTCCGCAGCAGAAGTTCGCGAGGCTTTGAAAACCATTATGAAGGCTCTCCAGATCGAAACCGGCATTATTCCCGGAGACGCCGCCGCAAACCTTCCCACCACCGAAGCGGAAGCCGAAAAAAGCGCAACAGGCTTCCTTTCGATGCTCGCCGAGCGCTTCCGCGAATCCAACGGTGACCGCGTCGCGCAGAACTCCATTGTCGTTCTGCCCTTCGCGAATCTCGGTGCTAAGGACGTCGCGCCCCTTTACGGTTACGCTCTGGCCGACGCAATTGCCGCTCGCCTCGCACGCATTCCCGCTCTCGTCGTCCGTCCTTCCAGCACGCTGATGTCGCTCCCCATCGCGCAGATGGACCCGCTCTCAATCGGCCAGCGACTGCTCGTCTCCTATGTGCTCGCCGGCAATTTCCTCCGCTCCGAAACCGGCTTCGACCTCAACTGGCAGCTCCTCGAC
>DATNEX010000159.1:0-23906 GCA_035606605.1 Terriglobales bacterium
TTAAAGTCCGGGTTCCATGGTTCCCGTGGTACACCGCATGGACGTGGTTGGTGCGTAGTAGCTCCGCCAGATTGCGTGCATCCGCCCGATCGTTCTGGTTGCCATCCCGCAGCAGCGCATTCTTGCGCGGATCGCAAACCACTAGCCGGCTGACATGGGGCTGCAGCAGATCATGCAGCCAGGCAGCCAAGATCCCTTCCTCAAACGTCACTGCCAGAGTTCCGCGCAATCCTTGAATGAATTCCAGAATCGTGGCTGCCTTGGTTTCCAGTACGCATTCCATGAGAACCTTACCCTCAGCATTCATCACGGCAGCGGAAATGGTGGCATCATGAACGTCCATCCCGATATACTTCTCTTGATTCATAAAGGCGCTCCTTTTTGGTAAGTGTGGTGTTTCAACGACTCATAACTTACCGCAAAAGTGGGCGCCTTTTGATATTGCGTGATATCGAGATTTATCAGCAATCTAGAGCGGAGATACAATGCTGGTCCGACCCCGAAGGGGAAATACGCTTTGATAAACCGAACCGTGTCGCTCATTGGTGCTTTGTTCGGCCTCGCTAGCTCCGGGGCCGTGGGGACGCTGATGTGGTTCGGCGTTGCAGGCGTCCTACACGCGAATGCCACCGGCATTGGATGTACCTCTTCTGGCCTGCGTCTGTGATGTTGGTTGTAGGCTGGCACGGCACATTTCTCAGCCGCTCGCTCGATTCACCACTCGCAACTCATGTAAAGGTCACACACTGTTATCGGAACGGGGAAGCGTTGTTAGTCCGACCGATTGCGGCCAACGCATGGACAACCAGTACTAATGCACGTGGCAAGTCGTTTCATGATCACGAGTCTAGTTTTGAAAAGTCTTTATCGCGCAAGCTTGCGCTTTCCTTCTCGCCTTTCCGTGTTTCTCTCGCACTCGCCGCGCTGACTTTCATCACACCTTGGAGTGCAAGACAGGCGGGATACTGATTGGGCTATCCGAGTGAGTGCTACGATTGCTGCCGCATGAGTCGCGTTGGTTGTGTGCGAACTCATCGCCGTTCACAGCCGGAACGTGTTAAGCCCTAAATTTGCGTCTCAAGTTACTTTAGTCGGTGACAAACAATTTACAACAGGTTGGCATGACTCATGAGTCTTACCCCGCCCATGCTGAATCAACTGATAACACAGAGTTTCAACTAAAGAGGACTGACATGCCTGTAAGAAATATGGCCGTCCCCATCCTGATCTTCATTGTCTCGCTAGTTTTGACGGGCTGTGGTACTGATAAAACTGTTACGAGCCCGCATCCGGCTGCCGCGGCGCGCTTTGCAGTCGTGGCCAACTCATTGGCCAACAGCATCTCAACCTACACCATTGATCCTCAATCAGGCCTGTTGAGCCCCAAAGAGAACGTGCCGACGGGCGGAGGATCATCAAGGGTAATTGCGGTGGAACCCTCGGGACGATTCGCTTACGTCGGCAATATAGTTTCCAATGACATCTCTGTGTTTTCCATCGACGCGAATACCGGCAGGCTCCACATGGTGGGGGCACCTGTTCCCGCTGGCAGTGGCCCACGGTTCATCGTCGTGGGACCAATGGGCAACATTCTCTATGCAGTGAACCAGCAAGCTAACAACATCTCTGCATTCTCAATCAATCCGACCACTGGCGCGCTCACTCCTCTAATTGGTACCGTTCCGACCGACGCGGCCCCGGTCGAGCTCAGGTTCCATCCCTCGGGACATTTCGCATACGTGGCCAACTTCAATTCCAGCGACGTAACGGTTTACAGGGTTGACAGCACCGGAGCCTTGGGTCTGCTAGGCGCAGTTCCTGCTCGTTTGAGTCCCTCTTCGATCAGCATGCACCCGTCTGGAAGATTTGCCTACGTGGCTAACTTGAGTTCGAATGACGTGACCAGCTTCTCGATCGATCAGGCCAGCGGAGGCCTAACGCCGCTTGGCTTACCTGTCAGCAGCGGCAATGGCCCGACCTCAATCACCTTGGACCCACAAGGCCGATTTGCCTATGTAACGAATGCCCTTGACGATAATATCTCCGTTTTCGCCGTTGATACGGCGAGTGGGACTCTCACGCGCAGTTCGACCGCATTTGCCGGCATCAACCCCATAGCATTGAGTATGGACACTTCGGGCCGGTTTGCATATGTCGCGAACCTCGGTTCAAACAACATCACCGTCTTTACTGTTGATCCAGCCACGGGAACTTTGACCCCAGCCGGGCCACCGGCAGGTACGCTAGAGGGACCGACCTCGGTGGTACTCGTTAAGTGAGCATAAAGATAGTTGAGGTGCGGCACCTTGCTGCTTCGCTCATCGTGAAGTGTTCGCGCTCCGGCGCAGAGCTTCCGCCGAATCAGCAAGTGCCTGCAGATTTTGAGGGTCGCCATCTCTTTTCTCAAAGCGGCCTTTTTTAGCTGCAAGTCTTCTCGCGCCTGCTTAACTTCGTGACGTAGTTTTCGAGTAACGACAAGACTGCTTTGGAGATCAGAGCCATTTCTCGCCCTCATCAAAGCACGGTCCTCAATCCAATGATCGAGCTGCTCTGACCGGACAACCACAAGGCTCCGGTGTCCTGAGACTGGCCTGCTTACGGGTAGCCCCTTCCGCTCCCAACGTTGCACCGTTCGGACGCCACAGTCCAAATATTGAGCAATCGACTTCCAGCCGTTGATGATCACGTGAACTTTGAAGCGGCTAAAGGCGAGGAAGTTTTCTCACCATGATGCGAAAACCGATCTAGAAGAAGGCTTCGGGGGTCAATAACCCGTAATGTGCCGTCAACACCAAAAGAGCAGAGCAGGGTCCGCTTCGGAGGTGTGCGCTCCAGTGGCCTTTTCTGTGTCAATGAGCGTCTCTGACAATGCCGGCCATGTCAAATTCGTTTGGGCATACTCATCCGTGCACTCCGGGGAGCGCGCCATTTCGCTCTACTTGAATCAGCACGATTGCCAACCAAGGTTCGGTTTAATCAGTTGCAAGTCTGAACTCAGTCCGACCCATGCATCTCTTCGAACAGAGCATCTCGGCGCATCTTAGCGCTTCCAGAACAGATCAAGTCCCGTCAACATCTCACCATGCGAAGAGAAACAGAAGAACGTTGGCGAAAACTCTGTGAGCAGGCGGTTACCGAGCAAGACCCGACCGAGCTCATGAAGCTGATTTCAGAGATTAACCAGCTTGTTGAAAGTTGAAAGTAAGGAAGATCGTCTGCTACGTGAACAGCAAGCGTCGCAATCTGCCGCGTAGCATTGCCCCAAAACGCACCGGCTTTAACGCACCGATCCCGCCAAAACTAACAACCAGCCGCACCAGAGCACGGAGCCGCCGCCGCTTCGCAGTCGTTATGGTGTTGGGATACGCGCTACCCCAACAGGCTACTCGGGTTCTCGACTGAGTTCCAGAATAACCGAGGCAATATCACAAGATTGCGCTGTTTCATTCGCCCTATATAGATTATTACCAATCCATGCCTGGAACACGAGAGCTATGATGGCCCGATCCCAGAAAACGGAGGCAGTGCGATGAACCACGGTTACAGCGTGCTTGGATTTGTCGTGATTGTGATCCTCTACGTATCGATCGGGCTCATGGCGGCGACGGGTGCCATCTTCATGGCTCGGAAGATTCTCGCCCCCAAGGCAGAGCAGATCTTCTATGCGATGTTCCTCATTATGATCGCCCTGTTCTACCTAGCCTTTACCGCCTACTTCGGAGTGGCGACCGCATGGCGGCTGGAACTGGCTGCGGTCGCGGCCTTTTCTGCGTTAGCCCTGTTCGGCGTGCGCCTGCCTTTCGCCCTCATCGTTGCTTATCCCCTGCACGGGGTGTGGGACCTGCTGCACGAACTTCAGGCGCATGGAGTCCACGCCGCGTTCGACCCCGGCCAATTAACCATGATCCCGCTCGCCTACGGCGTTTTTTGTGCGGCCTTCGATTTCACCATGGGAGCGTATTTCTATACCCAGCGGGGCAAGTGGAGTGCCGCGTGGGAACCGGTGTGGCAGCCTTAATCCAGCCAGGATTGTTTTTCCGTCCGATGAACCCGGTCAATGAGTGAGACCATGTCAAATTCTTGTCTCTATACTGCCTTCGCGACGACTTATCCAGGTGGGTGCGAAGAAGATTGCATCAAAAAATATAGGGGAATCGTATTGTGCGGCGGTTTCGGAGCGAAAACGGCGGCCCAACGACCCAGCAGCGCCCGCCTATTCTAGCGGCCAATGGGATACACGTCCTTGTGCGCCGTGAGGATGTGGAGGCCCGTAAGATCCTTGAACAGTTTGCTCGTTCATCGTTCGATTCACTGAAGCTGTGGCCCCCAAAATCCTATTTCTTTTCACCTTCTCGCCGTTGCGTGATCGCATATGCCGTGGCAAACAATATCGCGATTTGCCTCGGAGATCCTGTAGGACCAGAACCAGAGATCGAGATGACCGCGCGCGAATTCCTAAAGAAATGCAAAAAGAAGAGATGGGGGGTTGCTTTTTACCGCACGTCTGCCGACTTTCTTCCGGTGTATAGAAGGTTGGGGCTCCGAAAATTGAAAATCGGTGATGACGCCCTGGTTGATCTAGGGCAGTTCTCGCTGAACGGAAGGTCGAAGAGGGACATTCGCTCGAAGGCGAACCACTTCCAGCAGCTGGGAATGAGCGTCGTAGAATACCAGCCTCCGCTGGCATCCGAAACTCTCGCCAAGCTAACAAGTGTTGAGGAGCAATGGTTAGCGATTCCCGGTCGTCGCGAGCGAACCTTTGCTGTCGGACATTTCGACCAGAGCTATTTGCGATCTACACCTGTGCTTGCGGTTGCTGATTGCGCCGGAAAGATCTTGGCCTTCGTAAACGTCATTTCAGTCAACCCAGGCGAAATCGCAGGCGACATCATGCGCCGGAGGTGTGACGCCCCTAACGGCATCACGGATTATCTTTTGTTGAAGCTGATTCAGTATGCACGAGAAAAACGGTGCAACCGAGTAAGCCTCGGATTGGCGCCCATGACGGGATTCAAGAAAGGAGAGAGTGCGAGACTTGAGGAGCGCGTCATTCATAGTGTGCTCCGGAAGCTTGATTTTCTGTTCCGTTTTCGGGGCCTCTCTCAGTACAAAACAAAATTTGCCACGTCATCGGAGCCCCGCTACTTGATCTACAAGAATCTCCTGCAACTACCGCGCGTTGCTCTCGCGCTAGTCCGTCTCTCGGAAATCAAGGATCGAGAATCTCTAGTCGGCCTAAGCCACCAGACGCTGACGAGCAGCAGGCCATGAGCTCTCTTGTTCGAATACAAAATCGCGTTGTCATTGTAATCGCGCTTTACGCCAGCGTTTTTGCGCAGAGCCCGCAGGGTGGCAAGAATACTTTTACGATCCGCGGGCAAGAACAAAGGGTTTACTTGTATCAAGCTGCAATTACAGGACATCATCACAAAATCTTGTTTGCTCCTGGGGATGCAGGTTGCCGCGGCTTCGCTGTCGCAATCGCGGAGCGCCTGGTGAAAGCGGGATATGACACCTATTGCCTGGATGTTCTGCACTATCTTGAGAGCTTTACGGGCAAATCGATAATGACCACGGATCAGATTGCCTCTGACTTCAATCAGATCGCGCGCTGGATCCAACAGAAGGATCACGAACCCATTCTGCTTTTGGGCTGGTCTGAAGGCGCAGGCTTGGGGCTCGCGGCGGCGGCGACTCAGGAGAACAAGGCTTTGTTTGACGGGATCATTGCCATCGGCATTCCTGAAGGCAACATCTTGGCATGGCGCTGGAAGGACGTTGGTGCTTGGCTTACCAAGAAGCCGCCTCATGAGCCGACATTCAAGAGCGCTGATTTCATGGCTAGGATTTCTCCGCTGCCGGTTTTCGTAATTGGTTCCACCTCAACTCAATGGGTCACGCCAGAAGCCACGCGCAAACTTTTTTCGCTGGCACAGGAACCGAAAAGGCTGGCAATGGTCACCGCCCACGACCACAAGTACAGCGATAATACCGAAGGGTTCTTTAATGCCCTTAGAGACGGACTGGGTTGGGTGCAGCAACACCAGCGCTGATCCTGGCGGAAGCATTTGGTAGCGTTTCAGGTCGCAGCCACATGCCGGAGAATTACATTGCTGGCACTCAATTCGTCAGCAAATCCATCAGAGCCGGATTCTATCCGTACTTGATGGATATTTCCTGAACTGGTGCATAGCAATGTCCTTGACGAACTGCGCTATACGGTCGCTCACGGCCACGATCTCAGACACCCGGCTCACCGCGCGGCCAGGGTCAACCACATTTCATAGCGTCTGAAATCTGTTCATTCGTCCGGCAAGGCGGGACCATAGCACTCGGATGGCGCCTATTCGAGACATAGAGATTTATCGCTAATTCTGTGCGACTATGCTTACTGCATGACGGCCCCTTCCCCGGCGGCATCCCCTAAGGCCGTACTGGAGCACGGACTCCGGCGGCAGATGGGACTTTCCGACCTAGTGCTTGCGCAGGTCCTCTGTGTTGTGGGCAGCACTTGGGTGGGCGTGGCGGCAGTTCTCGGGCGGGCGCAGGCGCTCACCTGGATCGTGGCCATGCTTCTCTTTTATTTTCCGATGGCGGCAGTGGTGGTTCTACTCAACCACACTATGCCGCTCGAAGGCGGATTGTACGTTTGGGCGCATCGTGCTTTCGGCGATCTCGGCGGTTTTCTCACTGCGTGGAATCTTTGGTTTTACGGACTGTCGGTCGCTGTCGCTATTTTGTATGCGACTCCCACCGAACTGGCATATTTGATCGGCCCCAGGGCGGTCTGGCTGCCTGAGAGCCACGCGGCCTCGCTCGCAATTGTCGGCGTGATCATCTGCGCGATCACCGTAGCCGCAATCTACGGTTTGGAGGTAGGCAAGTGGATCCACAACATCGGCGGAGCGGCGATGATTGTTCTCTTCGCCGTACTCATTCTGCTTCCCGCGTGGACGTTGATAAAAGGCCACCCCGCACTCCAGGTCGACACACACACCATGGGATTAGCGCTCGCATTACCGCCGCGCAGTTTGCGCTCGCTGGCGCTGTTTGGACAGATGCTAGTGGGCGCGCTGAGTGGCCTCGAATACACCGCCATTTTTGCCGGAGAAAGCCGTCAGCCTGAGCGTAATATTGCGCGTTCCGTACGGATCGCATCGCCGATCATCTGCGCCATGTTCATTCTGGGAACCAGTTCTGTGCTCGTATTCGCGCAGCCAGGCTCCACTATTGACCTGATCGCGCCCATCCCGCAGACGCTGCGCATTGCACTGGGTAATTCCGGAATCGGAAACGTGGTGGTGATTGCAGCAATTCTGCTGCTCGAACTCAGGCTCCTGGGTGCCGCGAGTTATATGTTCTCCGGTGTGACTCGCCTGCCAATGACCGTCGGTTGGGACAATCTTTTGCCGGAGTGGTTCACGCGGCTGCATCCGCAACGGAAGACTCCGGTGAATTCGATTCTGTTCACCTCCGTGCTGATGATGGCGTTGCTCGTGATGGCTAGCGTCGGTGTCCACGCGCAGGAGGCTTATCAGGTACTCTCGAACGCCAGCCTTACCCACTATGAGGTGATGTACATAGCAATGTTTGCGATTCCGCTCGTCGGTGCGGCATCGTTGCGCAGGTCGTTGCCGGTTTGGCTTAAGTGTGTCTCGCTGACAGGACTCTGCGCGTCACTTTTCAGTCTGCTGATTTCGATCTATCCATTTGTCAACGTTCTTAACCCGCTGGAGTACGGCGTGAAGATCGCCGGAACGGTGTTGGCTAGCAACGCAGTTGCGGTTACTTTTTACACTTTGCGCAAGCGGAAACTTTCAGCAGGCGAAGTTTTGCGCGCGAAAGGAAGCGGCCACGTGTAAATTCGTTTCCGGGCGCCCCCTTCATTTCGACCATCGATAACCCGACAACTGGCGTTACCAAGCGATTGATCAGCGTGCGCTTCTCATTCGCCGTGTCTTGGGCCGATGAGCGATAAAGGAATTTGCAGTTTCCGAATTGCGGATGGCAGGCGCGGAATTGGCTGAATTCACGCCTTATCCTGTTCCAGGCCTCTTTGATTGACTTGTCTGCCCCAGCTACGTAGCATGTTTTCACCTGTCGGGCTTCTCCTTCGCGCATGATTGACCAGACAATCTCACATTATCGTGTCGTCCAGAAGTTAGGGGGTGGCGGCATGGGTGTCGTGTATAAAGCTGAGGACACCCAACTCGGCCGCTTCGTCGCCCTGAAGTTTCTTCCGGACGACGTGGCGGGAAACCAGTTAGCGTTTGATCGCTTTCGGCGAGAAGCAAGGGCAGCATCAGCCTTAAATCATCCGAATATTTGCACCATTCACGAGATCGGCGAGCACGACGGCCGACCGTTCATCGTGATGGAGTTGCTGGAGGGCAAGACACTTCGCGAGCTAACGTTTGGCCGCCCCTTGGAAGTTGAACGTTTGCTTGATCTCGGTATCGAGATGGCCGACGCACTTGATGCGGCACACTCGAAGGGCATAGTTCATCGCGACATCAAGCCTGCAAACATTTTTGTCACTGACCGCGGCCACGCTAAAATTTTGGATTTCGGGCTCGCGAAGGTGAGCCCACTCGCATCTGGCAAGGTTGACGCGACCCCTACCGTCACCGAGGACCACCTGACGAGTCCAGGCAGCACACTCGGCACCGTGGCCTATATGTCGCCGGAGCAGGCGCTGGGCAAAGAACTCGATGCCCGCACGGATCTCTTCTCCTTTGGAGCGGTGCTCTACGAAGCAGCAACCGGCGTACTTCCATTTCGCGGTGACACTTCCGCAGCCATCTTCGATGCGATTCTAAATAAGCTACCTACACCCGCAAGCCGCATAAATCCCGACACTCCAGCAGAATTGGAACGAATCATCGACAAGGGACTGGAGAAAGATCGTGACACCCGCTATCAGAGTGCGGCAGAGGTTCGCGCCGACCTCAAGCGGCTGAAGCGAAACACGGATTCGGGAAGATCTTCCGCAGTGGTCAGCGCGGCTTCAGTTTCTCTACAAACTCCTGTTGGCGCAAAACGCTCCACCCTACGCAGATTGCGGAGCACGTGGGCATTACTCAGTGCGGTCGTGGTTGCTGCTTCGGCGGTTGCGTTTTTGTATTTGCGATCAAGTTACGACGGTCCGCTGACTGTCTACGGGTACGAGCAGATTACGCACGACGGAAATCCGAAGTACCTGGCAGGCACCGACGGAGCAAGACTTTATTTCGAAGACTTTGGGCCCGCGGGGCCGGTGATCTCACAGATCGCCACATCGGGTTCGGAACCCGCCAGTATTAAAGCTCCCAGCCCTGGAATGTATCTAACCTCTGTTTCTCCCGATGGTGCAAATGTTCTCACGTGGGAGGCGGTAGGCCAGACCGCGTTCAAGGGGCCACTTTGGGCAATACCAATTTTGGGTGGATCCGCTCGCAAGCTAGGAGACGCTTCGGGGCAAGCTGGAGCTTGGTCACCCGACGGAAGTAAGCTGGTGTACGCGAACTCACGCGACCTTTACATCGCTAACGCCGATTCGTCGGGAGCGCGAAAGATCTTCACGGCGAGCAACTTGATCCTTGACACAGCCTGGTCCCCGGACGGATCGACAATTCGGTTTGGGGTCGGCGACAACTTATCGAGCGCGGCCAGCCTGATTTGGGAGATCTCTGCTGACGGAAAGAATCCCCATATTCTGCTGCCTGGCTGGGAAAACCTTCCTACCCAATGTTGTGGACAATGGACCCTGGATGGAAGGTATTTCCTTTTTCAGGCGCGAAATAATGTGTGGGCAATTGAAGAAAAAGGTGGCCTACTGCGCAAGCCGAATCGAACTCCCGTGCAGCTGACCTCGGGCCCGATGACTTTCTACACACCAATTCCAGCTAAAGATGGTAAGAAACTATTTGTCGTTGCACGACTGGCTAGAGGAGAGTTGACGCGTTACGACCCAAAATCCGGACAATTTGCCCCGTTTCTGTCCGGTATTTCTGCAGAGGTGAAGCTTTCTCGAGACGGACAGTGGGCTGCGTACATTACCTATCCGGATGGCGTTTTGTGGAAGAGCAAACTGGACGGAAGCCAAAAGCTCCAGCTTTCGATCCCAGGCCTTCGGCCATCGCTTCCTGAATGGTCTCCAAACGGAAAACAGATTGTATTTTTTGGTTTCTCGTCCGGCCAGCGGCCCAAGATGTATACCGTTTCCACGGATGGCGGGACTCCTCAGCAACCTATCCCGGGAGATTCTAGCGAGGAATGGGATACGACGTGGTCGTCGGATGGGAACAAGGTTGCGTTTGGCGGGCCTCCGGCAAACCCTGAGAGCACGATTCAAGTGCTCGATCTGAACACTCATCAAGTCTCGACCTTGCCCAACTCGAAAGGCCTGTTCTCGCCACGCTGGTCGCCGGACGGACGCCACATTGTGGCCATGCCATACGACTCCCGCAGCCTTATGGCTTTTGACGTGGCCACTCAGAGGTGGGAAGAGCTGGCAAAAATGACGATGGGCTTCCCGAACTGGTCTAACGACGGTCAATACGTCTACTTTCTGCATGAAGAGGATGCACCAGCCGTGTGGCGGGTCCGCATCCGCGACCACAAGCTAGAGCGAGTGGCAGACCTCAGGAACTTTCGCCAGGCTGGTTCCTTCAACGTATGGCTAGGGATGAATGTGGACGACTCGCCGCTGTTGCTGCGCGACGTTAGCACGCAGGAGATCTACTCCCTGGAAT
This sequence comes from Terriglobales bacterium, assembly GCA_035606605.1. GTDB lineage: Bacteria > Acidobacteriota > Terriglobia > Terriglobales > Acidobacteriaceae > Gp1-AA145. The sequence goes on from DATNEX010000159.1 coordinate 10,734, forward strand.
TTCATGCACCGTGAAAATTCTAAAGGCGCTCCTTTTCGGAAAGTGTGTTGCTCGGACGACCCACAACTTACCGCAAAAGTGGGGCCTTTTGATACCGCGCGACATAGAGATTTGTCGGCCGTGAACGCTTAGAACCTGAGGAATGGCCCAACGGTGATCCTCAGGTTGTTGTGTGCACCGTGGTTGAAGTAGATTTCGTCGCCCGATTCGAACCGGAAACCGAGCGGGCCAAATGACGCTTCGAGTCCGCATCCCGGGTAAATGACAGCGTTCAGCGTGGATTCTCGCAAGCCGAGAATGGCGCTCACCACATTGCTGTACGGGAGCAGGCTAGGACTGAAGCGGAAATCGATGAAGCCTGTCTTGATGGTTACGAAGGGCCGAAATCCACCGGCAGGCTGAAATTTTGGTCCAAACAATCCATGAGTGACACCTATCGAGGTGTGCGCGATGGCGGCCAGATCCCCGTTGCCAGCATTGATATAAAGCTCGTCGAAGTTGACACCATAGTCGTAAGCCAACTCACCCTCGAACATTACATTGTGGTGGATACGATACCCAAACCGCCCGCCGATTCCGAAGTTGCTGGTACTGGTTTCCGACACGCCCAAGTAATCCAGCAAAACACCGGCTTCAATTCGCTTCTGAGCCGAACCGAATGGACTTGCAAGCAGGAGCGTGAACAGGACAATAGAGGTTTTTGGCATGGGGAGAGTAGATTGTGGTCGTTTAGGATGAGCAGCAAACAAATCGAGTTGCTGGTCTATTTGCAAATCTGGAAAGGTGTTCTTACGTTACACGCACAACGGAGAATCGAAAGATGATGAGGGATATCGAGACTTACCGTCAACTACTACGTCTTGCGCTGAAAAAACGAGCGGGTGGTCGACGAATGTCACTCGGAAGACTGAATCAGACCAAATCGTTCAGAGGCAGCTCAACGGGCTGAAGGGAGATATGAAGAAGGTCTTGAGCGAACTTGTCGATGAACGATACAGAGATTTTCGACAGTTGCCCGATTCGTTACTATGAATGCGAAGAAGCTGGGTCGATTCTTGTAATTCATTTCGGCATTCAGAGAGTCCACATGGAAATAGCTGTCAGCAGCGGTCGTGAGAGCCAATGCAAAAGACCGCGAGGATGGATAGGCCGTTGGGTTCTGCGGAACATGAACTCGCGGCATTCTGATGTGACCGACTGGGGTTTGCATCAGATTTCGATAGGGCAGAGCTACACGATTCTCGATGTAGGCTGTGGCGGCGGGAGAACACTCAGCAAGTTAGCGGAGAGAGCACCGCAAGGGAAGGTGTACGGGATTGATTACTCGGAAGAAAGCGTCGCCGCAAGCAAGAGAACGAATGCCCGCTGGCTCGCAATGGGGCGCGTCGAAGTCCTGCACGGTTCCGTGTCCCAGCTTCCATTCTCAGATCGAACGTTCGACCTTGTGACAGCCGTTGAGACGCATTTCTGGTGGCCCAACCTGCCCTCCGACATGCAGGAAATTTTCAGAGTTGTGAAAGCGGGCGGCAACTTCATCATCATCGCGGAAGTCTACCAAGGTGCGAACACGAGGATGGCAAAGCTATGCGAGAAATACGCCTCACGAACGGGCATGACGCTTTTGGATCTGAACGGTCATCGTGGGCTGTTTGCTGAGACGGGATACTCAGACACGCAGGTTTCTGCGGAACCCGATAAGGGATGGATGTGTGCCATTGGCCGGAAACTCGGCGGTGCTCCACTCAGTGAGTGATGTAGAGCTTATCAACATGTAGGCAATGGTAGGAATATTTCGCGAGTACGGAGCTTTCCGTGCCAACTGAACCATTGCGTGGCCGGCGCGCACCAGGCCGCAATTGAGTTGCTCTTGCGCGATTCTTCCACCGATCTGCAGTCCGCGGGCACCTACGCTCAGTACGCGTAAGGGATTGACAAAGGGGCCGGGTCCCTTGGACTAGGCGGCAGCTGGATCAATTGGCTCAGCCTCCACGCCTAATTCAGCAAAATGTTCCGGGCTGAGCCAATGCAGTCGCATTTCCAGGGGAACCCTGCCGGATACGATTCCCGAAGGGCAGGAGCTGCACGGCAACTCATGCGGCAAGCGGTACTTAAGGTCTGGACGGTTCACCTCGCCAGTCTTAGACGAAAAGTACATATCGAACTGGTTTGGATGACCTTTAGAACAGGCGTAATAGACAACCACCCATAGATATCGCATATTTTCGCCCATCGTGCGATTTGTCGACAATTGACGGTCGAACCACCAATTGATCAATTCCCAGGTGAAAACAGGGAAACAACACGGTCGCCGGAGATGCCCTTCGGGGCTTAGTTTTCGCGGCCTTGTTCTTCGTAAAGCTCGTAGGCACGGGTAGGGACTTCTTCGGCCACCGTCTCTTCTCCCGTCTTGGCTGAGGGCGATGATGTCTGCATGGGAACCCTCATACACCCTCCATTCTTGCGCATTACCCGCTGGGGGACAAATTCTCGATGTAAGTGTCACCCTTGGTCACACCCAGCACCTCAGCCTTCGCTTGTAGCCAGTCGTCCAGCGCGTGGCCGTGTGCTCGTCCTCGTTTTTCATACAGTTGATAGGCCCGATTGCGAACTCTGTCTTCCAGTTCAGGGAAACCCACCTTACCGAGATCGGGGTGGGCCGGACTGAGTTGAAGCTGCATGACATCCACCTCGTCTTGCGTGTTTACTTGCCGAGATTTTCAACGTTTTTGATGCACGTCCACGCTGTGGAAAATCAGCGAGTTGAACCCCGCGTTACAATGTTCCTCCCCCTGGAACGACCTTGAAAGAAGACGAGAAGAAGCGGCTATCTGCCGTTCTCAATTCGACCGAGTACCTATTCCTGGGAGAGGCATGGTCCTCAAGCTAGTGCTTAAGCATCGAGGCGTCGCCAATTGGCAGAAGGTGGTTGACCATCTAACGTCCGACGAAGAGATGCTGGGTGGTCGCGGCTGACATTCCGTGACCTGCACCTCGAAATCGAGCAATCAAACAACCCAACAGCAGCTCTGGAAGCCTTGCTCGGAAGGATGCCGAAAGCGCAAGATGGCTCAATGAGCCGATACAGAGACTTAACTTACGGTCCGGCAAGCCGTGAGCACAGATCATGCGAGGGCGAAGGATGGAGATTGACGTAAACTCTGTGGTTCTGGCGACGCGTGTTTACGCTGCGTTGCGCGGGCGCTTTTTTATAGGGAGTGCGCCACGGGATTCGGCGGAGGCGGACGGTGGTGAAGTGCTGGCTGCCATCCGCGGCGCCATCGTAAATTATTTGGAAGAACAAATCGGGGCAAGCTGAGGAAGACCTGCACCGTCCAGTTTGGCGCGCACCAAATGAGTGAAATAGAGTCCGCCAGGATTCGGCGAAATGGTATTGTGCGCATGCGAAAACCTATGGCGACTGAAATCAAGCGTGTCCAAGCTCCCCAGAAATGTCCCCGTCGTTAACTCGTTTAAGATGTCCCCCTTTTTGTTGTTGACGACGTCGGTGGAATACGCACTGAAGCGAAACCCCGATTTATCAGCAAACTGGCGCATCGGCCTGTGTGCGACTACGGCCATCGGCCACCTGCCGTTGCTCAAGTGTAGAATCGGCGCTGCCGTAATTTTCAAGAGTTGAGGAGCAGCAGATTACCGGATGAATGAGAACACGAGGTGCGTGATCGTGGGTGCCGGACCGGGAGGGTCGATGTTGGCTCTCCTGCTTGCGAGGCGCGGTGTGCCAGTAACCCTGCTGGAGATGCACAAGGACTTTGACCGGGAGTTTCGCGGCGACACTGTCCACCCATCGACGCTAGAAATCCTGGACCAACTTGGCATAGCGGAGAAGGTGCACCAGATTCCCCATTCCAAGGTCTATGGCCCCAGTTTCATGACCTCCAAAGGGCTCTTCCAGCCCTTCGACTTGCGCCGGCTCAAGAGCAAATTCCCCTACATTCTGCTGATTCCGCAGTCGAAGTTCCTGGAACTTCTGACAGAGGAGGCGTCTCGCTACCCGCAGTTTCAGTTGAGGATGGGAGCCAACGTGTATGACATAATCCGGGAGAACGGCTCCATCCGTGGTGTGCGATATCAGACGAGCGAAACCCAGGCCGAGATTCGGGCATTGCTCACGATCGGCGCCGACGGAAGGCATTCGCGGGTGCGGCACTTGTTGGGTTTCGAGCCGGTTAAGACCTCGCCGCCTATGGACGTGCTGTGGTTCAAGCTGCCCAAGCTCGGTGCGGATATCGACGCGGGCAGCGGCCTAATGGGCAGCTTCCGGGCGGGCCGCATTCTGGTGATCCTCGATCGCTCTGACCACTGGCAGGTAGCGTTTGTCTTCCCCAAGGGGCAGTACCAGCAGGTGAAGTCGGCCGGACTAGAATCCATGCGGCAGGCCATCGTTCAGTTGGAGCCTCGCTTCGCGGAGCACGTCGAGACCTTGCTGGAGTGGCATCAACTTACCCTGCTGTCGGTCGAATCCAGCCGCTGTCAGCGATGGCACCAGCCGGGCCTCCTGCTGATCGGCGATGCGGCACACGTGATGTCGCCAGTGGGTGGCGTGGGCATCAACTACGCCATCCAGGACGCAGTAGTTGCGGCCAACCTGCTCGCTAAGCCGCTACTTGAGGAGCGCTTGGAGGAGAAGCATCTCGCCGAAGTACAGCGCCGGCGGGAGTTCCCCACGCGGTTCATTCAGGGATTCCAGGCGATGATGCAGGAGAGAGTGTTGGCGCCGGCGCTGGCATCGACACAGACGACTCTTCAGGTGCCGACTCTTTTCCGATTGCTTGTGCGGATGCCGATCCTGAGAGACTTGCCGCCGCGGCTGATTGGGTTTGGGGTCAAAACGGTGCGGGTGGAGGTTTAGCGAGACTTCACTTAAACCCCCTGGAACAGTCATGCGCGAGAGGCGCTAACGCGTCGGCACGAATCGCCCCTCGATGATGTAGATCGCCAGGCCTCCCTTCAGCGCGCAGCTTTCTATCGCCGTCGCCACTCACTTACCTTCTTCTGTTCAAGTCCACCCCACTTGCTAGTCGGGTGAGGGGCTGAAGAAGATCTCTCGCACCTCGACCTGCCCCCGAGTTGCATCGACGCCTTTGCGTGCCCATGCCACCGCCTCGTCCATGTCAGCGCATTCCAAAATCCAAAAACCGCCGATGTGTTCCTTGGTCTCAAGGTATGGCCCATCGGTGATGAGGACTCCGCCTTTTGGTCTGCGCTCGCAGCAACTTCGCGGACCCAAGGCCGCAAGCAAATTTCCTGACGCCGGCAGCCATCATCTCTTTGTTGAGCGCATGGATTTCTCGGGCCATCGCTTCGCCCGCTTTGGATGCGGTCGAAGTCGTCGGGGAGGTAACCAGCAACAAAATATTGCGGCATACGGGGTTCCGAATTGTTTTGTAACGGATACCCATCTCAGGGCACCATCCTATTAACAAAAGCAGTCCAACTGACCCAAACTAATGTTCGGTCCTGGCCCAGAACACTTCCAGATCGCGAGGAGAGACTATGAATTGGCAATGCACTCTAGTAGCTTGCCTGATAACTGCTGCCTGCTTTGCGCAGCAGGAGAAGGAACCGCCTCGCTCCAGCGAGCCTGCCATCGCAGCTCGTCCAAGCGAACAGGACAAGGCACGCGCCGCTGTGAAAGCGCCAGCCTTGAATGTTTCGGAGCAGGAAGCTGCCAAGGCAGCTGTCGCTTTCCTCGACTGGGCGGGCGCCTCCACTGCCGGGCAGCGTGAAGAAATCCGCCGCATGCTCGAGCAGGCAAGCCAGTACAAAGCGGTTGCCGCGGCCTTCTGCGATGAAGCGAACCGTACCGCCGAGTCTGATTTCACGCGCTCTCTTCTCGCGCTATCAGTTCTGGGTGAGATGCGCAGTCCAGTCGGCACGAATTGCTTTCAGAAGTTTCTTCACCGCCCCCTTCCAGAGAAGGGAATCGTAGCGAACGGCGAAAACGTGGAGCAAACAAAGTTGGCCATGCTCCAGGCGAAGGCGGTGGACGGCCTCGCCTATCTACGCACTGCCGCGACCGACCGCGAGGTCCTGTGGGCGGTTGGCAAGCATCCCTCGCGGATCGTTCGCGCCGAAGCTATCGAGGCGTATCTGTGGAACCATAAGGATTCCAAAGAAGCGCGTACCACTCTGCTGAAGTACGTCCAGCCGAAAGAAAGAGTCTTTGTGGATCGGGTACGCAGGGACCCTGCCGAAGAAGCTACGGTATTCAACCGCAAGCTGACCGCATTTCTGAAAGCCCATCCGGAGGCGGTTGCCCCTGCCCCAAAGCGGATCGAGCAAAAAGGTGAAGCGGCAAAGCCACCCAAAGAAGATGAACCACCGGTCCGATAAATCATTTAAAGGAGCTGATCATGACGAATTCCTGGAAAGTGAAACTGGCGGTTTGCCTGACGGTGTTGTTCTCGGCCGTCGCCATGAGCGCCAACTGTAATCAAACGACTGCGAGCCAGGCTGACAAAGATCTTTGGAATACGCACGGATGCTGGCAGGAGTTTTTCTTGTGGCAATACCAGGCTTATGATATGCGGGGGTCGGACTGGGGTTCACGCGGCTGGAACGATGCTTGCAATGTGAATAAGGAATATCCCAAGCACTGGAACGCTTCCTACCTGCTCACCTATGGCTTGCAGGACAATTGGCAATTTTCCTTTCATGGCACGGTGGACTATCGCGGAACCGCCGAGCGCTGGGACAACCAGTTTCATGATGACCTCTACCACACGGCCACCGACGACACCAGTATATTCGGCTCTTTCTCCACTCACTTCTTCGGTCCGAATGAAGTGAAGACCTCGTGTTTACTTTATGACCCAAATCTCGCGACCAACGCTAACCCGGGTTCACGAGCCGGGGATTTCAACCATGAAGGCTGGCACGGCTGGATGGACAAGTACAACTGGGACAACGGATCGTGCGGCGGACACCGCTGCGGAACTCCCGGAAACTGCACGGCTAAAGACGCATGCGATTACTTCTACTTTCACGGTATTGGCGCATATGCCTTTGGCGCCATGTGGGAAAACAATGGCACGGCGAGTCGGTTCCACTCTCCCAACCAGGTGCAAGTGGAATTCCTGTGCGATGTAGCGGATTATCCACAGTCGTGGGTGCCGAATAGCGTGCGATTGGCTGCCAAATCCGATGCCAATACGCGCGCATCGACGCGGTTCATCAATGGCCCTGGATATTTTTGCGGAGATCCGCGACCCTGGTGATCGGGAAAGCATTGGCTACTCCGCGTATTGGCCCGCTCCAACTACCGGGGTGGTGGACACGCCGATCGCCTTCACACATGCGCGGTCAACCACCTAATAATTCAATCGCTCTAGTCGCGTGGGAACGACATTGCAAAATTGTCAGCGAACCAGGGAAGTGCGGGCAGACGTTTATCCCTGTAAAGCAATAGAAAGCCCGATGGCCACCATGTACCTCTGGGTATACAGTATGTACGGTATCGAACAATAGGGGAACCTTGTCTACAATTTCGACCATGCTCATGCCCAGGCAAACGAGACATTTGAACGAAAAGCTAAAGAATCTCGGCTTTGCACACGGAAATCGATTGAGACTCTACGGTGAGATATTTGAAGTGGCGAGTGAGCCGATAGTCGTGACCGAGACTGTAGTCCTTGTGGACGCAATCGAAGCGAGGTCGGGATCGCTCAGGCGTCTGAGGATACCGTTGCCAATTCTACGAATCGCATCTGAGAACAAGAAAGCCGCGCGGAACGACCCTCTCTGACGCAAATGGACCCTGTATGGCACCTGCGGCATGACACGGTTGTTCCCGAACAGCCTTGTTCAGGTGAGGTGATCGAGCACGAAGAGTTTTCCCCGGGACAAGTCCGCGTTGCCATCTGCTCGGCGTGTGGTACGGAGTTTCAGTACGTACCGGATTCAGGCTGGCTAAAGATGATTTCTCCCGGAATGCGAAAAGCGGTATAGGTACTATCTCGACCGCCATCTACGACTACCCACATAGACGTTAGTTTGAGGAATAGGCCAGTCGCATAAAACCAGATGACGTTGGGAGTCTCGCCATGAGACCTCACCAAAGTCCCATAATCGCGGCTTCCGTTGGCCCTGCTCTTTACCACCCCAATGCGGGCAGACGCTTCCCGTCGGAGAAGCGGCAGCCCTAGATATCGTCGTTATGCGGCGCGGGCGCCGTCGGCGGATCGCTCTTCTCTGAGCACCTCAAGTTCACGTTCAGAGACCTTGAATTGTGTGAATCCGCAATCAAGGCACACTCGGAGTTTCGGAAACACCCAAACAATCGGCTTGTTAAGCCCATCCCAACCGGAAAAGTGGATGGCAACTTCACCGTTAAATGTTCTTTGTTGCAAAGAACCACATGCCTGGCAAATCATGGCTGCTCCCTTCGAAACAAGCATCCATGCCGTCACTGACTCCAATAGAAGCCTGATCGGATATCCCCCTGAGAGGTGACTGGTGTAAATGAATGCGAAATTGTTGAAGACTCGCTTCTAACAGCGGGGGCACAGTGGTAGATCTGTCAGATCTGACAGGTGTTCACAAAAACGTTCTTATGGAATATGAATCAAGCTGAGCGCCAGGTTTTGGTCTGCAATTTCCTGTTTCCACGAGGGGGGTAGTCAAAGATGAACAAGATTCGAGTGCTTGTTGTGGATGACTTTAATAAATTTCGAGAGTGGCTTTGCTTGAAGCTGAAAACAAACGCTCGCTTTTTCGTTGCTGGCGAAGCAGCAAATGGACGGGAAGCGCGATATCACAACTTTGCGCTTTCGTTCGCCCGTTTTCGCGATTGCGGGTCGCCGAACGACGGTTGTGTCGCGTTTTCCCCGCGGAGCGGAACTGCTACCGAACGAGCGGGAGCGGCTAGACTTTGACCACCTACGATGTGGGAAGTGTGCGCGCAGACGTTCGTGCCGCCTCGGCATGAAATCCGTTAACGCCCTGGCCTGTCCTGGCACTTGGCTCGGACTATGCAACGGTCCTAGGAGGGTCTACCACATAGTGAAGTTCATCTTATCGAGATAGACCTTGTAATCGGTCATCTGCCGGTCCCCATCCTGTTGATAGTTGATGGTGATTCCGTTCCATCGGGTCGTACCAGGGTTCTTGTACTTGTTGACTGCGTGCTTGACTCCATTCAGGGTGATCGATTTGTAGAGTAAACGGTTGTCGGACGTCCTCTGTACCTGAATCACCAGGTGATTCCAGGTATTGCTCTTGGGCGAGCAAGAAATACCCGTGGCAACCCACCTCTTGTTCACGTTGTCATAGATGTCCCATTCGTGGCCGCCGGCGATGCGGCACTGGTGACCCCATATGAAGCCCTTGCCGAGCTTGCTCCCCATGAACTGGTTGATATCGAATTCGAGCGCCTGAGACGCTGACACACTAGAGGTGTAGAAATACGCCTCATAGATGAAATTATGCGCGCCATTGGTGAGCGCGTGGCTGTTATCGGGGAGACCCTGGGTGGTGAAGTTTCCCACCAAGTGGTCGTTCCAAAGGATGTCAGAGAACGCCAGAGTTCCACCGATGCTGTGCCTGGTAGCGCTGCCCGAAAGCGAGGGCGAAGAGATCGAGCGATTTCGGGACCAGTTAACCTTGCTCGAGGTCGAGGAGCAACTGCTGCAGATCGTCCAACTGGGGGGAAGCAGGGCATACCCCGGTCCCCAGTCGTTCTTATGGACATTCAAGAATTTATGGTAGTAAGGGCTACTGGTGTTTTGAGCGGACAACGCTGTAACAGAAGGCAGGGCAATAAGACATAATGTGGCGACTCGATACAAACCCATTCTGTTGTTTCTCCAGCAACGACTTTGGCCTTGACTTGCCGTGAGACTAGTGACGCATCTACTTAGGTTCAAGCAAAATCGAAAGAAGAAGAGGGATTTGCGCAACACCCTGGCGTCTCCTGGCGCTTGGCTCGGACTAGGCCACGGTCCTACATTGAGCTGCCGAGCTGCAATTCGCAGCACAAGGCGAATGTGTGGCTTCATCTAAGCCAAGCGCCAATGAGTGACATTTATCAACAGAGTAGTGCGCGCACCACTCCTGCTTGCTACCATGGGAGCTCGTTATTAGCTTCACCCGAGGGTCTTTTTGGTAATGCCCGAATCGGCTGCAATTCAGCAGTTAAACTCCGCCAACTATATTGACCTGCGCGAGATTTCCGAACCAGATAAGGCCGCGCTCAACTCATTGAGAATCATTGTGAAGGAAGCCGTGGTCAATGAAGCGGTTCAGGTGGCTAGCGACCGTCCAGAGCTTGCAGGTGTTTTGGCGGGAGCACACCCGATTGAATCTGTTGCAGGATGCAAAACGTTCCAGTTGTCGTGGACGCATTATTTGGCCTATTTGGTTACCGAGGAGCTCGTAGGCTCCAATGCTCCGAACGGCTATGACGACGAGGTTTACACGGGCAAGATTTTGCGGGTCTACACGAAATCGCACTTTCTCGACCACATCCTGCGTGATACAGGTGGCCACATCCAAACAGTCCTTCATTACAAGCTCGTTTGCCTGAATCACCTCGTCGATGTCGCTTCTTACTATCCGCCCACCGTGGAGATTCTTACAAAAACAAATGAGACGAGGGCAACAATCCAGTAGGCGAAGGAGTGCCCTTGCGCAAGATTGGTCCTGGGTCAATGAGCGCTATAAAGATGTAACGACAGCCGAATGGCAATCGAGAAGGGATTCGCGCGCTTGGAAGGTGAATTGAACCGCTTACGCGAGTTCGGGCAGAAATCCCGAGCACAGCCCTAAACCGCCGTGCGGATTGCCATCAGATGTTGAGCCGCCCGTTCCAAGTACATTATTCTTCAAGCCATGCAAACGGCGCTCATGAACTACAACGCGAATGATGTACTTCATGCATTTCATGCGGATGCACCATTTCTTTTTCTCGGCTCCGCTTTTATCACCGTGGCGCTGGTTGCCGCAGCTTTTTCAGCCGTCCGCCGCAGGCTCGATCCACTGCTGATTTACTTCGCTCTAGTTGCCGGATTCTACGGCCTTCGCCTTTGGCTTCGCGCATCTCTGGTGCGCGTTAGCCTGGGAAATCTGGTTCTATATCAGCGGCTGGTGCCGGGACTCAGCTACCTTATCCTGGTTCCCGCATTTCTATTTTTTGCTTCACTCGGGTTGCGAACGCGCAGCGACCGGCTAATCAACTACATCATGGCTGGCATCGGAGCGGCACTGGCTCTGGCCACGTTTGCCTTCGGCAACCGAGGCACCTATGACCAGATTAATAGTGCCGTCGTCATCCTCTCGCTCCTCTTCGTCATAGGACGGATTATGTTTGCCCGCGTCTATCGAACCGATCCCGACTTTGCCGTGATCCGGTGGGGGCTTCTGGTTTTCATTGTTTTTGCGCTGGCGGTAAATATGGCAAATCTCTTTTCCGTTCCACTGCAAAATCTGGAGCCGTTTGGCTTTCTCGCATTTCTTGCTTCTCTCGGATACGTGGCCGCGCGCCGAACTTTGAAGCGCGACCAGCAGTTGAATGAAATTCAGAACGAGCTTGAGGTCGCGCGTCGCATTCAGCTTTCGATTCTGCCTGCTGAATTCCCGCAGTCCGTACACTTTCAAATTGCCAGCCGGTATCTCCCTATGACCTCGGTCGCCGGGGATTTTTACGACTACGTCGTCTCCGACGATCATCAGGTCGGACTTCTGATCGCCGATGTCTCCGGACACGGCGTACCCGCCGCGCTGATTGCTTCCATGGTGAAGCTCGCAGCTTCCTCGCAGCGCAGCGCTGCCGATGATCCGGCGCGGTTCTTGAAGGGCATGAATGCCGCTTTATGCGGCAACACGCAGAGCCAGTTCGTCACCGCTGCCTATGTTCACCTCAATGCACAATCGGGAGAGCTGCGCTATTCGGCCGCAGGCCATCCACCCATGCTCTTGCTGCGCAACGGTGCAATCACCAGGGTTGAAGAAAATGGATTGATGCTCGCCGCCTTCGACTCTGCCTCTTACGCCAATGCGGTGCACAAGCTTGAGCCCGGGGACCGGCTGCTTCTCTATACGGATGGGATCGTAGAGGCTGCGAACGCCTCCGGCGACTTCTTTGGCCAAGATTCTCTCGGCGACCTTCTGAAAAGTACCGCGCAGCTCTCTTCTTCTTCAGTAGCCGATTCAATTATGGCGTCCGTGCGCCGCTGGTCGGCTAGGCAGGATGACGATTTGACGGTGTTGGTTTGCGACTACGCGAACACGTGAATTTGGTTGGGCCACCGAGAGGGTGTTCCCGCTGACGATACCGCTCCTTTGCGCTTTTCATTCGCCTCCGGACCGCTCGATGAGCGATATAAACGATTTACCACGAATTGAGGCGTAAGCGCCTGAGCCAAAGCCGTCGCCTCACTTTCCGAATTACTTCTCCCAGAGGCGAGTCTTCACGCGCCGGGAGTTTCTGGGCTTCTGCAAAGCTAGGTGCAGAGCGGTTCAGCCTGTTTGCCCAGACTAGAAGCGTCGTCATCTTTTCCGATGTTGCATTCGGCCCATGGACTTGGGCCCACAATAATGCGACCTGAGTTGTAATGTTCAGACCCCGGAATCGTATAAGGACACTCCTTCTTCTCGGTATGCCGCGTAGCTCATACCTGGAACGGAGTTTCTATACGTGCCGGATCACATTGGCTAAAAGTGATCTCTCCCGGAATGCGAAAACCGATATGGGACTGGCTCAATTTCCCGTATTTCCGCTACTACTGTTGTGTTATCACTCCACAGGCAATACGGTCACCGGCATTTCCGGCAGGATCGGTCTTCATATCGTCGGCGTGGGCATGGATAACCAGTGCTGTTCCGCCATTGCTAAAAATCGAGTGGCTATCCGTTCCCCAGTTCACATCCTTGTTGATAATTTTGGCCCTGGCCTTGCCCTTAGCGTCCACAGTGAAGTTGGGCAGGTCGCCAGCGTGGTGGCCCTCAGGATTCTCAAGCCCGTGTTTCTTAATGTCTGGATTGAAATGAGCGCCGGCTGACTTGAAATCGGGAGCCTCACACTTTGCATTCTGATGGATGTGGATGGCGTGTTCTCCTGGAGGCAAATCATGCAGATTGAGTTCAATCACCATGCCATCGCTTTCATACATAAGAGCGGAACCTACGCTCTTGCCCTGCGCGTCCTTCAGTTCGACA
>DATNEX010000146.1:0-6744 GCA_035606605.1 Terriglobales bacterium
TCCTGGACTGCCAAATCCAACTCTCGCAAAAACGAAAGCCAAGGTTCCGGAATGGTGTTACTCGGATGCGTAGGCAAGGTGTTCTTTCCTCAAATCAGTAACCAGGTTCCAGTGGGCCGCTACTGGCGAGCGGTGTTCACGGAGCCAGGTGCGCTCAGCATTGGTCATTGAGTCATGGCAGAGAGTGTCCTCGGCTTGAAGGCGTGCGGCTTCCAGGCTTCGCTGGCACTCTCGCAGTTTGCGAACCTTATCGCTGTTGCTCGCAGGGTCTGACTCTGCAAGCTCAGCCGCGAGAGAGACAACAAATCCCAGTCGGTTTTGTCGGTCACACACCTTCGCATTTCGGACTAACCAGTTCCAGTCCATGTCCGCATACGTTAGTGCGAGCCACGGCAGGCCTTCAGCTACGCGGGAATCGAGATAGCGTTCGTTCAGTGCGCCGAACAAGAGCAGCGCCGGGTTCACTTTTGTCTTTTTCCCCAGGTAGGCAAATGCCGGGTAACCCAGCGCGCCCAGCTCTGCGCCGAAATCGTTTCTCCCTGCCCGAACGTGGTCCAACGGACTTTCCGACGGCAGCGGTAGGACGGTGGCTGGAAGCTTCAACGCCTTCATCGCCCTACAAACGAAAGATTTCGGAACTTCGCGCCGCCCTTTCTCCATCATCGACCAGTAGGCCTGCGTGACGCCAAGTGCCTGCGCAGCTTGTTGCTGCGTCCACCGCTTACTCAGCCGGGCTTCCCGCAATGTCGTCCCATCCATAGGTCGAATCTCCGATACTAAGTATTATAACATTTACTGTTATAATTGTTTTACAGGCAAGACCCCAGGAGGTAATGCCATCGATTAACAAGGAAGATTGGTGAGGTGCTAAGCCGCTCGCTTGAGGGAGAAATCAAACCTACCAGCACACGCCAAGTGCTCTTGAGAGCTTATCTGGAGTCTCTTTATATCGTGGAGAAGTAATGGGCTGGCCATAAGACCACGTAACTCATTGAGAAAATTGGCGGAAGCGAGTGGGAGTCGAGCCCGCCGGCGACATCGCAAGATGCCGCCCGCCGGTTTTGAAGATCACCAAAGGTGTTCTGATCTATTCTGAAAATTCTCTACTATAACTGATTCTTCAGCGGCTTACGAGCAATGCGTTCTGATCTGTTCTGACCGAAATTGCTCCGGCACGAACGTGGAACTATCACGTTTTTATCACGCTACCTCTCGGTCTCCCCGTAGTCGGATCTCCCCTCTACTTGGAACAAGGCATCGAGTAGCCGGCGCCTTTGCCGGACCGACTTCTGCGTTTTTCATTGTTTCAATTCCCATCGTCTAGTATCGTGGCAGTTCTTCCCGACGTTGCAAACGCGGAGTTGTTCCTCGGGGATGAGCACACCCTTGTTCGAGACGATGAAGTCACGGCTGCCACTGTTTCCCTCATGAGACGACGCGAGTTCCTTCTCAGTTCAGCATCAGGCCTGCTGGCATCACGAATACCAGGACAAGTTTGGCTCGGGCCAAAAGCTGTTCAACCGCCTCTGGATACGAACGAAATACGGATATTTCCTGTACCTTTTTCCGCCTCAATGCGGGAAGGGCACTTCAAAATCACGCACGACGTCGACATCGTCACTCCTTCCGATGGTTCACTGGAGGAACTGTCCGCCGCCAAAGCATTACGCGACGACCTAGCAGATTGGTTCGGGCTCGTCTTGAAAATCAGCTCCACTTCCGCACTCCCGGCGGGCAAGCGTGCGATTGTGATTGGGACCTCACAACGCTCTTTGATTCGCCGTGCTATCGCGCAAGTGGGCCCGCAAGCCATCGAAAACAATTCCTTGCCCGAAGCGTATACGCTTCGTATCGGGCATGATCTCGCCGTCATATCTGGGGCGGATTCTCAGGGTGTACGCCACGGGTTGCAATCGCTTAGGCAGTTGATCGATTCTGACGACGCGCCGAGCTTGCCGTGCATTGACGTTATTGATCGTCCGCATAAGCCTTTTCGTGGATTGAAGCTGTATCTTCCCGGCCCCCAGAATATCCCTTTCTTCAAACGCTTCATTCGAGACTTCGTGGTGGCGCACAAGTACAACATCTTGATCATGGAACTCAACGCTGGCATGCGACTCGAGAGTCATCCGGAGCTGAACGCCGGCTGGAGGGAGATGTTGCTCGACACCAATTATTCCCGGCGCAACTACCCGCCCGGCTCTCTTCACGGGCGCGAGCAGAATTCTTGCCACCAGGACACGGCTGACGGTGACTTCCTCGATCCACAAGAAGTGGCTGAGTTAGCTGACTTCGTCCGCTCGCAGGGAATCGAACTGATTCCCGAGCTTCCTTCTTTCACGCACAGCTACTATCTTCTGGCGCGGCACAAAGAACTATCCGAGGTGCCGGGGGACAGGTGGCCAGACACCTACTGCCCATCGAACCCAAAGACATATGAGCTGCTTTTCGAGGTTTACGACGAGTACATTGACTTGCTGAAGCCAAGGATGCTGCATGTGGGGCATGACGAGTTGTTTGCTCCAGTAGGACTTTGTCCGGTATGCGGGGACCGCGATATTGGAGAACGGTACGGTGAGGACGTGGCTCGGATTCGCGCTTATCTTCGCACGAAGAACGTTGGCATGGCGATGTGGGGTGACATGCTTCTCGAGAGTGTCCGCGGCGTGGGTCTTCGCGAAAGGCACGCACGAGACGGCTGGAGTTATAAAGTCGCCGGTGGGATGACGCGCGAACAAGTTGAACGGCTCATCCCGAAAGACATCCTCATCTTCAATTGGTTTTGGTCCAAGGCTGAAGGTGAGTGGTCCGAAGAGCAGGCAGAGAAGAACGAGGAGGTTCTCGAGGGATTGGGTTTCATGCAGGTCTATGGAAACTTCAGTCCGACCATCGAAAACTACTCAACGCGCAGCACACGACGCACGGTCTTGGGAGGTGCGCCCTCAGCGTGGTTTGCGACGAGCGAATCTAACTTCGGGCGAACCATAATCACTGACGTCATGGGATGCAGCAACATCTTATGGCATGGGGACGTGATAAACGGAAGGCGACTGGCCGACATCGCGCAGGCGCGCATGCCACTCATTCGTAGTCGATTTCGCGGCCAACTTCCTCCGAGTTCCACAGAATCAGCGTTCACTCCATTTGATATCTCTTCCCGTTTCAACGTAGGGGGTCGTGAATGGGTGAGTGATTGCGACCTGAATTCAATCCAGCAACGGACGATCTATATAGGAAGAGTACCGTTCCGCCTCACTCGATTGAACGAGAAGACTGCGATCGTCGTCGCGACCCAGGGAAACAAGCCGACGACCCTGCCCTCGTCGGTAGATGCAATTCGGATTGATTCCGATCTCGCTAGCCTTTTGTTTTTGCATGCTTGCGCAGAACCGGCCGCGAATCGAGAACCTGATCGTTTGTTATGGGATGTTTTTGATTCCGCCGACCTGCTTGGGTGGTATGAAGCCCACTACGAAGATGGATATACGGAAACGATTCCGATTCGTTACGGCGTTAATATCGCCGAGTGGGATTGGCAATCACGTAAAACTGGTCATGGATATTGTTACGGTGCGGATCCGATCGTAGTTAACGGGGAAAGCGCGAAGCCCATCACCATGTTCGTTTATGAGTGGCAGAACCCTCGCCCTGGGAAACTAGTTTCGGAACTAAAACTCAAGGGAACGCATGGCTTCCGAGGTGCCGACGCAGATTACACGGACCATTTCGGCCCCGTGATAGCCGAAAACGCAATCCTGTTGTTGGCGGTGAGCATGGTAAAAAGTAGGGAGTCCGCACGGAACGCGGATGAGGGAAGGGGATGAGCGCCGCATCTGGCGGCGAGGAGATCTCGCATAGCCGATGGGTGTGGGGCTTTTAGACGTGCGGTCTGAACGAACCAGAACAGTGATTTCAGTTGCCCGGTTTCCGCATAACCCGCGATACATTTATCATGGTTTTTATCACGCTGGGCATTTTTCGACCAGTCATCCTCAACTCAAGCCTGCACCAGAGTCCCCGTAAACTACAAAAATAAATGGCGGAAGCGAGGGGGGGCGAACCCAACGGTGACATCGCAAGATGCCACCCGCCGGTTTTGAAGATCACCAATGGTGTTCTGATCCATTCTGGCGTTGGAAGTGGACACGAGCTTTGCGAGTCGAAGAGTGACGCGGGTGTTGGAGGGAATCGTTGCCGAACGGGGGAAGCCGCAGGCGATTCGCTGTGACAACGGGCCAGAGCTGACCAGCCGGCATTTTCTGGCGTGGTGCATCGAGCAGCAGATCGAGCTGGTGCATATCCAACCAGGAAAACCGACGCAGAACGCACACGTGGAAAGCTTTCATGGACGACTGTGAGAGGAATGTTTGGGCATAAGTTGGTTTAAGAACTTATTCGATGCAAGACGGAAGATTACATCGTGGCGGAAGGAATACAACGAGGAACGTCCGCACAGCAGTTTGGGCTACTTAACGCCGGAGGAATTTTCTACATCGAGGAGAGCCGGCTGAGTCCGGCTCCGCTTTGCTGGCTACGCCGTCCTCAGCCGCAAACCCGGAGGCGCAAACTGTCGTATAATCGCGTGCACGAAAGCAGGGGGCAGGTCACTCGCAAACTTATGAAAACATTGGCGGAAGCGAGTGGGGGTCGAACCCACCGGCGACATCGCAAGATGCCGCCCGCCGGTTTTGAAGACCGGGGCAATCACCGGATTGCATGCGCTTCCATATTTTAAAATTCAATGGCTTATGAAGAATACAAGGATCCTTTCCATACGATAAAAGGCTCATCGACTCAGGCCGCCTCCCTTGGCGCAGTCTACCATTGCAAGGTTTCCGTTCTCGAGTGCCTTTGCCGAAGATGCGAGAGGGGCGAGACCGCCCGTATCAACCCTTGGCGCTGCGAACTGGGGCAGGTGTAACGTGGCTGAACGATGACCTAGCTGGCTTTCCCTCAATATCTCCAGCTCGTCAAATCTGCCCCTTTAGGGGCGCTCTTACGTATCCGATCTAGAATTTTAGGCAAGTATTGAGTGTTGTAGTGCAGGCGTGAGAGGTAGTTGGGCAAAGTTGGATCGCCGTTCCAGCAATGCTCGGCACGCGGACCGTATCTTACTTCGCCGTCGTATGGCGGATTCGTTGTGGACTTCAAAAAATCTTCCATGCGATAAACCGCATCATTCAGGAAGTATGTATCGTCGGAACCGACATAAATGTGAATTTTGCCGGCGAGCTTGGGGCCGATTTTTGCCCAGTCACGCTGCAAAATCGCTTCCAGATCGTAGTGTTCGCGCCAATATTCGGCCACGCCGTGATCGATCTCGCCAGTCATTTTGTTAAAGATGGGCTGCGGATACCCGTCCTCACCCACCGGACCGTAGACGGCTTGCCAGATATCGAACTGTTCGCCGCTGCGGCCATGATCGCCGAGCGCTAGCTCGTAAGCGTTGAACTCTTGGGTAGTGATGAAGGTATGGCCGAGGTAGTCGCGCATGGATGGCTGAGCGACACGGGTGTGCGGACCTTCGATGAAAAAAGCATTCTTATCCTCATAGAGATTCACGTTGGTGTATGCGTGAAAATCGATCGGGTCGGGACATGCTGCAAACGCACTGTTGTAGTAGTCGGGATGGTAAATCTGGACCGCAAGTGCCTCCCATCCCCCCGTTGATCCGCCGTAAACAAAACGCGCCCAGCCCTGACCAATTGCGCGAAACTGCTTCTCGATCGCGGGAATCAATTCCTGCTCGATGGCATCACCGTACGGCCCTACATTGGCGGAATTCACGGCATAGGAGTCGTCGTAATACGGATTGGCGTGCTGGATCTTGACAGCCAGAAAACGTGGAAATTTCGACGAAATCCATTGCTGGTAAAACTTGTACGCCTCCTGCTGCTGAATCTTGTTGTAGCCGGAGATATGGAAGCGTTCACTATAGTCCGGCTTCAGGTTGGGATCGGGAGGCGTGGTCCGAAAGTTATCGAAATCATCCACGAAGTGGTCGTGGAAGATCATCAGTGGAAAATGCGCCTTGGGATGTTCATCAAAACCTTCCGGAACCAGAACAATGGCGCTCAGTTCCATCGGCCGTCCCCAAAATTTCGTAAGCAGTTGGCTTTGAATATGGATGCGCCGAACGTACTTATTATCGGGCTTAGCAGCAATGGGCGGAATCACCTCTGTAAGCGAGATCGGAATGGCAGCTCCGCCCTTTGTTACCGTGATTTTTTGCGGCTTCGAATAAAGATTGCCCGGCGAAATGTTCCAGTGCTGGCCCTCCCCTTGATCCATGTGAAGTTTTATCGTCTTGCCGTCCGAGCGATGAAAGGTTTCGTACTTGTTGAGCACCGCTTGTACCGTGTATTCGCCCTGCGGAACGTCTTTCAGGCTGCGGACAGGATAACCCCACGCGCCAGCATCCACCGTCATAGGCTGGTTTGGCTCCCATCCATCAACAGTTACGCCAAAAAGCATTTGCGTGCGCGGGGTGTCATTAATCTGCATGCGCGGCTCCGCGCTGGGATCCGTCGAGAGAAGCAGCAAAAGACGCCCATTCAAGGATTGTGCGCTGGCTTCCGTCGGAAAAATGACCGTGAACGATTGACTGGCTGCGGCGACCTGCAACAAGAGGCATACGAAGATAAGGGCAACGTATCGCATGGTGCGTACTATACAGGTTTGGAACTGAAAGGGTGGAATTGCGCCTGGCTTATGTTCCAAATCGTTTCTACGCCGGAACACGCG
>DATNEX010000147.1:0-2082 GCA_035606605.1 Terriglobales bacterium
GGACGTCAATCCAGCCGCGTCTATACGAGTCCCGCGGGTCCGACCAGAGTGTCGTCTTTGCTGCTGAAAAGTGAATTTCGCGACAGCTATCGCGCGGCGGTACAATCTAGCCTTCAATGACTGCCAGACCGCAACACAAGGAGCTTTGCATTACTGAAAATCACCCTATGGGGCCGAACCCACTCGTCACCCGGCGTGAAATGCTGGGAATAACCGGTATGGCCGGATTGACGTCTTTGGCCGGCAGCGCAGCCGGTGCTGCTCCGCAGACTCAGCAAACACGGCCTCGTATCGCCTGTTGCGTCAGCTTTTGGGGTGCTCCGGGATCACATGCGGACTGGATTATTTGTAAGCTGATGGACGGCTATTGGTGGCAGGGCGCCCACACTTCTCCACGGGTAGATGTTGTGTCCGCTTACATTCATCAGTTTGACACAAGCGGACTGGGTCAGAAAGTATGCAAAGCGAAAAACATTCCCATCTATAAGACAGTAGGAGAGGCTGTCACACTTGGGGGGAGGGAACTTGCGGTGGATGGTGTTGTCATCGTCGGAGAACACGGGAATTATCCAACCGATCTCAAGGGCCACTGGCTCTTGCCGCGCTGGTGGATATATCAGCAGGTTATCCGGGTTTTCGAGCAGAGCAAGCGCTCGGTGCCGGTCTTTAACGACAAGCACCTCTCCTACAATTGGGACGACGCCAAGTGGATGTTTGACAAATCCCGTGAGCTGAACTTTCCTTTGACCGGAGGTTCCTCCATACCGGTCTACTTCCGCAAGCCCGAGATAGAGATCGCTATCGATACGCCAATAAAGAACTCGATCGTGCTTGGAGGCGCTTCAGATGAGGGAGGCATCTTCCATTGTATTGACGTGCTGCAGGCCTTCGTAGAACGCCGCAAGGGCGGTGAGACAGGCGTCAAGGCAGTGCAGTCCATTAGAGGACCTGAAACATGGAAGTGGGCCGAACGCAATCCCTGGGTCGGCAAGCTGCTTGATTCAGTAGCGGCAAATTTCAATTTAAAGCAGGGAATCTTTCAGGAGAACGCCCAGGCAAATGTGTGTATCGTGGAGTATAACGATGGATCGAAAGCGGCAGTAATTGCGGGCCGGGATGTGGGCTGGACCTACGCCGGCGAAATCGAAGGACAAAAAGAGCCGACGATCATCTCGATGCTTGGCTGGCCCGGTCCCTACGCACAGTACCACGCCTCGAACGCCCAACCGCACTGGATTACCGAAATGATGGTGACCAAGAAGGAACCATTCAATGCTGAGCGGCTGCTTCTGTCAACTGGGATTACGAACCACTACATGGAATCAAACTGGGAGAACGGCCGTTACTCTGCCGTCGGACGCCGCATCGAGACGGCGGTCATGAACATAAGCTACCGGTCGACACGGGGACCGCTATTTAGCACCGGGCCGCGGCCGCCGGTCGTCCCATACATACGGGGCTTTGAAAAATAGGCTCTGCGCGAGAATTTGGTGAAAGGCGCATTTTAAATGCTTTTGAAAAGCAAGGATTCGGTTGTGGCCGCTGCAGGATGAGTGACGTAAGGACAACGATGGCGAGATACACCACGGCGGAGTAGCTCCAAGCGAGGAGCACTCGCACCTGCTCTGTCCGCCCTTGTCGAGATTCGTACGAAGTTTGACGTCGCCGAGGGCTCCGCCGGGTAGCAGTAACCCGCTCGTGGCACGCAACTCGGGAGGCCCGAGCATTTTGCCTACTAGTCGCTGGATTCTGCACCGAAAGTGGTCGCCAGGATACAGGCCAGGTACAGCACTGGGCAACCGAGTAAGTTGGAATATTCCTTGACTACCCTTCGTGTGAGCATCGAGAGGGCCGTGTTGAAGCGTTTCGACGCCTTAACCGTAGGTCGAGGCGTCTAGCACTCCACGGGTTAACCGATTGTTCTCGGCCATGTTTCTGCGCCAGGAAAAGGTGCTGAGAATATGCAGAGCGCCCGCGATCACCGTTGTGGGAATGGGGATTCCGGCGAAGGTGAACGCTGATTCCGAAGGGAACGCGAACGGCATTCCGGGCCGAAGGCGAACAGCGATCGAAGCGACGCTG
>DATNEX010000182.1:0-47677 GCA_035606605.1 Terriglobales bacterium
TGGCCGGGCATAAAAGCATCGCGATGACGATGCGCTCCGCGCACTTGGCGCCGAGTCATTTGGATGCAGCCATTGAAAAAACCATGTCGCCAACTGCCACCACAACTGCCACCGAGCAAGAATCACGGTCAGGTTCTCCGCTAGCAGTTGTGGAGTAAGTCGCTTGAGAGAAAAGCAGTTAGGTCTGGTAGGCGCGGCAGGACTTGAACCTGCAACCCTCGGATTAGAAATCCGATGCTCTATCCGCTTGAGCTACGCGCCCGTTTTCTGATAACTGCTTGATTCTACAATGTTACTGCAACTGCAAAGTCGCCGGATTCGCTGATTCTAGGGCACAAGTAGGGCACAAAACAGCGTCTAACGACTCCAGCGCCCGCACCGAATCCTGATTCGCTGTTTTAATGTAGCAAGCCTGCGTCACACTCACATTCGAGTGGCGCAGAATCCGCTGAATCACCATGTCCTGAACCCCCAGGCGATGAAGATTCGACGCAAGGCCCCGGCGCAACCCGTGCCAACCGGACCAGAAAGTGATTTTAGCTTTCTTGAATGCAGGCTGCATTCTGTCGCGCAGCAAATTGTTCGGGTCAATTGGCGATCCGGTAGCAGTCCGAAAGATTGGCCCAGTTAAATGGTTCCCGCTATGCGCCCGATACTGCGCCAAGACTTGCGCGAGTGAGGGCAGCAGCGGAACAGGCGCTTTACGCGCCCGCGTCTTCGTTTCTTGCACCCGGCCTGCGACTATGGAGCGGAGCACCTTGCTCAGGTGAGGTGATCGAGTACGAAGAATTTTCGATGGGACAGGTCCGCGTTGCGATCTGCTCAGGCTGCGGAACGGAGTTTCGATACGTGCCGGATTCAAACTGGCTGAAAATGATTTCTCCCGGAATGCGAAACCCGACCTAGGCCGTAATGAGCAGAGACGCGATGTTTCCACAACTAAGGAAAGGCTTTATTCGAGAGGATTCTTAGGCAAAGGGCTGCTGCCGACAGTGTCAAAAGCATAGCGGCAGGTCCAATACCCTTGGCGTCGCCTACACGCAGATGCGATACAACCGCTCCCACAAAGTAGATTACGAGTCCAATACTCGCGGCTATGCTCAGAAAGGGTAACCAGATTCCAAGTACCAAGCCAGCCGCACCAGCAAGTTCGCAGGCTGCCAACGCCGGAAAGTATTTCATCGGTACGCCTACGGTCTCGTGAATTACTTTGACAATATGTGGATCGTTGCGAAGCTTCCCTATCCCGGAGAACAGCACAATCGCTGCCAGCACTATTGTGACCACTAGAGATGCGATGCCCATCAAATCCCTCCGCTTTGTCCTGAATATGGTACGGCAGGTTGCCTTCCTTCTCCCACGTCGGGGTTTTGAGTGCTATGGGGATTTTGCGACAGGAATCTCCGTTGACAAGCTACAGCGTTGGAAGGGAGAGATGGGCGTACAATCTTTTGGGATTTCGGGGTCAAAAGGGAAATTCTGTCTTACGAGCGAGGATGCAAGACCGACAAGGGCACGCGAGAGCTCGTTGCCAACCGTCTTGGTTTCAAGGAGGATCGCAGAAATCCGGCGATCACAACGTCTCGGATCTAAGATCACGGCTTGACAGGAGGTGTTATGGAATTCTTCAGAAATCTCCTTTCTTCGAATGGTTTTATGTCTCACGGATATTGTTACATGTGGAAGCCAGGGCTAGTATGGTTGCATGTTGTGTCCGATTCTCTGATCGCGCTAGCCTATTTTTCGATTCCCTTCACGCTCATCCATTTCATCCGCAAGCGCCGAGATCTGCCATTTAACTGGATCTTCGTGTGTTTTGGTGCGTTCATCTTGGCTTGTGGCGCCACACATGCCATGGAGATCTGGACTCTCTGGCATGCGACCTACTGGCTGTCGGGCGCCGTCAAGATCATCACCGCTTTGTCTTCGGTTCCAACAGCAATTCTGCTTATCCAGGTGGTTCCTCAGGCGCTGGAGTTGCCCAGCCCTAAAGCACTGAGACTTGAGATCGCCGAACGTACGAACGCGCAGGAGGCGCTGCTCGCTGAAATCGTGCAGCGAAAGCAGACGCAGGAAAAATTGCGACGAAGCGAAGAAGAATTGCATAGTCTGGCCGGCAGACTCATCACGGTACAAGAGGATGAGCGCAAGCGCATAGCTCGCGACCTGCACGATGACTTCTCGCAACGTCTTGCCTTGCATTGCGTCGATTTGGATCTCCAGCGCCAGAGCCTGCCAGTCGGTTCAGACATGTCGCGTGAGCTTGAGCGACTGTTGAGTGATGCCGAGACGCTAACGCGTGAGGTTCGGCAGATAGCCCATGACTTGCATCATCCCCAATTGGCCCTTGGGCTCCAGCAAGGCATTGCCAGCTTTTGTCGCGAGTTTTCCGAGCAGTATGGAATCGCGGCAGAACTCCTCAACGACGGTAATCTAGAGCAGATTCCTGCAGCGGTATCCATCGTTCTGTTTCGCGTCTTGCAGGAGGCGCTGAGCAACGTAGCCAAGCATAGCGGATCGGATCGGGTTACCGTCTCCGTTAGCGTCGGGGACGATCAGGCCCGCATGTGTGTGACGGACCGCGGACGAGGTTTTGAGACCAAAGGAGTCCAAAGCGATGGTGGTCTGGGATTGATCAGCATGCGCGAACGGCTGCGGCTCGTGAGAGGCACGATGAGGGTGACCTCCTCTCCAGGCCGAGGCGCTGAGATCGAGGCTGTGGTTCCCATCCCGATGCCTGAGAGATCAACACCTACTTGCGCCTGAAATTTGCATGATGTTCGACACCATTGCCCGCAGCGAATGAAGCTGAATTCTCATCGCAAATAGCATGAAACCGAAACTGTTGATAGCGGAAGATCATCTGGCCATGCGCGCGAAGATTGCCAGCCTCCTTAACGGCGGCTTTGATGTAGTTGCGTCCGTCGGAGACGGGGACTCAGCCGTTGAAGAGGCAAACAAGCTCATGCCGGATGTTCTCGTTCTGGATGTTTCGATCCCGATGCTGAGTGGGCCCGATGTGGCAAAGCGTCTCAAGGCTCACGGTTGTAAGGCGAAAATAGTCTTCCTCAGTGTGTCCACGGATGTCGATCAAATCAACACTTGCTTCAGCGCAGGAGGCGACGCGTATGTATCAAAAATGCGGATGGCTACCGACCTCTCCTACGCAATCACAGAGGCTCTTGCTGGAAGGACATTTGTTTCTCCCTAGGTGGGGCTGAGCCATTTCGGGCAGAAATCGGCGTGCTTTGCCACCAACTCACCGACTGACCGCATTCCAAATTCAACGAGACCCCTCCAAACACGATCTGTAATCCAGGCTCCCAAGTATCTTCACGCGAGCACTCTGTGGCAGCGGTTGAATGATCCCCGCAACTGTTGAAACCAGGCGTTGGTGTTGAAAAACTCCGATTTCAACTGAAACAGTCGAAATTCGTGTGACCGGAAATGCCTTGAAATTCGAGAAGATCGCTTATAACGCATCCTGACGCAATTTTGTTTTTGCGATTTTAGGGCGAAAGACTTTTTCAACACCCACGCCTGATAGCGTCAGTTGACGCCGGACTGGCGGTATCGTCTAACGAGCTGTCTCGAACCCAAACTGAATCTCAACCCTCATGAGTACTGCCACGGGCTGCTTATCGAGCTTCGCAGGTTCGAACCTCCATTTGTTCAAGGCTGCGAGTGCTGCCTTCGCAAATTCGGGACTTGGGCTCACATCAACCGCTGGTTGGCGAACTACTCCTTGGTCGTCCACTACCATGTGCAACCACACCTCGCATTTTCCCGACAACATTCTTCCGCCACCGGGATATTCCGGTTCCTCAAAGTGCTTTACCTTGGGTGGCTTGATGGCCTTAGTTACGACGTAAATTCTGTGATCACCATCCAATAGGCCTACTACAATTGGGTCTCTCAGCTGCGATACTTCCAGCCATTCCTCCGTGCCTTTTCGTCGGACCAAGACCCCTTTTGTCGTGCTGAGCTTAACTTGAAAATCAGAACTGGAAACGGCCGGAGCGGTCTGCTGATTGTTCGTATTAGCTACTTCCTGCGGGAATAGCCGGGCCGGTAGCCAATGAGCAGCCGAACAAGCGGCTACGAGAATCAGTCCAAGTCTTGATGCTCTCATGATTTGGTTCATCGTCCCGTTTGCTTTCAATGCACTTTACACTAACTCCGTTCATGGCTGGCGAGAAATCGATGTTTCGACAAGAACGCTTGAACATCAAGCGCGAAGCTTCGTCGTTGGCCAAGCTGGATGCGAGCCCAGAAGCCGCTTTAGAGCCTCGCGCAACGCCCGTTCATCGCCAGACTTCACGAGATTTCGCAGCCTGGGGCAGTTGTGTCCTAGTGTGCGATGACGCGCACGAGAACTATAACGACGAAGCCCACAAAATTGCGCAATATCGCTAATGAGGCTCTGACTGCTTGGGAACACTGCGATTCGTCTGCGTACACTTGTGAGCCGCGAAGCGACCTCTAATTTCAGTTTCTGCAGCGAACGGTGCCGTGAAAATAGATTTGAATTGAGCAAGGCATCCTTGGCACACTCCGATAATCGGCGGAACGCGCTTCAACACCCTTAGTCTCTTCTTGGTCATGACGCCCAATCCTCCACGACTGGTCTGGTTGGATGCCGTCAATGCTGCAAACGTTTAGCGATTTCAACGCGGGGAGAGCTTAATTGCGAGAGACAGGCCTTTGCACCACAAAACCTTGGCTTGTCAGGAGCGCCATGCAAAAGGCGTTGCGTGTGTAAAGCAGGAAATCGAGCTTACGGTTGCTGTCTCGTTTCCTGCTATTCTCGAAATCGTTACTAGTCGTGGGTTAAAAAAGTAGGCCAGCCTGGGGATGATATGAACGTCACGATAGTCAGGCTACTGCTAGCACTTCTACTCACCGTAGCCTCATGCCTGGCCAAGGATAAACCCCTGCTGAGCGAGGGATTCCAGAAGGCTGGGCTGAGGGCTCTCATCGTGGTCATGAACGAAGACGACCCGGACAGCGACCGCGTTAAAAATGCAATGGATGATGCAGAGGCACAGCAGAACAATTCCAGCGACGAACTGATGTTCAGCCATCTCCTAATATTTGAAGGCATGCGGCGCTTGCAGCGCCCGGCTGCCCTTAGGGAATGCAAAAATGATATTGAATCTGCCCTGCGACTTCGCAAGGCGATTGATCTGCCCAAGTCCTGCCACTATTAACCAGCGAGATCCTCGCGGAATAAGAAAATTGTTAACCGCACCTCACTCGCACCGAACCGGAAAGCGGAATTGCTCGCAGACGGATCCGGACAAAGTGCTCACGGGGAAATAACATGCCACACGGTCGAAGCGGAGGAAAAGCGAGGGCACAAATTAGGGCACAGAACGCGGAACGTGAGAGCAATCCATGGCACGCAGGAGCACTCAGCGGAAAGTTATGTGATTGAAAATTCACGGGCGCGCAGTCAGACTAGATAATTAGAAATCCGATGCTCTATCCGGTTGAGCTACGCGCCCACAAAAGAAGAATGAACGCCTACGATTGGCCGACTTGTCAGGGGTTTGTGACAAATGTTCTCACGTCTACGCCCTTGCCTTCAACGCTTAGAGGGCTTGCGTCGCACCGGCTCGGGGCAGGCTTGTTTATGAAGAAATCGCCTCCGCTATTTTTGACTGTATCTATTCGGCTACGAGCCCCCGGTTCCGTGACAAGGTGATGTTCGTGCCGCTCGCCGCGAACACAAAACCATTCTACCGGGGGGCATCCGAATACATCTTGTGTAGAGCAGCCTCAGCCGCCATGACCCCTCGGTACTGAGCCTCTTCAAAAATTGAGAAGCCGCTCAGGTCGGAGTTTGCGAACAGAACCCGACCGGCAGTCTTTCGAAGATTTCGATGCTCCGCCGAGAAGATTGCCCCCGGTTTTGGTCTTGCCATGGCGTGCCCCATACGCATGATGTCTACGCGCGAAACGCATTTGCGAATCTCCGGATGAACACGTTCTAGGTCGTGCAGGATTGCTTCCTTCCAATAGCTCCACTCGCGGTTCAACAGTAATTGACGGTTCTCCGAAGGCGAGCCTTCTGCCAGTGCCCAATAAAACGTCCAGACGGTGCGATCAATATGAGTGCGCAGGCTCTGGTGCGTAGCGTCGACGTAGCCCAAGGTCGGCGATTCCATGAAGACGCTGTCCCAGGTTGGATCGCCTCCGTAAGAGCTAGGAATGCGGTCCAGGGTGAGATTGGCCGTCAGCCAGGGTGAATATTCGAAGTCGCGCAGAGGGGCCAGACCTTCGATGAGATAAGGAGCAATGAAAGTCGGGGCGGCGAAGATAACGAACTCGGCGAGGTATTCCGTGTCGCCTGCGGATACGCTGACCCCGTTTTTCTGCGGAGCGATTCGATGGACCATCTGTCCGGTACGCACGAACCGGCCTACCCGCTCGAGCAAGCGTTGGACGATCCAGCCATTCCCTTCGGGCCAAGTGAGCGGACCCTTTTCTTCCGGCTCGCGCGAGGCAAAGTACTGAATACCGGCCCAGGCTGAAGTCTGATCACTCGTCGCACCGTAGTCATCGCGGCAGCAGTAGTTCATATACCAACGGAGGACTTTGGAATCCATGCTCTGTTGGCGGAGCCAGTCAGAGAAGGAGATGCGGTCAAGATCTGCATCCGAATCCGAGAGACCGATCTCCATAGGCACTGTAAATTTGCCGGTCGCCCGAAACTCGTGGACTTTGTCTTCGAACCGCTGAAACTGCTCTCGATCTTTTTGGCTGAGCGCAATTGCAGGTTCGATGCCCTCCTGCCAACGTCCGAACATAAAAAGGCGCTCCTGGGGTGCAAAGCACAAGTAGCGCTCCTGCCACTTGCCGTCTTTTAGAACCCCGAGTTCCTCAAACAGTTCACGAACATAGACCGCTTTCGGCCCAGGAACGGGGACGTAGTGCGCAGCCCAGGGATAGGCGCTGATCTCGTTTTCTCCCCAGCGTGAATTGCCACCCGCCTGATCGTTCATTTCAAGAAGAATGAAATCTTTAAATCCCTTCTTATGTAGCCGCCAGGCAGCGCTGAGACCCGCAATGCCACCACCCACGATAACGATCGGAATTTTCAACTTTTGCTTCGGCGGGGGGAAACTTGCCCGGTCACGGAGGAGATGGCCCTGCTGAAACGAGTCGTTCACGAACGAACCTCGCATCGGCTGGTCAGTTTTGAGCGAAAGCCCAACTAGGGCGGCGCCGGTGGACTGCAAAAACTTCCGCCGCGAGGGGCTCAATGGCTGATGTCCTTCCAATCCTTGTCGTAGAGCCGCACTAGAACCTGATCATTCAAGTGGTTTGCAGGAACCTCCATCGGAGCCATGTCCGGTGGGAACTGAAACAGTGCGGCCAACCCTTTCGCATCGACAAATCGCAATCCCTGGGGAAGGGCGGTTGGGGGCGAATAGCTGTGGGTGCCGGCGATGACGAATCCCCACTCGCCGAACGAGGGAACATAGACGTGATAGGGATAAGTCCGGAGTCCAGCGTCCTCGATTGTCTTCGCAATGCACCAATAGGAGTCGCGTGCGAACATCGGCGACGTGCTTTGTACGACCATCAGTCCCTGTACGCTGAGATGTCGGGCTGCGGCCTTGTAGAACGCGGTCGTGTAGAGCTTGCCGAGCGAGTAGTTCGTGGGATCGGGAAAGTCGATGACAATGAAATCGAAGCTGTCGGTATTCGAGTCTATCCACGGGAAGGCGTCGGCATTGATGACATGAACCTTGTGCGACAGAAAGGACTTCTGGTTCAAGGCCGTCAGCATCGGGTGGGTGGAGAACAACCGAGTCATCTCAGGATCGAGATCGACAAGGGTGATGGTCTCCACTTGCGGATACTTCAGAATTTCTCGGACGGCAAGGCCGTCGCCTCCGCCTAGCACCAGCACATGGCGCGGCACGGAGACAGCTGACAATCCGGGATGAATCAGGGCTTCGTGATATCGGTACTCGTCACGCGAACTGAACTGCAGATGGCTGTTCAGGAAGAGGCGAATGTCGTCCTTGAAGCGGGTCAGAACAATGTGCTGGTAACGCGTGTCGCGAGCAAGGATGATTTCATCGGCGTAGATGTTATCTTCCGCCGCGATCGTGATCTTCTTCGCTTCCGCGAAACCCACTCCCAAGGCACACAGCGCGACAAAGCTGATGCCGCGCAGAACTGGCGCTCTCGCCAATTGATTGGCGAACAGAAACGTGCTCCACAGAGCCACCCCAACGTTGAGGATTCCAAACAGCATCGCCGAGCGAACCAGCCCGAGATACGGCACCAGCAAGATGGGGAAGAGCAGGGATGCACCGAGAGCGCCGAGGTAATCGAACGTCAGGACGTGCGCCACGACGTCGCGGAAGTGGTACCGGCCACGGATGATCCGCATCAGCAGGGGAATTTCAAGGCCGACAAGAATCCCGATGATTACGACCAGCGCGTACATCAGGAGCTGAAATCCTTGTGTATAGGCAAATGCTAGGAACAGGAGAGCCGAGGAGGATCCGCCGATTACACCAAGCAGCAGCTCAATCCACACAAACCGGTAGGCCAGTCCGCGGTCAATATATCGTGAGATTGCACTCCCGATGCCCATCGCGAAAAGGTAACAGCCGATGATGGTGGAGAATTGGAGAACGCTGTCACCCAGCAAGTAACTGGCGAGTGTGCCGGCGATAAGCTCATAGATCAGGCCGCAGGCGGCGATCAGCAATACCGTGATGAAAAGCAGGATTCCCAAGGCCTAGTGCACCGCCGCTGCAATGATGACGCAGATGCCAAGCGACATAGCGCCCAGCAGAATCGCCAGCGCCGTGTTGTGTTCCTGGACAATTTCCTTCCACAGGTTATAGGGCGTGAATTTGTCGATGATGAGGAACGCGAGTCCAAAAACCACGATTCCGATACCTGCGTAAAGAATGGCGTTAACAACGTTCGTTAACTGAATTCCCATCATTTGCCTCCTGTGTAATGGTGATAGTAGCCATAGACGGACCGATAGGACCCTGGGTTATCGCGAACCGACTTCGGTACGTTCAAGACCTCATCGACGCGATTCAAACTCCAGCCACGATACTCGGCGAATGCTACGGCCGAGAGAATTGCGATCCCGTAAATTAAAAAAGCATTGCGCATCATTCGTCCGTTAAATCCACAACATCCTCGATCAAAGCTGCTACTGTTCCGATTCCCCCCGCAATTGCGGCTGCCGTCCCGGGGGTATTGTTGTCGTCAGACCCACCACTCGAGTCCCCATAGTCGCTTTCCGCCCAGCGCAGATGCTCAAAATTCATGAATTTCCAGGTGATGACTCCTGCCGGAATGAGTATGGCAAGAGCAGCAATCCCGAAGAAACTGAATTGTGGGACATCCCGGTGCACCGTAATGGAGTAGTAGAGCGTGCCATGGTAATAGTCGCTCTCCGGCTCAACGCGGAGATAGTAACGTCCGGGCGGAACACTGGGTATCGTGACCGAGTCATTCTGGCTGCC
Organism: Terriglobales bacterium; assembly: GCA_035606605.1. Taxonomy (GTDB): domain Bacteria; phylum Acidobacteriota; class Terriglobia; order Terriglobales; family Acidobacteriaceae; genus Gp1-AA145. The sequence goes on from DATNEX010000182.1 coordinate 9,513, forward strand.
CTCGGTCCATGATCCGTCTGAGTCGTAACCCGAGTAATAACTCACTTCCCGTCCAAAGTCGTAGGCGTGCCCGGTGTCCTCATTGATGAGGGCATAATTCAGATAAATCCAGTTGTTATTGACACTGGCATGTGTGCTGAGCTCAACGTCAGAGGTGTGTCCTTTCAGTTCGAAGACATCCGTCACGAAGGACGCTTCGGTTTTACCGTTTGTATTGAAGGAATAGGATTGCGAAAACACCTGCTGATTCTGTGCCGTAGAGTAAAACCCGATGATTAGGACAACCAGCGCCACCAGGAGAGCAGCACAGAGCTTCCACACGGCTTTCACATGGCCGATTAAAGGGGACGGTTGATTTTCGTAGACGCCGATCGCTTGGGGAGGATCCCCCGCCAGCTTGAAAGCCTTCCACACGTCGCGGCCCGTAATGTACTCGCCCATGGACCAGGTAATTTCGTTGCCAGTTTTCTCGCTCGAGATCACTCGCGGCGGAGAAACGTAATCCGAGACCTCTGCCGATTCGCCGACTCGTACTTGCCAGGGGAATTCACCAAGCACATAGCTAGTTTCGGCTTCGCAAGTCTGGAACAGGCGGTAGGTTCCTCCAAGATAGTTCAGGGTACGGGCGCCTGGAGCGCCGAGGGGAAGTGACCGCAAAACGCTCACGTCATTCCAGTGGCCGTTGTACTCGGTGAGGTAGCGGAATCCTTTGAAGGGGTTGAATAGCAGATATTCGTGCCAGCTGTAAAAGGTGCCATCTACCTGAATCGTGCGGCGCTGAAATCCGATGACCTCATAGGGCGCGCCGCGGATTGTCCCGCGGGTGCCGAGCGGGATCAGTGGCGGGTGCTCGCCGGTCTCGACGTTGAACGTCTGCAGGAGTTTGAGGCGCGGATCTTGAGCATCGAGAATGGAATGACAACTATCGCAGACAACCGTCACCGCCTGACTGAAGGACCGAAGGGTCAGCGGCGCGCCGCAACTCGGACAGTTCAGCGCCTTGACCTGCGGAGCGCCGGCGGGGGTTGGGCCACTGGAGGTCACGACCATCCCTCGAAGCTGCGAAGATTTTTCAGCTTCAGACGGTCGAAGTCCACGAACTCACCGAGATAAAGTGCTGGTTCATCGTCGCCGTAGTCGATGGTTGCGAACTTACTCGTGAACGACATAAGATCCACGAACACCACGTCGCTTTTGTCCCAGTATTCGAACGGCAGCTCCCCCTCCACCCCGCAGTAATGCGCCTTTGTGATCGTGCTGACGGTGTATGGGTTGTCGTCCCAGGTGTATTCCTGACCGACAGTGCACTGTTTGGGAAGTTTTCGGCCGGGAGCCGGGAAGGTGACGGCGTATTCGTCTTGCGCGTCGGAGAGCCAGCCGCTGGTGCCGTTATTCATCATCAGGTGCCACTCATTCCAGTTACCCTGGTCGTATTGGTAGATAATTCGCCCAATGGCGACAAATGAGTGTGGGCCATAAACGCCTTCGGTCCCGATCTGAATTGGCGAACTGTTTGGCGGTAGATCGGCGACTTGCCCCACTTTTTGCAGATCAACGTCGGTACGCACAAGAATCGATTTGCAGTATTCGCAGACCGTCTGCACGCTGGCGGACCAGCGGAAGGTGATTTTGGCGCCGCAGTTGGGGCAATTCGCGGTGGGTTGGGTCACCCGTTCTGACCTCCTATGGCGAGGAAAGTCTCAGCCTTAACCGCAACCGTCGAGCCGTAGGGCCTCTCGATCGTCCGAACTTGTACCGAGGTCGCGGAAAACTTCTCTCTCAAGTACCACTCGAAATCCCACGCCTCCCTGGGCAGGCAGCAGAAGAGGTTGAGGCAGAGCGATCCGTGCTCGGGAAAGGTATGGCAGGCGAGATGAGATTCCGACAGAAGACACAACCCCGTAATTCCCCCGCTCCCGGGAAATTGGTGCCACTGCGTGACCCCAACCGGGCGAAGGCGCAAGTCCCCTATCAGTTTGTCGAACAGGCTGCGCAGGAGTCGTGAGTCCCGTAAAGATTCAGCACTACACCCCTGCGCATCAACAACCCACTCAATACCACTCATAGTTCAACGCGACAACTATTGCTGTGCATGTCCGCATTCAGGGCAAAACTTGCCGGTTCGCGGGATGGGTTTGCCGCAATTGATGCAGAATTTCGTGTCGGCAGTCGAACCGGTTCCCGCTGGTGCGGCCGGTTCTCCACCGCTGGTTGTACGAGCCTGCTTCACTGCATCCATCATCGCCTGGCCCATAGCTACACCAGCGCCCAATCCAGCGCCAAGTCCTACTCCACCACCACCCTCGTTCGCGGCGGCGATTGGAATTGACTGGGCGACCTCGAACTGCGTGTAACGACCCATGTCACCGACCATGTTCATGCTGATGCGCTGATCGAGAATCTTCTGCAATTCATCGGGAAGCGAAAGATTCTCGACCACGAAGCTGTCGAGCGCGAGTCCAAGCTCGACGAATCCCGGTTTGAGTTGGCCGGCAATTTTTTCTGAGAGTGCAACCTGATTGGCTGCCATATCGAGAAACGGCACTTGGCTATTGGCGAATGTATCTGTGAGCCTTCCCACAATCGTGTTGCGCAACTGGCCTTCGAGATCAGGCACGCTGAAGAGGTCGCGAGTGCCGCTCACTTTCGTATAGAAAACCTTGGGATCCCCAATGTGATAGGTATAGATCCCAAAGCCCCGCATCCGCACGGCGCCGAATTCCTTGTCTCGAATAGTAATCGGATTCGGCGTGCCCCAGTGCTGGTTGGTCTGCAGACGAGTTGAGAGGAAGTAAAGATCGGATTTGAAGGGGGATTTGAAAGCCTTGTCCCAGTTGCGAAGGTAGGTCAAGATCGGCAGCGTCTGGGTGTTCAAGGTATAAAGGCCTGGGCCAAATACATCTGCCACCTTGCCCTCATTTACGAACACTGCCATTTGCGAGTCGCGGACGGTAAGTTTCCCACCATTCTGAATCTCGCGGTCCTGCATAGGATAGCGGTAGGCGAGAACACCGTCCCCCGGCTCAACCCACTCGATTACATCGATGAACTGCTTGGAAATGAAGTCACGAAAGCTCATGCTTGACACTCGCCGCGCAGAGGATTAGGTGTTCTGGGGAACTGCGCGTATGAGACGGCATGCTAAGGTGTGCCGCAACCGGTGTCAACGATGGAATCAACCGGGTCTATTGCAGATTGTGAATGGGAAAGCGCAATGTGTGATGGCCAAGCAGGGAATTCGCCCCCGATTGCTCGGGGGCGCTTCCATCTAATAGCTACCGGTCGTCCCGGTCGTTGTCGTGGTCCCAATCATAGTTGCGGTCCCAGTCGCGATCGGTTCGCCACTCATGCCGGTGAGGGTCGTACCAGGCATGCGTGCCTGTCCAGCAACGGTCCCAGGTTTCATTCAGCTTGGCTCGCGCTTCCTGGGCCTGATGGCTGTGCTTGCCGTGCTCATGAGCCTCATGACGATAGTGGTCCTGCGCCTTTTCCACTTTCTTCTGGCAATCGGTGCGTTGGTCGGCAGAAGCCCTCTGGGGAACTGCGACTGCACAGGCGGCGGCCAGCGCTGCAACCGTAAGTATGTTCGGAATTTTTATGCTCATCCTTATCCTCCCAACAATGCGTTCGTGGAAATCAGATAGGGAGTTACTAGACAGGGTTGCTCTCAGACGGCCCTGGACGAACCTGTATTTGTCTTACATTTAGAATCACTGAGTGAGGAGAACAACCAAGGCAGCTTCCACCCAAACGCTGGAATTCCGGCCTCGTCGTTTCCTAAGGGGTGGCCACGTGCAAACGGTGGCAAGTTTTTTCTTTCGACGCAAGTTCTCCTTGGGAGCGGTCGAATCCCGACTGGTCGAGGTGGAGGCGGGCATACAGGTTCTTTGTCGGTGCTATTGGCAGGCTGATCGGCGCGCGGCAGGGACCGTGATCGTCGTGCATGGCCTCGAAGGCTCAAGCGAGTCACTCTACATGCTGGGGATCGCGGAAAAGGGATTGTCCGCGGGCATGAATGTCGTGCTGATGAACCAGCGCACTTGCGGAGGGACCGACACGTTGGCTCCGACTCTCTATCACTCGGGACGTTCCGCCGACGTGATGGCCGTGGCCGAGCATTTCCTGCACAACGATGGAATCAAGCAGGTCGCTCTCTGCGGTTACTCCATGGGAGGCAATCTGGTGTTGAAAGCGGCGGGCGAATGGGGGAAGGTTGGGCCGAGGCAGTTTGTCGCGGTGGGCGCGGTTTGCCCGGCCATCGACCTCGCAGCTTCGGCCGATGCTCTCCACCTGCCATCCAATCGCATTTACGAGCAGTACTTCGTCCTGAAGCTGAAGACGCGCATGCGTGCCAAAGAACGCTGTTTCCCGGGCCGGTACGATTTGTCAAAGCTCCGCGGTGTCAAGAGCCTGCGCGATTTCGATGACAGGGTCACCGCGTTTTATTGCGGATTCGAAGGTGCCTCCGATTACTATGCGCGCGCGGCTGCCGCCAACGTAATCGACCGAATCGCAGTACCCGCGCTGATCCTTTACGCGAAAAATGATCCTTTCATTCGCATTCTGCCGGAGACGCGTGCCAAGATAGCCGCCAACCCGAACATCCAATTGGTTGAGACCGAAGACGGAGGCCATTGCTCCTATATTGGCGAGCGGGACGGGTACGATGGCCATTTCGCTGAACGAGCGATGGTGGATTTCCTGCGCTCAGCGATGTGATTGACTCCGCAAGGCCGTCATCTCGGCCGGGCAGAGACACCCGATGCGTTCCTGTACAATCAGCCCGATGCGGCGCGCCGGGCTTATCGTCGTCGTAGTTACGTTTGCGTTTTTCCATGCATCTGCTCTCGCGGAGCCCATTTCTGGGCTTCAACCCTCCAATTACGTCAACGACTTCGCGCATGTTCTCAGCGCGGAAACCACGGACGAGCTGAACGACGTGGCCCAGCAGATCGACGAAAAAGCGCATGCGCAAATCGCGGTCGTAACCGTCAACTCTACCGACGGGAAGGATGTATTCGATTACTCGGTCGAGCTTTATAAGGCTTGGGGAATCGGAAACAAATCTACCAACCGTGGAGTGCTCATACTTTATGCGGTCAAAGATCATAAGTACTGGATAAACGTCGGTTATGGCCTCGAACCAATCCTGCCCGATGGCAAGGTTGGGGGTTTTGGGCGTGAGGCGATTCCGTTCTTAAAACAAAGTGACTACAACCAAGCCCTAAGGCTTGTAACACTCAGAGTCGCAGATGTAATTGCGCAAGACGCTGGGATTCAATTGACCGGGGCGCAATTGCCTCGTACGCCGGAACGACCTCATCCCAGACTTTCCGCCGCCGCCGTGTTCTGGATCATCCTGGTCATCATTGTGGTGCTTGCGACACCACTGAGAAAGCTGCTGTTCTGGTGGTTGTTGTTGAGCGGTGGTCCGCGCTGGGGCGGTGGATATCGCGGAGGGGGTGGTTGGGGCGGTGGTGGTTTCGGCGGCGGTGGCGGGGGTTTTGGAGGTTTTGGTGGCGGCTCAACCGGGGGCGGCGGCGCCGGAGGAAGCTGGTGAATGCTTAGCAACAGAAGCGATCTGACTATGCCGAACATGGGGCTTTGGGTGTGTTTCATTGCCGGGCCTGCGCTGCATTTCAACTCTGCGCCTGCCTGGGTATTCGTTCTTCTCGGTGCAGTGATCGGAATAATTGCTCTGCTCTACTACTTTGCGGCGGGCGTTGGCGGGGAAAAGAATTACTGGTATGGAGATCCGTCCCGCCAGTATTACCTGAATATACCGTCGACATGGCAAGTTCTCGGATTTCCGATTGACGGAGGCTACCCGCCATCTGAAGGTTATGGACCATTCGGCGGATTCAAGCATTTCTGAGGGAAACGTATGACTCACGAGAAATTAACGTCGGAGTTTGTCGAGAAGATGAGGGCCGCGGCGGGAGACAACCTGGTCAGCGTCGTGCTCTACGGTTCAGCAGCCGACGGCGACTTTCATCCGGAATACTCCGATCTGAACCTGCTATGCCTGCTGCGCGACGTGTCCCTTCCGGCTCTCACCAAGATCGCGAGCGTGGTCTCATGGTGGCGGGGCAAGCGGCACCGTCCGCCTCTGGTGATCACTTCCCAGGAACTAAATGCTTCGGCAGACGTATTCTCCATAGAGTTCAGCGACATGAGGCAACGTTACCGAGTGCTCCATGGCGAAGACCCTCTGCGCGTCTTGAACGTGCCGATGACGCACCACCGCGAGCAGCTGGAGTACGAATTGCGAGAGAAAGTGTTCCTGCTGCGGCAGCATCTGTTGCTGGCCGGAACTGACGACAAGCAACTGTGGGAGGTCATGTTGCACTCGCTGAGTTCGTTCACAACCCTATTTCGTCACGTGCTAGTGGAAATAGGGGACGGGGAACGGAAGCACTCGCGCGAGGCGGTCGTCGCTTTATCGAAAAAGCTTGGCTTCGACGATTCGCCCTTCTTGCAGTTGATGGACGTGCGGTCCAGGCAGAGCGATCGCGGCAAGTTGCGGGCGAGCGACGTGGCGGCCCGCTACTTGGCGGCAATTACGACCGTTGCGGATGCGGTGGATGCGATGCCGGGAAATTCGGCGGCACCGAGCATTTAGAATTCCTGAGTCAGCCGAAAGGAGCTAGTTATGAAGCTAGGCGTTGTGGCAGTCGTGATCATTCTTATCCTGCTGATCGGTTTTGGGATGTATTTCAGCGTGAAGAACACGCTGGTGCGGAAAAACGAAGCCGTGAAATCCACCTGGTCACAGGTCGATGTGGTGCTGCAGCGTCGCGCGGACCTCATTCCCAATCTGGTCGAAACCGTCAAGGGAATTACAAAGCAGGAACAGACCGTATTCGGCGAGATCGCGCAAGCGCGTTCCCAATTGCTTTCCGCGACTGATCCTCAGGACAAAATTGCTGCGAATCAGCGTCTCGACGGAGCCCTCGGACGACTGCTAGCGCTGACCGAGAACTATCCCCAGTTAAGGTCAAACGAAAACTTCCTTCGCTTGCAGGATGAGCTTGCGGGTACGGAAAATCGCATTGCGGTTGAGCGCAAAAGCTACAATGACACCCTGCAGGATTACAACACCTACGTGCAGCAGTTCCCGGCGAGCCTGTTCGCATCGAGCATGGGATTCAAACCCAACAACGCGTATTTCACCGCGACCGAAGGCTCAAGGGCTGTTCCAAAAGTGGATTTCGGAAACACTCAACCACGGCCGCAACCGGCGCCCGCGCACTAACCTAAAGCTTTGTCCGAAACAAACGCCTGGCAACGTTGCCAGGCGTTTGTTCTGCCTCCATTTCTTTCGGTAGCGAGAAAGCGCTTGACCCCAGGGTGCCGCCCCGCTAATATGACGTAAGACGACATGTCGAGTTGCGCTATATGGAAAATCTCCCTCTCACCGAACCTGTTTTCCTGGTGTTGTTGAGTCTCGCCCAGCGTCCCAGACACGGTTATTCCATCCTGAAAGACGTGGAGCAGATCAGCGGAGGGCGCGTCGTGCTGAGCACCGGCACGCTCTATGGCGCTTTGCAGCGGCTCTTATCCGAAGGCTGGATCGAGCGCTTCGAGGAGCAGGACACATCGCGGGAGAAGCGCGCTTACCGGCTGAGCAGCAAAGGTCGGCGCAATCTCGAGGCGGAAATTGAGCGAATGCGGCATCTGACGCGAGTGGCGGGATTGCGCGTTGCCCGAAGGGAGGCATGACCTATGCTGCGCATCTACCAAAGCTTGCTGCATCTTTACCCCCCGGCCCACCGTCTCGAGTTTGGAGACGAAATGGCCGGTGTTTTCGCGCAAGCGAATGCTGATCTTGACCGCAGTCTTCCTCGCCGCATTTGTTTCTACTCGCATGAGTTTTCCGGATTGGTTTACGGAGCGGCACAATCTCACGTTCGGCATTTTTTCGGATTCCATGACTGGCTACCATTCAGGAGGTGGAATATGCATCCAGGATTTCGTTTTCCCCGCTCGACCGTGGTTCTGATGTGCGTGATTTTGGCAGGCGTGGTATTGGCGATCGACAAAGCAAAGACCGTTGTTCAGATGAAATCCGGCTTGCCGCACGCCACCCTGGCGGTCTGGGATGCCATGTTCTCGTCCATTCTGTTGGCGCTACTTCTGGTGCTTGCCGCTGTTGGCACGGTTTGGGGCATCCTGTTCGCCCTGCATCGAACCGGCATGCAACGGTTGGACAACGTCCAGACGTGGCCGGAACAGCAATAGCGGTGCAATTACCCGGCGGCTTGCGCAGGCTTCCTGCCCCGAAATTGACTCGCTGTCCGAGCCTTCCATGCGGTGCGCACAAGCGAGAGGGCGAGCATTGCCAGAAAGATCGTGAGGAGTCCCTTCGATGCCCCGAGAATTGTCTGACTGCGGGGCGCTAAGATATGAAACCTTCCATACACCAGTTCAATGTGCACCCAGTAAACTAGCAGGGAAGTTTTGCCGAGCTGAATGAGTGGGCTGAAGCCGATTTGTCCCATACCCCACCTGCACCAGGCGTAAGCCCCGAGCACAAGAATCAGAAGCATGCCTACGCGCAGCAGGAAGAAGCTAGGACTCGTGTGCCAGTAGTCGTACACGGGATAGATCTGCCATGACAAGGAATCAGACAATCTCGCGGCATACACCAGCGCGACGCCGGATACTCCGGTCAAAAGAAATATCCGACTCCCAAGTTTTTTGCTGAAACCGCTGGCGAGAATCGAACCCACCGACAGGCCGGCAAAAGCGAATCCGGTCCAGGGGAAAATCGGAAAGAGCCAGGGCTGCGGCGCACCAAGATTGTGTACGCCATTGATGTAGCTCTCCAGTTGCCAAGGGAGAAAGCGCGGTCGCCAGGTTGTCCAAAGGAGTGGGGTCAATAAGGAAATCACGACGGCCGCGATCAAAGCAACGGCAGCCATTTCAGTGTGGCGACGAACATCTAGGCGGGCTTGATCGCCATTTTCTTGGGCTTGAACGCCCTCGACTCGAGGGACGCGAGTGAACAACAAAGCTATCCAGCACACCGCACCCATCAATATGATCGAGACCCCGATCGTATTCAGAATGTCCACTCGGAACAGATCTGTCCACGGCGCCCAACCCCAGGAGATTGCGTATTCCTGAACTCGAAATAAGAGGCCGAGACCAAGGATTTCCGTGCCCCGAAAGATGATTTTCTTTCCAACCTGGGAGGCGGTACTCCCCTTCTGCAGCATCTTCTCGGCGATAAGAGCTACCGAAATTCCCGCGAGAAAAAGAAACAGCGGGGCAGGAAACGTGCCCCCTAGTTGCGACCACATGGCAAAACGCGAATCCCGCGCTGCGCCTCCCAGCCAGGCGTCGTAACAGTGGGTTTGGAACATTAGGACACAGGCAAGTCCGCGCAACCAGTCGATGTAGGCGAGGCGTGATGGGGGTGAAGAAGGCACACGGCAGTATAGCGGCCGCGCTCGTCACTCGAAGAAAGTAGGGGAGCACTGGGCTCCCCTGCCTTTGTAGCTAGGTTGCTAACGCTAGCGGCCTAGTGGGAGTCTGGTGGACGATCGCGCAGATCGCCCGATGGTCCGCTGTCCACGGTGCGCATCTGGAGATCTTCCGCCAACTTAAAGCTGAGTTGGGTTTCAGCTGGCAATTCCTTGTTCTTGCCGGTGTAGACCTGAGCACCGGCTCCGCCTGCGCCACCGACGATTGCTCCGATCGCGGCGCCCTTGCCTCCGCCTAGCAAGGCTCCAAGAACGGCACCGATGGCTGCACCTCCGCCAACATACTTACCCGTGCGCTTGTTTGCACCCAGGCCGCCAGGAGCCGAACTCTTTTCCGAACCGCGGGCTTCGAGTTCATACCGTTGGCCGTTTACGGTCACCGAACGCAGATCCAGAAACGTGTCTTTCCCATCCTCTTTGGGAACTGCGACGAGGTCAGCACGCGAGCCGCGAGGGATGGCGACGCCGCCTGAATTATTCATGACGTCGTTGCTGACGGTAGCCGTATAGCGTGTGTCAGCAGCGGGCTTGGCGGGAACCGTGGTGTCGGTTCGAACTTTGATATCTGTGCCTTGCGGGATCACGTAGCCATTTTGCGAGCTTTGGGCCATGGCCGAGATCGCAAGCAGAACTGGAGCTAGTAAGAGCAGTTTAGGTGATTTCATACCCCTCCTCCGCTATTCGAGATGCCGGGGACGCGGGTGCCAGTTGTTCGTGACAGAAATGATGCACGATCCTCGGCAGAGGAGGCAGGTAGAGACCTTAGGGCACAACATCCCTGCGATGACTAGCGTTTCTTTAACCCTGGCGTACTGTCGTCAGAGTCTCGCGTCTTCAACTCGGGCTTGTTCTCGGCGGGAGACGGCTTCTGCTTCTCGGGTCGGATTACGGACAGATTGGCAGGCGCATCTGGATGGACGCCGAAGTCCCACACATAACTGTTCATGCCTTGTTTGCCGAGCATTTCTGCCAGCGCATACTCACCTGGAACAAGCGGCTCTTTCGGCGTGATCTTGATCCATCCCTCCCCCAGTTGTTCGGCATCGGCCACAACTAGGTCTTGTTCGGAGCTCGTTTTGCCATACACTGCGGTTTTCACCGCTCCAGCGACTCGCTTGTCGCCTTTGACCTGAACGCGAACGATCCGGAAGCGGTCCCAGGAAAGCTGCGCGGGAGGTTTTCCGGAAGTGGTGGCGTCTGCCGCGGAATCGTCTTCAGCATTCGAATCCAGATTTACGTAGACGGTCGGCAATGAGGCGTGGACCTGGGTCTTGGAGCGTGCTCCGGGAAGCTCGATAGTCATCTTCGAACTTGCGACTGGATTGATGGCAGCTCTCAGGATGTTTCGTTTTGTATTCTTATTGACTTGCCCGGTGCTCTGCTCTAGCGGCAGTAGCTGAGGTTCCCCTAAATAGGTGTCAAGCGCGTAGACGCCCCCTTCCGGCGGCAGTCGGAGTCCGGGAGCCACAGTCGGAGACTTAGCCTCCTGTTCCTGACGTTCCTCCTGCAACTCGCGATCAAGCGCTTGGGCTTCCGGTGAGCTCTTCAGCGTTTCGCGGTCCTTTGCGTATTGATCGGTCGCCTTCCAATCGACCATGGCGTTCGGGACGTCTTCCCACTCATCGCGCTCGGCGCTGTAGTAGTGGACCCGGTCGCCCTGAATCTCCCATTTGGTAACGACCTGGTAAGACCCGTCTTTCAGAATCAATCGCCTAGTCGAGTCGGCGGGTGATGCGAGGTTCGGTGTGGCGAGCGCCACCAGGACGAAGAGCGCAATTCGCGAGTGTCTCAAGCCTGCCATAAAACATCTTCAGTTTACTCTGATGCGCTTGACGTGGGCTGCCGGGGTTCCCCCCGGCGTCGAACCTTCAAAGGCCATCGGGCAGCCCTGTGAAGCTAAACGCTCCTAAAATTCCCCATTCCCCTGTCGCCCATGTTCTGCCATAATTGATCGTGCACGCCAGCCTGCACAATTTTCCAAAACAATTCAGAGCGAGGCAACGATGTCGGCAAAGTACATCTTTGTAACCGGCGGTGTAGTGTCTTCATTGGGCAAGGGACTGGCGGCGGCCTCGATCGGATGCCTGCTCGAGAGCCGCGGAATCAAAGTCAACTTGATGAAGTTCGACCCGTACCTGAACGTTGACCCCGGCACAATGTCTCCGTTCCAGCACGGCGAGGTTTTTGTCACCGACGATGGTGCAGAAACCGACCTGGATCTGGGCCACTACGAACGCTACACCCACTCGAAACTTTCCCGCGACAACAACTGGACCACCGGCCGCATTTACGAGCAGATCATCGCCAAAGAGCGCCGTGGCGACTATCTCGGCAAGACCGTGCAGGTCATTCCGCACGTCACCAATGAGATTAAGTCTGCTATGAAGAAAGTCGCCCAAGATGTTGATGTTGCGATAGTTGAGATTGGCGGTACGGTTGGCGACATCGAGTCTTTGCCGTTTATGGAAGCCATCCGCCAGATGCGCCAGGAACTTGGGCGTGAGAACACGTTGTTTGTGCACGTGACGCTGGTGCCGTTTATCGCGGCGGCGCAGGAACTGAAGACCAAGCCAACACAACACTCGGTGAAAGAGTTACTCAGCATCGGAATTCAGCCGGACATTCTGCTCTGCCGCGCCGACCGCTTCCTTGCCAAGGAGATCAAGTCAAAGATCGCGCTCTTCTGCAATGTGGAAGAAGAAGCGGTCATCACCGCAAAGGACGTTGCTTCGATCTACGAGGTCCCGCTCGTGTTCTCCCACGAGAAGGTCGATACGCTGGTGCTGAAGTATCTGCACCTGGACTCAAAGGAACGCGATCTGAAGCAATGGGAAGAGCTGGTTCACCGGGTGTACAACCCAAGGGCGGATGTGCATATTGCGATTGTCGGCAAATATGTCGAATACGAGGATTCCTACAAGTCGCTCAAAGAGGCACTGGTTCACGGAGCCTTGGCGCATAACTTGAGGTTGCGCTTGAGCTGGGTGGAAGCCGAGGGCTTGGAAGCTGGCCAGGAAGCTTGCCAGGAGCAGCTTCGCGACTACGACGGCATTCTGGTTCCGGGCGGATTCGGCAAGCGCGGCATTGAAGGGATGCTCCAAGCCATTCGCTATGCTCGCGAGAACAAGGTCCCCTACTTCGGTATATGCCTGGGGATGCAGACGGCCTGCATCGAATTCGCGCGCAACGTTTGCGGATTGGAAGAAGCAAATTCCAGCGAGTTTGATCCTGCCACGCCCCATCGAGTGATTTATAAATTGCGGGAACTGCGCGGCGTGGAAGAACTCGGGGGAACGATGCGCCTTGGTGCCTGGACCTGCAAAATCGAGCTGGACACGCTGGCGTACCGGATTTACGGCAAAACGGAGATCAGCGAGCGCCACCGCCACCGATATGAGTTCAACCGCGAGTACGAAGAGCAGCTCACTGCCGCCGGCCTGCGTATCTCCGGCTCATCGCCGGATGGCACTTACGTCGAGATGGTTGAGCTGCCGGATCATCCGCACTTCATCGGGTGCCAATTTCATCCCGAATTCAAGTCGAAGCCGCTCGAGCCGCATCCGCTGTTTCGAACATTTATCGGTGCAGCCTACGAGCACGGGCAGAGGCGGGCGGAAGAGAAGCAGAGTGCGGCGGTCGAAATGTTCCATCGACCGGTGAAAGTCGCTTCGCGCTAGAGAAGGGCTGTACCTCCGAGTGTCTCCAAGGGTTCGGCTGGCGGACTCCGAGGGCGCTAGTCAGACATTCTGATGCTCAATCGATACCCGTTCTGGCACAATTGGGTTCAATAACCCAGCTCCCATGAGCGTTTCATTCCAAGTCGAGTCCATTCGTATCGGGTCAGGAAATCTTTTCCTGATCGCTGGCCCGTGCGTAATCGAGAGCGAGCAGCACGCAATCTTCATGGCTGAGGTCATTAAGGGCGTCACCCGTTCTCTGAACATTCCTTTCATCTTCAAGGCTTCCTACGACAAGGCCAACCGGACATCCATCCGCAGCTTCCGTGGCCCCGGCCTTTCTGAAGGATTACGCATTCTGAAGAAAGTCAAAGATGAAGTCCATGTGCCGATTTTGACCGACGTGCACGAAACCAAAGATGTGCCTAAGGTTGCCGAGGTCGCCGACGTCCTGCAGATCCCGGCGTTCCTCTGCAGACAGACCGATCTGGTGGTGGCGGCCGGTATGACCGAGCGGGCCGTCAACATCAAGAAGGGCCAATTCGTCTCGCCGTGGGACATGAAACATGTAGTCGAGAAATGCCGCTCAGCCGGGAATGATCGAGTGTTTGTGACCGAACGCGGTGCCAGCTTTGGCTACAACAACCTGGTTGTAGATATGCGTTCGCTCGCCCTCATGCGAAAATTCTCGCCAGTTGTGTTCGACGCAACGCATTCCGTCCAGCTTCCTTCCGCCTCGGCCGACGGCGATCAGGCCGTAAGTGGCGGGCAGCCTGAATTCATCCCGCTCCTCTCCCGTGCGGCCGTTGCGGCCGGAGTGGACGGCGTGTTCATGGAAGTACACGACAACCCCAAGGAAGCGAAGTCGGATGGGGCGAACGCGCTCGAATCCACCAAGCTGCGCGGTGTGCTGAAAGAATTGCTTGCCGTGCAGAAAGCGGTGGCTGAAGCGCACAACACGCCGTAGGCGGACTCCTGCCTTCACCGCCGCGCCCGGGTCCGGGACCCTCCTCTTGCAATCCAAGTTCGCGTGAGATGATGAATCACTTGACTGTGGAGAACTCGTGGTCCTGGTAATCATGGGAGTGGTCGGCTCCGGAAAAACTACCGTCGGAACCTTGTTGGCGCAGAAACTTGGCTGGCAATTCGCTGACGCGGATGATTTCCATCCCGACGAGAACATCCGCAAGATGAGCCAGGGCATACCGCTGACCGATGCTGATCGTGGACCCTGGCTGGCCGCCATGCGCGGCGCGATCGAACAATGGCACAACAAAAGGAAGAGTGTTGTACTCGCATGTTCGGCGCTAAAGCACTCCTACCGGGAGGAACTCCGCGCCGCAGATGTGCACTTCGTCTATCTCAAAGGCGATGTAGAGCTTATCGGCCGGCGCCTCCACGCCCGCCGTGGGCACTTCGCGACCGACTCGATCCTCGAAAGCCAGTTCGCTGATCTGGAAGAGCCAAGAGATGCTCTGGCGGTCAGGATCGCCCAAACCCCCGATGCGATCGTTACCGAAATAATTGACAAGCTGAAACTGGCGCCGGTGTCGTATCCTGATGCGGCGCAAGAATGAGCTCTCCGGTCACCAATACGGTGGTTGCGACTGATCTTGAATCCGTCGTAGTCCGCAAATTGCTCTGGCGACTGCTGCCATTCTTATTCCTCCTCTACATCGTCAACTACCTTGACCGCATCAACGTCGGCTTTGCCGCGCTTCAGATGCGCGAACAGCTCGGTTTCAGCGACGAGGTGTTCGGCACTGGCTTCGGGATCTTCTTTATCGGGTACATGGTTCTTCAAGTACCGAGCAATCTCGGGTTGGCCCACGTAGGCGCGCGCCGCTGGATGGCCGCGATCATGGTGCTGTGGGGAGTTGTTTCCTGCGGCATGATTCTTGTCCACACTCCGCGAAGTTTTTATGTGTTGCGCTTTGTGCTAGGTGCCGCCGAGGCAGGATTTTTCCCGGGGATCATCCTTTACTTAAAGAACTGGTTTCCTGCAACCGCACGCGCACGTGCGGTTTCGATCTTCATGACCGCGAATCCGCTGGCTGGTGTTGTAGGGGGCCCCATTTCCGGAGCGCTGCTGAATCTGCATCAGCTAGGGCTTGAGGGTTGGCAGTGGATGTTCATCATCGAGGGGGGGCCGGCGGTCTTGCTCGCTGTTGTTGTCCTGCTCACTCTCAAAGACCATCCACAGGACGCACACTGGCTGGCACCGGAAGAGAAGCGTTGGCTAATCGACTCTTTGCAGCATGAGCGTCAACAACATGCTTCTGCGACACGCATTCGAGATTGGGCGAGTTTCCTGAACTTTATGAAGTGGCTGTGGCCTCTGAGTTGGCGAATCTTCCTTCTGACGATCGTGTACTTCGGGCTTACCGCGTCTGCGTATGGTCTCATTTTGTGGCTGCCGACCTATATCAAAAGCCTTTCCCACCTCGGCAATTTCGAGATCGGAATTGTTTCGGTGATTCCGTACGTAGTCACCGCCTTGGCCATGGTTCTGATCGGCGCGCGTTCCGATAAATCCGGCAGACACAGAATGTACCTCGCCGGCTCGGCGTTTTCTGCTGCCGTGTTTCTGTTCATCGCAGCACAGACCAGTTCAATTGTTTCGGGTTTGGCCTTTGTCACGCTCGCACTGGCAGCAACGTTCTGTATGCAAGGACCATTCTGGGCAACGGGGACATCGCTGATGAGTGGTACCGCAGCTGCAGTTGGCATTGCCCTTATCAATTCTTTTGGGAATCTCGGCGGCTATTATGGTCCCTACATCATTGGTTCCAAACGGAGTTCCGGTGCGGGGTTTCGTGGCGGTATGCTGGTGATCACCGCCTGCCTTGCTCTGGCGGGAATTTTGTCTCTCGTGGTTCGCCAAGGCCGCCAACGCCCTTCGTAGCTGGCCCATCTTCCTTTACAATAAAGTACTCCTGTACCATTCCGGTCGCGGGTGTGCGAGGCGACCCTGGCTGGAACTTAGAATGTGGAACTCGATCCCGCTAGGGACGTGCGCTTTTCGCGAACTATCAGGCTCTATACGAAATTGGTCCAACAGAACCCCAATTCCAAGTACGTCTTCTGGCGCGCTGAAGGCAGCCTGCTGGAACTGACAGCCGTCCGTGCGGTCGCGTTCTTTACCTGGAATGCGCAGACCTTCAACGAGCGCGGTTTGCGCCGCGGATCGGTTCTTTTGACCGCTTTCGCACGGCCGTTCCTGTATGCGATCAATCGCCGGTTTGCCACTCGCGTGCTTTACGCGGTGCTACGCGGGATCAGCCGCGATCGCCTCGATCTTCTGGGAGAGGAGTTTTTCCAGTACAAGTTAAAGCCTCACTTGAAGGACGAGGGGGTGCGCCGGGTAAAGGAGCTGGTGGCTTCCGGCACCGAGGTCGTCCTACTCAGCCATGGACTGGATCACGTGATCCGCCATCTCGCACAACATCTTGGCGTGAAGCATATCGTTGCGAACCGCCTGGAGTTCCGCGACGGCATCTCGACTGGCCGTCTGATCGATCCCGTGGTTCGTCCGCGCGGGATATTCGCTCGCCTGGCTTCGAAGGCGGACGGTACCCGCACGATGGCCCAAGTCGCCGCCGATCTGGGATTTCATAACGCCCGTAGCGTTTCCACCGTGACCCAGCCCGCCGGGCGAGTTACGTCGTCGCTCGAACGTCCGCTGGTGGATTTCGACGGTACACAGCAGAAGACGCCATTTTCGGTGCGATCAGCTCTAAGGGGCAAACACGTGATGCTCGTCGGCGTCACCGGCTTTATCGGCAAGGTTTGGCTGGCGAACACCTTAATAGATCTGCCGGATATCGGAAAGATCTATCTCTTGATTCGCCGTCAAAAATCCAATCCGGCGCGGAAGCGCTTTCAGAAGTTGGTTGAAGATTCCCCAGTATTCGATCCTCTTTATGAAAAGTACGGATCGAAGCTCCTCGAGTTCATCAACGACAAGGTCGAAGTGGTGGAAGGCGACGTGACCCAACCCGGGCTGGGGGTCGATGCTGAGGTTTCCGCCAGGCTGAGGTCGAGCCTGGATCTGGTGATCAACAGCTCCGGCCTCACCGACTTCAACCCCGACCTGCGCGACGCCCTCACTACCAACGTCGACGCCGCCGTCCATGTAAGCGAGTTCATCCGGTCCTGCGATCATGCCGGACTGCTGCATCTTTCCACTTGCTATGTTGCCGGGGCGCGCGATGGCCGCGTGTTTGAAACCGTGCGCCCAGACTATACCCCAGCTGGCGCGACGAATTTCGATGCTGAACTGGAATGGCGGTCGCTGCACAAGTTGGTTGAGGATACCGAGCGCCGAGCCGAAGGTCCAGAGGTCACCGAGGAGTTGCGTCGTCAGGCAAGGGGCAAAGAGCATGCCGCCAAAGATCTGCAGGGAGCCGCACTCGACAATCAGATTCGAAAGAACCGGGTCCGCTGGCTTCGCAACGAGCTCACCGAAGCAGGGAGGCGACGCGCCAACGAACTGGGTTGGCCAAATACCTACACGTTGACCAAGAGCCTCGCCGAATCGTTGTTGCTGAAGCAAGGCGCCGGGCTGCCGATTGCCATCGTTCGCCCCGCGATCGTAGAAAGCTCAACCGTTCAACCATTCCGTGGGTGGAATGAAGGTATCAACACGTCCGCGTCTCTCTCATACTTGCTCGGAACCACCTTCCGCCAACTCCCCAGCAATGAACGCAAGCGGCTCGATATTATCCCGGTGGATGCAGTGTGCCGGGGTATGACCTTGATAGCCGCTGCGCTCATCGAGCGCCGCCACGATATGGTTTATCAGCTGGCGACCTCGGTGACGAACCCTTGCGACATGCGCAGATCTATCGAGTTAACCTCGCTCGCGCACCGCAAACACTACCGCGCTCAAGAAGGCATTGAGTACTGGCTGCGTTTGCGGTTGGACGCCATTCCCGTCTCAAAGGAACGCTACAATCGCATGTCGGCTCCGGCGCAACGTGCTGTCGTTCGAGCCATTCAGACGATTGCGGCACCCCTGCCGCTCAAGAAAACGCCGCTTGCCAGGGCCGAACGCAGCCTCGAAAAAGTCGAGAAGCTGATTGAGTTATTCGAGCCTTTCATCTTGCTCAACGAGCATGATTTCGTTGCCGAGAACGTCGAGAAACTGTCGCATGCTCTTGTCCCTGAAGAGCGCGGACGGTTTGGATACAACACCTCCTCGCTCGACTGGTATGAGTACTGGATCAACATTCACATTCCGGCGCTGCGCAAATGGACGTATCCGCTGATCGAAGGACGTCCACTCGAGCCCCGGGCGCCGCGCAACCTGCAGCCCGCAAACGAGGCGGAAACCGTGAAAACCGGAACGAACGGAGCAACGTGGCGATATTCCTGACCGGCTCGACCGGATACATCGGCGCGCATATTGCCGCCAACCTGCTGCAGAATTTCGGCGCACCCATCAACGTGCTGGTGCGAGCCAAAGACCCGCACGAGGCTGAAGAGCGCCTCTGGCGCTCGTTGCAGTTGCATTTCGATTTCAAGACTTTTTACGAATACTTGCAAACTGGTATTCGTATCTATCGTGGGGATCTGACCCAGGAGAAGTTTGGTCTTTCCCAGGAAGATTACGAGCGCCTGGTCCATACAACCGACTCCGTCATTCATTGCGCGGCATCCCTGAATCGCAAATCCGAGAAGAGCTGTCTCAACGTGAACCTGCGAGGGACGCTCGAAGTCGTCAAACTTGGCCAGCAGGTGGACTACTACCATGGTCTGCGTCGCTTCAGCCACGTCAGCACGGTTGCGGTTTGCGGAAAACGGCAGGATGAGGTGGTCAGCGAAGATAGTTCGGTCGATTGGAACCGCTCTGACTACGATCCTTACGCGCGCACTAAGAAGTTCTGCGAGCACATGATTCGTCAGCTTCTGCCGGATGTTCCAAAAACCATCTTCCGCCCCAGTATCGTGCTTGGGGACAGCCGCCGGGCCGAGACCACGCAGTTTGATATGGTTCGCGCTTTCGTCTTCCTCGCGGAATTACCGGCTCTTCCGCTTCGCTCGAAAGATCGCGTGGACATTGTGAACGTCGATTTCGTCGCCGATGCGGTAGCGACGCTGCACCTGAAAGAAAAAACCAACTACGATACATACCATCTTTCATCCGGCCGCGACTCCCAAACTTTCAAGCAAATTACTGCCTCGTTGGCGGCAGCCCGGGGAAAACGAGGGCCGCTTTATCTTCCGTTCGCGCAGAAACCGTTTTCGGGCACGGTCGACCTGCTCGCCAACCGCAGAAGCCCGGTCGGGCACATCGCTGCACTCATGAAAGTTTTCATGCCGTATTTGACCTTCAACACCGTGTTCGACAACACGCGTGCCACCACCGAGCTTGGTCGCAAGCCCATCCCCTTTTCTCAATACAGCTTTCCGCTCCTCAAGTTCAGTCGAGAGGTGAATTTCATTTATCCGTACCAGGCCTGGCCGGTCCGGGCTGGAGGCTCCGCCGCATGATGGACTTCATGCTGCAGGCCTGGGTTAGCTCCATCATCGAGCGAAAAAAGGCCGCCTGGGTGTTAGGTAAGGGCGAGCGCTGGGTTCCGGGCAAGAAGCTCAAGCTGCTCTTCGCCGGATACAACGGCGCGCGCAACATGGGTTCGGATGCGCGAGTCGAAGAGATGATCCGTCAATTGCGGCACGTGCTTGGCCCGGACAACGTCGACTTCAGTGTGATGAGCCAGAGCTTTAAGCTCACGGACGGTTATTTCAAAGATACGCGCCAGGTTCATCTGCCCGATATTTTTCCGCCGTTCCTTTCCCGGGAAGTTCCGCAACATCACGGCGTGGTTGCCTGCGAAGGCTCGATGTTCAAGAGCAAGTTCGCAAACGCACTCACCACCATGATGATCGGCTCTCTCGGCCTGGCCGCGGCCGAGAACAAACTATCGGTCGGCTACGGCGCGGAGGCCGGACACATGGATACTCCCATCCGGAAGATGTGTGCCCGCTTCTGCCGGGATTCGCTAGTCATTACCAGAAATGAAGAATCCCGCACCTTGTTGCGGGAACTCGGCGTTCCCACTGAACTCGGCACCGATACCGCCTGGACCTTCCCCCCCAATCCCCCGGAGTACGGGCGCAGGGTGCTTGGCGACCATGGGTGGGATGGCACAAAGCCTGTTCTTGTCGTCTGCCCCATCAATCCCTTTGAATGGCCGGTTCGGGCTTCCATCGGCAAGCTGCTCGCCCTCAAGGCAACCGGAGCGCACAAAGCGATTCATTACCGTGGACCTTACTTCCATAATTCTGGCCCGGAGGGAGATCGGAAATACGCGCACTATCTCACGTCCATTGGAAATGCGATAGACGCTTTCCGCAAACGCCATGACATTTTCGTGGTTCTGGCCGCGACCGAGCGTCTCGACGCACGCCCGGCAAGAAAAATCTCCGAGCGGCTCGGCGGCGTTCCCGTGCTGAGCTCCGACGACTACAACATGTATGAGATCGTCAGCATTTTGCGCGCCTGCCACTTGATGGCCTCCTCCCGGTTTCACGGCATCGTCACGTCGATGCCGGCACTGGTTCCTTCCTGTGGTATCACGATGGATGAGCGCATTCGCAATCTGATGAAGGATCGCGGCCAGGAAGATCTCTTGATGGAAGTGGACGACCCCGATCTTGAGCCCAAGCTGCTTGCGGCACTCGAAAACATCGCGACCAACGGCGAGAAGATCGCCGATGGTATTGGGCGCACGGTTGTGAAGAATCTGAAAGTGATGGCGCGAATGGGCGTCTATTTCGAAGAAGAGGTGCAGCGCCGCTATCCCGAGTTCCCGACGCGTAAAGGCCAATGGGGCTGGGAAGACTACCTGCCGCCGATGGACCAAGGCCTGCATCGCCTGATTGGAATGTACAGCTAAGAATCAAAGGCCCGCGCTGGCCCGCATTTTGGCATCGGTGGGGCCCGGCTGTCGAACCCAGACCAGAAATGTCCTTTCTCGACCAAATCGTTTCCCGGCTCGCAGCATCCGCCGATCAGACGCTGCTAACAGAACTCCGTGAGAACCAGCCCACCTCGGTTACCGGGCGCGAGCTGCTTACTAGAATCGGTCAGGCGCGTGCATTCCTATCCGCTCAAGGATTGAGGAAAGGTGATCGGGTTGCGCTACTGGCGGGGAACGGAATCAATTGGATTGTGATGGACCTCGCGATCATCGCCCAGGGTCTCGTTGTCGTCCCGCTGTATTCGCGCCAGGCGCCGTCTGAACTGGTTACCATGATGAAGGACTGTTCGCCCGCGCTGATCTGTTTTGGCGACGGTGTGCTTCGTGATTCCATTCTGCAGGCCTGGTCAGAAGCTCCGGCGCAAGTCTTGTTCGAGGAGGTTTTCTCGGCCGATAGGGCGTTCGGGGACGAGGCGCCTGCCCTAGCAGATCTTCACCCGCATGCTGATTCCGACCTCGTCGCCGTTATCTATACCTCCGGTACATCGGGCGAGGCTAAAGGCGTAATGATCACGTCCGGCAATGTCGGACATATCCTGGACTGCACCTCCGAGCGGCTCGATATTTTGATGGACCGCCGAGCGGGGCAAGACCGGGTCTATCAATGGGCGCCATTGAACTTCGCCGCTGCGTGGATCACCACGCTCACTGGCCTTGAGCGCGGTAGTTTAACCTTCATGAATAGCGACCTGAACCGGATCGCAAAGGAGATCCGCGAAGTCCAGCCAGACTACTTCGTGAATGTTCCCGCACTGCTCGAACGCGTACGCCGTGCGGTGGATGAGCAGATCTGGAAGACGGGGGGCGTGGTGCGGACGATCTACGCCAACGCCAAAGCTGCGTACATGCGCAAACAGGAAAGCAAGGCCAGCGTTAGAGACTCAATCTGGCTTGCAATGGCGAATAAGCTCGTCTTTCCCACCATCCGTAAGAAGATGATCGGGACCAATCTTAAGGCGCTCATCTCGGGCTCGGCTCCGCTGAATGTGGAAACGCAACTCTACTTCAAGATGCTCGGCATCCCCGTGTTGCAGGTTTATGGCCTGACCGAGACGACGGCCATCTGCACGATGGATGACCCGCGTCGCTATGAGGTGGGCCGCGTCGGCAGCGCGGTGTCGGGAATTGAGATGAAACTCGGCGAAAACGACGAAATCTTGGTCCGCGGACCGAATGTGTTTCGCGGATACTGGAACCGTCCCGAAGAAACCGTCAAAGTTCTGCGTGACGGCTGGTTTCACACCGGTGATCAGGGCGAAATGAGCCCGGCGGGGAACTGGAAGATTTCAGGACGCATCAAGAACCTGATCATCCTCAACTCCGGCCACAATATCGCTCCCGAGCCGATCGAGGACGAGTTGCTCAATTTGCTTCCCAGTGCACAGCATGTTGTCGTGGTTGGCAACGGCCGGAGCTATCTATCTGCTATCGTTACGGGAACAGTAATCAGTGATCAGGTGCAGGCCGCGATCAGCACAGTGAATCCCTCTCTCCCGCACTACAAGCAGGTGCGTGGGTTTCGGATCATCAGTGAAGCCTTTACTGCTGACAACGGCCTCTTGACGGCCAATGGGAAGCTGAAGCGCGATGCCATCGCTGAGCGCTTCCGGCACGACATTGAAGATATGTACGCAGCGAAGAAAGCCGTATAGCTTTGCTTCGCCTTCGTACCTTAGTGGTTTAAAAGGTTTCTCTCGCCACCAAGGTGCACGACGGAAGAACACCGGCAATGCACAGCTACAAAGGCAATGCGATCTCGTGGGAACTGGTCGATGGCGTTATCGAACTAGCGCTGCATCGCGAGCCCTGCAATGAGATGGGCACGCTGTTCCTATCCGAACTGGAACGCCTCACGGCGGCTTTGCCGTCGTTTGAAGAATCGGCGCACGCTTTGATCATTTATAGCCGACTTGCTTGCGGGTTCAGCGCGGGTGGCGACCTCCGCGAACTCTACCAGGGAATTCGCACCACAGAAGAAAAGACCGCCTTAGAAGGTATTCGCGATTTTCATCAGCGCATTCACCGCGCGATGAATGCCCTCGACGCGACCTCCCTAACCACGCTTGCCTGCGTGCACGGCATTGTATTCGGCGGTGGCTTCGAACTGGCCCTCACCTGCGACATGATCATCGCCGATAAGACCGCGCGCTTCTGCTTCCCTGAGCTGCGTCTCGGAATCATTCCCGGCTTTGGCGGCATTCCACGACTCAAGCGCGACCTCGGCAACGCCGTCGTCCGCGATCTCCTCCTCACAGGGCGCAGCTTTAACGTCACCAAAGCCCAACAGATCGGCCTTGTCAGCCAAGTAGTTGCAGAAGGCGCTGCCCTGAGAGCAGCCCGAGCGACCGCCGCGCAACTGGCGAAGTTCGACCGTCGCACGGCTGCCGCGGCCAAAAAGTTCATCAAGCCAATCCCTTATGAAGAACTGCAACAGGAAATCGACATCGTCTGCGATCTCTACGCGCGGCCTACGGTTCAGGCTGCCCTAAGGAAGTTCGTCGAAAGTACGGATGCCCAGCCGTATTTGCCATAATAAGGAACATGCGAACTCACGAGCAGACCACCGACGAAATCCTTGACCTGGCGGCCGCGCAATTCAAGGTCCCGCGCGAGAGCCTTTCGCCCGACGACGACTTCTTCAAGAAGCTCGGGATTAATAGCCTGCAGGCCCTGAGCCTCCTCACACGCCTCGAACAGCACTTCAATGTCGAACTGCCCGACTATGAACTGCAGGGCGTTACCGATTTTCGAACATTGGCGGAGCGAATTCAGACAAGGCTGTAAAATCAGGTTTCACCACAGGGCCGAGAGACACATAGCTTCTTCGCGCATCGGCCGCTGAGCAGGGAATCCAATAGATTAAGTTCTTGGTGGCTGTGTCGCCGCTTCTCTGTGGTGAAATAGGTGGAGGGGCTTCTTTAATCACCCGATCACCCTATAAAGATGATCGATCTCGACCAACACTCATCACTCGGTTCTGCTCTACGCGAGGCTCTCGATGCCTTCGCCAACGAAACCTGCCTGATTGAGGCGGACCGCGATCGGGAGCGTACGCGCCTGACGTATTCCGATTTCAAGCAAATGGCGCTGCCACTGGCGCGCGCCTTGCAGGACGCTGAGTTCCAACCTAACGATCGCTGCGCCATCGTCATGACGAATCAGTCGAAGTGGCTGATCTCCGCCTATGGAGTTTTGTACGCGGGTGGAGTGCTGGTCCCGCTCGATTACAAGTTGACAGCCGGCGAGCATCTTCCGCTTTTGGCCCATTCCAAGGCGAAGTTCCTGATCATCGAATACCATCTCTGGCGGGCGATTACAGAACATCCGGAGTTTTCCAATCATAAGCTCAAGATTGCGCTTGTGACCGAAGCGCCGCCTACAGCCGACCTAAGAGGCGGTTTTCGCTGGGAGGAGTTCCGCCGCAAGGGTGATCCAACGTTCATTCCTCGCAAACGGGAAGACTGGGCCTGCATCGTTTATTCCTCCGGCACGGGAGGGCGTCCGAAGGGCTGTGTACTTACCCACAATAACTACCTCGAGCAATGCAAGTCGCTGAGCGCCTGGTATCCGTTCTGGCCCGGCGTGCGCTACCTTAGCATTCTTCCTACGAACCACGCCATAGACTTTATGGTCGGCTTTATCGGCCCGTTCGTTTGCGGAGCCTGCGTTGTACATCTGCGTACTCTGAGACCGGAGTTCGTCCGCGATGCCTTTGTTCGATACAAGATCACCTATGTGAGTCTGGTTCCTCTGGTGCTCAAAAATTTGGAGCGCGGAATTCGGGGCAATTTCGAAAACTTGTCGGTTTTCAAGCGATTTATCCTCGATCGGATGATTGCCATCAACAAGGTGCTGACCCGAAGTCGGCCGAACGTCCCCCTGAGCCGCAAACTCCTGCCCCAGGTTCACAAAGCATTCGGCGGGGAACTGCTTGCGCTCATCACGGGCGGCGCTTTTATCGAGCCTTCGACCCTACAGTTCTTCTATGATCTCGGCATCCCGGTTGCGAATGGATACGGCCTTACTGAGGGATGCACGGCCCTAACATTGAATGACCTGAAACCATTCCGCGCCGACACGGTCGGAAAGGCGCTCCCGGGAGTCGAAATTCGCATTCTGAGTCCTGACGCAGACGGTGTCGGTGAAGTTGCTGCCAAAAGCGCCACCGTCATGTCGCATTACCTCGACGATCCCGAGCTAACCGCCGAAACCATCGTGGACGGATGGCTTCTCACGGGCGATCTCGGACGCTTCGAACTCTCCAATCACCTCCAGCTTCTTGGTCGCAAGAAGAACATGATCGTGACCGAGGGTGGCAAGAACATTTATCCCGAAGACATTGAGTCGGCGTTTGAGGGAATCGACATCAAGGAGCATTCGATCTTCGCCGCAAATTTCATCTGGTCACAAAAGGAGCTTGGGAAAGAGACTCTTGTCCTCGTATTGCATCCTGACCTGAATCAGGAAGTCACCAGGGCGGTCATCGATGACATTGTCGAACGCAATCGCCGCCTACCGGACTTCAAGCGAGTTGGCGGATACCTGGTCTGGGACAAAGATTTCCCGCGCACCGCGTCCATGAAGATCAAGCGCACCGAGCTCGCCGAACAGATCCGCCAATCCCGGGGACGGAGCGCGATCAAGGCGCTGTGACCGGCTCGCCCTATCTCGCCATTGTGAATCCCGCCGCAGGCGGCGGGAAGACCCGCAATCTTCTCATCCCCGCACTCGAAAAGCTTAAGAACTCTGGAGTCGAAGTCGATGTCCGCGAGACAGCGGCTTCTGGGCACGCCGCCGAGCTTGCGCGCGAGGCTTGGCGGGAAGGTTATCGCAAGTTCATCTCCGTCGGCGGGGACGGTACTTCGTATGAAATCGTGAACGGACTCTATCCGCTGCCTGACGCAGCGGAAAAACCAACACTGGCGTTTCTCCCGCTTGGCACCGGGAACTCATTTCTGCGCGACTTCAGCGACCGCGGCGTCGATTATGCGATGGAATCGCTCCTCGCCGGCCGATCGCGGCCCTGCGATGTTCTTCGCCTGACACACAAAAACGGCGTCGTGCATTACATCAACATCCTGAGCATCGGATTTTCGGCCGATGTAGCCACCCTGCGCGCTCGCCGCTTCAGCCGCTGGGGGGAACTGGGATATCAAATCGCGATCTTTTTGACTCTGGCCCGCTTCCGCCGTCGCCCATTTCCGCTCGCCGCTAACGGCGATCCGCAGATCGACAGTCGCCCTTGCCTGTTTCTTACGTTCAACAACACCAAGTTCACTGGCGGCACCATGATGATCGCTCCGACAGCAGATTCCAAGGATGGCCTCATCGAATTTGTGCGTTGGGGGCCGATCGGCCGAGTCGGACTGATCCGTAATCTGCCCGGTCTCTACGATGGCACCCACATCCAGCATCCGTTGGCCGAGATCCGCAAGGTGAGCCGCATCGAGTTCCACCTGGACGAACCAGTGGACGTAATGATTGACGGGGAAGTCGTCACCCTGCATTGCCAAACTTTGGACGTCCTGCCCGGAGCTTTAAACGTCGTGGTATAAAAGCCAATTGATAGGGCCTTAGTAACCATTAAAAGGGCGCTTCAAAAATGTCGACTTTGGCTCCTGAGGCACAAAACTCCATATCTCGAGATCACTAGCTCGATCAAGGCGGTCCCAGAACGTACCGATGTCCAAGCTGAGCGAACAACGCGAGAAGCAGGGGGCGACCCCGCAGAAGAAAGGTCCTCGCTGGATCTGGATTCTGGTGGCGATCGTGGTGCTGCTGGGAGCGTGGGCAGCCTACGACTATTACTCGTACCGGAATGTTAGTACGCTTGATGATTTTGCCAAATGTGTCAGCTCAAAGGGAACACGCATGTACGGAGCCTGGTGGTGCCCGCATTGCGCCGATCAAAAGGAATCGTTCGGCTTGGCGTTTCAATATGTCACCTACACAGAGTGTGGCATTGAAGGGCAGCCGCACAGCCTGAACGACCAGTGCCGAAACGCGGGGATCAAGAATTTCCCAACCTGGCAGTTTGCCGATGGACACCGGGAGGAGGGCGTTCTCTCCCTCACCGATTTGTCTTCGAAGACCGGGTGCAAGCTCCCGTGACGGTTGTCCGAGCTTTAGGAAGGGGCAGATTGTACGCCGCCATCGCCATCTTGGCGGTCGCCGGGATTGCAGTCTCTTCGGTCTCTCTCTACCACCACTTCAGCAAATCCAAAACATCGTTCTGCAACCTTGGACAATCATTCGACTGCGATCTGGTGAACCGCAGCCAGTACTCAACTTTCCACAAAGTTCCGGTCGCCTTGCTTGGAATGTTTGGTTACCTGCTAGTCCTCTCGCTTGCGACCGTATATCGAGAAAAGGCCGAAACTCCCTTTATTCTTGGAGCTGCCGTTCTGGGCGGCCTCGGGTTTGCCCTATACCTGACCTACTTGGAAGGATTCGTGCTTCATGCCTGGTGCCTGTTGTGTCTTAGTTCGCTGGCCATCATCTCAGCGATTACAGTGCTGACCGTGACGAATGCCTTCAAGGCGCTCAAGACTTAAAAGATCTGAGTGCGGCGTGGTGCCTTTGGGCGAAACGGAATTGCACGACCATTCTCTGCCCCTGGCAGCTTATGGGTCGCTCCTTTTGTGGTGAACTAGATTTTCATCGTCGGCAGGAACTCCGGCGGCTTTCTCACTCTCGTCAGCTGTTCGAATCCGTAAGCGATCTTGAGCAGCGTAGGCTCGCTCCATGCCCGTCCGAAAAACGAAATTCCGACCGGCAATCCAAAGACGAATCCTACTGGCACAGTGATATTCGGATACCCAGCGACCGCCGCGGCATTCGAACTGCCGCCGGTGAAATGGTCGCCGTTCGCGAGATCGGTGAGCCATGCTGGTCCGCCGGTGGGCGCGATGAGGGCGTCAAGCTGGTGCTTGTTCATCACACCGTCGATTCCTTCTTCGCGCGCAAGTCTGTGATTGGCCGCGAGGGCATCGAGATACTCCTTCTCGGTCAGCGGGCCCTTCTGTTGAGCCTTGATCAGAAGGTCCTGGCCGAAATACGGCATCTCCTTGTCTTTGTTCTTGTCGTTAAATTCGATCACATCCGCCAGGGTCTTCACTTGCGCACCAGGCCTCCCCGCGAGGTAGGCGTTTAGGTCGGATTTCAGTTCGTACATCAGAACTGTGAGTTCGCTGTCATCGAACTTTCCATGGGATTCGAGGTCGGCAGGGTCCACAATCTTCGCCCCGGCAGACTTCATGGCTGAGATCGCTTCGTCCATGACCTTATCCACCGCGTCGCTGAACCCGAAATATTTTCGCGCGACTCCGATCCGGGCGCCATTTAACCCCTGCGCGTCGAGAAACTGCGTGTAGTCTTTTTGTTTTTTCAAATCCGCGTCCGCAGTCGCGGCATCATTTGCGTCAGTCGCTGCCAAAACTCCGAGCAGGATGGCGGCATCCCGCACCGTGCGGGCCATCGGTCCGGCCGTGTCCTGACTGTGAGCGATGGGAACGATTCCCCGTCGGCTGATCAACCCCAGAGTCGGCTTGATCCCCACAATCCCATTCGTGGAAGACGGGCACACAATCGAGCCATCGGTTTCTGTTCCAACCGCGATTGTGCAGAAATTCGCCGAGACGGCTGCGCCCGACCCAGAACTCGACCCGCAAGGGTTGCGGTCTGTCGCGTACGGATTCCTGGTCAGTCCTCCGCGTCCGCTCCAGCCGCTGGTGGAGTGACTCGATCGAATGTTTGCCCACTCGCTGAGATTGGTCTTACCCAATATCACTGCCCCGGCTTCCCGCAGCTTGTGTGCGACTGTCGAATCTTCGGTCGGTTTGGATCCCACCAACGCCAAGGACCCAGCCGTGGTTTGCATCTTGTCGGCCGTGTCGATGTTGTCTTTAATCAGTACCGGAATCCCGTGCAACGGCCCTCGCGGGCCTTTGGCCTTGGACTCGATATCGAGGGAGGCGGCAATGGCCCGGGCCTCGGGATTGATCTCTATCATGCTGTTCACGCGGCCCTTGTCTAGCTCTTCAATTCGCGCCAAATATGCCTTCGTCAGAGCGGACGCGGAGAGGCTTCCCGACTTCATCTTCTCCTGCAACTCACCGACGGTTACCTCTTCAAACATGAAAGGCTTTGCCTGCGGAGGAGTTCTGGCGGCGACCGCCAGCACTCGTCCTGCCCTGAGCGCCGGAACCGTACCAGCGGCGCAAGCGGCTGCCTTGAGCAGTCCGCGACGCGAAACGCCAGAGGAACTGGATGACCCTATATGCGAAGATTTGAGAAACAAAGTCGCCTCCCGAGTACGGCAGCACGGAATTATATAGGCCATTGCGATCTACCTTGTCGAAACCATTTCAGCCAGTGGAGATCGCTAACCAATCCTGATCTCCTCCGTCCAAGACTACGCGTTGGTGTGTCGATTTAGAGTTTCGGGGCCCGTCCCCAGCAAAAACTTGCACGAAGCTGCTAGAATCGCACGTTTCCCATCTCCGCCGACCAACGCTCGGCTCACCGTATCTGCTGTCAAGGAGCATTCATGATCCCTGCCAGGAATTGGCTTGCCCTCTTCGTCGCCATCGCGGTCATTACACTTTCAGCCCAGGCCCAAGATTCCCAGGAAGGCCGACTCATGCGCTTTCCAGACATCTACAAAGACAAAGTCGCCTTCGTGTACGGCGGTGACATCTGGCTGGCCTCTACTGCGGGGGGTGTAGCGCGGCGAATTACCGGGCATGCGGGACGCGAGCTCTTCCCTAAGTTCTCTCCCGACGGCAGGTGGATCGCATTCACCGGCCAGTACGACGGCAACTTTAACGTCTATGTCACGCCCTCGGAAGGCGGACAGCCGCGCCAGCTGACTTATTACCAGGGCAGCGCGCAACCACTCAGCGACCGTATGGGCATACACAATCAAGTCGTCGCCTGGACACCGGACAGCAAGCGCATCGTTTTTCTCACGCGTCGCGATGCCTCGAATGGCTGGATTAAACGCCCTTACACGATAAGCGTGGATGGTGGTCTACCCGAGCCGCTTCCCATGGACCAGGGTGGGTTGCTTTCTTATTCTGCGGATGGGTCGAAGATCGCTTACAACATGATCTTTCGCAATTTTCGCCAGTGGAAGCGCTATACAGGCGGGCTTGCACAGTCGATCACGGTCTACGACCTGAAGAACAACACCAGCTTCGACCTGCCACACACCGACTTTACCGATACGTTCCCCATGTGGCATGGGAACACGATCTATTTCAGTTCCGACCGGGGCCCTGAGCACCACCTTAACCTGTACAGCTACGACCTCGGCTCCAAGCAGATCGAACAGCTCACTCACTACTCGGACTGGGATGTGATGTGGCCGAGCCTCGGTCCCGAGGCCATCGTCTTTGAAAATGCCGGCTATCTATACACGTTTGACTTCCAGTCCAAGCAGCCAAAGAAGCTGAGCATCTCGCTACCTGCCGACCGCCCGCAAACTCTCAAGCGCTGGGATAGCGTGGGCCGCTTCATCACCGACTTCGACATCGCTCCCGATGGCAAACGGGCTGTGTTCTCCGCCCGCGGTGACGTCTTCACCGCGCCCGCCAAAGAGGGAAGCATCCGCAACCTGACCCGCACGACCGGAATTCGCGAGCACAAGGTTTCCTGGTCACCCGATGGACGCTGGATTGCCTACGTTGCCGACCGTACTGGGGAAGATGAGATCTACATCGTGCCGCAGGATGGTCTAGGGAAGGAGCAGCCGGTTACAAGCGGCCACAAAGGCTTCATGTTCCCGCCCGCATGGTCCCCCGACAGCAAGAAGATCGCATGGGCCGACCAGAAACTGAACCTCTGGTATAGCGACATCACCGACAAGAAGCCTGTGAAAGTGGACACCGGCCGCTATGGCGAGATCACGAACTACAACTGGTCTCCCGACAGCAAGTGGCTGGTTTACGACAAACTCGCGGAGAACCAATACGCGGTGGTTTACCTCTATTCGCTAGCCGACGGCAAATCGACTGCTGCAACCTCGACCATGAACAACAGCTACGCCGCCGTTTTCGATCCGGAAGGGAAGTATCTTTACTACTTCTCGGATCGCGATTTTAACGAGACCATCGGCAACATCGACTTTGAATTTGCAAACCCGAAAACGACGCGAGTCTATTTGGTCACCTTGAAGAAAGACGAGCCTTCACCTTTCGGAGTGCAAAGCGACGAAACGGAAGTGAAGAAGACTGAACCGTCCCCAATCGCGCAGGATCCGGCAGATGATCCTAAAGCCAAGACGGGGAAGGACACCAAGTCTGGAGATACCGAAAAACCAGCCGAGAAGGAAAAGGGGAAGGACAAAGAGAAGCCGGTTGAAGTCAAGATCGACCTCGACGGCATCGAGGATCGGGTCCTAGCGCTCGCGACCAGTCCATCTGTCATGCGTACCCTCGCCGCCGGCAAGGGATACGTTTATTACCTTACCCAACCGATTCAGGGTCTCTCCGGTCCAATCCCGGGTGAGAGTTCGGCCATTCATTCTTATGACATGAAGGAGCGCAAGGAAAAGACTCTAATCGAAAACGTTCAGAATTTCGCGCTGTCCTTTGACGGCTCGAAGGTCCTCTATGAAGGGGAGGGCGGCGGCCCGCGAGCGGCGCACACCTACGGCATTGTCGATGCCAAAGCCGAGCAGAAAAAACCCGGCGAAGGCGCCATTAGTCTTTCTGGAATGAAAGCTGAAATCGATCCGCCGGCGGAATGGAAGCAAATGTTCAACGAGGTCTGGAGGCAGGAGCGCGATTACTTCTTCCAACCCTCCATGAACGGAGTTGATTGGCAGAAGACGCATGACAAATATGCCCAACTGCTGCCCTATGTAGCCGACCGCTATTCGCTCACCTACATTCTCGGCGACCTGATCGGCGAGCTCTCGAACTCACACACTTACGTTGGCGGCGGCGATTATCCCGATCTGCGGCCGGTCAACGTGGGCTTGCTGGGTGTTGATTTCGAACTCGATCGGTCAAGCGGCATTTACCGTATCAAGAAGATCTATCCCGGAGAGAACTGGGATCCCGAACTTCGTTCACCGCTGACTGAGCCAGGAATCGATGTGAAGGAAGGGGACTACTTGCTTGCGGTCAACGGGCGCTCTCTGCGTGCTCCAGAGAATCCCTATGAGTTGTTTGTCAACACAAACAATGACGTCGTCACTTTGACCGTCAACTCGAAAGCCTCCGAGGATGGATCGCGGCATGTGCAGGTCAAGCCTATCAATGACGAGTACAACCTGCGCGAATTGAACATGATCAACACCAACCGCAAGAAGGTGGATGAGGCCACCGGCGGTAAGGTCGGGTATGTCTATCTTCCGGACATGGGTGACGCCGGTCTGAACGAATTCGTGAAGCAGTACTTCCCGCAGATTCGCAAGCAGGGAATCATCTTCGATGTGCGCTACAACGGCGGCGGTTTTGTCGACGAACTCATCTTCGCCCGCCTGCGCCGCATTATCTCCTCCATGGATGCGGCCCGAAACTGGGAAAGCGGTACCCGCCCGGCAAATACCTTCTACGGATCCATGGTTTGTCTGACAAATCACTATGCCGCTTCCGACGGCGACATTTTCAGCTATGCATTCAAGAAGTACGGTTTGGGGCCGCTGATCGGTGAGCGTACCTGGGGAGGAGTGCGCGGCATTCGCGGCAACATTCCGCTCATGGATGGCGGTTACATTACACGTCCCGAGTTCTCGCTCTATAGCATGGACAGCAAGTGGATCATCGAGAACCGCGGTGTGCAACCGGACATCGTGGTGGAGAATCGGCCGGAACAGGTTGTCAAGGGCAAGGACCCACAACTCGAGCGCGCCATTCAAGAAGTGATGAAGCTGATCGAGCAGAATCCGAAGAAGCTGCCACCACGGCCTCCGGATCTGCCCGCCTATCCGGAGGGCCCGGCATAGACATCGCCTGCCCTGAGCAACGGAGCGACCTTGGGAAACGGACGGAACCTACTTCTGAGAGGAGGATTGCTCTCAGGGAAGCTCCGTAACGGGCTCTGGTGGCCTCATTGCGGCGAAGAGCGGGGGCGCAACTGAAAGAGCCACCCATCGATTTGCCGTTCTCCTGTTAGCTTCTTGTCCTTTGTGGTTCGAGCTTTCGTTGCCAGCTGACATGGTGGCTGCAAGAGCTTCGAGGATCCACGTATAATTCAAGTTCATGCCCAAATACTCGATTGTTATCCCCCTGCACAACGAGCAGGAGAACGTTACTGATCTCTACGACCGTCTCAAAGCCGTGATGGAGACAAACGGGGAAAGCTTCGAGATCGTGCTGGTGGATGACGGGTCCGCCGATGACACATTCCAGCTGCTCCGCCAAATCGCAGGTGTAGATAGTCGGGTGACTGTCGTTCGTCTGCGCCGGAACTTTGGGCAGACTTCCGCGCTTGCCGCGGGTTTCGATCACGCGCGCGGCGAGTACATTATCGCGATGGACGGAGACCTGCAGCACGACCCCGCCGACATTCCGATGTTCCTCGAGAAGATTTCCGAAGGCTATGACATCGTAAGCGGCTGGCGTAAGATTCGCATCGACAACTTTTGGCTGCGCCGTTTCCCCTCACGTTGCGCCAACTGGCTGATGGCCAAGCTTAGCGGCGTCGACATACACGACTTCGGAACCACATTCAAAGCCTATCGCCGAGAGATTCTGGAGCAAGTGCCGCTTTACGGGGAACTGCATCGCTTTATTCCGGCGCTGGCCTCCTGGCATGGCGCCTCGATTTGCGAAGTTCCCATCCGCAATGTGAACCGCGAACGCGGTGCTTCGCACTACGGTATCTCGCGCACCTTCCGCGTCTTCTTCGATCTCATCACCATCCGGTTCCTGCTTAAGTACCTGGGGCGCCCGCTTCACTTCTTCGGGACGGTCGGGATGATGGGCGTCTTCGGAGGTTTGGGCATTACGGCGTGGCTTTCGGTTGAGAAATTTGTTCGCCACACCTCGATCATGGCCAACCACGGCCCTTTGATGATCTTTGCCGCCGTGCTGCTACTGGCAGGGTTAAATCTGTTGGCGATTGGGCTTCTGGGAGAGTTGCAGGTCCGCCACTATCACGAGCCGACCCGGCGCGCGCCCTACTCTCTCGATCGGGTCATTCGCTCCCACAGCGAAGAACAGAGCGTTCCGGAATAGTTGCCCGTCCCGCGTTCCCGCGTGACTGAGAACTGATCAGAGAGAACGATTCGGGGCCTTCAAAACGCTTCCTTGTTCACCACATACGGCATCTTCTTCACCTGCCCATCGTAGTTGCCTTCGAGGACATCAACCAGTCCCTGAACGCAGCGCCCGGCCATGCCCCGGTCCGGATCAGAGGACAAGCGCGTGATCTTTCCCGCGCTGGCGAAGTGGGGAAGCAGGCGGCACCGGTCTGCAATGGCGGGATCACGCAGCGGCGAGTCCGCCGGCAGCGGTTCCTTCTCATAAACGTCCAGCGCAGCTCCGGCGATCCAGTTCTCTCTCAAAGCGCGCGCAAGCGCATCCTGGTCAATCACCGGACCTCGTGAGGTATTCACCAAATACGCGGTTGGCTTCATCCTTCGCAGGGTACGCTCGTCGAACAGATGGAACGTGGGCGTGCTGCTCTCGCCTTCGCGCACGAGCGGTACGTGAACGCTCACAAAATCAGCCTCGCCTAGCGCCTCTTCAAACGACACATACTTGATGAAGGTCTGCTCTTTCTGAATACCGCGCGCATGCCGCAGGTCCATCGTTTCCTGAATGCCCTTGATGAATTCCCGGTTCTGATAGGCAGGGTCGTAGCACAGGATGTTCATGTCGAATCCGGCGCACTTCTTGATCATGGCCATCCCAATGCGTCCCGTGCCGATGATCGCGATGGTCTTTCCAGTAACCTCGTCCCCAAGGAAGGGGAGATATGGATGCCAGAATCCCCACTTGTTTTCTCGCGTGAGGTGCTCGGCAGGCCATAACTGCCGTGCCAGTTCGCCCATGAGGAAGAACGCAAACTCTGCGGTCGCTTCCGTCAAGACATCCGCCGTGTTTGTGAACGGGACTTTGTAGCGATTCGCGTCTGCGCGGTTGATGTTGTCAAATCCAACGGCGTACTGCGCAACCACTTTCAACGTGCCCCTCCCGGCCTCGAACACCTCGGCATCGACCTGATCGCGCAACGTCGTGATCAATCCATCAATGCCAGAACGCAGCTTGTCCAGAATGAGCGATTTGGGCGGGGCCTTCGGGTCCGGGTAAACCTCCAGTTGATAACCACGCTTCCGCAGCACATCTAGTGCCGGCCCGATATCGCAGGTTGCAAACACGCGAAAAGTATTCTTCATAGGTCTAGTCAAACTGCCAACGAGTAGCGCTCTTGGAGAATGTTTTTTCCGCGAGTCCAAATCCGGTTCTGGGTCGCAAGCGGAAAACCGGCTCTTTTAAGCTCTCGAGATCACCGGCCATTCCCGACATGTCAAACTTGTACTTCTTCTCGTACAACTTGAGAAACTCGCGTATTCGTTCGACGTTCTTCTCGGTTTCGACTTGGCCTTCAAGAACCACGGCTTCCGCGGAATCTTCAGTGCACATCGTGCAATGCGGGTTGATTGAAAGATTGCGTGCCTTTCTGGACGTACCTCCGGTGGCAAAGTACAGTCCGCCATCCATCCACAGGGCCCAAATCACCATGACATGCGGCCGCCCATCGGGGCGCGTGGTGGCGATCCAATATTGCCGGCTCTTTTTCAGCCGGTCGTCTGCCCACTTCCAGGAGAGCAAACCCTTCCGGCTCTTCGGCAGCCCGTAACCAGGCATCTCGGGACGCGTTGCTTTCGGAGAGGTTTTCTTCGCTTTAGCCATCAGATTCTCCAGCCTACTTATTCTCACCACCTAAAGCCAAGTTGAACCCCAAGGGACAGGAATTGAATCTCTTCTCCCCTTTTCGCCTCGTGCCCTTAGTGCTTAGTATTCTTTCCGGCCCAGGAGGAAATTCGCTCCAACGCGTGGTTGAGGTTCTCCATGGAGTTGGCCACGCTGAAGCGGAGATATCCTTCGCCGAATTCTCCGAACGACGGACCCGACAAGCACGCAACTCCGGCTTCCTCCAGCAAAGCCTCAGCCAGGGCTTTCGATTTCCAACCCGTCTGCGTGATATTGGGAAATGCGTAAAACGCACCCTTTGGCATCCTACAGGTGAATCCAGGAATCCGGTTCAATCCACAGACAAACATCTCCGCCCGGGCACGAAATTCATCCCGCATGCGGTCGACCGAACTCTGATCTCCGCGCAAAGCCTCGACACCCGCCATCTGTGTGAAGCTTGCGGTGCAAGAATTTGAGTTCGTCATGAGTCGCGCCACATGTCCGGCAAGGTCGGATCTCATGACGCCATAACCCATGCGCCAACCAGTCATGGCGTAGGTTTTCGAAAACCCATCCAACAGAATGGTTCGATCTTGGAATCCGTCCACAGACATGATCGAGTAATGTTTGCCCTCAAAGATCAGACGGCTGTAGATCTCATCCGACAAAACAAAAATGTCGCGATCTCCGATGGCTGCCGCAACCTGTTCGATGTCCCCCGCCGAGAGTATTCCGCCCGTCGGATTCTGCGGAGAATTGAGGATGATCAAGCGGGTCCGATCGGTGATCAGGGCAGAAAATTCGTCCGCATCGAATGCAAAATCCTTCTCTTCCCGTAAACGAATCGGAATTGCTCGCCCGCCGACATAGCGAATCATCGACTCATAGATCGGGAATCCCGGATTGGGATAGATGACCTCGTCGCCCTCGTCTATGAGAGCGAGAATCGAGAAGAAAATGATCGGCTTGCCACCGGGAACGACGACCACTTGATCGGCACTAACCTGCACTCCGCGCGTGCGGCTTACCTCGGCAGCGATGGTCTCTCGCAGTTCGGGATATCCGGCCGAAGGGCCGTAGTGTGTCCATCCGCTATTAAGCGCATTCACGGCGGCATGGACTATGTTGGAGGGTGTATCGAAATCAGGCTCACCGATTTCAAGATGGATGATGTCTTTGCCCTGACGCTCCAGTTCGCGTGCCCGGCTCAGCACCTGAAACGCACTTTCGGTGCCCAGCCGCGACATGCGCTCCGCTAACCGCAATTCGAACTGTACCCCGCGGCCCATAGGCGCAAGAACCGACTATTCTACTGCCCGAGTGCAACCCGAGTCATCTGACGACTAGTAGCTCTCTGCCTTTGAAACCGCCAGATAGCTCAATTTGCCACTTGTGAATCGCGCCTCAATGTACAGTTCCAACTCGTAGGAATCGTAGTTATCGTGGAAGTCTTTATCCGACATCTCGGCATGTTCTTTGCGCAACTCTGTTAGCTTGTCGCCCGGCGTCTGCTGCTCGACCTCGCGCTCGTAGACGAGTCTGTCCCGGTTTGCAATGTCCGCCTGACCCAGAATCCTTACTACCTCCGCAGTCGACATTCCTAGGCCCAGTCCACTTCTTGTTCTCAAGTTGGGCGACACCTGCCCGGACTGGGCACAAAGGGCCTGCCCATTCCAACCCTGGCCCCCTGCGACTAGATAGAAGCTCAGGCTCAAGTCGCCCTCCTCGAAGATCAGGCGCACGGGTGGGTTCTGGTCGGAAAGGTAGCAAACCTGTTGGCGTGCACTTGAAGTAGTCCCTCTGGCGGCGATCACGGTACGGCCAAATTTGTTCTTTACACTGCGAAAGGAAGCGTCATGGTCCATCCTGATTCCCGCAATCTCGAAGTTGTCATCGCTGAGTTCAGTACCTGCGGGTTTTTCGATCGGCCAGTAGAAGTTTTCATTGAGGACAGACCACCAATCGGACTGGTCCGCCAGGCGCACCGTATCGCTCGTGTCCTGGGCGCCCAAAAGAAATGAAAAAGCGAACAGAAAGATCACGAGAGCCTTAAGCCTTCTCATCAGCCCCCGCTGCTTGGAGGTTTTCGAAAATTCCCGCGGCTCCCATGCCTCCCCCCACGCACATGGTCACCATCCCGTAGCG
>DATNEX010000026.1:0-3813 GCA_035606605.1 Terriglobales bacterium
CTGACGCCGATCTGGCGCCGCCATTGTTACCAGGTCATACCCTAGCGCAAGCATGAGATGTCCCCAGGCAGCCTCGATCTTGGCGACGCCACGTTCTGGCAACTTTGCTTTCCATCCGCCAGCTCTTGCAGACCCCACGAAAGGGATGTCTTTGCGGTGCTTTCTCGCGCCAACCCATTGGTCCTGCTGCTTTTTCTCGAGTTCGCGCATACTGTCGGCCGAACTGCGGCGGATCACTTGCTCCAGGATTTCGACTGTAGCCGCCACCCCTAGGAAATCTCCCAAACGCTTAAGCTCTTCATGTGGGTGCTGCAGCATATCTTCGAAGCGGACCAACAGAAACGATGGATGTCCAGAGCGACTGGAGAGCCAACTGCCCACGTTCTCGCCCCACGTTCCCCAGGCCCTTTCGGTGGACCTACCCATTAGGAAATCATCGACGTACTGTTCGAGCGGATATGCGTCCGGAATCTGCCGATACTTCCTTTGAAAGTTGTGGCAGGAAAGGACTACATCGCGCGGGTCGCGGACGATGTAGACCACTTTGGGATAGCGATGGTCGAAATACTCGTGCGTCTTGATAACGCGCGGTCTGGGAATTCGCTTCAGCCTCAGACTTGAGATCGTCGTGGTATCCGGGATGAGGCTTTCAATATTTAGAAAGCTTACATCCTTGGAGGGATGCAGGAGATTGGCGATCAGGAAGCGCGTCCAAGTGTTACCAGACCTGGGGTAGGAAACCACCATTGTGTCGTCAGGAAAGACGGCGAAGTTTCTGCCCGCGTAATCCAATCCCGTCAAATACTTCAGAGTGTGCGTAATCCGATAGATCATTGGGTTTTCTCCCGTTCTCCAATATGAGGACCAACAGAACGCGCTTGGCCGCAGCCTCGCCAAATGCGGCGACTTGAGTCCTGATGGGAATATCTGTAGAGAGACGAATCGAAAACCGGTCCCCTTCGGGGACACTGATCCAGAGAGTGCTTAAGAGTTGCAGATCGTGGCACCATGAGTGAGGTTTTAGTTACTCATTTTCCTCCGTTTGGACTTGGCCCTGCCCCCCAATGCAAAGGACGTCCATCCCCATTTCGCCGCAACGCGGACGAAATGCTGGCGCACGAGAATTTACTGCCCTCACCTTAACGTACTATGGAAGCTAATCGCAAGCACAGCATCGCGCCACGAGTTTACGTGCAACCTAAAGGCCACCGTGGCGACAGGCATAACTTCGTTTGTTAGAATGGCGTGGCCGCCTTGATCGCTGCATGGTGTCCTCGGGTCGCTGCTGACAGGTTGCAATCTCTTGCACACACGTAGTCCAAAAAACTAGGAGAGAACCATCTGAATCAGTTAATCGGAGAGTTCCTGCACCGAATTGATGTCGCGCTGCACGAGGCTTGCGCAATCTTTGAACAGTTCACTCCGGGCAAAGTGGCCACGGAGTACAAAAGCGGGAGCGATCCCGTCACCGAGGCCGACCGTCAACTCGATTCAGCGTTGCGAAAAGCTCTGTTGCGCGACGGCGAAGGCTGGTTGTCGGAGGAAAGCGTGGACGATTCTTCCCGTTTGGAAAAACAATACGTTTGGATCGTCGACCCTCTGGACGGCACGCGGGAATTTGTGACGGGAATTCCAGAATTCTGTGCATCAATCGGATTGGTAAAAGATGGGCAGCCAATCGCTGGTGGAATCTGTAATCCGGCTACCGGCGAGTTCTTTCTAGGATCGATTACAGGCGGCCTGCAATATAACGGGAATCCGAAACAAGCCAGTGCGCGGTCGGAATTGCAAGGCGCCACCGTGCTCGCCAGCCGCAGCGAAGTAAAGCGCGGCGAGTGGAAGCAGTTTGAAGACGCCCCCTTCAAGGTCACCCCGATGGGTTCCGTTGCATATAAACTGGCGCGTGTGGCCGCTGGTTTGGATGATGCGACGTTCACGCTAACTCCCAAGAATGAGTGGGACATCGCGGCGGGAATTGCTTTAGTGCTCAGCGCTGGTGGATTTGCGCGGCCGCTGCATCAGGGCAGGTTCGTTTTCAATCAGCGCTCGCCGTTGCTTCCCGGGCTGATTGCGTGTGGAGCAGGGTTGCGGGAACCGTTGACGGAATTCCTCGGGAGCAGAGATCAGATCCAGGTCGGGTGAGTTCGTGGATGCTCTCAGGTGGTAACCGCGGCCGATTGCTTTGCTGCAGCCAGCACGGCTGTGTCACGGTCTATGCAGACTCGCAACCAGGTTTCAAGATTTAGCAGACGCCAGATTCGATTGCCATGATCACGGCGATTGGCTCGGTGTTCGGCAAACATCCTCTTCACGGCCGCAGGTCGGAAGAAGCCGCGCTCGAGAGTGCGCGGGCTCAAGAGGATTTTTTCCAGATCATTCAACTGTGGTCCCGCGAGCCAGTATGCCCACGGCGTTGGAAAACCCATCTTCTTTCGGTAAATGATGTCGTGCGGGAGCAGGTCTTCGACCGCTTCTTTCAAAACTTGTTTTCCTGCCAGACCATGAATTGCATGCTTTGCAGGGATTCTTGCGGTGTACTCAACTAGTACGTGATCTAAAAAGGGTACGCGGCTCTCGATGGATGCCGCCATGCTCATCTGATCCTGCTTCATGAGCAGTTCGACCAAGTAGGTCTTGATGTCGGTATACAGCAAGCGATGCAGCAGATCCCCGGATGAGTGCTCCCAGTGCTTCATGGAACCGGCGTAGGCATCACGCGTGATGGACTTGGCACTTGCAGTTAACAGATCATCTTGTTCCTGGGCTGAAAATGCGGAATAAAAATTGTCGAAATAGAACGAGGGCCAAGAAGCGCCGTCACGCACCAGAAACGTGTGTTCCAGCTTGCGACGGAGATTGGCAGGAAGACCACTGCCGTTAATCGCGGCCCGAACGGCGCGACGAAGCGCATCGGGGGTGACCGAGCGGTACACCTTGTCAAGACCGGCGTTTTTGACCGTCCATGCATAGCGCGTGTATCCGGCGAGCGTTTCATCACTTCCCTCTCCGGTGAGGACGACGGTCACGCGTTCCCGAGCCAGTTTGGCGACAGCATACAACGAAATGCTTGATGGCCACACAATCGGCTCATCCTCGTGCCATATGAGCTTTGGCAGATAATCGAAGAATTCCTGCCTGCTGAGGCGAACCTCGTGATGCTCCGACCCGATGTGTTTTGCTACCTGCCGCGCAAAGGGCAGCTCACTAAAAGCTTCTTCGCCGTAGCCTACGGCGAATGTCCGGATCGGTTCCTGGCGGCTTTTCGCGGTGAGTGCCGCAATGACGCTGGAATCCAGGCCACCGCTGAGAAACACCCCGAGTGGAACGTCGCTCATCAAATGGCTATCCACGCACTGCTCCAGCAATTCGCGATACCCCTTCACGTAATGGCTGCGAGGTTTGTTATCCGGATCCGCAGCAACCGAAAGGTCCCAATAAGGCTGAATTGAAATGGTGCCCGCTTCATCCGCTTCGAGCGTGTGCCCCGGCAACAATTTCTTAATCCCTGCATAGAACGTGTCTTCGCCGGTAAGATAGCCGAAGGCCAGATATTCTGCGAGTCCCGCCTGATTAAATTCGGGTTTCACTCCCGGATAGGCGAGGATCGTCTTGACTTCCGATCCAAATAAAAACAAACCGTTGGAATAGCGGTAGTAAAGCGGCTTGATGCCTAACCGGTCGCGTGCAATGAAGAGCTTGCGCTTGGGGCGATCCCAAATGGCGAACGCGAACATCCCACGCAGATGATTCACGCAATCGCGGCCGTATTGCTCGTAAAGATGGACGATCGTCTCTGTATCACTTTTTGTGCGG
>DATNEX010000034.1:0-32769 GCA_035606605.1 Terriglobales bacterium
AGAAGTGCGACCAGTTCGCCGCTCGGGATCTCCAGGTTAACTTTGTTCAGGGCAGGGAAGTGCCCGAAGTTCTTGCTGATGTTGATGGCGTCAATGCTCATAAGGCCTTTCCCTAGGGTTTCAATTCAGCCGACTGCTGCCGCGCCTTCCACTCCACGAAGGTCTTCGCCAACAACGTCGCAAGCGCCAAAAGGGCGAGCAGTGATGCCACAGCAAACGCCGGTGCAAACTGATACTCGTTATATAGAATTTCGATATGCAGCGGCATGGTATTGGTGCGCCCACGAATATGGCCTGAAACTACCGACACCGCCCCGAACTCGCCCATGGCACGTGCGTTGCACAAAATCACGCCGTACAGTAGGCCCCATTTGATGTTGGGCAGGGTCACCCGCCAGAAGGTCTGGAAACCGCTCGCTCCAAGTGTCAGGGCAGCTTCTTCTTCCTCGGTTCCCTGCGACTCCACCAAAGGGATGAGTTCACGGGCGACAAATGGAAAGGTGACGAACAGGGTGGCCAAAACGATGCCGGGGACCGCAAAAATTATCTTGATGTCGTGGACAGCTAGCCAGGGACCGAGAAGACCTTGGAGGCCGAAGATCAGAACATAGATGAGCCCCGAGACCACCGGGGAAACCGAAAAGGGAAGATCAATGAGCGTGACCAGCAGGCTCTTGCCGAAGAAATCGAACTTACCGATCGCCCATGCGGCCGTAACTCCAAAAAACATGTTAAGTGGGACCGCAATTCCCGCCGCAATCAAGGTTAGCTTGATGGCAGACATTGCGTCGGACTCGCGCAAGGCAGCCAGGTAAACAGAAAAACCCTTCTCGAGGGCTGAAGAGAACACAACCGCCAAGGGCAGGAACAAGAACACACCCAGGAATGTGACCGCGATCGCGATGAGCGTCCAACGCACCCAGGCGCGTTCGGTGGTGGCATGGGCAGCGCCGGCGACCGCCACTCCGGGATTTGGCAATGTGATCGACGCCATTAGCCTGCCACCCCAGTCTCCACGATTTCGGGAAGCTCACTGCCATGTGCACCCTTCAGCCGGCCCCCACTCCACGCCTGTA
The DNA here is from genome assembly GCA_035606605.1 of Terriglobales bacterium. Lineage (GTDB taxonomy): Bacteria > Acidobacteriota > Terriglobia > Terriglobales > Acidobacteriaceae > Gp1-AA145. Next base: position 1,077 of record DATNEX010000034.1, read on the forward strand.
AGAGATTAATCGCCAGGAGCAGAACGAAGGATGAAATAAGCATTACCACTGCGATGGCGGTTGCTCCGGCATAGTCATACTGTTCCAGCTTGGTGATGATCAGCAACGGGGTAATTTCGGTCTTTAACGGCATGTTTCCGGAGATGAAAACAACCGACCCGTACTCCCCTACTGCGCGGGCAAACGCCATGCTGAACCCGGTAACGGCGGCGGGCATTACGGCCGGTAGCAGGACCTTGGTGATGGTCTGCCAGCGGTTCGCACCCAGGCTCGCCGCAGCCTCTTCCATTTCCTTGTCGAGGTCTTCGAGAACCGGCTGCACCGTTCGCACGACAAAAGGAAGCCCGGTAAAAGTCAGTGCAATCACAACTCCCAGCCGCGAATAGGCGGACTGAACTCCGAGCGGAGAGAGGAGGTGTCCAATCCACCCATTGGGGGAGTAGATAGTCGTGAGCGCGATACCCGCAACCGCCGTAGGCAGGGCAAAGGGCAAGTCCACCAAGGAGTCGAAAAGGCGCCTCCCGGGAAAGTTGTAGCGCACTAGCACCCACGAGACAATCAGTCCAAAGAAAAGGTTGATGGTCGCGGCAATGGCGGAGGCGCCGTAGCTGAGCTTGTACGAAGCCAGGGCGCGATGGGAAGTGGCAATGTGCGAGAACTGTTGCCAGCTGAGCGAGGAAGCTTTTAGAAAGGTCGCCGATAGCGGGATGAGCACCAGCAAGCTGAGATACAGGATCGTGAATCCGAGCGCCAGTCCGAATCCCGGCAAAATAGTTTTTTGTTTGAGTTGCCGCATCATCGCTCTTGGTTACTGATTCGCCTCATACACCTGATCAAAAATGCCACCATCGGAAAAATGCTTGGCTTGTGCTTTCTGCCAGTCGCCTGCGATCTCAGCTATGGTGAAAAGCTGGATCTTCGGAAACTGCGCAGCGTACTTCTTCTGTACGGCTGCCATGCGAGGCCGGTAGTACCTCCTGGCTGCAATTTCTTGGCCCTCCGGGCTGTACAAGTACTCTAGATAAGCTTGGGCCACGGCTCGCGTGCCTTTCTTGTCGACCACCTTGTCGACAACGCTGACCACCGGCTCGCACAAGATACTGCTGGGGGGCACGACGATTTCGAACTTGTCTTTCCCCAGATCACGGGCGCCAAGTAGAACTTCGTTCTCCCACGCAATCAGCACGTCGCCCATACCACGCTCGACAAACGTGGTGGTCGATCCGCGCGCACCGGAATCAAGAACCGGCACATTCTTGTAGAGCTGAGATACAAAACTCTTCGCCCTGGACTCGTCGCCAGCAAATTTATGCAACGCAAAGCCCCAGGCACCGAGATAATTCCAACGCGCACCACCGGAAGTCTTTGGATTGGGTGTGATCACAGAAACCCCGGGCCGAATCAAATCGTCCCAATCTTTGATCCCCTTGGGATTGCCCTTGCGCACCAGGAAAATAATGGTGGAAGTGTAAGGGGAGCTGTTGTTCGGCAAGCGCGACTGCCAGTTCGCGGGGAGCAGGTGTGCCTTTTCAGAAATTGCGTCGATGTCATAAGCCAAAGCCAGCGTGACGACGTCCGCATCGAGTCCGTCGATGACCGCCCTAGCCTGCTTACTCGACCCGCCATGCGACTGCTGAACCGTAACCTCTTGCCCGTTCTTTGCCTTCCAATACTTGGCAAAGGCGACGTTGTAGTCCTGGAACAACTCGCGCGTGGGATCGTAGGAAACGTTGAGCAGCTTTACCTGCGCAAAGCCAAGCGAAGAAATGGAGAGCAGGAACAGGAAAGTTGCGAACCTTCGGATCACTTTTCACCTCGGGGAGCGTTACCCTGGGCCACCATCGACAGAACGCTCAACTCAGCCTTTTTCTTGTGATTTCGGCCCTTTGGCTTTCTTGTGGAGCCAGGATTGGCGATATCGGCGAGGGAAGTGCTTTCCAGAATTTTGGCGGCGGCGTCGCGCACATCGAGGAAGACTTGGTATAGGGCGCGGTGCTGCGCGTCGCGATGGATCAGGCTGCGTAGCTGCTCGGCATCGGCAAATGGCGCGAGCGGCCCGTCGATCAGGCGGATGATCTCGCTCAGATGAATCTCGGAGGGCGCTCGGCGCAACTGATATCCGCCCTTAGCACCCCGCACACTCTCGACCATTCGCGCGTTTTTCAGTTCGAGAAGGATCAGTTCCAGGAACTTTTCCGGCAGTTCTTCCTCGTAGGCGATGTCCCGGATGCGGATTGCGCCTTGGTTGTAGTGGCGCGCGAGCATCATCATCGCCTGGAGCGCATATAGTCCTTTTTGCGAGATCTTCATAGTCTAGATAATTTTTATCTATAATCCCTATTTAGTCAATAGACATTACAGCCTTACTAGGGTCAAATGGCAAATTTCTGCCCAAAAACGGAAAAAACGAAGGTCTGCAAACTCCTTAACCCTGCATTATTACGGGCCGCGCGAGATCCCGTTCGTTGCCGCCATGTAGAATTACGGCATTCACAATGCCATTCATTTCCGAGAACTTTTTGCTGCAAGGCAACACCGCAGCTAAGCTTTTTCATGCATTTGCCGAGAACGAACCCATCCTGGATTACCACTGTCATCTGCCGGTGCGCGAGATCGCGGAAAACCGTCAATTCCGTGATCTGACCGAAATCTGGCTCGAGGGAGACCACTACAAATGGCGGGCGATGCGGGCGAGCGGCATACCAGAGCGCCTCATTACCGGGGAAGCCAGCGCTCGCGAGAAGTTTCTGGCCTGGGCGCGTACGGTGCCTCACACCTTACGCAATCCGCTCTATCATTGGACCCACCTCGAATTGCAACGCTACTTCGGTATATCGGAACTGCTAAACGAAAAAACCGCTCCTGCCGTCTGGGAAGAAGCCAATCGCCAACTCGCCGGTGCGGAGTTCACCGCCCAAGGCATTTTGAAGAAGTTTGGGGTACGTGCGGTTTGCACCACTGACGATCCGGCAGACTCACTCGAATATCACCGGCAGCTCTGCAATTCGGAGTTCCCGGTTCGCGTATTTCCGGCATTTCGCCCTGACCGGGGGTTCGGAACGGAAAATCTTGCCGATTTCAATGATTGGATTGATCGGTTAGCCCTGCGGGTGAAACAAACCATCAAAAATCTTGCCGATCTGCTCGACGCGCTTCGCCAACGCCACGACGATTTTCATCAGCTCGGTTGCCGCCTTTCCGATCATGGGCTGGATACCTGTCCGGGTGAGCCTTGCAGCGACAGCCAGGCAGAGGGCATCTTCGACAAGCTTCGAGCTGGGCACCGCCTGTCCCCCGCTGAGTCTTCCGGCTGGGCCGGCTATCTCCTGCTCTTTTTTGGACGACTTGACTGCGAAAGGGGATGGACGAAGCAGCTACATCTGGGCGCCTATCGCAGCGCAAATACGCGTGCGCTCGGCTCGATCGGTCGCGACACCGGTTACGATTCCATCGCGGATTGGCCCCAGGTGCAACCTCTGTTGCGCTTTCTCGATCGCCTGGATCAGCACGGCTACCTTCCGAAAATGATTCTGTACAACGTGAATCCCGCCGACAATTACCCGTTTGCCACAGCCATCGGCAACTTTCAGGACGGTTCCATTCCCGGCAAGATTCAGTTCGGCAGCGGGTGGTGGTTTCTCGATCAGAAAGAGGGAATTGAGGGGCAGCTGAATGCACTCTCAAACTGCGGCCTGCTTTCCGCCTTTGTGGGCATGACAACCGACTCGCGCTCCTTCATGTCCTTCCCACGCCATGAGTACTTCCGGCGCGTGCTTTGCAATCTCCTCGGTAATGAGATGGATACCGGCCTACTACCGGATTGCCATGAGCTAGTCGGAGGCATGGTGCGGAATATCTGCTTCCAGAATGCGAAAGCCTATTTCGCGTTACCATCAGTGTGAACCAGAAAGCCGACTTAGGATTCGGCGGAGCTTTGTCGAATCGCTACTTTCATGATCGAAAGGCAAAATGGGACCTCCGCAATTTGATCTCACTTCCAAGACCGCAGTGGTCATTGGCGGAACATCCGGAATTGGACTCACCATCGCGAAGGGATTGGCCAAGGCAGGTGCTAACGTGGTGCCCTCGGGCCGTCGCGAAGAGCTCGCATTGTCGGCTGCCACGGAAATCGAACGCGGTGGAGGCAAGGCATTCGGACATGCGGTCGACGTCACCAAGCGCGAAAGCCTTCAGACCCTGCTCGAAGCCGTGACCGCGAAATTCGGCACGGTCGAAATCTTGGTCAATAGCGCAGGCACCACGAAGCGAACGCCTTCGCTGCAGGTCCGCGACAGCGAATGGAACAACATCTTGGAAACGAACCTGACCGGGACTTTGAGGGCCTGCCAGGTTTTCGGACACCACATGATCGAGCGCGGCTATGGGCGCATTATCAATATTGCCTCCTTGTCGTCGTTCGTCGCTTTGTTTGAAGTGGCTGCTTATTCTGCGAGCAAAGCTGCGGTGGCATCCTTGACCAAGTCGTTGGCGATTGAGTGGGCCAGACATGGCGTGTGTGTGAACGCCATTGCGCCGGGAGTTTTTCGCACAGATCTAAATGCTGCCTTGCTCGACGGCACACCCCGTGGCCAGGAATTTCTGACGCGGACCCCCATGAAGCGTTTTGGCAAGCTCGACGAACTCGTGGGTGCGGCGGTGTTTCTGGCGTCCGACTCGGCCAGCTTCGTTACAGGACATGTGCTTGCGGTCGATGGCGGATTTCTCGCAAGTGGCGTAAATCAATAGATTGCAATCGCAGAGTTTGGAGCGTACAAGAACTTTTCTTATGAGTCTGCAAATCAAACCTGAAGAGAACTGCCGCTGGGACTTAGTGAGCCTCGGTGAGGTGATGTTGCGATTTGACCCGGGAGACCGCAGGGTGTGGACTGCGCGCACGTTCGACGTTTCCGAAGGCGGCGGGGAGTACAACGTAGCCCGAGGCCTGAAGCGCTGTTTTGGCCTGAACACCGCAATTGTGACCGCATTGGCGGACAATCCGGTGGGACATCTGGTGGAAGACCTGATGTATCAGGGCGGCGTGGATCAACAATTCGTGCGCTGGGTGCCTTATGACGGCGTGGGGCGCACGGTGCGAAACGGATTGAATTTCACCGAACGTGGTTTTGGCACCCGTCCGGCGCTCGGTTGCTCGGACCGTGGCCATACGGCGGCATCGCAACTGAAAGCCGGCGACATCGATTGGGATGAAATCTTCGGAAAGCAGGGAGCACGCTGGTTCCATACTGGCGGCATCTTTTGCGCGCTTTCAGAGACCGCCCCCGCTCTAGCGAAAGAGGCAATGCAAGCGGCGGGAAAGCACGGCACCATCATTTCCTACGACTTGAATTATCGCGAGTCGCTGTGGAAATCGATTGGCGGTAAGAAGCGTGCCCAGGAGGTCAACCGAGAGTTGGCCCCGCTCGTCGACGTCATGCTGGGGAATGAGGAAGATTTCTCCGCCGCCCTCGGTTTCGAGGTTGCCGGAATGGATGAGAACATCTCAAAGGTGGATGCGGATTCGTTCAAAGCCATGATTGAGACGGTCGTAAAGGAATTTCCATTCAAAGTGGTTGCCACCACGTTGCGGCGTGCCATCACCGCTACGCGCAATGACTGGGGAGCAATCTGTTACGAGGATGGCTCGTTCTACCAGTCGCGGCAGTACGATGACCTCGAAATCTTCGATCGAGTCGGGGGTGGCGACTCGTTCGCCTCCGGTCTGATTTATGGACTTCTTTCCGGCCAAGGCGGGCAGTGGGCGGTTGATTGCGGGGCGGCGCATGGGGCGCTGGCCATGACCACGCCCGGCGATACTACAATGGTGACGTTGAAGGAAGTCACCCAGGTGATGAAAGGCGTGGGCGCGCGTATCGCTCGGTGAGCAGCCATGACTAAAGATCACGTTTGCCAGCGTATTCTCGATGTCGGAATTGTGCCCGTGGTGCGGGCTTCGTCCGGTCAGCAAGCGATCCAGGCTGCCGAAGCGGTTGGCGCGGGAGGGATTCCGATTGTAGAACTGACGATGACAGTTCCCGGTGCCGTTGAGGTGATTGCGCAGTTGGCGAAAGGTATGGGAAACGAAATCCTCATCGGCGCTGGAACCGTGCTCGATGCGGAATCAGCTCAGCGTTGTCTCAATGCCGGCGCGCAGTTCCTGGTCAGCCCGGGTTTTGACCTGGCCACCGTGCAATTGGCAAAGAGGGCTGGCGTGCTGATGATGGCGGGAGCGCTGACGCCCACGGAAGTCATCACTGCGTGGAAGGCGGGCAGTGACCTGGTGAAGATTTTCCCCTGTGGGACGGTGGGCGGGGCAAAGTACATCCGAGCCCTAAAAGCACCGCTGCCACAGGTTCCCCTGGTGCCGACCGGCGGCGTCAATCTGGAAACCGCCGCTGACTTTCTTCGCGCCGGCTCGGTCGCGCTTGGCATCGGAGGAGAGCTCATTTCGGCTTCAGCGTTAAAGTCAGGAAATGCGAAGGCGATCACCGAAGCCGCGCGCCAGTATGTCGCCATTGTGAAGCAAACGCGGCAGGAGATGACCGCAGTCCCGGCGTGAGTAGCGAAGTTCGCACAAACCGTGCCTTCTAAATCTCTCTTCGACGACCCCGCCATCGTGCTCGTGTCGACCCGAAATCCATTGAACATTGGTGCGGCGGCCCGCGCCATGAGCAATTTCGGTTTCTCTGATTTACGAGTTGTGAATCCCTATGAACCGGCTTTTCGGGAAGCGAAGTCCGCGGTCGGTGCTCGAGGCTTACTCCGCCGAGCGAGAGCATTTTCCAGCGTTGCCGATGCCGTTGCCGACTGCACGCTTGTGGTGGGAACGACTTCCGCCCGCGACCGGAAACTGGGTCCTTCGCTGCGGACACTTCAGGAAGGCGTGAGTCTAATTGGGCGCAAGCGATATGGCGGCAAAGTCGCGCTACTCTTCGGTTCCGAGAAGCGCGGCCTCTCGAATGAGGATTTCAGCTACTGCAACTGGTTGATCCGAATCCCCACCAAGCCGGAGCAGCCCTCGATGAATCTGGGGCAGGCAGTCGCGGTATGCCTTTACGACCTTGCCAGGGTGAGGAAGCGAGCGGCGGTTGGGGAGCGGACTTCCGCCCCCGGCGCGGCCGACCTGGAACGTTTGACGCAGCTGCTCTACGAATCCCTCGTCACCAGCGGCTATGCGAAAAGCAAAGAGGAGGAAAAGGTCGTCCGCCGCCTCGTGCGTAGTCTCCGGCCATCCGGTGATGATGCGCGGCGATTGCTCGGAATGCTTCGCCAAATACTCTGGAAAATGCAGCATCCGTGAGCCAGCTCACGTTTTTGAACGGGCGCAGTTGCTATACTGTGCGTTCGATCTAACATGCTTGCGATCACCGCCAAAGCGCTGTTCACGCCACTAGAGAAAGTCGAGCACCCGCTGGTCCTCATTGATGGGGGAAAAATCGTTCGCCTCTCGTCCCTATCTTCCAGCGAGATTCCCGGCGGGGCGAAGCACATTGACTTCGACGACACTATTCTCGCACCCGGCCTGCTTGATCTCCATGTTCACGGCGCCGTGGGGTATGACCTGATGCAGGACGACGAAGGCGGTCGTGCTGCATTCGAGGAATTTCTGCTTCGCCATGGTGTAACCAGTTATTGCCCCACAACCTTGACCGCATCCTTGACGGATACGTTGCGGGCGCTCGAACGGCTTGGTCGAGCCGTGGAGCAGGCCGAAAGAGATGGGGAGAACTCAAGAGCTTGCCCGCTTGGCGTTCATCTAGAAGGCCCGTTTCTCAGTCATCTTCGACGGGGCGTGCACCCTCCGGAAAGCCTTCTCCCGCCCACGCTCGACACCTTCCAGCGTTTTTGGCAGGCATCGCTGGGGAAGATCAAGGTTATGACCATCGCGCCTGAGTTGCCGGGCGCGCTGGAAGTGATTTCCGAAGCTGCAAAGCTCGGTGTCTGCGTAAGCATGGGACATTCCGATGCGACCCAGGAACAGGCGAAAGCCGGAATAGCCGCAGGCGGGCGCCACGCCACGCACACTTTCAACGCGATGCGTCCCCTCGGCCACCGCGATCCTGGCATCGTGGGAGAGGTGCTCTCGAATGTTGCGACCACCGCAGACATCATTGCCGACGGCGTACACCTTCATCCGAGCATTGTGCGCGTGTTTGTTCAGGCAAAGGGTGCTGAGCGCACGGTTCTGGTTACCGATGCGACTGCGGCCACCGGAATGCCCGATGGTCGATACATGCTGGGTCCCCTGGAGGTAGAAGTGCGGGATGGCAAATGCCTTCACGACGGCAAGTTAGCGGGAAGCGTTCTTACCCTCGATCGGGCTGTTCGCAATGCAATGGAGTTCGCCGGGATTGACCTTCAGCAGTCGCTACGGCTAGCTACTCTTAACCCCGCTCGTGCCTTAAAAATCGGCGCAGGCGTTCTTCGAGAGGGTTCTGCCGCCGACCTGGTGGTGCTTACGCCGTCCGGAGATGTAAGGGCAACCCTAGCACATGGGGCAATCGCGCAGTAGGCCCGACCATGAATATCCGCGTAAGGGCGCTAGTTCGGTTTGCGGCCCTTGTGGTCGTTAAAGTAGCGCATTAGCGCCGAATCCGTAAGGTGGTTGTACTTCTCGATGAAGGACGCGGCAGTCGAGGATTTCGCCGGCGATGTCTGAGGAGAGGTTTCGTTCGGCTCTCCATCGGTCGTCATCACCTGAATGTAGAACCAAAGGAAGTGTCGCATCTGATCGAGCGCCGATTTCAGCGTCTCAATCGACTCCAGCTCGGGAAGCTGCGTGAGAGCTTCCATCAGTTCGGGATCCCCCGGTGCCTGCATGGCTGCGCAGTTCAGTTCGCGTTGGATGACGCGCAGATCTTCAGTAACCCGCAGGATGCGAATGTGAACGTCGTCGAGAAGGTCTTCCTTAGCCATCGTGCGCACGCTTTCGGTGACGCTTCAACATCTCATCACCGCGGACAACCTAGAAGATGTCCCATGTGCATGCGCTTTCGTAATTCAGGCGCGGGAAGCGGCTTTTAGCGGAAGCGACCGGGGGACTTCCCCTTTGCGGATTTGTGGTACCTCGATAAAACGCGCGCCAATACTGGGGTTTTCGACTGCTGAAACCAAAGTTCTAACCATTTGTTCCAACGTAACCAGTCCGAGTCGGAGCGCGCTTTCACGTGTTGAGGGAATGAGGGAGCACAGCCAGTACATCGGTAAAAGTGCATAAGGCCAGCGATGACCCCGGCCAAGTACGTACCATGGCCGTACCAGAGTAACGTTCATCCCACTCTCGAGCAATGCTCGTTCACACTCGGCGCGTACCCTAATGTAGCCTTCCATCATTGGCGCCGGCTGCGCCACGCTGAGATAGATGAAATGCTGGATATGAGCCTGCGCTGCTGCAGCCACAGCACCAAGTCCAGACGCGCGATCAATCGCCCGAAACTCTGCGGCCTTAGCGGGGCTAGGATGGGCTACTCCGACCAGTTGAACGAACGTGTCACAGGGCGCGATGCGGTTCAGATAGGACGAAGCATCGAGCGCATTCGCGACGACGGATTCGCAACCCTGAGGCAGTTTCTGCTCGCTACCTGTGCGAACCAGAGCACGTACGTTGTGTCCTCGCGCGACCAACTCAGCAATCAGCGGCCGCCCGATGTAGCCGCTCCCGCCAGTCACAAAAATGGAATGCCTATCCACATTGGAAGTACGCGGCGGTGCGTCCATCGGATTTACTTGCCTGCGTAGCTGATGCGCCAAACGATCCGTGAACCATCGTCACTCACGAGCAGAGAGCCATCTTTGGCGACCGCAACGCCTACTGGGCGACCCCATACGTTGCCGCCTTCTGTCACCAATCCCGTCATAAAATCCTCGTACTCGCCGGAGGCCTTGCCTTGCTGGTGCATTGGGATTCTCACCAGCATGTACCCCGTGCGGGGTTGGCGGTTCCAGGAACCATGCAGCGCAAGGAATATATCGCCTTGATATTCCGCGGGGAACTGCGTTCCAGAATAGAAGGTGAATCCTAAGGGCGCGCTGTGAGGCTGGATGATGACGTCCGGAGTGGTCACCTTTGCCTTTAGATCTGGGTGGTTGTCGGGCAGCCGAGGATCGTGGTTCTTGCCCATGTAATACCATGGCCAGCCAAAGAAACTACCATCCTCCACGTGCGAAGTGTAGTCGGGAACCAGGTTGTCGCCGAGCGCATCCCTTTCATTGCATGAGGTCCACAGTTTTCCGGTTTTGGGGTTGAATGCGATCGCTACCGGATTGCGAATTCCTGAGGCGAACACGCGCATACCGCTGCCGTCGGGGTTGTATTCCAAAATATTGGCGCGGTGGAATTCAGATTTGTGCGTATCTGGGTCATCGATGTTTGATTGCGATCCCACCGAAACGTACATCTTCTTGCCATCCGGAGAGAACGCGATGTCTCGCGTCCAGTGGCCGCGGCCGTTCTCCGCGCCCGGAAAAATTTCAGCTACTACGGTTTGGGCAGGACCACTCGCCTGCAGATCACCATTCTTGTACGCAATCTTTTTTACCGATCCGGTTTCGGCGATATAAATCCATTGCGGGTTGTTGCCTAGAGGATAGAACGCAACCCCGAATGGCTTATTCAGTCCCTTCACGAACGTCGAGACCTGCTCCGCCTTGCCGTCGTTGGTCATTCCGCGAAGAATCTTGATCTCGCCCTTGTCGCTCTCGGTGAGGAATACGTCGCCGTTCGGAGCGGTGCGTAGTTGGCGGGGTTCATCAAAGCCATCGGCGTAGATGTTCACCTTGAAGCCAGGCAACACCTTTGGGATGGCTCCGGCAGGACGCTCCGCCGGCTCGGGTGGATTCACGGCTGACTTGGTTGCGCCTGGTCCCGGCAAATCACTCAGCGATAATTTTCGAACTTGACCAGGTTTTTCGGCAGAATAGTCATAAAACGGAGACCCGTCGCTCTGCGACCAAATTGTTGCCGTCAGAAAGAAAAGGATTACAGCCCGCAGGGTAACTGAAGTCGTTCCATGAATTCGCATGTTCCGCCCGTCAAATGAATTTTACTGCCTTAATTAGATAACATCAGAGGACCGACCGGCGCTACTTTCATACTGGATGGTCGGAGGTTTTGGCACGAACAGCTGGCATACCTCTCGGCACCAGTGGCAGCGAACGCAGTCGCACCCCAGTGGCCGAGAAGATCGCATTGGCCACCGCCGCGGGGACCCCGATCAGCGGCGTCTCCCCGGCTCCCATCGATGGCTGATCCTTGCGGTTCACGATGACCACATCGATTTGCGGGAGATCGCTGAAGCGAGGAACCCGATACCCGCTGAGATGAGGATTTTGAATTCGGCCATTCTCAAAACGGATGGATTCGAACAACGCGCCACCCAGACCCTGAACAATCGCACCCGAGATCTGATTCCTTAGCCCCTGAGGGTTTATCACCGCACCGCAGTCAAAAGCTTCCACTACGCGAACGACCTTGACCTGTTCATGTTCGACCGCAACTTCGGCGCAGGTGGCGACCTGACCGTTCTTCTCGATGCCGCCCGAGATGCCGAAACCGTGGTTTTTCTCGGGCCTTTTCTTGCTCCAACCAAATCTTTCAGCCGCAGCCTGGAACACAGCGCGCAGTCGGTCGTTCTTCAGGTTCTTCAAGCGAAATTCCAAGGGATCGATGCGAAGTTCGTGCGCCAGTTCGTCCATGTGCGATTCACGCGCAAAGAAGTTGGCGGTCGCTGCTAGACCGCGGTAGGAACCCTGTCGCAAAGGAGAATCTGATGGATGGAATTCGATTCGCTGGTTTGGGACTTCGTAGGGCGTTCCGATTCCTGCCCCTCCGGAGTTATAGTTGTCGAACTCCCATAAGGCCAGCGTGCCATCAGGGTTCGCGCCGCTCTTCACCTCGACAATGCCGGCAGGTCGGAAATACGCCCACACGAACTCTTCCTCGCGCGTCCAGACCAGTCGAACCGGCTTTCCGGCCGCTTTCGCAAGTCGCGCGGCCTCGACGGCAACTTCCCCTGTGTGCTTGCCTCCGTAAGCCGACCCGGTGTCTGGGACAATCACGCGGACGTTGTCCTGGGAGATAAGGAATACATTCGCCAGTTCCTCCCTAACCCCGAACGGACGTTGTGTTCCCGTCCAGACCGTGAGTTTGCCATTCTCCCACTCTGCGACTGCTGCCCGGGGTTCGAGCGGTACATGCGCGATGTAGGCAACCGTGTATGTTTGCTGGAGGGTTTTGAGTTCCCTCGAGCGTGCCTGCGCGACTGAACCTTTTACGATCTGGTCGCGATCTTCGTCGCTCTTCTGCTCAGACGCCTTTAGGTGCTCGAAAAGATCGTTTTCTGAAACCTGCTGCGGCGCGTCCCACTTTGCCTGAATTGCTGTGGCGGCGATTTCTGCCGTCCTCACATCCGGCGCCGTAACGCCGATGAAATCGCCGTCCCGAACGACCCCTACTCCTGGCAGTTTCGCCGCCGGTGAAGTATCGCAAGAGGTGAGTTTCGCGCGGAATGCTGGTGGCCGGACAACCTTGCCGTGCACCATTCCGGGACGAGACACATCAGCCGAATATTTGTGTGCGCCCGTGACGAAGGCGTGCCCGCCGAGCTTGGGAATGCCCGCGCCGGCGATTCTCCAATCGGCAGCATTGGTGAGGGGAGGGTCAGCCGGGATCACCTTCATCAACTTCTGCCCGTTGGTCAGGTCAGCGTAGGACACGCTGCGCCGCGACTTGGGTTCCCGAATCCCGGAATTTTCGGCGACCAGACTGGCGTCCTCCACCTGCCAATGCTCGGCTGCCATCTGGATCAATGCCGCTCGGGCACTGGCCGCAGCCTTCCGTAGTTGCGACCCCATCTGCGGCGTAGTGCGGCTGCCGAAAGTCCCCATGTCGAACGGAGTAAGATCGGTGTCGCCCATGATCATCGAAACTGATTCGAGCGGCACTCGCAGTTCTTCGGCGACCTGTTGGGCGAGGGATGTCCGAGCGTTCTGCCCAACTTCGACCTTGCCCGTGAAGACCGTCACCTTTCCGTTTTCGCCAATATGTAGCCAGGAATCGAGTGTGTTGGGCGCTTCGTGCCTCTGGCCACGCCGCGCGCCCGATTCTTGTCCCGGCGCACGACCCGCAATCACGCATACCAGTACGCCGCCGCCCAGGAGCTTAAAAAAATCCCGGCGTGCCACATGAAACCCATGCTCGAGGTGGGGAACCTCATGCTCTTGGACTTCGCGATCAGCGCTCGGCATCGATGGTGCTCCTGCTCATGGTTGCGGCCGCGCGTATCGCGTCCATGATTCGGTAATAGGTACCGCAGCGGCAGATGTTGCCATTCATTCCGCTCGTGATTTCTCTGTCCGTGAGCTTGTGGTTGTGTCGCTCGAGCAAGGCGACGGTGGAGAGAATCATCCCAGGCGTGCAGTATCCGCACTGAAAGGCTTCGGCCTCAAGGAAAGCTTGTTGTACGGGATGAAGGTGTTCGCCGCGAGAGAGTCCTTCAATAGTCGTGATTTTTTTCCCCACCGCGGCGCTAGCCGGAGTTATGCAACTCCGCACCGCTGCACCATCGAGCAGAACGGTGCAAGCCCCGCACTGGCCTTCGCCGCACCCGTACTTGGTTCCCGTCAGTTCAAGCCGGTCGCGCAATACGTACAACAGAGGTTCACCGGACGGCGCGTCAACTTCATGTTCACTTCCATTTACCGTAAGAGCGAGAGCCATGAACTCACCTCGAGGAAGTGTAGCGCAACATGGTCGAACTAGGCGGCGTCCTCATCTTCGTCGGGATCAGGTATAGAAGACGGAGGATCGCTCGCCGGAAAACTATCCTCGATCGTCTTGTCATAAGCTTCTTCTTTGCCATCCTTTTCCGGCTGGTGTGGAATTTTCTTTTCCGGTGGCTGGGGCGCCTTCTTCAATGGTTCCTTCATATAGAGTTCCTCGCATCGAAGGAGTTAGATGGGAAAAACGCGCCGGTGTCTGCCTGGGGACGGGCGGGTGCGCTTACAAAAAAATGGCGGCGCAGGCTTTCGAGGGCGTAGCGGTTAGCTCTTTGCTTCCGTATTCGTGCTAGTCGGGGCGGAGGTTGAGGCCGCGGTGTTGGTTGTCTCGACGGGCTTGTCCTTCATGCCCTCTTTAAGCGAGCGGAAGCCTTCGCCGATCCCTTTGCCCAGTTCCGGCAGTTTCTTCGGCCCGAAAATGAGCAGGGCAATGAAGAAAATGACCAGCAAATGCATTGGTTGAAATAGACCTTCCATAGAAAACCTCCCGGAAACCCGCTAGCTAAACCTTACTTAAGTCACGGGGGGGAGTCAACTGAAGCTCCTGGACTGCCTGTCGTATTTTGGTCAAACTTGGGGGCGAAAGCCGGTTCCATGCGCTTGGTTGGGGTTTTGCCCGAACGACCAACCTGCCCCTAGCACTTCCTCCTTCATTCCTTATTACTTACGTGACCTAGCCCGGGTTACCGGGATTTTCTATGGTCAAGGAGCAACGTACCCCGATCAAGGGAGCTCTTCAGTGCGTAGTAAAGGCCTTATTTTTCTTGCTTTCCTCGGGGTAGTCCCTTGTGTGCGGGCAGCAAACCCCGGCCCGATCGATTGCACTCATTTGCTCGCCTGGACTGCTGGCGGCGTATCCAGTCGCAAGCTCACTTCGCTCGTTCAAGCCCAAGGGATCGGCTTTGTTCCAAGCGAAAAGGTGCTGCATGAATTCCACCTCGCGGGTGCCGGTCCACAGTTGCTGGAATCCTTGAAAGGTGCCAGGAATAAGGGCGCGACGGCTTGCCTATCGTCGCTAATCGAAGCCAGCCGTTTGGCTCGCGCGAACAACCTTGAGGACGCTTCCGATTTGCTTGATTCACTCGTTGACAACGATCCCCGCAATGACGCCCTGCATTTCTTCTGGGGCTACATCAAGCAGCGTCAGGGCGACTGGAACGGAGCCTTCGACGAATACAGTGGTTCGAAAGAGGCGAACCCGACGTTCTCGGAAACCCACAATCGCCTTGCCCTGTTCTTCTATCAAGCCGAGGACGGTGACAGCGCAATTGCAGAGGCGCGCACTGCGCTCAGCATGGATTTCGATGATCCCGACGCATACAGGATGCTCGGCCTCGGCCATTACGCCAACGGTCAGTATGCCGCGGCTCGGAATGCCTTCGAAGAGTCTCTGGCGCGTGACCCCAACAACGCCCAGGTGTATTACGAGATGGGGTTGACAGCGCGCGACCAAGGTTCTGATGTAGCTGCCATTTCACTCTTCCGGCGCGCCATCGTACTGAAGCCAAGGCTGTGGCCAGCGCACCTCAGTTTGGGCGTGCTGCTCGGCGAGGAGCACCGGTTTAACGACGCTCTGACGGAGTTGATGACAGCGAAGCAATTGGCGCCGCACGAGCCTTCTGTTCGTGAGCAGATTGCACTCATGTATCACGAAGAGGGGCAGTATGACCGTGCGATTGCGGAGTACGCCGAGCTTTTCAGGCTTTATCCCAACTGGAAGCACGGTCACGATTCGCTTGCCCGCTCCTACATGGCGAAAAATGAGTACGGACAAGCCATTGCCGAACTGAAACTTGCGGTTGAACAGAATCCAACTAACGCTGGGCAGCACCGGGCTTTAGGCCAGTTGATGCTGGCAGCAGGACAGAAGCCGGATGCCGTCCGCGAATTGCGGATCGCAACCGAACTGGAGCCAGACTCCGCAAGCTCCCACTATTTCCTAGGCACTGCTCTGCTGGAATCACAGCAGTTTCCTGCAGCACTCAAGGAATTTCAGGATGCGGTTCGTCTGAATCCATCGGCGGAGTACCACTACGCGTTGGCTGCATGCCTGATGAATCTCGGCCGAGACCGCGAAGCCCTGGCCGAACTGGAGACAGCGGCAAGGCTCGATCCGAGCAAGGAGCTTTACAACGCACGCAAGGAAGAGTTGCTTCGCTTAATGAAGTCAGGAAACGTGCAGCCAAGGTAGTGCATGCAGGCAAGTGAGCTGAGTTTTGCGGTTTGAACCTAACATCTGCGAGGTTGCAATGGCCACTATGAATTCATCGTCGGGATCTAGCGGTTACGGAACAGCTCCGGCTCGAGAACGTGCTGGGCATCTGCCGGAACGAGCCAACACTTTCCTTGAGCCACCGGTGGCGCCGAAACATACAGGCTACGGCCTGCCCTGCGCACACTGTAAGACGTATTACGCCGCGGAGCTCCCTGCATGTCCGATTTGCAAAAGCCGGCAGCGCGTTTCAGCAAGTTCGCCCACGCCCATGAGTGCCCCGGCAGAACAATTGCCCGATCCCGAGCAACTGGAGCGCGAGCGCGAACGTTTCTTGCAGGAAATGAAATCACAGATGGTCGCCTCACCCCTGCCGCAGGATGTGGCAATCACCGTGCAATTTTGCGAGCACATCGAGAACCACGCAAACTCGCCCGAGCCGGCAAGCGTTTGTCAAAGTTGCTTTAACGAATTGCAGGAACGCGCCGACGTGCTCGAGGCCGCCATGCACATTGACCTGAACGAAGCCGCGCAGATCATTTACGATGCGGTTTGGGCCGATCCTTCCGACCCAACCAAGACCTACGCCAACGCCGCCCAGGCACTTTTGTGCGAGCTTCGCCGCCGTTCGGGGATTCCGCAGGTGTTCGGATCACTCCAGGCGCCAGTGAACTAGCCGCGCCGTTGCCGTCTTGGTCTGGGTCTTCTCGTTTGCAAAGTGCGAAGGTACCGGGCCGGGACGCGCGAAGTTGCAAGATTGGACCGTGCGAACGCCGTTCCCTCTCGGTGAATCGCTGAAACCGGAATCCTATTTGGGCAGTGAACAATGCTGAGGCTGCTAGCCTCAATCGCATGGCCTCACATAGTGATTCACCCTTCGAAACGCAGTCTGCCGAACCTCTCCGGTACATGGAACCGTGGCTCGGAGGTGTGGGTTGCCTGCCATGCCAGGTATCGGCGCGGTTCTAGGTTGCCCTCGACACGATAGAGGTTTGCCCGCCAAGGTAGTTCCGGATCGAAACGCGATGTAAGCGACTTCATGGGTATTGCCAGCTCTGCCGACCATACTTTGGGTGATCGATCAACGTGTACAGAACGCATCAAGCCGCTCTTCAAATCGACCAATCCTATCGAATTGATGTCCAGATCGATCCACATCCCATTTGGCGCAATTTCAAACTCCTTGTAATTCTTGCCAACTGCCGGAGGCGGCTGCAGAAAAGCTTCCGCAACATCGCGCTCCCATAGGTGATCGCGCCGTCCGTTCGGCTCGGAGTCGTCGAAAATGAATAGCTCGCGATAGCGGCACACAAATTTCAAGTACAACATCTCCGGCGACCACAGGACCCGGACCTCGGTCTCGAGTGCGGGATCAGCATTCTGTCCTTTCCAGTCGGTAGAGAAGCGGACAGGGTCGGCATGAATCCACTGTTCAGACGGATGTAGGGAGTCAATCGCAAGATCTCCGGTTATACGGGTGGCAACGATGGTGTCATTTGCAGGCATTGCACTCAAGAATAAGCCTGCTCAATGGGTGGTTGCCAACCGGCGATCCTGTAGGGCTGCGGCAATCTCGCGACCGCGTGAAATGCCCGATGCAACGGCAGTTCGAATGCGGTTCGGGCGGTTTGAGGCAGGCGACTCGCTTTGACCGCAAGATTCGGATATCTCCCTCTTCCAAACCGCCATAATCTTTCTCCATGAACAATGCGATACTGACCCTTGAGCCGGAACAACCCTTCATGCCGACTATCTCCGATGATCTCCGCTGGCAGGCTGTCCTCGCGCGGGATGGTGCAAGCGACGGCAAATTCGTATTCGCGGTATCGTCCACCGGCGTGTACTGCCGTCCCTCATGCCCGTCAAGGCGACCTCGACGGGAGAATGTCTGCTTCTTCTCCTATCCAAGCGAGGCGGAAACCGCAGGATTTCGCGCCTGCCTGCGCTGCCGGCCGAAAGCGCTCGTTGGAAATCCGCGCCACCAACTTGTTAAAAGGATCTGCCGATTTATCGAGCAGCACCTAGATGAGCCGCTGACTCTCGCCATCCTCAGCCACGAATTCGGGCAGAGTGCATTTCACCTTCAGCGCACCTTTAAGGCGGTCCTAGGGATTACCCCCAAGGACTATGCGGACTCCTGCCGCATGCGTGGCTTCCGCCAGAAACTGAAGGCTGGGCACTCGGTTACGCGCGCCATGCACGACGTAGGATATGGCTCAACCAGCCGTCTGTATTCGCGCACAGCATCGGAGCTTGGGATGGACCCGGCAAAGTATCGACGTGGCGCTATCGCCGCGCCGATTCGTTACGGCTGCACCGAGTCGCCACTCGGACGCATGCTAATCGCCGCTACGGAGAAGGGAATCTGCAGCATTCAGTTTGGCGATTCTGACGAGGAGCTTGAACAGTCCTTGCGGCAGGAGTTCCCATTCGCCGTGCGGCGGCGTGATGATGAACAACTCGCGGCGCTAGCGCACAATGTGATCGGACAGATGCGCGGCTCCGAACCCGCGGATTCGCTTCCGCTGGACATTCGTTCGACTGCTTTTCAGCGACGGGTATGGACTTACCTCCAATCGCTTGGCTTTGGTGAAACCCGGTCGTACGCCGATGTTGCCAAGGCGATACGGCGCCCCTCCGCGGTGCGGGCGGTAGCCAGGGCTTGTGCCACGAATCCGGTCGCGATTGCGATTCCGTGCCACCGCGTCATTCGTTCAGATGGACAACTCGGTGGTTATCGCTGGGGGCACCGTCGAAAAGAGGCTCTTCTCCAGATGGAAGCAGGAAAGCCGGGCAATTGAAACGGTTGTGCAAGTTCTGGATTAGCTCAAGCGCTGTAGTGGGCAATTACTTTGCTCACTTTGCCATCGGAATCAAGTTCCATGTATTCCGAAGTCTTAGTGCCGTTTTGATTGACGTAATACACCACCATGCTGCCCACGCCGCAAGTAACGTCCAGCACTTCAAACCTAAGATCCGGGTAGGCCATCAGCCCAACGCTGAAATAGTTGCGCAGGGCGGCTTTCCCGTTCACGATTCCACGGGGATCCTTCAACAGCCTGGCGGCGGTCGGCGAACTGAGGACCACATCGTCCGCGTAGTGAGACAGGATTGCCTCCAGATCATGCGAGTTCCAGGCACTGCACCAATCCTCTGCAAACACTTGCGCGGCTTTTGCGGTGAGCATGTCAGTCATTTTACAGGCCTATGCCGGCAGGGTTGAGCCGGTTGCCTTGCTTAGCGCCGCTTCTGAAAGAAATTAGCCCATCCAAACCGAACTACTTTTACCGTGGTTTGACAATTCTTTACTCTGCAATCAGCGGCGTGATTCAATAAAATGAGAGTACTTATGCGGGTATTCCAGCGATGCGTCGTGCTCCACTTGTGTATCGGTATTGTTTTCGGTGCGTTTGCCCGGGAAGCCTCCGCGCAGGCGGCAGCGCCAGCATCGCGCGTGGTAGGCACGGTTAAGTCGGTTTCTGGTGCCTCGGTTGTGGTCACGCTCGACAACGGCACTGACAGTACTGTGACCTTCGCTGATTCGGCGCGCATCGTCCGGGCAACACCCGGCCAGACCGATCTAAAATCTGCTCTCCCCATTCAGGTGTCGGACATCCAGGTGGGAGACCGCCTTTCAGCGCGCGTCCAGCCGGGAGACAACAACGCCTTGGTGGCTTCTTCAGCCCTGGTGATGGCGAAGAGCGAGATCGCGCAAAAACAACAGCGGGAGCGCGAGGAGTGGCGCGGTGGTGTGGGCGGCTTGGTGAAAGCCGTGGATGCCTCCGCCGGAACCATCACCATCCCAAATTCTCTGGCGGGTGCGGGCAAGCAGATCGTGATTCACGTGTCAGCACAAACCGAGATCCGTAGATACTCACCGGACTCGGTGAAATTCGAAGACGCAAAACTCAGCGCACTCGACCAGATCAAAGTCGGGGACCAGGTGCGGGCGCGCGGGACGAAAAACGAGGATGGATCCGAATTCACGGCGCAAGCCATCGTTGCGGGTTCGTTCCGGGAGATGGCGGCGACGGTGGTTTCAACCGATGCCGCCAACAACAGCGTCACCGTAGCGGACCTGGCGACAAAGAAACCGATAACCATTAAAGTTGCACCGGATTCAATGTTGCGCAGGCTGCCACAGATGATGGCGATGGGTATTGCCATGCGCTTAAAGGGCGTCAGCACGCCCTCCGGTGGCGGGGCAGCGGCGGCCAACGCAGGCGTGGAGGGGAATGAGGGCGGCGCAAACGGGACAGCCGGCACAGGGGGCAGATGGCAAGGCGGAGGACAGCAGGGAGGCGGCCAAGGTTGGCAGCGTGGAAACGGATCAGGAGGCGCCGGTGGCCGAGGCCAAGGCGGGTTCGGAGGGGTTCGCGGCGGCAACGGCCCGCCGGATTTCCAGCAGATGCTCTCTCGCATGCCGGCTATGCAACTTACAGAGTTGAACAAGGGTGATGCCGTATTGCTGGTCGCAACCGAAGGCAGTTCTGGATCCGGGCCAACGGCAATCACGTTGCTCGCGGGCGTTGAACCAATCCTGACTGCGGCACCGCCGGGAGTGAATGCGGCAGCAACCGTGCTCTCTCCTTGGAATCTGAGCACGGGTGGTGGCGGCGGCGGAGATCCCGCTGCCGGGCAGTAGAGTTACCGATCGAAAGCTGTTCCATACGTCGAACTAAGAAATACCAACTATGCGGAAGCTTCTGTTTATACTTGTCTTCCTGTCGCTCGTCGCCTCAGCGCAAGCTCCCACTGCGAGCGTCAGCGGAAAAGTGGTTGATCCGACTGGTGCTGTGATTCCAAATGCAACCGTTACTGTAACCGGCAGCGACGGCAGACAAACCAGCGCAACGAGCGATCAGGTAGGTTCGTTTCAAGTGCAGTCGCTCGCCCCCGGCGCCTACCGGGTGAGCGCCGATGCTGCCGGCTTTGCTCACTACACCCAGCCTGCCGTGACGCTAGCGCCAGGCAGCAACCTCAAACTCGATTTGACCCTGCAGGTTCAGGTGGAGGAAGAGAAGGTTAACGTACAGAGCGAACAACCGACGCAGCTGGACGTGAGCGCCTCGTCCAATGCCGGAGCCCTCGTCATCAAAGGCAAAGATCTTGAGGCGCTGTCTGACGATCCCGACGAATTGCAATCGGAACTCCAGGCCCTTGCCGGGCCATCAGCTGGCCCGAATGGGGGGCAGATTTATATCGATGGTTTTACCGGCGGCCAACTTCCCCCCAAATCGGCTATCCGTGAAATTCGTATCAACCAAAATCCCTTCTCGGCGCAGTACGACAAACTTGGCTACGGGCGCATTGAGATTCTGACAAAACCTGGAAGCGACAAGCTGCACGGGCAATTTTTTTTCATGGACAACAACTCCGTGCTGAATTCGAGAAATCCTTACCTTCAGGTGAAACCCAGCTATAACTCGGTGATATTCGACGGCAACTTAGGGGGGCCGATCAATAAGAAAGCCTCTTTTTTCCTCGATGCATCACGCCGGAAGATGGATGAATTCTCGGCTCTGAACGCCGTCGATCCGAGCCAGATCCCCAACCCTTTGGTGCCCGGTTCGACCGTCCCGAGCATTATCGAATCGCTTCCCAATCCTCGCACCCGATCGAGCTTCAGCCCAAGAATTGATTATCAGTTGTCTCCGAATAATACGCTGACCGCTCGCTATCAACTCACGCATGACAGCGAGCAAAACTCCGGCTTGGGCACGTTTTCGCTGCCCTCGGTTGCCTACGATCTGAACGAGACGGAGCACACATTGCAGCTTAGCGACACTCAGATCTTCGGTCCGAGAGTCGTCAACGAGACCAGATTTCAGTTTCAGCGTGAAACCAATCACCAGCTCCCATTGGGCAGCGGCCCTACCATCAACGTTCAACAGTCGTTCACGATGGGGGAAAGCTCCGAAGGTCTTGTTCGCACAACGCAAGACAACTACGAGCTGCAAAACTACACTTCCGTGACCGCGGGGAAGCACCTGATCAAGTTTGGAGCAAGGTTGCGGGGGATCCATGCGAACGAGTCGACCAACGCAAATTTCAATGGGACCTTTGTGTTCTCGTCGATTGACGTAACGGATCCCTTGAGCGCTCTCAGGGTTTATCAGAACGCAACCCAGGGGATGTGCTCGGGCACTTTCGATAAAAACTTTTGCCCATCGCAGTTCGCCTTGACGATTGGCCAAACCAACGCAAGCGTGGGGTGGTTAGACGCCGGCCTCTACGCCGAGGACGAGTGGAGAGTGAGACCGAATTTTTCCCTGACCTACGGCTTGCGGTTTGAATCCCAGAACAACATCCACGACCATGCCGACTTCGCTCCCCGAATCGGAGTGGCTTGGGGCCTTGGGGGGGATGGCAAGTCGGCTCCGAAGACGG
Source organism: Terriglobales bacterium (assembly GCA_035606605.1). Lineage (GTDB taxonomy): Bacteria > Acidobacteriota > Terriglobia > Terriglobales > Acidobacteriaceae > Gp1-AA145. The sequence continues at coordinate 23,452 of DATNEX010000034.1, forward strand.
TTTTGCGTGGCGGCTTTGGAGTCTTTTATGACCGCTTCGGTTACAACCTCGTTCAGCAGGCAACCCTGCTGAATGGAGTTACCCAGCAAAAAGCGGTTGTGCCAGACCCAGACTTCTTCTCTACGGATCCCTCTACCTGGCCCTCGTTCGCCACGCTGGCCTCCACCGGGTCGCCGACGATTTACCAAATCAGTCCCAATCTGCGTTCGCCCTATACCATGCAAGTTGCTGCGAGCATCGAACGCCAAGTCACGCGGGCGGCAACCGTTTCAATCACGTACCTGAATTCGCGCGGCGAGCACGCTTTCTTCATCGATAACGTGAATGCCCTCGGCGCCCCCTGGCTGCCGAGTGGCCAGAGGCCCTTCGGGAACAACAACAACATCTACCAATATGAGTCTGAGGGGATTTTTCGTCAGAACCAGGTGATTGCCAATGTGCGCGTGAATACCGGCAAGAGATTGTCTCTGTTTGGCTTTTACACCCTGAGCTACGCCGACAGCAACGTGGCGTCAGGTGGCAGTGCCGGAGGCTTCTTCAGCAGCGGCACTTCAACCATGGCGAGCTTTGTCAATGACCAATACAACCCGCTCGCCGACTACGGTCGCGCCGCCTTCGATGTACGTCATCGTGCATTTATCGGCGGCAACCTGTCGATGCCGTACGGGTTTTCTCTCAGCCCGTTTGTCATCATTAACTCTGGGGCGCCTTACAACATCACGACCGGTCAGGACAACAATTTAGACTCGATCTTCAACGACCGGCCTTGGCTTACGAGCGCGAACGAGCAACTTAATTGCAAGGCACGCAAATTCTTTTCTGCCACTCCTACAAGTTTTGGGGAAGTCCCATCTAACTTCTGTACCGGCCCCAGCAACACAACGCTGAATCTTCGTCTCAGCAAAACCTTCGGTTTTGGGCGGGAGACGAAAGGTGGGGATGGAGGGGGTGGATTCGGAGGACCTGGCGGCCGGGGCGGCCCTCGCGGCGGCGGCGGCTTGGGACCTCGTGGCCTAAGTGGAGCGGGTGGGAACCCGTTTGGTTCTGGGGGGACAACTGGTCGCCGGTATAACCTGACGTTCAGTATTGCGGTTCGCAACCTCTTCAATACCTTCAATCCGGGGAATCCGGTGGCGAACCTGAGCTCACCCCATTTTGGGGAAACCCTCGCCCTTGGAGGCGGGCCATTCGGGTCCGCGTCAGCGAATCGGCGCGTGGACCTGCAGGTGAGATTTTCTTTTTAGCGGCTGCATGATCGGTTGTTGTTTATGGTGCCCGCTCCCTTAACGCGGGCATTTTTTGTGGTCGACCGAGACGTTCTTTAGTTGCGGGAGTGGCACAAAGGTCGTTCCCGTTAGAGTTGAAAAAACACGGCGACGGCCTTCAATCCTGCCCCAGCCCCTCAATGTCCTTAACTCCAAAATTGTGGCCGCCGCACTGAGGGAGTTGAACTCACCTCCTCGTTCCTAAGTCACCGGCTACCACCGTAGCGACTTGAAAACAATCGTTCTTCCTGCAATTTCCACTTGACAGTGGGTCGGAATGCCGTACACTAGATGAATAATTATTCACTCCGGTGAATATTAATCCAATGAGCAAGCTGTCACGACATCAAGCGATTCTAGAACTCGTAAGTTCGGGGCCTGTCCCCAGTCAGGAGGAGCTTCAGCGGCTGCTCCACAAGAAGGGCTTCGATGCCGGCCAAGCCACGCTTTCTCGCGATATCCGCGAACTCGGGTTGGTAAAGACTGTCGAAGGGTACTCGCTTCCCGGAAACGGCAACGGCAATGGGGTCGGGCATAGCTACGCAGATGGGGCGCTTCCATCCGTCTCTCGACTGGTACGTGAATTTGTAACCAGCGTTCGGGCTGCACAAAATCTGCTCGTGACCAAAACCAGCGTGGGCAGCGCACAACCCGTTGCTGCCGCGCTCGATGGCGAGAACTGGCCGGAAGCCATCGGCACGATCGCCGGCGACGACACCATTCTCATTGTCTGCACGGACTCCCGCTCGGCCGGACGCCTGGCTGGCCGCATCCAGGGAATGCTTGCCTAAATGCCCGCAAAACTCAAAGTCGCTGTGCTCGGTGCCACCGGCTATTCCGGAATGGAATTAACCCGGATACTTCTCCGTCATCCGCGGGTGGATACGCCTCTGCTACTGCGGAGGGCGGAGGGCGCGGATCAGTCCCGTGCCTCAAGCGAGGAGAAGGGTGGGCCAGCCTCGAAATTCGGGAATGGACATCTCAACCTGGCCGACATTTTTCCGGCCCTTTCGGGTAACGGCACCTACCCGCTCGAGCCGCTAGCGTGGTCCTCGCTAAAACAGAAAGGCGTCGAACTGCTCTTCTTAGCGACTCCGCACGAGGTTTCGCGTTCGCTCGTGCCGCAAGCAATCGCGGAGGGAATTCGTGTGGTCGATCTCAGCGGGGCTTGGCGTCTGAAGCAGGAACAGCATCGCGCCATCTACAAGTTCAAGGACGAAGATGCCGCGACCGCCGCGGAACTTACGAATAAGGCGGTCTATGGCTTGCCGGAATTGAACGCCCAAAAGATTCCAACCGCCACTCTGATCGCGAATCCCGGCTGCTATGCCACCACGGTAATTCTTGGTCTCGCGCCGCTGCTCGGCGCAGGCCTAGTGGACAAGGAGAAAGGGATTATTGCCGATTCGAAGTCGGGCGTTTCCGGCGCCGGCAAAGAGCCAACCGCTCGTACCCACTTTGTCTCCGTCGCTGACAACTTGTCGGCTTACGGAGTTTTTACTCATCGACATCTCGGGGAGATTGCCGAGCAGTTGCAGCTCACGACCGGTGAAATCACGTTCACGCCTCACCTGCTGCCAATTCCGCGAGGGATTCTCTCGACGATCTATGTCTATCTAAAACAGAAGACGCAGGCGTCGGCGATCGAGTCTGCCTTTCGCGAGTTCTACAAAGGGAAGCGTTTCGTCCGCGTGTTTCAAACGCCGAAGCTACCGGAAATTCAGTTCTCACTGAACACCAATTACTGTGACTTGGGTTTCTGCCTTGCGCCAGACGCTCAACGACTCATCGTGGTCTCTTGCGAGGACAACCTGATCAAAGGAGCCGCCGGGCAGGCTGTGCAGAACATGAACCTCATGTACGGCTGGGGAGAGGAGGAGGGGCTGCCATGAAAATCGTGATCAAGATCGGCGGAGCGGCGCTCGAAGACGAGAGCACATTGCATAAGTGCGCGCGCGCCGTAGTCGAGATGGCCCAGGATGGCCACAAGGTGGCCGTGGTGCATGGAGGTGGTTCGGCCCTCACCCGCACCCTCAAGCTACTCGGCAAGCAAAGCGATTTCATCAACGGCCTGCGAATCACAGATGCTGAAACTCGCGACGTTGCCGTCATGGTGCTTGCCGGCATGGTGAACAAGAAAGTTGTCGCCGCCGTTGTAAAAGCGGGATTGCCCGCGGTGGGCTTCTGCGGCGGGGACGGAATGACGTTCCGTGCCCGCAAGAAATTGACGACGGGTTACGATCTCGGCTTTGTGGGTGAGATTTGCTCTGTCGAGCCGCGTTGGTTTGAAGCGATCTGGAGTCAGGGTGGCATTCCAGTGTTGTCGTCGCTAGCACTCGGTTCTGATGGCGAGTACTACAACGTGAATGCCGATCAGATGGCGTCGGCTTGCGCGATCGCCTGCCATGCTGACACGCTGATCTTCTTGACCGACGTACCGGGCGTGCAAGACGCCGAAGGCTCGGTGATGCCATGGCTGACTCTCAAACAAGTGCCCACACTGATTGCGGAGTCGGTGATCGGCGGTGGCATGTTGCCCAAGCTTGAAGCCTGTACCAACGCTCTGAAACGGGGTGTCGGACGGGTACGCATTCTGCCTGCTGCCCAGGCGCAAGTTTTGCCACAATTCTACTTTCAAAAGCTCGAATACGGCACGGAGGTCATTGGAGCGTGAATCTGAATTCGATTATGCAAGCCGAAAAAAATCTGTTGCTGCCAACCTATGATCGGCAGAAGGTGCTGTTCACGCGCGGCAAAGGAGTGCACCTGTGGGATTCGAAAGGGAGGCGCTACCTCGATTTCCTTAGCGGAATCGGAGTCAATGCTCTCGGCCACGCGCATCCAGCGGTCTTGAAGGTGATCAAGGATCAGGCTGGCAAGCTGATTCACACTTCCAACCTTTTTTATCACCCCTATCAGTCGGAATTGGCGAGACGGCTGACCAGAATGTCGGGAATGGACCGCGCATTCTTCTGTAACAGCGGCACCGAAGCGTGGGAAGGCGCGTTGAAGCTAGCTCGCGCGTATGCACGCACCAACAACAGCAACGGTCATAAAGCCAAGTGGCGCTTGCTGGCGTTGGAGAACTCGTTCCACGGACGGACATTTGGCGCGCTTTCGACCACGGGGCAGGCAAAATATCGCGATCCATTTATGCCGCTTGTTCCGGGAGTTGATTTTGTTGCTTTCAACGATGTCGAAGATCTCAAGCGACAGTTCGATGGCAGCGTTTGTGCCGTGTGCATTGAGACCATTCAGGGCGAAGGCGGCATCAACCTGGTCAGCCAGGAATTCTTGCAGACGGCACGCGCATTGACGGAGAAGTCTGATGCCTTGCTTTTGCTCGACGAAATTCAGTGCGGCCTTGGGCGGACGGGGAAGTATTTTGCCTATCAGCAATACGGGATTCAACCAGACATCGTCACCGTGGCCAAGCCGCTTGCAGCGGGTCTGCCACTGGGTGCGCTGCTGACCAGCAATCGCGTCGCAACGGCCATGCAGCCTGGATTGCATGGAACCACCTTCGGTGGCGGGCCGTTGGCGTGCGCCGTCGCCATCGAAGTTCTCAAGCAGATGGACAAGCTGAAGGGCCACGTCTCAAAACTGGGGCGCCATTTTCTTGAGGGACTGCACGGCTTGCAGAGGAAGCACAACTCGGTGAAGGCCGTGCGCGGAATCGGCATGATGCTCGCGATCGAACTTGAATCAGCCGATTTGGCCAAGGGAGTTGTCGCGAATCTGTTGGCGAATGGAATTCTCATCAATCGTACTCATGACACGGTTTTGAGGTTCCTGCCGCCCTATGTGATACAGAAGAAGCACGTGGACGAGGTGGTGGACGCGCTTGACCGAGCCCTTGCCGCAGCAACGGAAAACGCTAGCCGCGAAGGCCACAAAGGTACCCGAAGGAAAGCTGTGGCGGCCTAGAACGCTTTGAAGAAGCCAGTTTCATCGGGTCACGGGCTTCAGCCGCCAGAAGTCGAAAGGAGCAAACGAATTGCGCAGCCAAACATATGCAGGTGAGATGGCAGCGAAAACCGTCATTCCCAACGTTGCAATTGGGCGGGACTTGGTTTCGATGCGTGATCTGTCTCCGTCTGAAGTCGAGGCGTTGTTCCACTTGACGAACCTGGTCAAGACGCGTCCCGATGACTTCCGTACGGCGTTAGCCGGCAAACACGTGGCCATGTTTTTCGAGAAGCCCTCTCTTCGCACACGTATCACGTTTGAAGCTGGCGTGTGCGGCCTAGGAGGCACGGTTTCCTTTGTTGACCAGCGACAGGAGCGCCTCGATGCTCGAGAGAGCCTGGCCGATATTGCGCATAACCTGGAGCGCTGGGTAAGCGCCATCGTGCTGCGCACCTTTGCCCATGAAACCATCGAAAGCATGGCCGAACATTGTTGTGTTCCGGTCGTTAACGCGCTCAGCGAAGTGGAACATCCTTGTCAAGCGCTGGCGGACTATTTCACACTGCAGGAGAAGTTTGGCAATCTGAGAAAGGTCACCCTGGCCTATGTTGGGGATGGAAATAACGTCCTGCATTCACTGCTACTGACAGCTGCCTTGTTTGGGTCCAACATCCGCATTGGAACGCCGAAAGGCTATGGGCCGAGCTCGCAGATCCTAGCCGATGCGCGCGACATTGCGAAGAAGACCGGCGCAACCATCGAACTCATGACTGATCCGCACAAGGCGGTTCGCGGAGTAGATGCAGTTTACACCGACGCATGGACCAGCATGGGTCATGAGCGTGAGACGGAAGAGCGTGCCAGGGTCTTCCCGCCCTATCAGGTCAATGACGAATTGATGGCGGAGGCCGCGCCGCACGCCCTTTTTATGCACTGCCTGCCGGCACATCGCAACGAGGAAGTGACCGATTCGGTAATTGATTCAGTGCAATCGGTCGTTTATGACCAGGCGGAAAACCGCATGCACATACAGAAAGCTATTCTACTGATGCTGGTAGGCGGCAAGAACCGCCTGCCCGTAAGGAGCGCTCATGCCTGAGAAAGTTGTACTTGCTTATTCCGGGGGCCTGGATACATCGATCATCATTCCCTGGCTCAAAGAAAACTATTCCTGCGAAGTGATCGCGATGGTGGCCGACGTGGGCCAAGGCGACGACATTGAAGCGGTGGTCGAGAAGGCGTACAAGACGGGCGCCAGTAAGGTTGTCGTCGAGGACCTTCGTGAGGAGTTCCTCACGGGATATGTGTTCCCCTCGCTGCAGGCAGGCGCGGTCTACGAGCACAAGTATCTGCTCGGAACCTCGATGGCGCGGCCAGTAATCGCAAAATATCAGGTTGAAGTAGCATTGCGTGAAGGAGCGACCGCGGTTGCCCACGGCTGCACCGGCAAGGGCAACGATCAGGTGCGCTTCGAACTCACCTACCAGGCGCTTGCTCCGCAGTTGAAGGTCATTGCCCCGTGGCGCGAGTGGACCTTGAAATCGCGCGAAGACTGCCTCGACTACGCGGAAGCTCACGGAGTTCCACTTGCCCAGAGCCGCGAGAAAATTCACAGTCGCGACCGTAACTTGTGGCACGTCAGCCATGAAGGGGGAGAACTGGAAGACGCGAGGAATGCGCCATTCGACACCACTTGGCAGATTTCGAAATCTCCGAAAGATGCGCCCGATCGAGAAGAGAAGGTGGCAATCGAATTCGAAAAAGGGGTTCCGGTTGGCGTGAACGGGATGCGTCTCGATCCCGTCCAGCTGGTCGAGCTGCTGAATGAAATCGGCGGGCGAAATGCCGTTGGCCGGGTTGACATTGTGGAGAATCGCTTCGTCGGCATTAAGTCACGAGGTTGCTATGAGACCCCGGGTGGCACTCTGCTCATCGCTGCTCATCGCGAACTCGAGGCCCTGTGCTGCGAGCGCGACGTCATGCACTTCAAGCAGCACATTGCTTTGAAGTACGCCGAGCTCGTGTACTACGGACTGTGGTTCACGCCATTGCGCGAAGCACTCGACGCCTTCGTCGAGAGCACGCAGCGGGACGTCACGGGAACAGTGACCTTGTCGCTCTACAAGGGAAACGTCTCTGTTCTGAGCCGTCACTCGGAGCACTCTCTGTATCGCACGGATCTGTCATCATTCACTATGGGCGAAAGCTACGACCAGAAAGATGCGGCTGGATTTATCCGCATTCTTGGCCTGCCTTCGCGCTCGCAGGCGCAGATTCGGGCGCAAAGGAACCTACCGGGAAATGCAAAGGGTACTCTGAACTCCGAAATCAAGACAGAAAAGCCAGCCGAGGTGGTGCGGTGAAGATGTGGTCGGGCCGGTTCCGGCAGCCGCTCGACCCAGCATTCGAGGCCTGGCAGCGGTCGTGGGACTTCGATTGCCGCTTGCTCGAATGCGAGTTGGAGGCCAGTTCCGTTCATGCACGCGCGCTAGCCAAGGCGGGAGTTCTCTCTGCCGACGAGCTTAAGACCATGCTCAGCGGACTTGAACAGATCGGCGAACGGGTTGCTGAAGATCCGGAGTTAATTGATGACGACGAGGTGGAAGACGTGCACCACTTTGTCGAAAAACTGCTGGTCGAGCTCATCGGTGACCTCGGGCTCAAGCTTCACAGCGGTCGCAGCCGAAACGAACAGGTTGCAACCGACCTTCGCCTGTACGCGCGTGCGGCGTGTGATGAGATCAGCGCCGAGCTCTCGAGGCTGATTTCCACGTTCATCAACCGCGCTGAACAAGCTGGAGACGCGGCTATGCCGGCCTACACGCACCTTCAGCGTGCGGAACCCGTGTTAGTTGCCCACTGGCTGCTTGCGTACGCCGAAATGCTGTTACGCGACTTGCAGCGTCTCGAGGACTGCCGCAAGCGGCTCAATATTTGCCCGCTGGGCTCGGGTGCGGTAGCAGGAACGACGCTACCACTTGACCGCGAGGTCATGTCGGCAGAGCTGGGCTTCTCAGCGCCCACTGCAAACAGCATTGATGCCACCTGCGATCGCGACTTCGTAATCGAGTTTGCGAACGACGCCTCGCTGCTCGCCGTTCACCTCAGCCGCTGGGCGGAAGAAATGCTGCTCTTCTGCACCCAGGAGTATGGCTTTATCAACCCGCCGGAAGCATTCTCTACCGGCAGCAGCGCCATGCCGCAAAAAATGAATGGCGATCTGCTGGAACTGACCCGCGGCAATGCAGGGCGAATTATCGGCAGCGCAACGGCTCTGCTGATTTCGGTCAAAGGCCTGCCACTTGCTTACAACAAGGACATGCAGGAAACTCAGGAGCCACTCTTCCAGGTGACCGAGACTGTGGTCTCATTAATTCCGTTGGTCTCTGGCTGGATGCAATCGGCGGAATTCGATTTTGCACGCATGCAGAAAGCTGCGGAAACCGGCTACATGAATGCTTTTGCGGCCGCGACTTATCTTGTTCGCAAGGGCGTTCCATTTCGCGTTGCGCATGACATCGTCGGCAAAGCCGTGCGCCTGGCAATCGATAAACGATGTGAACTGCAGGACTTGAAGATCACGGACTTGCGGCAGCTCGATTCGCATTTCGAGGAAGACTTCTTCGAATTTGTTACCTTGGAGAACGTCCTCGGGATTCACGACGTCTCAGGCGGCACTGCTCCGGCGAGAGTGAGAGAAGCAATTGTCGCTGTTCGAAAGCGACTCGGGGCGGTTCACGAGGAGACCCATGCACACGCGTGAAGCCTTGCTGCCTGACGCCGAGCGCATCCACGATCTGATTTCTTCGTACTCTCCGGACGGAACCCTCCTTCCCCGTTCGCTGGCGGAGATTTGCGAAAACGTGCGCGATTTCGTTGTTCTCGAAGAGGCTGGCCATATCATCGGCTGTGGCGCACTGCACCTCTACGGTCCGCACCTGGCTGAGATTCGGTCCATTACAGTCGATCGGTCTTTCCAGAAGCGTGGCGGCGGAGAGCTGCTCGTGCAGTCGTTGATGTCGCAGGCGCACAAGCACCAGGTCAGCTGCATCTGCTTGTTCACCCGCGCCCCGCAGTTCTTCGCGAAGCTGGGCTTCGAAGTCGCCCAGCGCGAAGATCTGCCTGACAAGATCAACAAAGACTG
>DATNEX010000039.1:0-2819 GCA_035606605.1 Terriglobales bacterium
CGGCCGGAGCGAGCCACCGTTGCGGCTGCGTTCACGGTCGGCTTGCCTGCGAACGGGGAGTTCTCGCTTCCGCGACCAAAATGCTCGGCATAAGAAGCGGGAACAGCAGCTAACATCAATAGCATTGCAAAGATCACTTTGGCCTTCATGTCAGTCTCCTAAAGGTTGAGCCATGAGCACATCGCTCACGAAGGCAGCCTATTCAAGAGCAACGTGGGAAGCCCGTAACTATTGCAGTCCTCTGGGCGTGAATATTCACAGTTCCCCGGCCGTTCTCTATGACCTTCGATATATGGATCGACTACCCGGCCTTTCGCAGAATTGGATCGACATGGAGCCGCTCGTGAGCGGGCATTGCCCTGTGATCCGTACTCGGATGGGTAATCGGCTCCGCAGAACGCAACTTTGGTTGCGGAAAGGGAATATGAGCTACGCGATGCAGGCAGATGCCGATGCGGGTGCTTCCTCAACGAGGATTCGGGAATCCTTCGTGGGCGGTACGGGGAGCTATCGTGCGAGACGCATCGCCGCGGACCTCGGTACAACAGCGTCGATCCATATCTATACTCTCGGGCGATTCAGCATATCGATCGATGGGCGTGCGACTCGCTCGGGAGGAAAAGCAAGTCACCGTCCCCTCAGTTTGTTGCAGGCGTTGATCGCTCTAGGGGGCCGGGATATAGCTGCTGGAATGCTTTGCGAATGCCTTTGGCCGGATTCCGAAGGCGACCTCGGCGGCAGAAATCTGAACACTACGGTCCACCGGCTTCGCCACATGTTGCAAGCGCGTGACGCCGTGCTACAGCACGACGGAAAACTGACGCTTAACGAGAAAATTTGCTGGGTGGACGTGTGGGAATTCGAACGGTCGGCCAACAACGGTCTGGATCGAAGCGGACACAATGGAGTCGCGAAAGATCTGGAAGCGCAGCTGCGGGCGGCGCTGGGACTATATGCCGGACATTTTCTTGCGCGCGAAGCCGAGGAGCCCTGGATGCTGGCGCCGCGGTTGCGTTTGCAGACCAAATTCGAACGCCTTGTCTCTGCGCTATCGCTACAGCTCGAACATCAAATGCGTTTTGCCGACTCGATCGATATCTGCCTGCGGGGCCTTGAACTGGATCCCTTGAACGAACTGTTGTATCGCCGATTGATGAATTGCTACCTGAAGCAAGGTGAATTTGCCTGTGTAATGGGCGCTTATCGTCGCTGCCGCGAGGCCCTCTCCAAAGGGCTCTCGGCATCGGTTTCCGGCGAGACGGAACGCCTCTACTTCGATGCGTTGAATGCAAGCCACGAAGGTGTCATGCCGACGCCCAGTGTCTCGCCCAGTTTTTTTGTGCATCGGGATGTAGCACGCCAATGATCGTTGCGGTGAGTATTTTTGCTGACGAACTATTGTTGCGACTCCTCTGGTAATGAGGTCGAAGTGCCAGGTAGGACTCGCAAGAATTGGAGAGGGTTACTCTTTGATTTGAGTCCGTCAAAATAGGACGTCTCCTTCGGGCGACGTGTATCACAAGACCACTGGAGAACTTTCGCTGGTTTCCTGGCGTCTACTTTTTGGAAGGCAGCGAGGTGCACGGAAGTGTTTGGGGGACGAAACAGAGTGATTTCGTCCTGTCGGGGGTTGTGTGTTTCGCGAAGATTGTTCATCAACCTCTGTACAGGAGATTTCGAATTGAAAAAAACTCTAGGTATTCTTTTTGCGGCCAGCGCGTTGGCCGTGTCTGTGTCGGGCGCTTATGCTGCGTCGGATGAATCTATCTTGCGCCTGAAGGCCATACAGGTGGAACCGGATGTACAAGGAGACTTCCCGGGTCTCGACGTGGATGGGGCTACTGGCGGTGAAGTTGGTTTTACCGGCTTCCTCTCCGAACATTGGGCCATCGACTTGGGCATCGGCACGACTAAACACGACGTGACTTTCAATGGTGCAAACGCCGGGACCGTCAAGCTCATGCCGGTCAACCTGATGCTGCAGTATCACTTCCTGCCCGATGCCGGCTTTCGGCCATACCTTGGCGCAGGCGGCAACTACACCCGTTTCTATGAGGTGAGAACAACGGGGGGATTGGCGGATGTCGATCGAGACACATTCGGGCCAGTCGCGCAGGTCGGCTTCGACGTTCCGCTGGGCAAGACCGCTTTGCTCAACTTCGATGTGAAGAAAATCTGGCTGGACACCGACGTGAACGTCGCAGGCGGAGCGGCCAGCGGCAATGTGAAACTCGATCCGTGGGTCTATGGAGTCGGAGTGGGGTTCAAGTTCTAGACTGACTGATCGAGAACTGAAAAAAGGCTCGCTGCGAATGCAGCGGGCCTTTTGTTTTGAGTAATGCTCTACTGCGGACGGTGACCTTACTTTAGTTCCGGCCCGTCTGCCGGAGGCCAGACTTAACTTGGCAAGCCAGGTTAGCCTGCACTGGGGAGAGGGGGAATGGATAGGCTCTGGATTGTAGCGCTGGATCGGGCAAAGTCCGAAGGCGTGTTTTCGTTCCGAAAGCAGGTCGCTGATCAGGTCGCCCAAATAAAAAAGCCCACCCCTTTGCGGGATGGGCTTTTTCATTTGGGGCGCCTGGCGGTGACCTACTTTCGCGCGGGCAATCCGCACTATCATCGGCGCAGAGGCGTTTCACCGTCCTGTTCGGGATGGGAAGGCGTGGGTCCACCTCGCTATGGCCGCCAAGCAAAACTGGAGACTAGAGACTGGAAACTGGAGACTAGCTAAAACCCCAGCCCTTTGGCTCTGGTCAAATTCGGAAGAAGTATTTTGGGTTTAAATCAGCAACACAAACACCTAGGTTCCTTGGGTTTTG
>DATNEX010000042.1:0-75961 GCA_035606605.1 Terriglobales bacterium
GGCGCTATCCGTCACAGCTGAGCGTCGGCCAGGCGCAACGTGTGCTGATTGCGATGGCAGTTATTCATCGCCCGGCGCTGCTTATTGCCGACGAAGCCACAAGCGCTTTGGACGTTATCACCCAATCGGAGATCTTGGCACTGTTTGCCCGCCTGAATCAGGAAAATGGAATGAGCATTCTGTATATCTCTCACGACCTGCCTTCGGTGGCTGGAATTTGCCATCGCGTGGCAATCTTGCACGAAGGCGAAATCGTGGAATGCGATTCCGCAGAACGGATATTCACGAAGCCAGAGCATGCCTACACCCGAAGACTTGTTGCCTCGTTGCCCGGAATCCCAGGTATTGCCAAACGAGCAGCTTCCGGAGTGGTGTAACCATAAGCTTCTCCGCCAGATCGCCTCGGGCATCGCAGTTCGTGACCAGGTCATACGCAAATCTCAGGGTCATAGGACTGGGGATTCCCGCTAGCGTGATCGATCGCTGGCCCCCTGCCAACCGAATCTAGTTTGTCGTTAGCACCAAAAGGTAGATGTCTCTCAGAGCTTGGATTCCATCTTCCAGCAAAATTCTATTGCACTTAAACATGCCGGGGTTTTCCGGCAGGATCCAGAGTAGGTAATGCGAACCGACTGTATCGTTGCTTTGAGTCCCACGAACTTCCGCAAAGTCCGCCACTCACTTAGAAGGAGACACGTCCTGAAACCTGAATGTTCCTTGGCGAACTCACGCCTCCGTTCCACTTTCCAAACTCCTGACTCGCTATATCAGTGTCGAAGGCACTTCCACCATTGCCACTGGACTGAATGAATGCTCCAACGCTATTAAAGTGGTGCGCATTGAAGACATTGAAGGCATCTCCACGCAGTTGGAAGGTGAAACGTTCGGTTAAGTGAATGACTTTTTGCAGTCCAATATCAAAGTCGCTATAACCGGGCTGGCGGAAATTCTGAACACGTGGTCCCATCCCGGTATAGAAATTGGTAAAGCTGGATGCCGGCTCGAACGCGTCTTTGTTCAGCACAGGCTGGCTCGGGTCAAAGTGACTGGGTGATTGCAGGAACGGAGACACCCCAGGCAGCAATGCCGGCACGCAGAACTGAACAAACTGCGAAGGGATGTTGCAGTTTGATGAAGTAATCTGGAAGGGAATTCCTGACTGGACGCGATACACGCCGTTGAATGCCCAATTACCAAGAATGGCGTTGACCGGGCCGTTGTGCGACGACCAGCGCTTTCCCCGTCCGAACGGCAATTCGTAGTTATACGCAAAATTGAACGCCTGCGGAACATCTTCCAGCGCCAGCGATCGATTGCGTCGCTGCTCATAAGGCGAGAAGTAGGAGGCGAGAAAGCTTTGTGCCACGTCAGCGTTGGTAATCAACTTTGAATTCGTGTAAGACAGCAGGGCCCAAAAGCCCTTGGACGTACGATGCTCTAGCTTTACCTCGAAGGCATGGTAGCTTGAGCTGCCTTTATTCTCGTTGAGCCCCACAATATTGTTGCAATACTGGGGAAACGGCAGGAGCGCTTGTGCTACCGAAGGAGGACATTGCGTCATAACAGTCGCGAAATTCGGAAATGGTTCGGGAACACCATCAACCTGGGTATCGCCGGGCTGAAAGGTATCGTTCAATTGCGCGCCTAGCGACAGGTATTTCGGATCGTCCACGTTGATGGGGTCGATCTGCGACATGAGACGGCTGCCCTTGGTACCGACATACGAGACGGAGACGTAGTCGCGGCCGGTGAATTGATGCTCCACGGTCAGATTCCACTGCTGGCCGTAAGGAAGCCGGTTGGCAGTCTTAGGTCGGTAAACTGGAGCGTTTAATCCATTGTCAAAGGTTGAAACCAGGTTCGGAGGTACAGGATGATTCGACGGCAGACCGGCACTCAGAATAAACGCCGCTTGCGTGCCACCGTTTGAACTGCCGAATCCGGCAGAGGCATTGTAACCGTCCTGCGAGATTCCCCCAGCCCAGCCGGGCATGTTGGCGTTGTCATAAAACAGCCCGTATCCCGAACGGACGACGGTCTTCGGAGTCACTGCATAGGCCAACCCCATCCGAGGCGCGATACCTCCATACCATGTATCCTCAGGGTGGCGCCTACCAGAGCGCCCCGATCCAGTTCCCGCGAAAGCCACGGCGCCCAGCCGATTCCCGGCTCCTGGGTTGGGCAGTGTTGGATCGAAATATGAGAAGTGATCGTTGGCCTCGACCGGCGGCGGATCTATTTCCCAGTGAACTCCTGGGGAAAGCGTTAGCTTGGGCGTTACCCGCCAAGTATCGCCCGCGAAGACACTGAAGCTCTTGTTGCGGGCGTCGATATTGGTAGAGGTGTAAAAGTTCGCCGAACCCGAATCCACTTGTTCCAACAGGAAGCTGGCGATCGGGCTGCCACCGACCAGGTTAAGACTGGTTTCTTCACGTTTGAAGTCAAAATTTCCCGATTGACCTCCTAGAAAGATTGCGGAGTTTTGCGAAAATCGAATCTCGCCGCCGAAGGAAATCGTGTGCTTTCCTCTGGTCATGGATACGGCGTCGTTGATAATGTAGGCGGGCGCTAGCCACGGCTGAATCTTGGGGTCACCAGCTCCGGTGCCAAATTGCGCGAACTCTTCCCCGAAATTGAAGGAAATTACCGGAGGATATTCATGGCTCGCCACCCCGGGAATCTGAGGCAGTTTGTCGGCAAAATCACCATCAATTCCGCCGCCATAGAATTTGTCATCCTGAAAACCAAAGGCCACACGATTGACCAGCGTGGGACTGAAAGTGTGATCCCAATTCACGCGTAGCACCGAGGTGCGTTTGAAGGATGTACCGCTGTTGCTGATGACATTGGGTAGAGTTGTAAATGTCGTTCTGGGCAGGTACTTGTAATAGAACATCTCTGAAAAATGGTCCTTGGAACCAACGTATTCGTCAATTTTTTGAGTGATCGTATAAGCATCAGTCCCCAGGAAGTTCGGCTGGGCAGGGGCCAGATAGTTGTTCAAGGGACCCGGAGAAGTTGGGTCCGGCAGATACTGGAACCATTGCTTGGCGAGTGAGTTCTGCAAGCGCGGATCGGTTGAGCAGATTACGTTCGGAGTTGTGCCATTACAGCCCATGAACTGCTGATGAGTGACTGGGTCATAGATAGGAGCGATCCAATCACTGAAATCTCCCTGTCGTTCCGCAAGAGAAGGTATGGAAATAACCGGCCGCACCAGGGCACCTCTAATCCGGAACGCTTCGAAGTTCGCAAAGAAGAATGTACGGTGATCCCTGCTTTTCCAAAAAGGCAGTTTCAGCGGTCCCCCGAAGTTACCTCCAAAGTCATTCTCGATGTCCTGCGCTTTCGCGCTGGTCGGTATTCCCCACTGAACGGCGTTGAACGAAGAGTTTCGATTGAATTCGTAGGCAGTACCGTGAAACGTGCTGGTCCCAGACCTCACATTTTCTACCGTTACTCCGCCCGCGCTTCCGTACTGTGGATCGTAATTCGATGTGAGTACCTGAAATTCACTGATGAGGTCCGGGGATTGAGGAAAGTCAAGAACTGCTCCCGTCAAGCCCTGGGTGCCGGAGGAGTTGTACAACGCAATCCCGTCAAGAACGACGATACCCGTCTGCGACTGTCCGCCGTTCACGTGGGCACCGGAGACATCGCCAGTCCCGCGGACGACGCCAGGCAGGAGAGAAGCAAAATTTGCTGCGGAGCGGATCGATCCGGACACGAGAAGAGGAAGATCCCGAATCACTTGCGGGTCGATGCTATCGCGCAGTTCTGCACTCTCATAGTTGAGGGGCGAGGCATCGGAGGTGACTTCAACGTGTTGTGTGGTCGACTCAAGTTTCAACTCCACATTCTGCCGGATGGGGTAGCCTACGCGTACCTGGAGTCCATCTTGCACATATTCGCCAAACCCTGATGCACTGACCCGCAACTGATACATTCCAGGCACGACGTTTCGAAACGAATACAGACCATTGCTGTCGGCGATGAAGGTAGACGATTGCTTCGTATCTTGAGAGGTAAGCACTACCTTCGCACCTGCAACCACGGCCCCTTGGGGATCGTGAATCTCCCCGTCAACGGATGCGTTATTGCTTTGAGCCATCATGTATGGCGCAATTCCCAAAACCATCAACGTCGTAAGGCGGAATGCAATTCTGCGCGCGATGCCTGTCATATTTGGCTCCTGACTACTCTGGGTTCCTTTCCCCCTTCGCCTCATCTCGTGAGACGGCTGAGTCCCCCCGGGTTTCATGTCCTCTTGTGAATTCCCTTCTTGAAGTTTTCGACAACGTGATCGCAGGTTCGCATGGCGAAGGCCACAATCGGCATAGTCGTTGTCTTGTCGGTAATGGTCGGGAAAATACTTGCGTCGCAAATGTAAAGATTTGGGACGTCGTGAGCCTGTGCCCACTTGTTCGTAACCGAAGTCTTGGGATCGCTTCCCATCCTGCAAACTCCGACTTCGTGCAAACTAGTTCCTGGGCGGTTCGGTTCAGCGTCAGCACCCCACATCTCTCCACCCATTGCCTTGAAAAGGTCGATCATCACTTGCTTTGAGTGCTCCCACATGAGAAGCTCGTTCGCGCCCCACTGATAGTGGAATCGCAGTTGGGGAATTCCGAAGATGTCTTTCTGCTCCGGGTCAATGTCCACGTAGTTGTTGGGACTGGACAGGGCGGGGGCCTGAATCAGAGCGCCAACCGAGGTGGGATAGTAACGCTTGATCTCGCGCTTATATTTGGCTCCAAATCCTTCGATCTGTCCGTAGTGGCCTGGAAATTCCCCACACCCGCCACCCATGTAAATCGCATAGCCGCGGATGAATTTCTCTTCGTGCGGATTTTTCAGGTTTTGCCAGCGCGGCATCCAAGTAACGGTCGAATCGGCAATATTGTCGGGAGTGGCAGGCTGACCCAAGAGCTGAGGCAGGTAACCATAGCCCGGGTTCCCGTACAGGTGATCGCACAGGTTGCGGCCGAGTTGCCCACTGGAGTTGGCGATCCCAGTCGGCCAGTGCCGTGAGTTCGAGTTCAGCATGATGTGCGCTGTCTCAACACACGAAGCCGCCAGCACCACCACCTTGGCGTAGATTTCCACTTCTTTCCTTGTGGTCCGATCCACGTACGCGACGCCCTTCGCCATGCCGCTTTCGTCGACCAGCACGCTGCGCACCACGGCATTGGTGAGAAGCGTCAGGTTGTTGGTGGCTTCAGCCTCCGGAATAGCAAACCATGTGGGAGAGAAGAAAGATCCAACATCGCAACCCCGGCTGCAGTTCCCACAATAGTGGCAGGCGAGATGACCGTTATGAGCGACCGTCAATTGGGCGCAACGGTCAGGAAGGTACGGCACCCCGATTTTTTCCGCACCCTTCTGAATGATGTAGTCCAGGCAACGCCATGGTATGGGGGGCAAATATTCGCCATCGGGATTGCTCGGTCGGTTCTGGATGGTGCTGGCGACTCCCATGTATCGCTCGGCCTTGGAAAACCACGGTGCGATCTCCGCGTAGTCGACCGGCCAGTTTTCGCCGAAGCCGTCGAGGTCTGCGGCTTTGAAATCAATATCCCCGAAACGAGCTGAGGAACGTCCCCAAAAATTCGCCTTTCCCCCTGTTCCTTTGCAGCGCTTCCAGTACCAATCGGTTCCTGGAGCATTGGAGTAGGCAACATCATGCTCGAACAGGTCTCGCCCTTCGCTGTATTCTGATTCTTCAACCGAATAAGGCTCCTGATGCGGTTTCCCTTTCAGCCGCATGGGATCGCCATAGCCGCGGTATTTCAAGTCATAGACTTGACGATGCCGGCGATAGTCCGTCGCTGGGTTTGTACGCGGTCCGGAGTTAATCGCGCAGACTTGCAGGCCGGCTTCACAGAGGATCTTCATGGCCGTGCCGCCACCGGCTCCGGTCCCCACCACAATCGCGTCGTAGATTTTCGCCGTCATTTAAGGTTGTTTAGCCAGCGCTTCGCAGTGCCGGTAGATTCGAAATCTTGGGCTCCCGAAGATGAGCATGTTCGGGATCATCGGGATGAGTACACCCGGGCATCTTCGGCCACGACGTCCGCAGACCGGGGTAGCCCAAACTTTCCAATCCAATCTTGGTCGTGTAGTAGCCAACCACCGTGTAATCCCG
Source organism: Terriglobales bacterium (assembly GCA_035606605.1). Classification (GTDB taxonomy): domain Bacteria; phylum Acidobacteriota; class Terriglobia; order Terriglobales; family Acidobacteriaceae; genus Gp1-AA145. Next base: position 6,146 of record DATNEX010000042.1, read on the forward strand.
CATCATGCGGAAAAATTCACGCCCAGTTTCGGTGGTCGGCTTGAACTTCTCTTTGTAAGCAAGTTCCTCCAGCAAGCTGTTCTGCTGGTCGGGAGCGCAGTCCATGAAATTGGACCCGAACTCTGCGTGGCACCGCGCGTTCATCCAGCCCAATCCCAGAATGAAGCTGGCCTGCGCTTGATTCCCTGATTGAATAGCATCTTCAGTCGAACGAATGTCGCGCGATGCGCTCACCGGGACCCGATTCGCCACCATGAAATCAATGAACTCGGCAACACCTGCGGTTTTGGCACCTGGCGTTCCGTCTTCGGGAATGATCATCTCCGCCATATGCTCGACCATGCGATACTGCTCCGGAGAGAAGAAGAGGGGTTTGTAAGGAAGCGAATCGCGCTTGGCGCTTGCCGGTTGGGGATGGTCCTCGGGGCAGGCGAACACCCACTTGCTGAATCCGGGAAACGTCCCCGCCACCGCCGCCATTCCGATATAGCGGAGAATGTCCCGTCGTTCTGTTCCCTGTCCGCCCAAAGCTAATCGCCCCTACAAAGCGTGTTTTCTGAAAGCGGTTTCATAGGGCTGGTTTGTAGCACCTCTTCGAATGCGGTGTCAAGACCCGTCCAGTGAATTCTCGCCCCCTATTTGACCTCTATCGCTACTCATGGTGTGATCTTTGAACGGACTTCAATTGAATTTCGTTTTTTTAGATCTTTATGAACCATCCCCCGCATAAAAAATCGAACTTCAAACCTCTTGCGGGGGTCCTTTGTTTGCTCTTCCTAGGAATCGCCAATGACCTTGGCGCTCAATCGTCAAGCCGCCCCTTGTTCAATGGAAAAAATCTCGATGGCTGGCAGCAGGTCGGTCCGGGCTCGTTCGTGGTGACCGAAGGCATGATGAAAACCCAGGGCGGAATGGGCATGCTTTGGTACGAGCGCGAAAAGATCGGAAATGCCACCATTCGCGTTGTTTTCAAGCTAATGGGTAAGGAGGCGGACTCGGGAGTCTTTATCCGTATCCCGGAGAAACCCACCGAACCATGGATGCCAATCAACCGCGGTTATGAGGTTGAAATCGGAGATTGGCCTGACGACTACTCCTGCACTGGCGTCCTTTACACTTTCTCCAAGGCTCTGGCACGGCCGATCAAAGCAATCGGCGAGTGGAACACAATGGAGATCACCATGGATGGACCGCACACCGTGGTGTACCTCAATGGCGTGAAAGTGACAGACTTCTGGGAAGGTCAGCCCGTCCCAGCAAAGCCCAAAGGTTCCCACGATCCCGACCGCGGCCCCCGGCCCGAATCAGGCTTTATTGGCCTGCAGAATCATCCTGGATCAGAGGTTTATTTCAAGGAAGTTTCGCTAATACCACTGCCGAAATGATCTGTGGGATATCTACTTCGCCGCTTGCTCGGTGATCCGGTGGTAACGGTTGATTTCCAAAGAAGTTGCCATTTGCGTCGTCCCATTGGGCCAAACGATTTCGATCTCCACGCGATGGCTTGACGGCAAATTTCCCAACCCAAAGAGCACGCGTTTGTCATGCGACGAAAGATAGCTCCCACCGCCCGTCACCCAGCGCACTAGTTTCCGGTCCGCAGTGCGAAGCGTCAACTTCGCTCCAATCGCGTCCCGATTGCTCCGTGCTCCGACCAGACCGATTCCGATCCAGGAATTTTGTCGCCCTACGTTGTTGCGCAATAGCACGGGGCGATCGCCGATGCAGGTGAATATCGCGTCGGGTGAGCCGTCATTGTCCCAATCTCCAATTGACAGGCCACGTGCGAGGTATCCTCGCGAGAAGGCAGAGCCTGCCTTGGAACTTACGTCTTCAAATTCGGAGTTGCCCGAGTTGTGCAAGAGCAAGGGCTGTTCCTTGAACTTCACTTGAGGGTGCAACTGTTCAATGACTTCAACGATATGGCCGTTCACGATCATGAGGTCGAGCAGTCCGTCATTGTCATAGTCGAGAAAGTGTGTTCCCCATCCCACGTTAGGTCGCGTAGCTCCAGCCAGGTGCGAAGGTCGTGTCCAATCGTCAAAGGGAAAGGCTCGACGGTTAAGAAAGAGCGAATGGAATTCAAAATTAAAATTGGTGACCACAACATCCGGGCGCCCGTCGCCATTTACGTCCCCTGCATCCACTCCCATGCCCGCTCTTGCATTGCCGTTCCTGTCGAATGCAATTTCGGCGTCGAGTCCAGCATCAGCAAATGTACCGTCATGTCTGTTGAGCAACAGAAGGTTTGGGGAGGCGTCACGTGCTACGAACAAATCCGGCCAGCCATCATCGTCGAAGTCAATTGCCACCACCCCCAGCGCTCTGCCCACCAGCAGATCGAGCCCCGAGGAGCGACTGACGTCGGTAAAGGTGCCGTTGCGATTGTTGTGATAGATGGTCAGCGGCATGCCTTTATAGAGGCGTTGCTCGCAGTAGGTTCGAACGTTGAGGGTTTCACATTTGGGAGCGGCGCCTTCGAACGAAAGCTCCGCATAATTGCAGACCACAAGATCTAAGAACCCATCACGATCGTAATCGAACCAGGCGGCGCCCGAGGCCCATCGTCCGTGGTTCTGGAGTCCCGCATCCGCGGTTACGTCTGTGAATGTGCCGTTGCCATTGTTGTGGTAGAGGGTGCAATTTGGAAATCCGGTAACGAAAATGTCCTCATGGCCATCGTTATCAAAATCAGCGACCGCTACGCCCATGCCGTAGTTCTTGACCGGATGCAGCCCCGCTTCGGTGGCAACATCAACGAATTTGCCATTTCCCAGATTGCGGTAGAGCGCATTTTGTAGTGGTCTTTCGCTTCTGCCACGAGGGGTTTCACCGCCATTCAACAAGAAAATATCCAACCAACCGTCATTATCGAAATCAAACAGTGCGACTCCGCCCCCCATGGTTTCGATTAAGTAACGATCAGGCGATGCCCCATTGAACTGGCGCCAGGTGATGCCGGCTTCCTGGGTTACGTCCGAGAATAGCGGCTTCGCCGTCGCTTCGATGGAAGCCATTCGGGGATAAAGGAACTGCGCGATTCCGGCAGCTGACATGGCTCCCAGGAACTCGCGCCGTGACCAATCGGAAGAAGATGGCAAAGAGAAGCCAACACCGGAATCGCCACGCAAGATGCAATAGGGCTTCACGGTTTTTCTTCCCCTTTAGTCGGAGTTGCCATCCCACCTTCCTCTGCTTGCTTGAGTCTCTGGTAAATTTCAAACTCATGTCGGGCATCGTCAGCGCGCCCCGTCCTCCGGTAGAGGACCGACATCGCAAAATGCGCTTTGCTCTGATTCGGGTCTGACTGCAAGGACTGGGCAAATTCTGCCGCCGCCTCCTTGAATAGCCCACGTTGTAGCGCCAATTGACCAAGCTGATAGTGGGCTTCTGCGGATTGTGGGTTCAGCTTTGCCGCTTTTCGGAGCAGATCTTCGGCTTCACGCTGTAGCTTGAGTGAATCGGGAGATGCCAACAAGGTTTCAGCGCAGGCAATGTAGAACCGGGCATCGTTAGGAAATCTGACCATTCCCGCTCTGTACTGATTAATCGCAGCGGCGTTTTGACCGGCAACGAAATGAACCGTGGCAATTCCCAAGATAGCGTCGGCGTTCGACCTATCTAACTCGCTGGCATGTGTGTAACTCGCAATCGCATCTTTATATTCGTTCTTGCGAAGACTTAAGTTCCCTTTCCACACCCAGGGTCTGGCGTCATCTGGAGCAATCCTGATCGCGTGGTTCACTAGTTCCAACGCGTCGCTGCTCTTACCCACATTCACGAGGAGCGCAATCGGATCCTGATAAGAGTCAACTCGCGTCGGCTCGGCCTCGATCGCACGTCGATACGCCTGTAGGGCGAGGCTCGGCTGACGCTCCGTTTCATAGCAGTTCCCCAGCAGGAGTTGCAAATCGGCGCTTACCACGCCTTGCTCCACAAGTTGCAACAAAAGTTCTTTTGCGTCGGAAACCTGGCCAACGTTGTATTGGAGAGTCGCTAATTGAATACCTGCGGTCGGTCGGGTCGGCTCATTCAGGGGAATTAAAGCAAAAAGAGACTTGGCGGTTTCGAGGTCGCTTCCGCTGGCGGCAATTTGCGTGCATCGGCTTATGGCTGATGGCCAGCCAGGATCGTTCCTCCGAAGCCGCAGAACATCGACGATCTTTGCAAGCTTCGAGAGCTGCCCGCTTCGCACAAGAGAATGAAATAACGCGACCGTTCGGTCGGGCTGAGAGATAACCAGATCAAACTGTGAATCCAATAATCCGGCAGCTGTTTCGTAGCGCCCCAGTTTCTCATTTACCATTCCCAGCAGCAGCACCGAACCAGGATCACCAGGACTCTTTGCCAAAACGTAGCGAAGGTTCTTCTCGGCGGAGGACATCAACCCAAGCTGCCACTGTACCGCGGCCGTCTCTCGCCGAAAACTGATATTTGTCGGAGCGAGTTCTACGGCTTTCTGAAAACTTGCCAGCGCCTCATTCCATTTTCCCTCTAGCCCCAATATTGATCCCAATTGAGCGCGGTAGAGTGCTACCCCCGGCGCACCGTGGGTAGCTTGCTGCAACTCGCTTTCTGCTTCGGCTAGCTTGCCGGCTTTCGCAAGGGAAATGCCGAGCGCCGAATGGTCCTGCGCCTTCTGGGCCCTGACACTTTGGTTTGAGAGAAGTGTAAGCAGAACCGCAATCAGCCACTGCCCACCAATTCTGCGAATGCGCTGGAGACTGCCGGTGTGCGCCATCGCCCGACTCTTCTCGGCGTAACCTGAAATCAAGAGCATGGTTCAAAGCTGAAAATTCGTTATGCTTTACGCTGCACCGGCGCCGTAGACTTGCGAACCACAAGATCGGTCTCTAGCGCGTAAGTCATACCCTTGCGACGCTTAAGCTTGAGCATGCGGTCCAAGGCCTCGAAGGCCTTGATCCCAAGCTGTTCGCGAGGAACGCTTATGGTGGTAAGCGGAGGGCGCGCCAGAAAAGAAAAGAAGATATCGTCAAATCCGATGACAGAGATGTCTTCCGGCACTCCCACTCCTGCTTCTTCGAGCGCGCTCATGACCCCCATAGCTATGAGATCGTTCCCACAGAACACCACGGTGGGTATTTCGGGGCGCGACAGGACCTCTCGAATGGCCAACGCGCCCGCGTCAACCCGATAATTGCTCTCCAAAACACACACCGGCTTCAACCCACGTGCCGTGAGCCCAGATACCAGGGCACTCTTGATCCGCATCGCAGTGCGATTGTTAGCCGGCCCGGCAACCACGGCCGAGCGACGGTGTCCCAGCGAAACGACATGCTCGATCGCTTTGTTGATGCCGTGTTCGTATTCAATGCAAATGTTCGCCACTAGCTTGCCGGCAGAATCGTAATTGCAGAAAACCAGCGGGATCCCGGCAGCCGTGAGTTCCGATGCCATGCTCCGGTTTACTGAAGAGGTAACGATTGCCACCCCACGAACATCGCTCTCCCTAAGTTTTCGCATGGCGGCCTTGGTTCGGTCGCGGTCATACTCGGTATTGCAAATCAAAACATCAAATCCTCGGCTCCATGCCGCGGCCTGATAGCCGCGGATGATCTCAGGAAAGTAAGGATTGGCAATCTCTGAAATGATGAGTCCAAAAATATCGCTGCGTCCAGTCGCTAGGCGACGGGCGTGCACGTTCTTGAAATAATTGAACTCGCGAACCGCCTTCAATACCCTGCGGCGGGTTTGTTCCGAGATGTATTCAGTGTCATTAAGCACGCGTGAAACGGTGGCCAGCGAGACCCCGGCCCGCTTGGCGACTTCACGCATTGTGTGGGCCATAGGCTAATTGTCGTACAAACCCAAGATGGCTCGCCAACTTGCGGCAAAGCCTTGCTGCATGGACAAGCTATCACGACCTCGTAAGCAAAGACTACGCTTCTTGACAATGCTAACTGGCTCCGATACTGTATTCCGGTTTTCTGGAACCGGTTTCATAACACACTTTCGCTCGATGCTAAGTCTTTTCAGTCGGCTGCGCTGCAGCTCTTCGTGTTCGAGGGCATTCACCCCACTCGGGTTACCCCCAGCGAGGAGTGCGGAAAAGAGGCGGGTATGACCGACCAGACCCATTTTCTGCAAGACATACTTAGACAGCCTGCTGAAATAAAGCGTTCCATCAACTATCTGTTGGGACCCGGGAAATCGTCACTGGACAATGCTCGGGCTCTGATCCATTCCACTCGCGATGTCATCATCACCGGCATCGGAGCAAGTTGGCACGCTGCCCTGAGGGCAGGTGCTCTGTTGAATCTGGATGGCAACCACGCTCTTATTCAGGAAGCCAGCGAGTTGCTATATTTTGCCACCGTCCCTCGTGGGGCTGTGATTGTTGCGATTTCCCGTACCGGTCGCAGTGTTGAGATCGTGCGGCTTCTTGACAAAGCCGAAGCCAGTGGCGCTTCAGTTATCGGGATCACGAACTGTGCCGATAGCCCTCTGGCAAAAAAAGCCGCGGTCGCCATCGTGATCCCGACCATACTTGATCATGCAATTTCCGTGGCCACCTATTCCACGCTGGCCATTGCCGCAAGCGCATTGGCTACCCCTGCTGACTTCGGCTTGGAAGATGTCGCGAGCTCATTAGCCGGAACCGTCGATGAAGCCGAGAAACAAATCGACGTTTGGAGACAACAGTTGGACCAGTCGAGGTGGTTAGCGGCTGGGGAAGTCTATTATTTTCTCGCCCGCGGCAGCAGTTCGGGAACATGCCATCAGGCAAGGTTGCTGTGGGAGGAAGGAGTCAAGATACCGGCCACTGCGATGAGCACCAGCAGCTTTCGCCATGGCCCGCAGGAAATCGTACGGCTGGGGATGCGGTTTTGCATCTGGCTTGACCAATTACTGATGCGAGATGAGGATTATTTGCTAGCCTGCGATCTCAGGGAACTAGGTGCGTCCGTAATGCTGATCGGCGAGGATCTTCCAGCCGATGCGGCCGACTTGGTATGCACGTTGCCTACCTCTCCAAGCCACTGGCAATCGATAATCGATGTCTTGCCGATCCAACTCGCGGCAGAACGCTTGTCGAGGTTGTCGGGCGTAGACTGCGATTCCTTCCGGATCTGTTCTTACGTCGTAGAGGATGAGCAAGGATTGCTGCCGAAGAAAGCTGAGGCGTCTCCGCATGCAGACTGACCATGGGCGCCTTCCGATCTGGCTCTGGTACGCGTTTCTGTGCATCTTCTGGTGGGGCCTGTGGGGATTCCTTTCCAAAATAGGATCGGTAACCGCCAATCCCCTGCAGATGCAAATCCTGTTTACTTTAGGCATGTTGCCAGTTGCCATCGGAATGCTGCTGCATATGCGGGGAAGGCTTGACCGCGAACGTATTGGCGTCTCGTATGGCTTTCTTTGCGGAATCGCCACGGGGTTGGGCACGCTCGGATACTTCGCCGCCCTGCGCACCCAGGATGCTTCCGTTGTCACTCCGCTCACAGGAGTCTTTCCCATACTCACCGTGGCGCTGGCCTTCGTGGTACTGCGGGAACGATTGAACAAAGTGCAGATGGGCGGAATGCTGCTGGCACTCGCATCCATAGTGATCCTTTCGACCTGAGGAGCTCCTGATGCACTGGATGATCTATGCCGGCGTGGCCATTGTTCTGTGGGGTGTCAATGGTTTGTTCATGAAGCTCGGCACCAATCGGGTATCGGCACGTTCGATGGTCATCTGGGTGACCGCGGGTTTCGTTGTCTTGCTTCCATGGATGTGGAAATTGACCACACTGCAAGGCTTGAGTAGCAGAGTGATTTTCGTCGGGCTGCTTGCCGGAGCGGTCAACGGACTTGGAAACTGGGCGGTGTTCGCCTGTCTGGAAAAAGGAGCCAAGGCGAGCGTTGCCATTCCCCTCACCGCTCTTTACCCGTTGTGCACTGTCGCGCTGGCTACGGTCTTTCTCAACGAACGTCCCACGAAACTTCAATGGATCGGCATCGTACTCGCGGTCGCCGCAGGTGCCATGTTGTCTTACGAACCGGCGCCGGCGGCACCGAAGGAGCAGGTATCTTGCGCCCCGTGACCGTCGGCATAATCGGGGCGGGGAATGTGATCTGGGCCTACTTTCAGGTTTTGGATCGCCTGATTCCCAAACGGTTGGCAAAGCTCGGGCCGGTTTGCGCCCGACGCCGGGAAACCTGGAAAGATCTACAAGATCGACGCCCCGGTATCGATTTGGTAGAAGATCCAAAACAGGTCTTGGGTTCCGAGGTTGATATCGTGCTCATCATCACCCCTCCCGGAACTCACTCCAATCTGGTTCGAATGGCTCTCGAGCATGGCAAGCACGTCCTGGTAGAGAAGCCGGCTGCCAATACGGCTTGCGAAGCGCAACAACTTTCTGATCTGGCTGGCAAACACGGCCTGCTATTGATGTGTGCACCTTTTGTGCAGCTTGCACCAACATTTCGCGCTCTTTGGTCACGGATTCGAAGTGGTGCAATCGGTAGGGTGCACTCCGCTCGCGGCCTGTACGGGAATGCCGGGTCTACCTGGGCCCGCTGGTATCACGACGGTAGCATCGGTCCGTTGGCCGAAGTCGGAATCTACAACCTGAAAAGCCTCACTGCAGTCCTCGGTCCGGTAGTTGAGGTTCAGGCGGTGGAAGGTACTGCGCTGACTCACAGGGAAATTTGCGGTGAAACCTTCGCGACGGCAGGTCCTGATGTTTCGCATGTTCTCTTAACCCACGAGCACGGTGCTTTGTCATCGTTGGTCTCTAGCCATGCCGTTCAGCGATACCGCCGTCCAGCGTTGGAATTTTACGGCACCGAAGGAACAGCAAACCTGCTGGGAGATGACTGGGACCCACGCGGCTTTGAGATTTGGCGAAACAGCGCGGGGTGTTGGGAAGAATTTGAGCCGATTGATCCGACGTGGTTGTGGGCCGATGGCTTGACCGAGATGGTGAATGCGCTGCGAGATGAGCGTCAGCCTCTACACAGCCTCGAGCAGGACATTCACCTGCTGGAAGTGATCGAGGCCTGCACCCGGGCCGCGAAAGAGAAGCGGTCTATTGCCCTACAATCACGATTTGCCCCTCTCGATCTTGAGCTGCGGGAACGGCAAGATCGCCATCACCTTCACGATCACACACGGCCTGCAGATGAACAGTAAACAACAACTCGGCGCCATCGGATTGGATATAGGCGGCACCAAGATCTCGGCCGGAGTGGTGTTATGGCCTTCGGGAGAAATTCTCCACCGCAGGATTATTCCAACTCATCCTGCACGTGGGGGAGACGCGGTCTTAGAAGATACGGTGAATCTCGCCACGGAACTATGCGAATGGGCGCGGCAGCAGCAAATTGAGCTGGCGGGAATCGGAGCGGGCGTCGCAGAGCTGGTGGATTGCTGTGGCAATGTGACCAGCAGCTGCACAATCGATTGGCGCGGTGTAGCGGTCCAGGAACGGTTGTCAGGAACTATTCCCGCCCGGGTTGAGTCCGATGTTCGCACCGCGGCTCTGGCCGAGGCCATCTTCGGTGCTGGGTGCGGAAGCCGACTATTCACGTATGTCACGGTTGGTACCGGCATTAGCTATTGTCTCGTGCAAGATGGGCAACCGCTTAAGGGGGCAAACGGCAACGCAATCATACTTTCCAGCAGTCCCTTAAGCACCTCGTGCACGAGCTGTGGAACGAAGTTGCGACCGGTGCTCGAAGAGTTTGCTTCTGGACCTGCCATCGCCAAACGTTTCGCCCGCACCAGAAAATCGGCGGCAATCTTCACCGCGGAAGAAGTTTTTCGTGCCGCGTCCGCTGGGGATCAGGACGCATCCGAAATAATAAACTCGGCCGGCGAGGCACTGGGAGTCAGCGCAGCCTTCTTGATCAACGTGCTCGACCCTGAGTTGATGGTTGTCGGGGGCGGACTGGGGTTGGCGGGCGGCTTGTATTGGGATGCATTCCTTCGAAGCTGCCGCGAACATATTTTTGCTGATAACAGCCGAGGTTTGCCGATCGTAAGGGCGAAGTTGGGAATTGATGCCGGATTGGTCGGCGCAGCGGCAATCATTTTCGTATCGCAGCGAAAGACTGAGGCAAATTACTCATATGACTCGAACTGAAAACATACTCGATAAAATCTCGAAACGGGGTATCGTCCTGGGCGACGGCGGCTATCTCATCGAATTGGAGCGCCGTGGCTGGGTGGACAGCGGCTCGGGCCGCGAAAAGGTCGGAACGGGTAAAGGCAGTGGCCAGTTCACTCCCGAAGTCGCCATCGAGCATCCCGACGCGCTGCGGGAGTTGCACCGCGAGTTTCTTAATGCAGGCTCGCAGGTGTTGCAGGCGCTCACCTTTTTCGGGACCCGCGAGAAATTGAATCGAGCCGGTTACGGCGCGCAAACCGAAGCCATCAACGCCGCGGCTGTTCGCATCGCGCGGGAAGTGGCCGGAAGCAATGCGCTGGTCGCAGGCTCGGTCTCGCGGACACAACTTTTCGAGCGTGAAGGCCGATTGGCAGCAAACCACGTTCGCGATCTGATTACCGAGCAAGTTCGTTTGCTCACCGACGCTGGAGTTGATTTCTTGATTCTTGAAACCTTCTTTCATCTCGAGGAGATGCTGATCGCGATTGAGTGCAGTAGAGACAGCAAGCTTCCGATTCTGGCTACCATGACTTTCCGTCCAACTATGAACCTCTGTTCCGATGGACACACTCCAGCCGACTGTGCGCGAGCTATGGTGGATGCCGGCGCCGCCATCATTGGCGTCAATTGCGAGCAGGAACCAGATCGAATGTTGGCGATCATTAGAGAGATGCGCAAATCGGTCACTGTTCCCATCGCGGCACAACCTTCCGCCTTCCGTACTACGGAAGCAGTCCCCTGCTTCACTAAGCTGCCGCAGTTTCCCGACGAGATGGAGTCCATTCAGATTCCAAGAAGCTCGTTTGAACGCTTTGCGGAAAGAGCGCAGGGGGAAGGTATCCAATTCCTCGGCGGATGCTGCGGATGCAACGCCGCCTATATCCATGCCTTCGCGCGCGGCCTATCGGCCTCATCCCGGATGGCTCAGCGTCACGTCGGCTAGGTCGTCAACCCACACTGTCGTCCAAACAAGGAAGATCATGTCCAACAACGGAAAGGTAAGGGTCGGGATAATCGGTTCGCAATTTGAAGCTGATATCCATGCCGCGGCGTTCAAGATGGCATCGGAGTATGCCGAAGTTGTTGCGGTTGCTTCTCCAACTCCCGGCAATGCGGCCGCGCTGGCCAAGCGATACGGGATAGCCAGCGTGTTTACCGACTATCGGGAAATGATCAAAGAACGCGACCTTGATATGGTCACCATCGCCGCGCCAAACACACTACATGCCCAGATGACAGTGGACTGCGCCAGAGCGGGAAAGCACGTTGTTTGCGAGAAACCGCTCGCAATGACGATTGAAGAAGCCGAGCAGATGATTCATGAAACGCACAAGGCGGGCGTTCTGCTTCTTTACGCCGAAGAGCTTTTCTTCACTCCAAAATATCTCAAGGCCAAAGAAATGGCCGACGACGGCGCATTCGGGAAGATCCATGTCGTTAAGCAGAGTGAAAAGCACTTTGGTCCACATGCCCCATGGTTCTGGGATGTGGACCGCTGTGGCGGCGGAGCTCTCATGGATTTGGGTTGTCACGGCATCGCCTTCTGTTACTGGTTTCTGGGACGCCCCGAAATTCAGTCCATTTACTGTCAAATGGGAACTTACGTTCATGGGGATAAGACCCAAGGCGATGACGAAGCCTATTGCATCCTGGAATTTGAAGGCGGAGCACTAGGCATCGTCGAGAACAGCTGGGGTCGGCGCGGCGGAATGGACGACAGAATCGAGGTCTACGGTTCAGACGGCGTCACCTACGCAAACTTGCATATGGGCAATGCGCTGCCAACCTATAGCGAGAATGGCTACGGCTATGCGGTTGAGAAGGCTCCCAGCACGAAAGGATGGAGTTACCCCGTCTTTGAGGAGTTATGGAATTATGGGTTTCCTCAAGAGATGTCGCATTTTGCGAACTGCGTCCGCGGTAAGGAAACCCCTCAGGCAACCGGAGAAGACGGACTGTTTGTAATGAAAGCTTTGTATGCCGGCTATGCATCGGCCGGTGAAGGACGAAAAATAGCTATGCCATTCTCCGCCCAAGGAGTGAAGAAGCCGATTGATCTGTGGTTCCGAGGGCCGCAGTATAGCCGGAAGCGCTCACCACGCTAACTTGCGGCCACTTGATCCCAAGGGGCCAGTAGCTTGGGGAATGGCTCTGCCCTGCCCCGAGCGACATCGGCTGGAACTGCATTGCTGCTTACGATGATATCGATTCCTCGCAATGCGGAGGTGTTATGGAGTGGTCTCGCGTTGTTGTGGGCAAAAGGCTCGTACTTGCTCTGGTTTTGGTCCTCACAATGTTCGCCAGGTCCCAGCCAGCCCATGAGGCAAAGACGTGGCGCGGCATGTGGATTGCGACAGCCGGCCAGCGAACCTTTCGTGGGCGCTGGTGGGCAAGCATGAATTCCGGATCCCACAACATGGCAAGCGGATCATGGACACTGCTGAGCGATGGCAATCAGATTGTCCTTGAAGGCACATGGTCAGCGCGAAAATCTCAGCAGGGGTGGCAGGGCACATGGTCAGCGAGAACCGATCGAGGTGCGCCCCTTTCAGGTACGTGGACTTCCAATGTACCCGAGATCAGTGCCAAGACCTTCGAGGACCTTCTCACGGCCACCGCGAACAAACAAGTTGCCGGGTCATGGCAAAAGGGTCGCATGGAAGGAAACTGGTGGCTACAGGCTCCTAACTAGTTGACCACCCCGTGATGCGCTCGCGGCTGCTGCGCTGCAGTTTGCCTCGCAAGGAACGAACCAGAAGTTGGCTCCCCCAGAGAGGTTTGAACCTGTGCCCATTCTGGCAAGTGTCTTGGCGACTCGAGAATCATCTTTCGGTAATGCGGGGAAAAAATGGAAGCAACGCACGAATCTCTTCTTCGCTCGGATGATGTCCGTATTCTGTGATTTCAAAAGCTTCTGCGTGCTGAACGCTGGCGGCTTGAGAACCATAGCGCTTCACCAACGCTTGCTGCCACTCAGGTTGGAGTGTTCTGACTGCCGACGGCCACTTCGCCAGCCACCTCATCCTCTCCGCTGGGTCCTTGGGAACCTGATCCAGTACTCCCTCTGTCCAGGGCAGCCACTCATAAAATTGCGACACATGTGCGTCCAGCATATTGATCTTCTTGTCAAAGACATCATCAATCGAGACCACGATATCCGCACGGAAGGGTTGCGGTCGTGTGAACCGGTCACTGTAATATAAAAAGACGGGATTGCGGGTCAACGGCGGTGCGTCCGGCACCAGATTCGGCACGATCACCATGTATGAGGCATCCTGCACCAGCACTCCTGTGTATCGGTGATCGGGATGGTAGTCATTGGGCCGGGGGGCGATGACAATATCCGCCTTCCATTGCCGAATTTCCCGGATGACTTGTTCGCGAGCCTCGAGTGTGGGTAGCAACTTGCCGTCGTGATTGTCGAGTACCTCGTACTCGATGCCGATGCGTCGTCCCGCCTCCTGCGCTTCCGCACGCCGACGCTTAGCTAGTTCTTCTCCGTGTTCTGATTGATGTCCAACATCTCCATTCGTTAGCGATACGAACTTCACTTTGTGACCGAGCATTGCGTATTTGGCCGCAATGCCTCCCGCGCCGAGGTCGCAGTCATCGGGATGGGCGCCGAAGGCAATGACGTGCACCGGCTTGTTTTGCGCCAGAGTTGGCGATGCAGAAAATAACAGCGCAGCCATGCACAAAAGCCATGCTGCGTAGAGGCAGGAGATTGCAGAGAACCGTTTCAGTGATTTCAGCATCGCTGCACCTCGCCCAAATCATATAACGAAACAGATGGCCAGAAACTTGGTTGAAAAATCCGCACCTGCGTCTTCCGTGTACCTAAGAGTTGTCCACAAACGGGCATCGGGCGGATCGTGGCTTTGCAGTCACTTGAAGCACAAACGAATTTCGAAAAATCAAGTTCTTGCGTCCTCGGCGGCCTGCTTTCGGAATCTCTTCTTTCTGAACTATTGCCTAAGAGCCCGTACCAAAACCCTCTCAGATCGCAGCGACCTATTCTCCGACGGAGATCAGCCACTTGAAATTCCCAGAGGCCGAGAGGGGGACAACTGGCCGAAATCCAAATGCGCGCATAGGGCGTTGCACACCGAAGTGGGGGCGTTAACTTGGCGTGAGATTGACCTTGGCCGATGTGACGCGTTTCAACTAGGAATCTTGAGGACGCCCCAATACACGGTGAATGGAACTCGATAGGCCATATCGGTGAAACGAGCTTACGGCGGGATACCGACGCATCGAAGAAGGTCGGCGAATCGTGGATCTGAGCGAATGGGGTCCCAGAGCGCATCTACATTGAGGTAAGCGAGGCGATTGAATCGCTCCTCGTAAGCTTTTTCTAGCCAAGTGAAGGCCTGGTCTTTGTTTTCCAGGCCGGTGTAAACCAGTGCGACGAAGAGTGCAGGTACAAAACTCCGCTCCGAAGCTGCCTTAAGCTCACTGATGATCTTGAGCGACTTCTGATGCTCACCTGTCCGAGCATTCCCGTATCCAAGAAGGGCAAGAGAGAGGGAGCTGTTTCGGGTTAGTGCTGAATACTTTTCGAGCGCGGAAAGACCCTCTCGATACATTTCTTTCGAGAGATATGCCTCTCCTAGCACTGCATATGAAATCGCAAAATTCGCATCCATTTCCAGCGTGTCATGAGCCTGCTCAATAGCTTGTTCAAATTTCCGTGCGAGGTAAAGCTGTACGGCCAGGCTATGGCTGACGGCGGGAGAAGCAGGATCGAGATCTAGGGCGCGTTTCGCCACCTCCAAGGCTTCCTCTGATCGCCCGAGAGAGCTGAGATAGAAAGGATAGAACGTGTGAGCTCTGGTATAAATCGGATTCAGGGCAAGGGCCCGCTCAAAGTGCTTTCCGGCAGCTGGCCAATCCCCATCATAGGTGAAACTGATGTATCCCATTGATACGTGCGCTTCTGCGAGGCCTTCGTCTATCTCCAACCCTTTTTCAGCGGCAGTCTTCGCTTTCGGCATGGCTTCCCTTGGGGCAACGACATTGAGAAACGACAAATAGGCGTAGGTGTCAGCCAAGCCTACGTATGGCAGCGAATAACCTGGGTCCTTCTCGAGAGCCTGGCGGAAGTACTCAGCCGCTTTCCGAAAGTCTTCCGGGTTCCGCTTGTTCCAGTGGTAGCGTCCCTTCAGGTAAAGCCGATACGCGCCGGCGTCCTCCGTGTAGCGCTTCGTCAAACGCTGCTTGTCATCTCCGGTCAACTGCAGCCGTAGCTTCTCAGCAATTTCTCTGGAAAGATCTTCCTGGAGGGCAAAAACGTCTTCCGCATGCCGGTTGTATTGGGCACCCCACAGCTGCGCGCCCGTGGCAACATCCATCAGTTCGGCCCGGACGATTAGGGTACGGTCGCGCTGCAGTAATCTCCCCGAGACCACGGCGCGAACGTGAAGATCGTTGCCGGCCTTTTGAGGGTCAGTGTCCTTTCCTCTGTACCGGAACACCGTACTGCGCGCGATTACGCGCAAGCTGCAGATTTGCGAGAGATTGCTAATGAGGCTTTCGGTAATGCCGTCACTCAAGTATTCCGCATCGGGATCGCTGCTTTCATTCGCAAAGGGTAGCACTGCAATTGATTCGATGCCCTCTGGCCGGTTGACAGGAACCGCGTTGACCGGAGCAATGAAACGGTAGCCCTTGCCTGAAATGGTTTCAATGAATGCTGGTGAATCGCGTGAATCCTGGAGAGCCTGCCGTAGCTTACGAATCGCTGTATTGACTCCCATTTCGACATCAACGAATACGCCTGGGTTCCACAACTTTCTTGCGATCTCGTCTCGCGAGACGAGCTGATTACGGCGTTGCAGCAACATGATGAGCAGGTCCATGGGGCGGCGCTCAAGATGGACCGGCTGTCCGCTTCGGCGCAGCTCGTAGGCCGATAAATCGAGCTCGAACTCATCGAATTTGAAGGTTAATTGTGAATCAGGCTGCGACATAGTCCAGATCGCCACACCGGGCGAACCATGCTATCACCGCTTCAGAAAAACTACAGATTAACTTCAGATTCCTTCTATGTTTATCAATGCTCGCCGATGTTACGATGCCCCCCTAGTCGCCCATTCCGGCGCAAACCAGTAGCGACATTCACAACAAGAAGGAGAAGGCAGATGACGTTAAGAAATCCGAATCGCTTTGCGGCTTCCGGTCGAACGGCAGTATTGGTTCTAGCCGGCATGCTTTTCTTGGGGTCGGGAATAGCAGCTCACGCTCAATCCGATGACGACAATGCTCAAAGAGGTCTCGAAGGAGCATGGCGCTTGCAGGTCACGGTCCGCGACTGTAACACGGGTCAGGCGCTGAGGACGTTCCCTGCCGTGTTCACGTTCTCCGAAGGGGGTACGGCAACCGTAATCACCGCAGGCCAGCTCCCCTCCCTGGCCACCCCCGGTTTGGGAGTTTGGCGGCACACCCAGGGCCACGATTACAGCGCGGTCACCGACGCCTTCGTCTTTAGTGCTACCGGGGTCTGGATACAAACACACAGGCTCACACGCGCCATCCAGGTTAGCATTGACGGCGACTCGTTCACTGATCAAATTGCCCTTCAAATCCTGGACACGGCCGGCAACCTAATCGCAACGGGGGGCTGCGCCACGAGCGTCGCTAACCGAATCGAATGAAGCTTGGGGAGAAGCGGTTCGATCAAACCCAACAACGTATCAGGAACAAGCACGGCAGCCATGCGAAGATCCCCAAGAGCAGTGGAATGCCGGAACGCTACCCTGCTACAACGGAGTTTTGTCACAGACTCTAAATCCGATTGTTATCGTATGGGAATAAGGAGCCAAAAAGGTCTCACGTCGAAGATTTTACGCTCCGGATTGGACGAGCCGAATAGATCGAACAAGACGATTTCATACCCCCCGACCTCCGAAAACCCCGAGAGGGCTGATTACGTGAGGCTTGCGAGGGCCTCAGGCGCCCGGTCCGGTAAAGGCAATAAAGAATCACGACGTGCATCTTCGATTATGAGATCCGCCGCTTTCTCGCTAATCATGTAAATCGCCGATACGATGAAATATCCCGGTATTTTGGGAAACACGGAGGCATCCACTACCCGTAAACCCTTCGTTTTTCTTACGCAGAATCGACTGTCGAGTACCGCCATCGGATCGTCATCCGCGCCGATCTTGTTGGTACAGGATGCATGATGGCCCCAAGCTTCTCTTTGAATGAATTCCCGCAGTTGTTGTGGAGTGTCGTAAGCCGGGCCCGGACAGAGTTCATTGACACTTCCAAGACTTTTGTTCATCTCGCGCACGAATTGGACTCCCTCAACGACGGCGTCAAGATCGGTTCCCTTCGTGTCAGTACCCTCGCAGAAGTAATGAAAATCAATACGCGGCCACTTGGTAGGATCCTTTGACTGTAACGTTACCCGCCCCGCTCGGTTGTTTGTGTAGGCCTTCAATACGGCCCAAGTGAATCGGTTGCGATAGCGTTCAAACAGCTGCGAATAACCTGGTTCGTACCCGTGGAAGAATCCGGGCAAGCCAAAGATGTACAGGTCAGGTTCTAATCGGATTTTCTCGGAGCGCTTCAGTATTCCTATTAGTGTGCCATTCGATGTGTACAGGCCTTGCCCTTTCTCCCACAACAGGAAAGAAGGATCGGGGGGAGCACCTTGGCTGGGTGGGCCAAATGTGGCCCCTTTCAACAACGCGAAGGGATTCTCGAACTCTGCTATAACTCCCACTTCGTAACGGTCTTGCAAGTTCTCCCCTACGCCAGGCAAGTCAGCGACAAGTTCTATTTGAAGGTCGCGAAGTTCCCTCTCCGGCCCTACTCCCGACAGCTTGAGAAGTTGAGGGCTGTTGAAAGCACCGGCGGCGACAATGACCTCCCGTGACACAAAAGCCTGGCTTGTGGCGGGAGGAGTTGCCTCTGGACCTTGCGCGCGAGCGGCGGGATCCGCTTCATAGAGGTGCTTTCCCTGGTAGAACTCTACGCCGATCGCCCGCGGCAATGCTGGCGGGTCAGGCTTTTCGAACAGGATTTTCGTTGCCAGGCAATGTTTCCAGATCGTGAGATTCGAATGGGCTTCCGCCGTTTTCACGACAAACTCTCGCGGACCATTTCGTTTCCCATCGGCTACCGCTAAGGGTGTAAAGGCCAAGCCCTCGCGCATGTCAATGCCACTACGCAGGTCATTAGGATCGAGACGTGTGAGCAGGGCAAGAAATGGGTGTTCAAGCCCAGTTTTGAGCGCCAGTTTGATCGCCTTAAAGAGGAGCCTCAGAATTACTTTGTCTTTGAGAACGAGATGCGGATTGGCTTCGCTGGTGGTTAGCCATCCGCTAAAACCATGTCCGTGAGCCCAGTCCTGCCAATCTTTGCGCCCTTTCAGCAGAGCGATGACCGACCAGAGGAGACCATTCAGAATGTATTTGAAGCTGCCGGGACGCGCGACATAACAGCAGTTCTCCAGGCGCGCAAAATACTTATTCATGTTTTCGGCGGACCAGGTTTCATCTCCGGTAAGGGCTGCTATGTAGTTCCAGTCCTGATCCTGTGGCGTCACTGTGATCATTGCATTGTGGGCGGTGCAGCCGCCCAAAGTTCCCGCGCGCGGATACCAAACGCCATTTACGCTTGCTTTACTAACCGGATCGTTCGACACAAACTTCTTGTCTTGTTTTTGCTTGGTATCATCGGCGTAGTGCCGGACGAAATAATCCCACTGACATTCTTTGTATTCCGTCGAAAGGCCGTGGAATATCGGAACTTCGTACATGAGACGACCGGCTTCGCTTTCCGAGCAGGGATCTCCGCCGGCTTCCATCAGCAAGACCTTGAAACCCGCCTTCGCCAGGTTGGCGGCGAGCGGACCGCCGCCTGCGCCGGAGCCTATGACAATGTATTCAAATTGCGCATCGGTCATATGTTTCCAACTCAGAAGGTCTTCAGAAACTCGATCAGATCTTTCTTGTCCTCATCGCTGAGAGCAGTTTCCTGATCGTAACCGGTGCCGAAGTAGTGCCCGCGGTTGACAACGTAATCCGGACACTTGCTTAACTCCATCAATTGTGCAGCGAGAGGTTTAAGTATTCTTTCAGCATCTTCATTGGTAGGGTTCGGAGGGAGTTGTTTCAAATCCTTGTTGATTTCGAGCAGGAGATGCAGAACCTTGCGGTCGTGTTTAAGCCTCCCCCATAGGTCCTTTTCTTCTGGCCTTACCATCAAGTTAGCCAGCAAGCCGACAGGAGTGCCCTTCGGAATCGGACCAATCTCAATGCCACCGTCTTCGACCCTCGTGTTCTCGCCCGAGCTGTCGGTCCCCTCCAGTCCGCTTTTCTTGAATACACCCGGCAGCAGCCACTTCCCCCAGCCTTGGAGACCTTCGGGTACGTAACCGGGTGAGATGCGGAGGTAGCTAGTCTCGGTCGTGCGATCGATCACGCCGTGATCGTGCAGGAATAGGTCCTTGTCCCGCTTCTCCGGCCAAAGCATCTTTGTGATGCCATCTTCGAAATACTCCATGCGTTTCTCGACTGAAGGCACAGGATTGTAGTCATACGTGTATTTATCGTTCTTGGCTTCGCTGCTCTTGCCCATACTGTTGTTTAGAAGAAATGGCGCAGTTGACCACAGACTTACCAGCGACGCAGGCCGCGTGAACCCACGGCCTCCGCCCGGCAGGTCATAGGTTTTTGGCTCTCCCGTTATAGGGTCTATGACCCCAATAGACCCGACCGACGGAAGTTGCTTATACGTCTCTGAAGAAAAGTTGTCCCAAATATTGTTTCGGATGGCATTGGTGGCGAGGGGACTGCAGGCATTGGTCTTCAATAGTGTGACTGGGACCCGGTGTTCGGCGGAGAGAAAGTTGCCCTCAAGGAAGTCCGGAGCTAGGACCTTCTCCCGCATTTTCGACTTAAAATCTTCGGTCTTGGTCCAAGCCCAGTACTTGTTCCAGCACTTCAGGTAGTCAGGTCCAGCGCACCCGTCCGGATCGAGACCCTCCGCGGGTGTTGGCAGTTTGCTCGAATGGCAGCGAGCGCAATTCTCCGCAAAGACAATCTTGCCCTGATTGAGCTTCTTTGCATACTCCTTGTCTTTATCGGGGTTGCCAAGATACTTCATGCCTCCGGGCGCATCTTTTAATTTGTGCGGAGTCGCGGTTTTAAGGAAGAATAGAGCCATGTTGGCGGTTTGCGCTTCTGTGGCTTCCCAATAGGCCGAATTCTTGCGCGCAACCTCAATCTCAATCGGAGTGATTTTCTTGCCGCCAATTAGTGGCCGGAAATGTAACAGCCATTCCTCACTGAACAAGCCAATGTTGAGATA
The DNA here is from genome assembly GCA_035606605.1 of Terriglobales bacterium. Taxonomy (GTDB): domain Bacteria; phylum Acidobacteriota; class Terriglobia; order Terriglobales; family Acidobacteriaceae; genus Gp1-AA145. The sequence continues at coordinate 26,584 of DATNEX010000042.1, forward strand.
GACGCGATTGAGGGCACCGAGTGCGCCGACCGAATCGGCTGCATCTTTGAGAACTCGCGGCGAATAAACAGTGTCCGGTTTTACGAAGAACTGGGCCAATGGTGAATCGGAGGGAACAAAGTCGTTGAGCTGCTTGTTGTTAAGACTTCCCCCCGCCAGTGTCTCCTTGCCGAAGCGCTTTGCCTCTAACAGTCGCGGCCAGAGATTGTAGATCGCATTCATTGTCCGCGGATTGTTGATGTTGTCGGTTGAGACGAGCGATGTATCGAGCGATCCGGGTCTTGAGGTATGAAACATCTGGAAGATGTAATTGGAAGGATCTGCGTCCCAGTCGAAGATGCGATCGACCCAGAAATACTGCGCTCCGACATTGTTTGAAAGATTTTCCCACTTCGGATTTTCGGGATCAGCTGGTGGCTTGATAGGATTTGGGCCTGCATGACAAAAGGCGCACGACATGCCAACCCTGTACGGCCTAACCAAGCCTTTGCGATTGTAGTAGCTGGGATCGGTGTAAAACTTCTCGGGGTCCCAGTCCCTGGCCGCTTTTTCATCGAAATCAGGGTTGGGGAAAAGCCGAAGGCCGACAACACCGGTTGCGTAGCCATAATACGAACCTACGGGCATGGTCTTCGGCAAGTATTTGCCTGGGGGTAGATCCTTGCCTCGCGAACCGATTTTTACACCGGGATACATCGATTCGTTTTCGAATGGATCAGGCGGGCAATTTGGCGAGCGTTTATCCAGCCGCAGTCCGAAACGTTCCGGGTCCGGCCCGGTAGCTTTCTCAAAGCAGGGCTCATTGACTAAGCCCAAGTAGCTCCATCGATTATCTCTGCTGAACTTTAGACTTGGGTGGGACGAGAGAGTCTTTAAGAAATCGAGCACTCCAAAACTGTCGTTCGTCAGATGGTTCCAAAGGCGATCGTTGCCGCCCGTCCACACCAACCAGGTGTTCCGCCCTTTGACCTCCTCCGGAGTGAGAGTGACCACGCCATCTTTATTCCGGTCCATGTCATGGAAATAATCTTCATCGGCTGCAGGAAACGAACTCGCAGGGCGGTTAGCCAGCCTGGCCTCATCCAGCACCGTGCCGGGTTGTGGTCCCCGATGGACCCACCATGCGCGAAGCACGAGGAGAACAACGATTAACACGACAATTGCGAACAAATAGGCGGATTTTCTGACTATGGGTTTCATGGTGACGCTCCCCTTTTTTCCAATTCATCGATGGGCATGAAAATCGTGATAATGCGGGTTAATCTCGGCTGCCATTCGCAGATACTTGTTGCCCTTGCCATTCCCATTCGCAGCTTGATATATCGTTCCAGCCTGGAAAAACAGGTGCGCGTCGACCGCACCCGACGAAGTTGCCTCATCCATGGTTTCGACGGCTTCCTCAAGCTCGTCCGCACGATAGAGGGCCCAAGCCAGGGCTGCCAGCGTAGAGAAATTTCTACGGAGTGCTATATCTTTGCGCGCCCACTTCACGGCTTCCTCTCCATCGTGGACCACGTCGCAGTAGAAATCTGTCAGGTGATGGTAGTAGCAAACTTCACCCTTTTGCGCCGAGTCCAGGTACGTGGAGAGCGCCTGGTCATGCCAAGGTTTGGCCTGTTCGGGCTGCCCCATGGACTGATAGAGCTCGCCAAGCGCTTGCTGAAATTCTGGCCTGGGTACAGCGGAAATAACTTTCCGGTACAGGTCAACGGCCTCATCGAATCTCCCCAGCGCACCGCACAGTTCGGCCATGTGTTCATCGACAAGCCAGTAACCTGAGTAAGCCAAGGCAGCCATTCGATAGTGATTCTCGGCCTCTTTATATAAGCCGCGCCTGAGGCCTACCAGTCCTCTCTGTAATTGAACCCAGGCAAAGCTTCGCATTTCCTTGGCGGTTAGTTCGTTTTCGGCGTCGATATAGCATTGCTCAGCACCGGCAAAGTCCCCCAACTTGAATTTAAGATGGGCGAGCCTGGCGAGATTGTCCCAAGTTGGTTCATCCTGTATGAGTGCCTCATATCCGCGTCGTGATTCGCCGTACCTGCCTTCTTGAAAGTCGAGGTCAGCCTGCAAAGCCTTTCCCTGTGGACTGTCCTTCAAACCCCGTCCAGTTTCGAGGTCTTGTTTTACAGCTCCAAGCCGGTGAAGCTTGAAATCAAGGTTGGCCTTAAGAAAATAAAGATCTCCCGCAGGACCGATCGCCTCAATTGCAGCCGTGATCGCAGTCTCGAGAGCGGCCAATTCCGTCAAACTTCCAGCCAACGACGCCCGCTGATACATGAGATAGACGAATTTCGTCGCACTCTCGCTGTCCGCAGGTTTCGCGAGCGCGTCCCGCTCACACGCCGCCATTAGCCGGGTGATGCGTTCGAGTTCATTGTCGTAATCACTGGTCTGGTTAGGCATGTCCACTACCATGGCTCAGCCAAATATGGAAAGTCCTGGAGAAAATCCTTGTCATTCTTGAGTGGATTCGGAGGCGTCTTGGGCTCGATAGGCGCGTGCTCCCAGAGGGACTGATCGTTGAGCAGGTCAAGATGGTATTTCTTCCCCTGGAATTCAGCTTGCATATCAAGGAACATCGCAAGGAAGCGGGTTGCTACCTGATCTTCAGGACGCCTCCCGAACGGCCAAGTTCCTGTTGTATCCATGTCGATCGCACAAACGTTTGGCACAAAGATGTCAAGTGGGCTGCGCAGGGAAATATCAAGGCCTTTTTTGTTCCAGCTGTCGTCTGGCATGTTCAGGTTTTGAAATAGTGTCTTCTTGACTCGGGGGAATGCCTGCAGCACGGATCCGTACGTCTTGTGCACAGAGACCGGCGAATTGTCGTGGTCGAATGAAGTTTGCAGGCCCAAAGCAGTGATCGAGGGACCAAAACCCCAACCCAGGTGAGCGAGACGTTTGATGAAGTGCGGAGCGAGCCAGAAATTATTCGCGCCAAGCTGCCGGTTATCTTCGCGCTCGCTTAGAGCAGCATCGGCGAACGGCTGGCCATCGGTGTCGACCAGTTTGTACTTCTTCAATTCCTCATCGAGGCGGAAGGCGTCCAACAATACGTGGGGGTGCTCCAACCAGAATGGGTGATCGGGGATTGTTTCGACCTTGTTCGCAGCTTTGAGAACCCAACTCTCGCCCCAGGTACTGACGACGCGGTGCTGATTGGGCGACTTGGTTACGAAGGCCAGGGGGATTTCCAAAATGATCGCATTGATATTCTTCCCTGCCTGGCAATCGATCCCGCTGTACACGAAGCGATAGTTGCCATTCTTGTCTCTGTAAAATCTGTCGCCATTCCATACCAACGGCTCGGCAGGTAGGTTCTTCTTGTTGCCGTGATATCCCCATTCCGGGAAGTTTGGGTCGTAATTGAAGAAATGATTGCCGTCAAGCTCAAGCAGAGTTTTTGGAATCTTCGCTTCACGTACCTCGGTCATGGTGTGCGGCACGTGATAGAACTGAGGCGCATAATTGATGGAACGGAAGAACCCGGTCAGGTCGTTGAAAAACGCATCATCACGGCCGCCAACATAGGCTTTGATTGCCAAACCTTCCGGAGTATCGATTGTCACCGCTTTGTTGGTGTCAACCACTTTCACAAAACTGCCGCCGGGAAAATCAATAAACCTCATCGTGGCCCTGTTGGACGAGTCGACGGTGACTCGAATCTCCGCGGCTCCGAGCGGACCAAGATACTTCTCCCGCAGAGCATTGAAGTAACGGAGTAGATCGTCCAGGTTATGATCTTCCCGAAGTGAAGAAGGCACCCTCGGCTCAGCCAAAACCTGGATTCTGTAAAGCATGTCAGTATCCAGAATTCCAGGCTCTGGAACGCTTGCGAAGGTTAGCGCAATCACCACCTTTTCTCCATCGGTTGTGTCTGCGCTGGGAAAACCGAAAAGATCGTATAGGTCAGCTGCGCTCACATCGATGTCGGAAAAGATCGAATTAACTGCATTCGGATCATTGTGGTCAGCCATGAGATCCTCCCATGTTGAAGGATTTTTTAGGGACCAGGGAACGCCTCTCGCCAAACCGTCGCTATGAGCGAAGCCGCCGGTTAGCAGCAGGCACTTAAAGCACGCGAGCTACCGCGTTCTAGGACCAGGCACCTTCGCTCGACAGCGCTGTCGCCGGGCCTTGAGATGCCAACGTCAAAAAATTTGCCTCCCAGGGCAACACTCCCACGTATATGGCCGCCCAAATGGAGTAGTGCTCACCGCGTAGAGCGCGAATTTTAGTCTCCGCCCGCTACGAGAACACGAAAATAGTTATTTGTTACGAAAACGGAACAAAGGATACTACAAAATGTGCTCTGCCTCGCAATCCGTGGGTGGGGCAGAATGTTAACCGCTCGCCACGCACGATTTTTTAGTTCGTCAACCTTCGGTAATCGCGAGCTGCCCTGAGCGGCTCATCGCTTGTATCGCTAGAACCCCATTTGATTACTCCCTCCGCTGTAAAGGAAATGTGATCATCCCGATCAACGTATACAGGCGTTTTGGTCCAGCGCTTGTTCGCCGGAACTGCGATAGCAATGAATTGCGGAAGGAGACTACCAAAACTCTTCAGCGAGCGAACGGTCGAACGAGTGTAAGTTCTTATTCCGCAAGATGTTCCGTCAGATCTCGCGCATACTGACCCGGTAGTCGTCGCTCTTCGATTGGATTTACGCGGACACCACTGCCTATGGCGACGCGGAAGCGCTGCCTTAGTTTGTCAGTGGGCCGAAGCGAAAGGTGTTGCTCCCCTTAAGCTGAAATTTTTGTACTTGCAGACAAGGTCTGCTGTATCTTGATTTTCTAAACAGGAGCCACCCGGGCGATCAGGAGGAACTACGTGGCCACGTTGTTTCTATGGTCAGCTTCGAACGAGTACGGCAGAACATCAACCCAGCGTAAAGCAATCAGGCATTAATGAACCTGATCGAGCAATCTCCGGACAAGTTTCGCCGCACGAGATTGAAGGGCGGAAGACCTGGGATTGCCATGGTGGGTGGAGCGGCAGGAAGCTCGGGCTCGCGTGGACAAAGCCGATCAGCTCATCCTTAGTGGAAGAGCTTTCAAGGGGTCCTGACTAAGGAGCACTCAGATGAACCGCCAGGAAATCGAAGAACTGATCTATGGCAGGCCCGAACAACGACGTCGCTTCACGCAGGATTTCCCGATCTTGCCCGATGTATGGATCGCTTATGCCGAGCATCCGCATGAACCCATAGAGCTCTTATTGAGCCCTCACGTTCGCAGTGACGCAGCAACATTGGCGCGCGCCCTTCGTCACCGGGTTGTCGAAGAACAGGCCACCATAGATAAATACCGTGCACGCCAGTCCAAATCCAAGGCCAGGAAACTCAAGCCTCCACGCATTCTGTTCAATGAATCGGTCGTGTTCGCTAATTTCACCTTCGAAGAACTGATGCGCATCGCCATGCCCCTCACGGACTGGTGGAAAAGCAATGTCGTTGTCGCGACTGAAACAGAAGACGATGTTTGGGACCGCTTCGATGTAAAGAGGTTTGTGGACAGTGTTCAGGGCCCCGTTCCCAAAGAAAAAATGCCGCACGGTGATCCTAGACTACTCCGGAAACTGGTGCACATAGTTGGCACGATTGAGTGTGATCGAAACGGGAAACGCTACGCAAGGAGCGGTGGAGACGAAAACAGAATTCCTCCCGCACAGGCACAGGCGTTCATTGAGCTGCTGTCGGGTCTCACCGCCCCTTCGGAGCAACGCGGGCTATTGTGGGCAATCAGTCGCAACCGCATTGCACATACCAGTGTCTGGCGCTCCCGCAACACCGTAAAAGCCGACGCCGCGGCTCGCGTCTTCGACGTCGATACGTCCGGAATATGCTGGGCTGTGCTTGATGTCGGAGTCGATGCTATGCACACCGCCTTTGCTCGTCGAGAGGGTACTGCGGTTAAAAACCCCAATGAAGAACTCGACGAGCATGGACAAAAGCAGTTCGCCAGCCGCATCGTTCGCACTTATGATTTCCTTCGAATCAAGGATCTACTCGATCCCAGCACCGACATCGAATGGAAGGGCACGTACGCGCAGACGCTGCCCGCAAAGAAACGTAATGCCTTGATCGCCGATCTCAGGCACAACCTTGATTCTGGACACGCCCTTGATTGGAGTCTGATCGAACCCTTCATTCGAATTCCCCACGTCTCCCCAGTTTATGACGCCTTTCGAGCAAACCTGAGTGATAGCCACGGCACTCATGTAGCCGGCATTATCGCCGCCAACTGGCGCGAAGCTGCCAGCACCGCTCTCGACAGAGAGCTCTGCGGCATCTGCCCCGATCTCGAACTTTACGATCTGCGAGTGCTGGGAGTCGATTCCAAGGGAAATCCTGGAGACGAGTTCACCGTCATTGCCGCCCTTCAGTTCGTTCGGTACATGAATGCTCACAAGGATCTGATGACCATTCACGGAGTCAACCTGAGCATGGCGGTTGTACATGATGTCGCTAATTACGCCTGCGGTCGGACTCCCGTCTGCGAGGAATGCGAGCGGGCTGTGGGCAATGGGGTGGTCGTCGTCACCGCGGCCGGTAATCGCGGATTTAATAAGCTTGCAAATCCGCAAGATGGCGCAATGGGCGACTATCGCTACATCAGCATCACGGATCCCGGTAATGCCGAAAATGTCTTGACCGTGGGATCAACGCACCGCTTCATGCCGCACAACTACGGCGTCTCCTACTTCTCAAGTCGCGGACCGACTGGGGATGGCCGGAATAAACCCGATCTCGTCGCCCCGGGCGAGAGAATAGATTCCTGTGCTCCAAGAGACGAGTTCGAAACTATGGATGGCACCAGCATGGCAGCGCCTCATGTAAGTGGCGCTGCTGCCCTGCTCGTTGCGCGCCACCGCGAATTGATCGGACAGCCCAAGCGCGTGAAAGAAATTCTTTGTAAGAGCGCGACCGACCTCGGTCGTGAGCCCCGCTTTCAGGGGGCTGGCATGCTCGACGTTTTGCGAGCTCTTCAGTCAGTTTAGGAGGCACTTATGCTGCAACTCGAAGCATTACAAGCGAATGACGGCGATTGCCTTCTCCTCCACTTTGGCAGCGCTGCCACGCCCGGTTTGATTCTCATTGACGGAGGGTCCGCGGGCGTTTATCGCGATGTCTTGTCCAAGCGCCTCGACCAGCTCCGTAACAATAGGCCCGCACTCGATATCCGTCTGGTGGTTGTCAGCCATATCGACGCCGATCATATAACCGGCATCGTTGACATGTTTCGCCAAATGAGTGAGCGCGTGAATAGCGGTCAACAGCCGCTCTGGAGAGTCGGCTCACTTTGGCATAACGCCTTCGACAAGGTAATGGGTAAACATCCGCAGTCAGCCGCGTCTGCCTCGGTGGCTGCGGCCGCGAGCGCGAGTGTGGACCCCGCGCAGCTCAACAATCTGCAAAAGAAAGGCCTGACGGATCTCAAGGCACTGGCGGTGGTCGCAAGTGTGAAACAAGGAAATGATCTCCAAAGCTTCGCCAACAAGCTGACAAAAATCAACGCCGAGACCAATGGAGACCTCGTGGAGGCACCAGAGTCCGGCCGCCGCGATATTAAGATCGGCAAGTCATTGAACTTTACCGTCCTCGGGCCGAAGCAAGCCGAATTGAACGATCTGGAAAAGGAATGGAAGAAGTCCAAGGCCAAACACCCCGCCGATGAGAATGCAGCCGCAGCCGATTATCTAAACCGCACCGTGCCAAACTTGTCCAGCATCGTGTTTCTCGCCGAAGAGAAGAAATCGAATGGCAGCCCTACTCGAATGCTGCTCACCGGCGATGCGGGCGGCGATTTGATACTGGACGGCCTCAAGAGTGCCGGATTACTTGATCGCAACAAGCAAATCAAGGTCGATGTATTGAAAGTGCAGCACCATGGCAGCAATCACAGCGTAACGGAAGATTTTTTTGGCCAGGTCGTCGCTGATCGCTATGTAATCTCCGGCAATGGCAAACACGGAATCCCTCATCCCGATACGCTCCATTGGCTGTCCAGCGCCCGAAAAGGCAAGCCATATCACGCTTTTCTCACAAACCGCCATTTACAGGACGGACAGAAGGACTTGACCAAAGGGCTCAGCGATTTTCTTGCTGAAGAGAAGGCGAAACAACCAAAGCACATCTATCACTTTAGAGACGACGACGCGTTCTCAATAACCGTCGCTTAAGAATTCTTGCCTCGGTGCCCTTGATTGCCATGCCAAGCTAAGAAACTACCGGAGGAGTGCTGGCTATGCCAAATGACGGAAAATCTTACTCCACCCCCAACATGGAAGAACCAGTCGCCACGATCAATCGGGAAGAGGCCGCTCCAACTCCGGGAGTAGCGTTGTGCCTGTCAGGAGGTGGTTTCCGCGCGATGCTCTTTCACACCGGGGTTCTTCGACGATTAAATGATGGAGGATATCTACCGAGCATCGACCGAATTTCCAGTGTCTCCGGCGGCTCGATTACAGCCGGCACACTCGGCCTGAACTGGAGCAAGCTGACCTTCGTTGACAAAGTCGCGCAGAATTTCGAAGAGGTCTTCGTCCAGCCGATTCGTACACTCGCCTCCCACACCATCGACATCGGCTCTGTGCTGTCAGGAGTTTTTGGAATCGGAACGGTTGCCGACAAAATCACCGATCAGTACCGCAAGTATCTCTTCGACCACAGCACGTTGCAGGATCTTCCGGATCGGCCGCGATTCGTGATCAATGCCACCAACGTCCAATCGAAATCGCTGTGGCGATTCTCCAAGCCGTATATGTGGGACTGGCGCGTAGGAAAGGTTCCGAACCCGCGAGTTGAAATAGCGGTGGCAGTCGGTGCGTCCTCCGCTTTTCCACCGGTGTTGTCGCCCGTGGAACTCGACTTGGTCGACTCTGATTACGAACCTGGCACCGGATCGGAGTTGCAACACCCTCCGTACACCACGCGGGTTGTTCTCACTGACGGTGGGGTTTATGACAATCTTGGACTAGAGACTGCATGGAAGCGTTATCTCACAGTCTTAGTGAGCGATGCCGGTGGCCTGTATGCTGCCGAACCCGACCCCGACCGTGATTGGTTCAATCATACTCGGCGGGTTTTCGATCTGATCGACAATCAGGTTCGGAGCCTGCGCAAGCGACAGGTTATTAATTCGTTCGCAGAGGGGAGCAGATCTGGTGCCTACTGGGGCATTTGGACCGACATCACAAACTATCAGGTGAACCAACCTCTTCCCTGCCCCCTTGCGAAAACGGAGCAACTCGCCGGCACCCCCACACGTTTGAAGGGGGTGGACGATGACCTCCAAAATAGGCTGTTGAATTGGGGCTATGCAGTGTGCGACGCCGCCATGAGAAAGTACGTAACCCCGCAATGGGCGCCGCCGGGTAACTTCCCTTATCCCGGTGGCGTTTAGCGATCATGCAGCGTATATCTCGACCGCTACCTCAGGAGCACACCGATTACTGGTGGCCGTTTTCGGGACGATACCCTCCTGCAGGAGAGGCTCTGTAGCCGCGATCCTGGACCCCTGGTTACGGGCTTTGGATCCTGGCCAAAGTGCTAGTAGCAGCCGCGGCAGCTCCCGACGTATTCTACTTGTGACCTATGAGTCCGCGCATGCGGGCTCTTGATTTGAGATCAATTCAGAGTACCAGTTGTGCTTACTCACTCCCCTGAAGCTAGGCCCTTCTCAATGGGTGCTCCTAGACCCTCGGGACCCACAATTCCTAATTGGCGGAGACGTGTACGAGAAGGCGCCGGACAACGCCAGGCCACCAAGGCTCATCCTTTTCGCCTCATCGGAGGTGCATCGTGAAACGGATTCGACTGTTCATTGGAAGTTCGACGGAAGCACTGCCGATTGCCCGCGCCGTCAAGGCCGCGTTAGAACGACAAGTTTCCGAGGCGCTGAAAGACAACATTGAAGTCGATCTGTGGAGCGAGATTTTTGATCCCGGGCAGTACACGATGGAGTCCATCGAGGATACGGCGCAGACATGCGATTTTGCCGTGATGATCTTCGCGCCTGACGATGTAGTAATGTCCCGCGGGGTCACAAAATTGGCTCCTCGTGACAATGTGCTAGCCGAACTTGGACTTTTCATTGGGTACTTGGGGCGGGATCGCGCCTTTCTTCTGCTCGACGCCGATGAGGTTGTGAGCCTGCCGTCTGACCTGAGGGGCATCACGTTCGAAACGTACAGAAAACGGGACGACAATAAGTACGAGGCGGCCGTTGCCGCCGCTTGCGATCATTTCCTGGCAGCAATCGCGAAGCACGGACGGCTGCGACATACCAATCCGGACTTCGAGGAGAACCTTAGAACGATTCTAAAAAACTGCCGGAGTGCGTTCAAGGTCGATCATTGGGCGTTCGAAAATACGCTCCACGGTTGGGTAAACAGTTTCAAGACCGACAGTGAAGACTTCGGCCGAGGAATTCTGAAAATCAAAATCGATTACGGCTTGTTCTTGACCGAAATGTACAAGAAGGCAACCGCGGAAATCTTTTCGACCACCATCCCCGAGTACCTGAAGGTGTGGGACAGCCCGATGGGCAAGTGGCTTCTTAAGTGCCAGAAAGAGAACAAGCAGGCACATTCCTCGAGGATATTTGTCTTCGCTAACGAAAAGGAAATAACTACCGATGCTATGAGGGTCATGCGCTGTCACGCCGAAAACAAAATAGAGGTCCGTGTGTTCATTGACGACGAAGACCCAAGCTTCTCGTACACTGCTCACCGGGTTGAAAGCGACTGGACGTTTATTGACGGGGGAACTGCCATTGGCGTGACGATTGAGATTGGGCGCAAAGGGGGCCGCTCAACCGAGGCGCATTGGTTCTTTGCCGATCCGGTAAAGATTGCAGAGTACAAGCGCATGAAAGAGCTTCTATACGACGCGTCTGTGCCGTTGGAGGATTTCCATCTAGAGCGCGCCGCATGATTCTTGCACACGTCGCTCACTTTCTAAGTTACTCGGGTATGCCGACACCTCCAAGGTCCGAGGCCGGTCAGCCAAACCCCACCCTGCCATTATCGAATAATCCGTTCGCCATGCAGGATGCGACCTTCTCGATGGAGTGTTCGACTCTTCGCAAGCAGTTCTGCATGGTCGAAGTAGAACAGGCGCTGTCCTTGAGTCGGGACGGCAAAGTGCAGTCTGTGTTTGCGTTCTTCAAGGGGAAGGCGCAGGTCTAGTAACTAAGATACAAAGAAGTTGGGCTGGTGGCTTTCCCTTGGGGTTAGTGTGCAACCACAGTGCCAAGCACATTTTCTCCAGGTCCAAGGACTTGTACTTGCCTTCCCGGTGCGAACAACGAACTCACCCGGTTGAGGAAACGTACCCGCTCTTGGGGTAAGTTAGCCGAGGAGCCGGTCCCGCTGTGAATCTTGAGCGACAGCCCACCAGCCATTAGCGGCGCATCATCCAGATCTACGCGAACCTTCTCCTCCCCGACCACGAGAGATACGTACTCGATTACGGCGCCCACGCCTGAGCTGACGTTGCGCGCGCCGGGGATCAATTTCAGAGACACCAACTCAGCGTTCACGTCACCTCCGCCTGTAGCCAATATGTCTTGAGCTCTTGCCTCCAGCGCACCATAGTAGGTCAATAGCCGTCGAGCGATCTGCTCATTCTCAAAATTGACATCGGGCACGCTTTTCAACATTTGTGACGAGAGTTCCTCCTTGAGGGCTGATTGCGCAAAGCTGACCCGCTCCTCATAGTTACCTTTCGTCAGCGTCTCCATCGATTCGTATTCGGTCTGCAGCATCGCATGGGAGTATGAATAAAGCGAAGTTGGTGTCAGCCCCAAAGCCGGAGCAGGTAGCGGCGCCGAGCCCATTGTCACCAGACCGATCGCTTGTTGTGTCAACTGCCGGGCTTCCCGCGTAAACCCGAGAACTCTCTTCGTCTTGGCAACGCCCGATATGGCGTTTACGTATCCATCCCGAGCGTTCTCCATCTCCTTTGCTAGGCCAGCAGCTTCGATGGCAGCGTTTTCGCCTGCAGGCTGCACTTGTGCGGCCACCCAAGCGTGTTGATAGAAGTCTGCCGCCAATTGATAGAGAGCCTCTTGTCGAGCTGACCGTAAGAGGGTTTGGAGGGGTTCGGTTTCCGTGGGCAATGACTCAGCACGAAGAAGGAATGCATCCCCGACCATGGTGTTCGCCCGCGGCCTGAGCCAGTGTTGTGTTGTGGCTTGGTCCGTTTGTGTCTTAAGCAGCCGCAGATCTCGAAATAACTTCTCGGCATAGCTCGCATCGAAGCTGGGGTTCGGCTTTTGGACCCCTAAGCGCAATAAATCCAGGTAACCGCCTGCCCGAAGGGCAAGCATCCCGGGATCCGTGGGACTCTTGCTTATCTCCCTGTCGACGTTGGCGATGGCCGTTTTGAGGCTTTCCTCGCTTCGTTCTGACTGCAGGGCACCGTAGTAACCCTTCAGGGCCGACTGATATGGAGTCTGTTTGACCCGCCAACATCCGCTTGTGGCCAACAAAAATGCGGCGAGGACCAACAGACCAACACAACGCAATTTCTCCATCTTCATTGGCAACTCTCCCTTATTTATCCCAACCGCTCTTTCCAGGCGCTCAGTTTGTCAATTTGGCTCTGGATATCCGCCTGCTTGTCTGCGGGCGCATCGGCCAATTTTCCTTGCAGTTCTTTGATTTGATTCTCGATGGAGATTTTTTTTAGTTTCGTAGACAGGTCCAGGGCTTTCGACGCAAATCCCTCATCCCCAAGAAAGGCGCCCCGAATCAGCTGGCGCACGGCTTGGTTCAGTTCTTGCTGTGCCTCAAGTTGAGCATTGTTAATCGCTGCGATCTCAAATTCGAGCTTGTCCCGCCAGAAATCCGCGGCAATTTCGAAGTAGCGGCCTACAGTCAACTCCATGTCCGGATAGAGCTTGACGTATTCCTGCACTAGGGTCCGGAAGGTTTGCTTGGTGGGATCCAAACCGATGGCAAACATTTTTCTCAACTCCGCGTTTCCCGGGCGGATCAGCTGAGGATCGTCTGTCAACGGCTCTGCCAAAGCCCGTGCGGCTTGCAGTTTCACCCTGGTCGCCGGCGACACTAGTCCGCCAGTGCTGTCAAACTCGGCGATCTCTATCGACATTTCGTTTAAGACAGGAAATGCAGCAATGTTTGCTTTGTTCTCGTAGAAATTACTGAAATCGACTTCGCCGAGGTCCACTACGATTGGTACACGTACAAAGCTACGCGCTCGGATGGTGCTGTCTAATTTAGCGTTGATCTCCGTGGCCTTACTACGGATCGCAAGTCCTAGCCGAATACCCTTGAAGACGCCCTCTGCCAGGAAGCCGAGCACCGCGGTTGGGGCGGCACCCAAGTTGGCCAAGTTGGCAATTCTTGTTGCCGAGCCGGTGACCGTGCTTTCGAATTGTGTCAGCGTATCGTCAGGCATCTGTTTCTCCTATTCTCCAAGTCGAAGCCTGTCTAACTGCGCTCAACAAGAACCAAGATCCGTCGAGCCGCTCTGGACATGCGTGAAGGTTTGAGGTCCGAACTGTAGCAGCTTCTCAAAGATTCGAACGCAAAACTGGGCCGACATTCCGTGGTGTTTGTCGCTCAAGAGACGCTTTCGCGATCCTGCCGCCTCTTCACGCCAATCGAATGGCTCACGCCATCCATTAAACATCTGGATATCGTGAGCTGATCTGTTGTGAGGTCTCTACAAGATTACAGCTGCAGCGAAGACAGAAATCACGAGACGCGCTGCTCGCTTTTGCGACTGCGGCCGCACGATAGATCAGGGGACTATCCTTGTCAATCGAAATCAGACGGTTGGAGCGGTCCCGTTCAAGAACTGAATTACACAAACTTTATAGTATTCGTCAATTGGCCCCTGGATAAATAGGATCTAATCGTTTGTTACGAAATCGGAACAATCAACGTTGGGGGAAGGTATTGACAAAGGGCGTTCCTGAGCTAAACTCCGCCAATGGCCCAAGACGTCCAAATACGGCGGTGTTAGTTATCGGCACGCCGGCAGGTACTGCCTAGCACTCTTGCAGGTGGCAACATCATTTCGCAATTAACAGCTGTTTTCATGTCGCGGTGAGGGCATCAAGTTGGGAGGTACATCGTGGCCAAAAAGTCTTCCCGAAGCTCAAGGAATCGAAGCAAGCCTGAGATCAAGAAGCTGAAATCGCGCCCAATCTCGACTGCCGCCGCCAAGATTGGCCGCAAGCTCGACGCCTATCCGGATCGCATTGACATCCGTGACTGGTTTTACCAGCCGACCTTATCTCCCTTGCCGATGTTGCTGGACAATCGACATTTGGTTCCGAAGATTCTCGACCAAGGTTCGGACGGCGCCTGCACTGGGTTCGCCCTCGCTGCCGTCATCAACTTCCATTCGGCGCGGCGAAAGATCAAACGCTGCGTGAGCCCTTACATGCTGTACGAAATGGCTCGCATGTATGACGAATGGCCCGGCCAGAACTACGAAGGATCGTCGGCGCGGGGCGCCATGATCGGATGGGTAAATCATGGAGTTTGTTTGGAGGAGACATGGACTAAGGCTGACACCAAGGCAAAGGGCGCGGGGAACCTGATGCCTAAGATTGCCAATGAGGCGCGTCAAACGCCGGGCGGTGCCTACTATCGCATTCGCCATCGCGAAGTACGCGATATGCATGCAGCCCTGTTCGAGCTCGGCATTCTCTACTGCACACTCATGGTTCATGCCGGCTGGGACGAGCCTGAACCCCCACCTAAAGGAAGCAGTCTCGGCCTGCCCATCATCCGCCGACAAGGACGCGCTGACGACGGACACGCAGTTGCTCTTGTCGGGTATACACAGGACGGGTTCATTGTTCAGAACTCGTGGGACGCGAGTTGGGGGTCCGGAGGATTCGCTCTGCTGCCCTATGAAGACTTCATGATGCACGCCACCGATGTTTGGGCAGCGCAACTGGGAGTTCCAGTCAGCCTCGACCTCTGGCAGTCAGGGTATGCGGACACTCAGAAAGGCATCAGCCGCGCCGCCAACGTGATTCCGTTGACTGATATTCGGCCCTACGTTATCGACTGTGGAAACGATGGGCAGCTATCCCAAAGCGGGGAATATTGGACGACCAAGGAAGATGTACAGCGTCTTTTCAATCAGATCATCCCCAATTCAACTCAGGACTGGAAAAGTCGACGGGTCATGTTGTATTTGCACGGGGGTCTCAACAGCGAAGAGGACGTTGCGCGTCGGATCGTAGCATTTCGAGACGTGTTACTCGCCAATGAAATCTATCCCATTCACATCATGTGGGAATCGGGCGTCGCAGAAACCCTCAAGGATTTAATCGATGACTGCCTCCACAAAGCTCCTCGGGCCGGAGGAGCCGCGGACTGGCTACAGAAAACGCGGGAGGGCGTGCTAGAAGCTTGGGACCGCACGTTGGAGCTAACCGTGGCGCTGCCTGGAAGCAGCCTATGGACAGAAATGAAGAGAAACGCTTATCTCTCTTCCAACCATCCAAGAAACGCCCAAGGCGAGGAAGTAGGCGCGATGCAAATCGTAACTCGATGCGCCGCCGATGCGCTCGCCCAAGCGGCTGACAAGAAATCCTGGGAGTTACACATCGTTGGACACAGCGCAGGCAGCATCTACGCCGCGTATGCCCTTCCTCTTCTCCTCGAGGTCGGGGTCACGATCGCATCCCTCCAGTTTATGGCTCCAGCCATCACTATCGATCTATTCAAGGGTCTCATGCTTTCGTATTTAGACAGGGGGCAATGTCCTCACCCCACTTTATATATTTTGAGTGACGATGCCGAGCGGAGCGATACTGTCGGCGCCTACGGGAAGTCCCTCCTTTACCTGGTCAGCAATGCTTTTGAGGGGCGGCGGGGTGTCCCTCTGCTGGGCATGCAGAAATTCATTAGTGACCAAGCGATGGACGAAGAAGGCAACAAGAATCTTCAACTCGTGGATGCGCAGGTCAAGGCACTGTTTCGGCAGCAAGTCGCTGGCGAACCCTCCCTGGTGATTGCCGGTCAACCCGGAGATGCAAAAAGCGCTTCGCAGACCCGCAGCCACGGTGGTTTTGACAATGATCCGGATACGCTAAATTCGGTGGTCAGGCGCATCCTTGGCAAAGACAAATTAGCTCGGGAATTTTCGGCACGGGACTTGCAGTATTGAATCTGGCGCGAGAAAACATTGAAGGGCTCGCGCTCGATTAGGGCTGAACCTCGGAGAACTCAAACCATTTAGGAGCAACGTCATGCAAAAACCTGATCTGCACCTCTGCATCGACCGAGTAGTTCCACTGGAGCACAAGGTCAAGGCTGCAGAGTTAGCGCGAAAAGAAAATCGGAAGAACGAGCCGCGGCGCCCTCCGCTCTTGTTTGGAGCATCGATTCATCCCGTCAAGATGGCCCTGTTGACGGGCAAGAAATGGCAGCCGGGAAAGACTCTCTCTGTGGCCTTTTTAGATGGCAGCAAGACACAGCGAGCGAAAGTGATCGAGAAGGCGAAAGAATGGTCCAGCTACGCCAACATAAAGTTAAATTTCAAGGGCGGTGCGAGCTCGGAGCTTCGCGTCTCGTTTCAGGCCGATCCCGGTTCCTGGTCTGCCATAGGCACCGACTGTCTTGTGGCCGACGTTTTCCCCAAGGACCAACCCACGATCAACTTCGGCTGGCTTACAGATGAAACGGATGACGTTGAATACCGTCGAGTTGTGGTGCATGAATTCGGCCACGCGCTGGGAGCAATCCACGAGCACCAGAACCCCAAGGGTGGCATTCGCTGGAATGTTCCTGCGGTGTACGAGTACTTCAGCGGCCCGCCTAACAATTGGTCTAAAGAGGAAATTGATTTCAACGTGATCCAGAAGTACTCAATGGACCAGCTCAATGCGACCAAGTTCGACATCCATTCCATCATGCTTTATTCCTTCCCGCCGCAACTTATCATTGGCGGGAAGGGAACCCCAAACAACACCGATCTTTCCAGAGGAGATAAGAAATTCATCGCCAAGATGTACCCCAAGAAAAGGTGAACCATCGGCAGAATAGGAGGCTCTTCGGAGCCTCACTCCTGTAGCCCCTGGCAGGGTTCGGGTTTGACAACGGCTCAGGCAAACCGGCTCGGGGTTTGGAAGAACTTAAGCCAGGCAAACAACAATGTATAAGTCAGGGCTCAAACCCGCGCTTCTGGAGCGCTTAAGGGGATTCCCTGCTCATACTCACGGTTGAGCCGGCTCGGGTTTTCACTACCTGCGCACTGACGGAGGTTAAGCTCAGTTCGAACAGTCTGTGATTCGCTCATATCCTCACAAAGATCTTTTTCCGGTACATCCAGAACAGGATGCACCAGAAAACCACCAACATCGTGAAACCATGTAGTACTGGCTGAAAAGTTGCTCCAGCGACTCCGAACAGGCTCCCGAAGTGCCGGTCGAGCGAGTCGCCGATGAAGCCCTTCATCGTCCAGGCCATTACGTAAATTGCGATCGAGTTCATTCCCACCACAACCAGGGGAAACACCCATTTACGCCATCCTTTCCAGTCGATAAGCGCGTAGAAACCAGCCAGTATCAGCACCACCCAGCCGCCGCTGTAAAGGGTGTAAGACGACGTCCATACTCGCTTGACGATGGGACATACGCCCGCCCATTGCAATGCCAACCCTAGTAGTAGCAAGCCCACTCCGGCGATTGCCATCCCCTGCAGCTTTTGCCTCTTGGATCGGTTGCTCCTGAGCCATTCCCCCGTCAGCAGCCCGAGAATCATCGTCCCAAGTGTCGGAATGAAGCTCAAGGTTGACCAGCCGCCTTCGTTGAAAACGAATGGCTGTTCGCGCGGAAAGAGATTTAGAAACCAGACGTCAAATGCCCACGAAAGATTCGAGTTTTTGTTCCAGTGGGCAAGAAATCCCGTGTAATTGTGCTCCCAATTCGGCGGAACTCCCACCCGCGCATAATCGAAATTCGCTCCTGGCGCGGGATACATCGCAAACGCTGCCCAGAAACAAACCAGAATCATCACCAGCGTGATCACTTGCGTGCGCACCCGAGTGAAACCGAGCAAGAACAGAAATACGTACCCCAATCCGATCTGGGTCAGCGTGTCTTCGAACGTGAAGTAGGTCTGGCGGGAATGAAGCGAGCGCAAAAAAATTCCTAGAACGATCAGTAAGAAAGCCCGCCAGGCTGCATGGCCAAGCATCTGAAAGAAACTTTGCCCTTTTCGCCTGCGGCTCGCGATCGAAAATGGAAGCGCCGCTCCGACCAAAAAAGAAAATGCCGGCTGGATGAGATCGTGCAGTGAGCACCCTTGCCAATTAACGTGCTCGGTGTTAAAGCCCACAATTCTCCAGAAGAGGCTGTGCGGAAAAGCCTGCGCCACCTCGGGAAGACGCATCACTTCGGCGAGCATCAGTACCATGACTAGGCCGCGAAACGCGTCAACTGAAACCAGACGGGAACCTGCTTCCCCTCTCGTTTCCGGCACTGTCACCGTATTCAGCGCCGGTCCTTCAACTTGTGCCAATTCAGCCATGACACCCTTCCTTAATCAGCGGAATTAATGTGAGCGGTCAGGTCCTGGCGAAGTCGTTACTCGCACGCTTATTCCAACGACCACGGGTAAAATCGGGAAAATGTTGGGGAGCGCCACGGGCAGCCACTGAAGCTTCACTCAATGGCGTCGGCGCGCTCCAGGCAGCTGCGTCATACACGTCTATGTCGGGAGGCAGACCACGCTTCAGGCAATCCATCAGGCGGTAGTTCATCACGTAGTCCATGCCGCCGTGGCCGCCGGTTTTGCGTGCCATCTCACCGGTTTTCTTCCAAAGCGGATGTTCGTATCTCTCCCGGAAGCTCTCGACCGCCTGCCACTCTTCCTCCTTCTGTCCGTCCACAAACACCCGTGCAGGGTAATCTGCGAACGCGCCCTTCGTGCCCGAGATCGAGTTCAAGCGGCTATAAGGCCGCGGGCTGACAACGTCATGTTGCAGGAGAATGGTTCGTCCCTGCAAGGTCTTGATTATGCTTGTGTTCATATCACCGCAAACATACTTTTCGCGCCGCTTTGAATCGGTTTCAGGGAATTTTGTCTTTACATATTCGCTCAGCGAGGCCTCCGTAGAACTGACCGAAACCAGGTAATCGAACCGATCGCCGCGATGAATGTCGAAGTAATGCGCGACGGGACCCAATCCATGTGTCGGATATAAGTTCCCATTCCTCTGAATGTGCGGAAACCGTCGCCACAATCCCTCGCCTTCATTCGCAGTTAGGATACTCCGAAGGTCGTGAAGGTATGCCGCCTCTGCATGTGCCAATTGTCCGAACACCCCGTCCCGGACCATCGCCTGTACCATCATCTCCGTCGCCCCGTAACAGCAATTCTCGAGAATGACGCAGTGCTGACGCGTGCTCTCTGACGTGTTCACCAGTTCCCAGCACTCGTCGAGAGTTGTGCATGCAGGAACCTCGACCGCAGCGTGTTTGCCATTTTTCATGGCGCTGACTGCCATCGGTACGTGCCAGTTCCAGGGGGTAGCGACGTAAACGATGTCTAGATCGAGTTGGGTGAGATTCTTGAAGTCCCATTCGCCTTTGCTGAACCCTGCTGGTTGCGGCTGTCCCGCATCGGTGACGGCTTTCTGGGCGCGTGCGACCTTTTCCGGCACCAGATCGCAGATGGCTTTCACCTCGACGTTCTCGACGGCGAGCAGGTCTCGCACGAGACTACTGCCTCGCCCGCCAACGCCAATGATCCCGAGTCGCACCCGCTCTCTCGCCGCGAACGGAACTTCCATCATCGTGGCGCCGGAATGTTTATTCGCCGTGCCTCCCTTTTCCGCATCTCTGGCCTCGGCCCTCAAAAGCTCGTTCGTCACCAGTACGCCTGCGCTGCCAGCCACACTCTGCTTTAAGAAGCTTCGGCGAGAAACACCCTGGGGTCCTTTTTCAATTGGCATCTGTCTTCTCCACTCGATTAGCTAACTGCACGGGCGGGTAGCATCGCATTGCAACGTCAATTGCTCGCCCTATTATCTCGATCTTGGCTCATCACGTGTCTGCCCACCCTTCGCAAGGCGTTGAGCGTTTGAGAGGCTTTCCTACAAGCCTCCCAGAAGCAAGCAAGCGGGTGGTGGTTGGCTTCAACCTGCGCAGGACCCTCCTGCCTCTTGGACGCCATGCCTTCCTCGGACGAAGTAGCTCGAATAATACCCACTTCCGCAGCGGCAGGGAAGCCTCGAATATGGCGGCCCGATTAGGCGTTGCTTTCCACCAAGGTGATCGGGGCTCGACTTTTCGCCTTGGGCGCACAGGGAGGCCCCACCACGCTTTTGGTGGAAATGAGGCGCAGTTCAGGCAGCAAATGACACGACCGCGTCGGTTCAAATTTTCTGTGGGCCTCTGTGCTAGTTGAATGTGTCGAACGGGCGGAACCTGCGAAGTAGTGATGTCGCGGACTCTGGGAAACTTAGAAGATTTTGCCCCTGAGAGGTCTTCGTTTCTCGATCTTCAGCAGGTGAAGAACCGCGAACAGCACGATTTGTGCGAAAAGGACGGCACCGCTATCGAGCAAAACATCGCTCAACGTACCCGTGCGCGATTTCAGATAGCTTTGATGCCACTCATCGAGGACCGCTACCAAGGACGCGCTCAGGAACGCAACCGTAGCCCATTGCAAACACCATCGCGTGCTAAGCCGCGGAAAAGTCGCACGCCAGGAGCGAAACAGAAGAACACTCAGCGTGAAGTAACCAACAAAGTGTCCGACCTTGCGAAGGAAGGCGTTCCACGCAGCGGACCGTGCCGGATCCACTCCGAATAGAAAATGAAAGATCGGATAAAGGATGCGACTCGTGTGTTCTGCAGAGCCGAGATTCGTGGATTCAACAACGATAACCGCCAGCCAGATGGCAGACGGAAACCAGACTTTAAGGATGCGCGTGGTGGATGGGTTCACTCGTCAAGCCATTTTAGCCAATCACTCCTCGGTTCGCAGACAGGCGCCTTGCTGCCCGGCCAACGCTCCATGGAGTGTCCAAGAACAGAGGGCGTCCAGCGCCCCCCAAGTTTGCGCGCTCAAACTTGAAGCACCCCGAGCCCCCTTAAGGCCAACTGGCAAATCTACCAGCGGCCACTGACCTTGGTCCAGATGTACTGTACAGGAGCAGGTTCGCACCTAAGTGAAAGAAATCCAAATGATGGAGACATGACGATTCAACTGGCCACTGCTGACAGTTCTACCAGTTCCTGTCGGTCTTTCTACCGCAGCAATCTTGTCATCGGAGTAAATTTCATACACCTTCGCCGCCTACTTTCATGCTCGATTTCAAATAACGGGAAGATGCACCTTCTTAAAGCTGCACCCGAAGGAGGAAAATGCGTCACAGCAATGCGGCTATACCGATTTGAGAATGGAAATGATATTGGACTCGAATTCTGACTGCCTGTGAAATGTTTTTACTATTTCGTATTCCTTATCTACTGTTTGGCTGCTTTGACGGTATCGGGTCAATCACTGCCGCGGCAAAACGAAAAGGCACACGCTTCCGAGAAGGCCGAGGCTGGCGATGCCCTAGGGAGAGATACACCGAACGGGACTGTATTTGGTTTTCTGGAAGCTGCCCGCAGTGGCAGATACAAAGACGCTTCTCAATATCTTCAGATGTCAGCAGATACCCGCGCTGCCCAGGGCTCGCGCATTGCGCGACAACTTTACGTTCTGATGGAAAGTGCGTTTGTGGAACGCGTCGGCGTCATCAGTGGCCACACTGAAGGTTCTCATCAAATTGGGGTCCCAAGGGATCATCAACGCATCGGCGTCTTCCGAATCAACGGAACTGATACGAATGTTGATTTGGTTCATGTGCCCGATCCAACCTCGGGCGAAATATGGTTATTCTCATCTCAGGTTGTGGGTGAAACCCCCGATTTGTTCGCACAGGTCGAATCTGGCGAAGCCGAACTCGGGCGCTCGCATTTACAAGTAATCAGGAGATTTCTCAACACTTTCCCACGTCGCTTAACGGCGATGTTGGCGCTCGTGCCAGCATCCCTTGGGCTTGGATGGATGCTCGTGTTTACACTTCGCGGTGTCGTCAGGATGTTTTCGCGCTGGCGCCACTATGCCATTGCCAAAGAAATGCTGAAGGCACTGACTGCGCCCTTGTCCCTGATCTTGGCTGTAATTCTCCATCAGCTCGGGGTCTACTTGCTGGGCATCCCCCTCGTGACTCGCCTGCATTATCAGAGAGTGATCGGCGTCCTCCTCGTATTGGGCATCGCCTGGCTCGTCTTCAGATTAATCAACGTCTGGAGTGACCAGGCGCGTGCCCGAACCCTCGACAGCTCCGATTTCCGCAGCGGCTCGATCATCCTATTGGGTCAACGTATTTCGAAGGTACTCGTGATCATCATTGCTGGATTGCTCACGCTGTCGATATTGGGCTTTGACATAACAACCGCCATTGCTGGCCTGGGCATCGGCAGCATCGCGATTGCGTTCGCGGCACAAAAAACGCTGGAAAACCTGCTCGGCGGCGTCTCGATCCTTGGCGACCAGGTGATTCGCATTGGAGAGATGTGCAAGATCGGGGAGAGGCAAGGTACTGTCGAAGACATCAGCCTCCGGTCCACCCGCATTCGCACCTTGGAGTGCACAGTGCTCTCCGTTCCGAATGGCGAGCTCGCCAGAATGAACCTTGAAAACATCAGCCGCCGAGAAAAGACGCTCTTTCACACCAAACTTGGATTGCAGTATGAAAGCTCACCTCGACAGCTACGATCGTTACTGGAAAAGATCACGTCCCTTATACGCCAACATCCCAAAGTCGAATCAGAAGCCCTCCGGGTCTGCCTTGTTGGCTTCGGTGAGGCCGGTTTCGACGTCGAAATAAATTGCCATATCTTGACCAGCGACTTAGACGAATTCATGGCCATTCGGGAAGACTTGCTCTTAAGAATCGTAGACTTAGTTTTTGAAGCCGGCGCAGCACTTGCCATTCCTTCGCGTGTTCTGTACTTATCGGAGGCGGAAGGGCAGGAATTGCCGAACCCGGATACGCAACCCCGTGATCGCGCCGCATAAATTGTTAGTTTCCAGAGCCTCGACCGGTCCTCACGTCCTTACCCTGGAAGCAGAGGCTCGGCCATGGGTACAAGGAGTGGAACCGTGCCGGCCAAAACGCTCAAACATGAATCCCGGGTCAAAACCGGCCGATCGACAGCCGCGGGCGAACCTTGCCTCGTTCGCTGAAGCTAAGTGCAACTCTTAAAGTACCGATCGGCGAAGCAACAAACGCGCCCACGGAAGTGCTCTGGTGGGTTTGCCAGCCGCTGATACCTAAATCCAGCCTCGCCACTTCGTACCATCCGGCCAGTTGGGGTTCCATCGACCACAGCCGCGCTTTCCACGGACGAAAGAAAGCTCCACCCCTGGCGCTGAAAAGGGTGTTGGCGTGAAATTCCTGATATCGATATGCCTCCAATTGGTCAATTCCTCCGTACGTAAACTGATCGTAAAACGATACCTCCTTGCCAATGGTGCTAGCTTGCTCACTTGCTACAAAGAGGGATGTCCGACCATTCAAGGGGTGAAATGCGCTGAAATGATTGTTTAAATATGGAAACGAATTGCGTCTAAAGCTGTACCCTAATGAGCCTTCGAGTAGCGTCCCTCGCGTCGGCAGTGTGCTGGAATCCTGCGTATTGTAGATCCAATTGGCGTCAAGGTTAGTAAAGGGACCACTTTGTGCCCTAATGTGGTTGGCCGTAACGGGCTGCCCGTACGAATCGTATCCTACCTGTACGCCTAAGCTGGCCTGGGCGAAACGCCCCGTTCCCACTCCAGCGCGGAATGACCCTGCAGTCCGTACACGCTGAAAATCAAAGCGTGTTGTTCCGTCGTAGAAGTTAACGTTATACCGTTTCACGGAAATGCCAGGCGAAATGAAATAAGGGCTCCCATCAATAACGTGGTAGTACTCAGTACGTATTTCTGGGTCATAGCCAACGTTAATGCGGCCGAGAAGTCGAGATTTGTAAGCACTCAATGGCACGACGCTCGCCCCCACCGTGATGGCGCTGCGATTCGGCTCGTCACTTGAAAGTTCAAACGACAACGCTGGACGTAATAAAAAAAGGGTACTCCGACGCGGCAATAGCTCGACACGATATCCTTTCGATTCTCCTGTTTGGTCTTGCCACTCGTAGTAAGCCTCGGGCAACGCGCTCGCCGCAGTAATCCCGGAGAGAGCGTACTCAAGCTCTTCCTTCGAAACGGCATCTGTCCCTAGCTCACGGAAAAGGTCGCGTGTCGCCGCCCTTCGAACTGCCGGTTTCGGCGAATCGACCGCCACAACAGCACCCTTCATTGGTAGGTTTCGAATGCGCCGGCGCCTGGCAGTCAGATACTCTTCCCACTGCCGTGGCGGTAGGGAGAACTTGGCCAATTGAGCTGCCTCAGCCTGTGCGGCGTCGTATCCTTTGCGGATCAGCTGCTGTGCCTCCTCAAAGTCCACCCCTGAGAGATCTCCGGTTTGCACTCGAATCACAAGGTCGGCGAGCGCAGCACTCCGCTGTTCGTTCTGTCTCACGGCAATATTGACGGTTTGCCGCAACACGCTACTAAGCGAAGTGAACTGTGAAGCGTGCAGGCCTTCGAACGACACGGCTATAACAACGTCTGGAGCCATGGCGCGCGCCGGCTCGACTGGCAAATTTTCCGCCAAGCCCCCGTCAACCAACACCTTGTCTCCCCATTCAACAGGTGAAAAGAGCCCTGGCAAAGCCATGCTGGCGCGCAGTGCCTTCGGCAATGAACCGCGATCGAGAACTACCGCACCGCCGCTAACCAGGTCGGTAGCCACACAGCGAAAGGGAATGGGCAGCTGGTCAAACGTATCTAGGCTGGAATAAGCAGCAGTATACCGGCTGAGCAACAGGGCGATGGACTCGCCAGAACTTAGCCCGCTCGGAAGTGAAAAATGACGTCCAAGCCGCAGGGCGAGGGTCCCTGAAGGCTTGTTCCATCGTTGTTTTTCAACCACTGGCTGACTAACAAACCTGGGGGTCGTGGTAAGAAGATCGTTCCAGTCTGTTTCCAAAGCGATCTGTTCCAGTTGGCTGGCACTCGTGCCGCTTGCGAAGAAGCCGCCGACGAGCGCTCCCATGCTCGTTCCTGTTATGTAATCAATCGGGATGTGGTGTTCTTCGAAGTACTCGATAACACCAATATGGGCAAGCCCCAATGCGCTTCCCCCGCTGAGTGCCAGCGCAATCTTCTGCCGCTCGGGAGCGGGTATTTGAGCCAAAACGAGGCCCGGAGTGACAACAGAAACCAAGGCCAACACGAATCTCATGCCGCCTTGTGGCTGTGGCCAAAATGAAGCAGCTTGACGCCAAGGTCACGCAAGTGTTGTGCGTGTTCGAACAAATCTTCAGCGCGCTCGCGGAACTCGTCGCTGTGTCGTCCGACGTGCTTCGCAGCCTTGCGGCAGTTGCGGCCAATCTCATGCCGCAGATCGTCTCCGGTACTAGGCGCAAAGAGCAGCGCTATTCCCGCCCCGATTCCCACACCTGTCATCAGGAACCTGACGTCTCTTACCCACTTTCGATTGTCCGCGAGGTGATCTGCTTTACTCATGATCTTCTCCTAAATCATCGAACCGGGACCTACACTCGGGGTCAGATTAGCTGTGCAGCTGAGAGTCGATAACTGTCAATTTTTGCAGGTTATCTCGTGATTGATAGGAATTGACTCAGTATCGGTATATTGCCGCGGCTCCGGTCGCAACCGGCATCTGCTCGGACGGCGTCACCACAACCTCACCGCCTTTGCTGAGTACCAACTCAGCTAGATCGTCCAGCAAATCGTCTATTTGCGGATGGTTCAGGTCGGAGAATTCTATGCGGCCCAACGCCGGGTCAACATGCCCAGGGATCTCGCGATCCGCTTCGACTAGCAACTTCATTACTCGACCTGAAACTGTGGCAAAAGCAATTTCTCCGAGATGATCGCCTACTAGTCCCCTAGGCCTTGCCTGTTCGAACTCGTCAACTAATTGCCGGAGCCGCTCCTGATAACGTGGCTCAACAATTTGCCAAGCAAGTTCTCGCAGTTCATCAATCAGGATAGAGTCAGGATCGATTTTGATCCCATCCTCGATCAGAAATGGGTTGCGGCTGATCTTGCGGAAGGTACCATGATGTTCTGGCAATGCGGCTAGCAAAAGCGGTAAGCCCGAGGGACGCGAATGGTGCTCCAGAATAGAGGAATCGACCGCTCGAAATAATTTTTCTGTACCAATATCCGCCACGTCATTCGTCGTGCCATAGCCGTGGTAGATCGGCGCGCGCGCTCCTCGACTCCCTCCATGCGCAACCGCAGGTTGACGTACTCGGGACGACTTCTCTCCCAATACTTGGGTGATCGCCTCAGCTGCGCCCGGTGCTAAATCGATTTCATCGAGCGCGTAACGGTTCCCCTCATACAGCTTGACTGTCGCCCGACTTAACCCGAGTACCTGATACCGATCCGCGGACTGCACAATGCGCAAAAGGGGTTTCGTGTGAAAACTATCGGCCACGATCGCAAGCTCAGCCACGGGCCGCTGCAATCTGTATATTCGCAAGATGTGTGGCGAACGCAGAATCGCAAGCCCGTCCTGGGCATGGTTCCAGAAATCAAATTGCGAACCCACCTCGTTTAAGGGCTCTAAAAGAGGTCTGACCTCTCGAGTGGGATATTTCTGCCGAAGCGACCGTTCCAAGATTCGAACCAAGTTCTTGAATCGAATTGTGTCCTGCACGTTTTCGGGGTGGCGCCGGTGCGTGGGTTGGTAGAGCGAGAGGCATGGTCCGTCATCCGCATTCGGAAGCTCGACCGGAAGCTCATCGGTGATTACAGTCATGTTCAAACTCCTGAGCTGACCGCCGGAGCGAATTTACGAGCTCGACGCGACGCCAACTTCTGGGAAGGAATTCATGAAATGTTACAGAGAGGAACTTGCGAATAGAACTGGCAAAGGGGACAGCCACGCTATGGGCTCACAATCCTTCAATCCGGTTCCGACGACTTGCGAGGTAGCGTCCTGCATGTCAGATGCCCGGCAGGCCGCGAAGAAATGCGACCCGCCGGGCATAGGAATCTAGGCTGCCGCCTTGCGAGTTTGCTGGACCGCCTTCAAGAACTTCAGCAGGTCCGCGTTTACCTCATCCTGATGGGTCGAAGTAAGGCCGTGCGGCCTGCCCGGATAGTAGATCTCCTGGGCCCCCTTGATGAGCTTGGCTGATTTCTTGGCTGAATCCTTGATGGGCACGACCTGGTCGTCCTCACCGTGCATGACCAGCGTAGGCACATCAAACTTCTTGAGATCCTCCGTGAAGTCGGTCTCAGAGAATGCCTTGATGCTGTCGTAGGAGTTCTTGAGGCCGGCCTGCATGCTCCACAGCCAGAACTGGTCCAGGAGTCCTTGCGAGACGCTCGCACCTGACCGGTTGGCGCCATAGAACATCACGGCAAAGTCTTTGTAGAATTGCGAGCGATCCTTGGCGAGGCCGCTTCGCAAACCATCAAACACTTCAATGGGGAGGCCCTCGGGATTGGCAGCGGTCTTCACCACAATCGGCGGTACAGCGGCAATCAGTACGGCTGCGGCCACACGTTTTGTGCCGTGTCGTCCGATATAGCGCGCCACTTCACCTCCGCCAGTCGAGTGACCTACGAGCGTGGCGTCCTTGAGATCAAGCTTCTCAATGACCGCTGCTAAATCGTCGGCGTATCCATTCATGTCGTTCCCCGACGAAGCCTGGCTGGAACGGCCGTGGCCACGTCGATCGTGTGCGACCACGCGAAATCCATTCTGGGAGAGGAAGAGCATCTGACCGTCCCATGCGTCCGAGTTCAGAGGCCAGCCGTGCGAAAACGTAACAACCGGGCCCTTGCCCCAGTCTTTGTAGTAGATTGTCGTGCCATCCTTTACCGTAATGGTGCTCATATAGATTTCCTCCTTATGTTGGTGCGAGCAGAACGACTCGCGGTTTGTGGTTCTACTTGGCAGGTACCAGCACCGGAGCGCCTTTGTCCTTTACCAAGAACACGACGAATTTCGCGGGTTTGGTTTGGCTGGCGTTTCGACCAACGACGTGGACGTCATCTGGGCCTTCGTAGAAGGTCTGACCAGGTTTCAGAGTCACTTCCTTTCCGCCTCTCACCTGCATCACGATCGATCCTTCCAGCACATAAACAAATGCATGGGCATTGTGTCGGTGGATTGGGTCCGAACTACCCGGAGGATATTCCACAGTGATCATCAGACCTTCTTTGCCAGGCAGGTTTGTCAGTTCTCTCGATATGAGCTGCGTTACCTTAGCCTCCTGTGCCACCAGCGTGCTCGACATGAGACATACGAGCGACAAAACTACTTTTGTGAACGTCATGAATTAACCTTTCGCATGGACGACGCGATTGCAAAGCGTCGAACTGCTTCATCACTAGGCCGCTCTCGCAATTTGCGCTGCTGGCTGCGTCAACCAGGTCTCGAACCGTGTCTCGCCGAGGCGTGCATTATTAGCTGGGAGCAGGGTTCTCTCGGTGATCCTCGCTCCACCGTAATGCGCGTTCGGATCAGCGATGACTACGCGGGGATCTTTGAGCGAGGCCAAGCGTCGTCGGACTAATTCATCCACGCGAAACTGCTCCGGCCCTGCAATTTCGACGATGCCGTTCACCGGCTGACCTACCGCAATCCTTGCCACACCACTGGCGACGTCGTCGGCAGCCATTGGCTGGAATAGCACCGCAGGCAAATGTACCTTGTCGCCGACCATAGAGATGTCGGCCAACCCCTTGAGGAACTCGAAGAACTGTGTCGCGTGCACAATCGAGTAGGGGATTGAAGATTCTTTGATCAATTTTTCCTGAGCAATCTTCGCCCTGAAATAGCCGCTTTCGGACAGCCGGTCGGTCCCAACAACCGAGAGTGCGACGTGATGTCCTACCCGTGCTGTCGTTTCATTAGTGAGGAGGTTGCGAGTTGATGTTTCGAAGAACTTCAGCACTTCTGCGTCGTCCCAGGACGGAGAATTTGATACGTCGACGACTACCGAGGCACGTTTTAGCACTTCCGCCAGTCCTTCACCCGTAAGCGTGTCGACGCCTGTGTTGGGTGCGGCCGCTACTGCTTCATGCCCGTGTTCCCTAAGCTTGTTGACAAGCTTTGAACCTATGAGGCCAGTACCACCGATCACCACGATTTTCATAATTGTCTCCTTCATTGTTGACCGAGGCATTTCAGAACATTCGGCCATTGCATTCACTTGAACAGAACTGGGAGCGCGTTGGAATAGCATGCCTCGTCAGCATGGAAAGCGCGCGGGATCACTGACTGTGCGGTTTTCACGAACCGCGATTGATGGATGTCGAGCAGCACGGATGTTCCGGCGCCGCCTCTAATATTCGCGTGAACATACTTTCTCCTTTCTTGGTTAGGGGTGAAAGGAAACCCACCACAGGCATGGCGGACTGACTTTGATTTATCCGACGAAAACGATGAGTCTGTTTGGGTTAACGAGCGCCATTTGATACCCGCTTCTAAGCTGGATCAATCAGGTAAACCATGTAAAACGGGGCTAATTCCAGCAGCCTTTCAAAAAACGCATGTGGAATTTTCTTGTGTCGTTCCCCGCAACCGCTCATATGGTCGCGAGTCGACTCTGATCCCCTATTCCTGCTCCCGCGATTCATAAGAGGGCGGCCCGCTACGAATATGCTAAAGACTTGTTTCGGGTGTCGATGATGTGCCCCATACCCCGCAAAATGAGCGGAACATGAACATGAAAGAACGTAGCAACAACCGCGAGAGTGGCATAGAGGCCCGGAGCAGGAGTTTGCTGTGCACATCTAGAATCTACAGTAATACACGTTGGGGCCTGCTTTGCACATTCCGGCGATGCTCGGAAATTGGTCTGAGAGTTGACGGTGCGGAAAATTATTCACGTGGACATGGACGCTTTTTACGCGTCCGTCGAGCAGCGCGACAATCCGCAACTACGCGGCAAACCCGTGGTCGTTGCTTGGCGCGGAAACCGTTCTGTCGTTTGTGCCGCCTCGTATGAGGCTAGAGCTTTCGGCGTCCGCTCGGCCATGCCGGCGCTTCGTGCTGAACGGCTATGCCCGGATGCGGTCTTTGTTGCCCCGGATTTCACGCGCTATCGGGCGGTCTCGAGCGACGTGCGCGAGGTCTTTAAGCGCCATACAGACTTGATCGAGCCGCTGTCGCTTGACGAAGCTTATCTCGACGTCACTCAGAATAAGACCGCTTTGCCAACGGCTACGCTGGTGGCGCGCACAATTCGCGAGCAGATCCGCCGGGAACTGAATTTGACAGCATCTGCTGGAGTAGCGCCCAACAAGTTCTTGGCAAAGCTTGCGTCTGATTGGCGCAAGCCGGACGGACTCTTCGTAATTCAACCGGAAGAGGTTGGCGGATTTCTGCTAGGCCTGCCGGTCGAACGCTTGCCCGGGGTAGGAAAAGTTACGGCGGAGAAGCTTGCGAAGCTTCAGATATATACAGTTGGCGAACTGCAAGCATTAGAGCTATCGACGCTCGAACAACACTTCGGCCGCTACGGCGTGCGCTTGCACGAACTTGCTCGTGGTGTCGACGAAAGCCCGGTCATTCCTGACCGACCTACACAGTCAATCTCAGTCGAGGACACTTTCGAGACGGATGTGCTGTTGGCAGAACTCGAGCCCATGATCCGGCACTTGGCAGACAAGCTTTGGTCTGCTTTGCAAAAGGAACTACGCATTCCACGCACCATAGTCCTAAAGCTGAAGACCACCGAGTTCCAGATTCTTACCCGCAGTCACACGCCAAGCACACCTCCGTCGTCTTGCGAACAACTGACGGACATTGCCTTGAAGCTGCGAGAGCGAGTGAGTCTTAGTCCCCAACAACGCTATCGCCTCGTAGGAATTGGGCTGACCAACTTTCGAGAATCGGAACAGAGTGGTCCTCAGCCTTTGCTTTTCGAGTGACGAAGGATCAATCAGCTGCAGCCGCCCCCTCGGGCCGCGATTGCCGCATCATCTCCTCCATCCCCTTCTTCATCTCCTTTGCTGAGGGTTCCGCCTTGTGCGTTCCGACCATCCAGCTATAGCCATCCCGATCGAGAACGGTTCCGCAACGATCTCCCCAGAACATGTCCATCACTGGACCCTGGCTGGTAGCTCCAAGCTTGGTTGCTTTATCGACCACTTTGTCGACGTTCTCGACATAGATATATAGGCTGGCAGGAGAAGCACCAACGTTTTTCGCGCTTCGCCTTCCCATCGCTTCGTTCTCTGGTCCGAGCATTAGTGTTGTGCCACGCAAAGTGAGCTCCGCGTGCATCGGTTTTCCATCAGGGCCGTTCATGATGCCTCGTTTAGCGAAGCCAAAGGCCTTTTGGTAAAAGCTCACGGCGGCTGGAATGTCGGAGACGGTAAGTGCTACTGAGACCGCGCTGTACTGCTTCCGATTAAGAGGATCTATCTTTTTCTTTGCCATAGGGGCTCCTATCGTGCGGAGGACATTTTATCGAAACTGAGAAGTCGGGCGCATCTATTTCGTCGCGCAAGATTGCCCAGTTGCTGCACCGAACAATGCGGGCCGACTCGCGAATCGGCGCCATCTGCGAGGTGCCGAAAACTGTCCTCGGGAAGACACGCTCCGTGTTGTTCTTGACACGGTGCTCGGGTTTAAAACCCCATGACTCCAGGCGTGATCCAACTGGTAACTCAACTGCTCCTCTACTGAAAGTCTATAATCCGCTGTTCCAGAGAAGCTTTAGCTTTGCCTCGCCATTTCGCACACCGGTGGAGTCTATTGCTGGTTTGCCTGCTGATGGGATTGGCAATTGTCCTTGCCAGTTACAATCAAGCCCGCAAATCAGATTTAACCGTTTCTGCCGATCGCACTGTGCTTCCTGCCAACGGTTACGCAGAAACCAAACTCAGGGTCTTGGCAGGAAACCACCAGCCTAGAAAAATCGTTTGGTCCTTTGATTCGGGCCGTACCCTTGCGGAAATAGACATAAAAGGGCCAGAAGTCTATCTGCGTGCCGGCGTAAATCCAGGATTGGTCACGTTGGTCGCCCGGGTGCCGGGCCTTCCACCAGCACGAACCAGCATACAACTGAACCTAGACCCAACAGATCAATTTGGCGATGGAACGCCGGACTTCTTACGACTAGATAACGAAGAGGACCAAACTGCATTTCGCCAGTGGTTTGCTCTTCTGGCGGAATCCACCTCCTTCCAGGAGGAGAAGAATCGCCCGGCTGAAATCCGCGATTGTGCGGCTCTGATCCGTTTTGCCTATCGCGAGGCACTGCGCACGCACGATGCCGCTTGGGCGAACCAATGGCACCTGACACGACCTCCGAAGATCCAATCGGTGAAGAAATACGACTATCCGCATACGGCAGTCGGTGCGGGGCTCTTCCGCACGAAGGCAGGCGCGTTCACACCAGATGACGTAGCAAATGGCACGTTCGCGCAGTTTGCTGACGCCGATTCTCTTCGCCTGTACAACACGCATTTTGTAAGTCGCCAGCTGAGCGCGGCGCGTCCCGGCGATCTGCTGTTCTTCAGGCAGCAAGGCCACAGGATGCCATTCCACACAATGATCTTTCTGGGGAGTAGTTACTTCACCGATGGATCCGATTGGCTCATTTACCACACCGGTCCGAGTAAGGACCGACCGGGAGAGATCCGCAGAGTCACGGTCACAGAATTGCAGAGTCATCCGGAGTTCTGCTGGCGTCCAGTGCCCCAGAACCCGGCGTTTTTGGGATTGTATCGCTGGAACATCCTCCGGGAGGAGGAATGATATGCGCTCTTCTCGCGTTATTGCCCGCGCTGCTTTCATCCTTTTGTGTTCCGTGGCACTAGGACAACAAGAAAAGACGGGTTACTTCTCCCTAAACTCCAGCCGAACCTATGCGCCAGGCCAGAAGGTCTCAATCGATATGTGGGCACAGAACGTGGACACGCTTGAGTTCCGGGTGTATCGCGTCAATGATCCCGTCAAATTCTTCGCCCAGCTCGGTGACGCCCATCAGTTTGGCGGACGTGCGCCCCGTCCTCCGCACAAGCTGACCTGGCTCGAACGCTTCCACAATTGGAAGCACAGCATCTTTGTTTGGATTCGCGACTTCTTCCGGGCACAGTTTACCGCTGAGAACCGGGCAACTATCCGCGAGCAGCGTAGCCAGGCCCAGCAACAGCCACAGGGACCGGCAGAAGTGTTCGCGCAGATTCCGATTCTCAATTCTCAGCAACTGGTGGCTACGTGGCGTCAGAATGTCGGCTCACGCGAGTACCGCTGGGAAACAGAGAGCGTTGCTATTCCGGTCAAGGACCGCGGCGCATATCTGATCGAAGCCACGGACGGCAAACTGCGTGCGTACACGATTGTGGTGGTTAGCCAGATGGCCCTAATCACGAAGACCGCGCCCGGCACCATACTGGCGTTTGCGGCTGACCGCCAGACCAGCCAGCCGGTACCGGGTGCCGATACTTTTTTCTTTGTGAACCGTGATCAGGTGGGTGAAGCACCAACGGATAGGGATGGAATTGTGGAGGTCGCGGTCAAGGAGCCACGTCCCGAAAGCGTACAAGTGATGGCGCGAACCAAGGACGATTTTGCCATCAGCGCGCCCTGGTCATACTGGATGGCTACAGATCCCGCCCGCTCACTCACGACTTACCTGTACACCGATCGCCCGGTGTATAGACCGGGCGACACGGTTCACTTCAAGGCGATCTTGCGAACTCGGTCAGGATTCACCTATCAGGCGCCCGCGAACACCGCCTTCAATATAAAGATCAGCGATGTGGAGGGTAAGGATGTGTTCGCCGCGACGTTGAAGTCGAGCGCGATGGGGACTCTACACGGCGAGTACGTCATTCCCGGCAACGCTTCGCTCGGCGACTACAACATCGAAATTCGGACGGGGGACAACTACGCCCAGGGCGGTAGTTTTGCCGTGCAGGAATACAAGAAGCCCGAGTATCAGGTTCGTATCACACCTGAGACGGCGCGCGTTCTTCAAGGTCAACCAATCAAGGCCACCATCGACGCAAAGTACTACTTTGGCGAGCCGGTGGCGAATGGCAAGGTGACCTGGGTAGTACATCGCGAGCGGGCTTACAACGGTCTGAACATGTGGGGCGAGGACGTCGACGAAGACAACGGGGATATTCCAGCCGAGGGAGACGAAGAAGGGTCGCCCACCAGCGACCGCGAAGCCAACTACTACGGCCAGCAGACGGAAGAAAACAAAGGCACGCTGGACGCGAACGGGCAGCTGCAAATCACCATTGCAACCGAGTTTGATGCGCAGAAGCATAGCGATATTGCTTACCGCATCGAAGCGCGAGTCACCGATGAAGGAAATCGCGAGATTAGCGGACACAACTACGTGCTGGCTACGTATGGCAGCTTTCGCATTGGGGCCAGTCCGACCAGCTATGTCTACGACGTCGGCAGCACGGCACAGCTGAACATCGAAGCGAGGGACTACGACGGCAAGCCAGTTCAAACGCCCTTTCACGTCGTACTCGAGAGCTGGGACTATCGCGACCGCAGAGGAACACAGTGGTTTTCTACAGACGGCCAGACGGACGCGAATGGCCACGGAGAAGTAAAGGTCCCGATCAAGAAGGGCGGCTCCATGCGAGCCTATGTCACGGCGCCTACAACAAACAATCGTACCCTCGAAGAGAGTGCGTACATCTGGGTGCCTGATCGCGACTGGCTTTGGTGGGGCGGCGAGCGGGAGCGAATTCAGATTATCCCCGACCAGAAGGCGTACAAGCCTGGCCAGACCGCTAAAGTGGTGATCATGGCCGGTCCGGACCCGGTCAACATTCTTGTCACGTCGGAAGGTCTGGGGCTACTCAACAAGCAAGTCGTCCACAGCAGAGGCGGCCCAATCACTGTGCAAGTACCCATCCGCCAGGAGAACGCGCCGAATTTCTACCTGGCCGCTGCTTTCCTGAAAGACAACAAACTGCACCAGGGATCAAAGAGCATAAATGTAGTGCCAGATGCATACAAGCTCAATGTGCAGTTGCAACCGTCTAAACAGCAGTTCCAACCAGGAGAAGCTGCGAGCTACACGATTCTGGCCGAGGATGCACAGGGCAGGCCGGCTGCCGCGGAGTTCAGCTTTGGAGTAGTGGATGAAGCAATCTACGCAATTCGCCCGGAAGCGACGACCGACATCATGAAGTTCTTCTACGGACGGGTTTTTAATCGGGTGAACACCGATAGCTCTCTTTCTTATTACTTCCACGGCGAAGCGGGCAAAAAGGCGATGAAGCTGGCTAATGTCAGGCGCCACCGATGGATGGCAGAAATCAAGCCGGAGCGTTTAGTGGAACCGAAGATTCGTAAGGCCTTCCCCGACACCGCATTCTGGGTCGCAGATGTAAACACCGGCGCTGATGGGAAGGCAACGGTAAAGTTCATCTTTCCCGATTCGCTGACAACATGGCGGACAACGACTCGCGGCATCACGGCGGATAGCATGGTAGGCAGCGCGGTCGAAAAAGTCATTGTTCGCAAGAATGTGATGGTGAGGGTGGTCGCACCGCGCTTCTTCCGCCAGGGTGATGAAGTCACAATTTCGGCGATCGTTCACAACTATCTACCGAACGCAAAGACCGCTCATGTGTCGATGGAACTCAAGGGTCTCGAGGTTGTTGATGGTGCGACGCGCGATGTCAATGTGCAAAGCCGAGGGGATGTGAAAGTGGACTGGAGAGTGAAAGCCCAGAACGTAGTCGAGGTGTCAGTTCTTGCCAAGGCGCTCACCAACCAAGAATCGGATGCGATGGAACTCACGCTACCGGTGATCCCCTACGGGGTGAAGATGGCGATTCCCACCTCAGGTTCATTGAGTGAGGCGAATGGTGAAACGGCGCAGAACATCAATCTCCCTAATCCGGCGGGTGGATCGGGGCGCTCGTTCCAGGATCTTCAAGTTGAACTTTCGCCATCCACTGCCGGCGCAATCTTTGGTGCACTGGAGTACCTTACTTCGTATCCGTACGGGTGCACCGAACAAACGATGTCGAGTTTCCTGCCCGATGTGATCGTTGGCGATGCAATAAAGCAGCTTGGTCTGAAACCGGCGATGGATGAAGCCGAGCTCAAGAAAAAGATCGACGCTGGCGTAAAACGCTTATACGAGTTCCAACACGAGGACGGCGGTTGGGGCTGGTGGCAAACCGACGATAGTCATGTGTTCATGTCCTCGTACGTTCTTGCCGGGCTCAGTCAGGCAAAACGGATCGGATACGACGTTGACCAAGACCGACTTCTGAAGGCCCAAGCCTGGGTACGCCAAGCGTTCTTTGGCGATAAGAGAATCGTCGCCGATCTACGCGCTTATATGGCGTACTCGTTGGCCTTGAGCGGAATGACCGACAAGACGGTGCTCGATTCGGTGTGGGAGCAGCGTTCGGATTTGACACCATATGGCGCCGCCATGCTTGGCTTGGCAATGCACCTTGCCAACGATCCGCGAGTTCGCGAACTTGCAGCCAGCGTGGAGAAGGGGGCGATCGTCGACGATCAATCCGCTCATTGGAGCCTGACTCGCGACCCCATGCTGGACTTCGAAACCGATGCCAGCCCGGAGGCTACAGCGTTTGCGGCCAAGTTCCTCGCTAAGGTGAATCCGGATAGTCCGTTGTTGCCGAAGGCTGCGTTTTGGCTGGTGATGCACCGCGACGAGGGCTATTGGTGGGATTCCACCAAGCAGACCGCATTTGTCGTGTACGGCTTGATTGACTTCCTGAAGCAGAGTGGTGAACTGAAGCCGAACTTCTCGGTGGATGTGCTGGTGAACGACAAACCGGTTCTAAGCAAGCGATTCACTGAAACCGACGCATTCGCGCCCACTTCGACAAGGTTACAGATCGGGCCAGAACAGTTGGGTCAAAATAATCGCGTTGTGATTCGCAAACGTGGCCAGGGCAGACTGTATTGGTCGCTGCGGGGCGAGTACTACTCCGACGAGAAGAAGCTCACCAATGCCGGATCGTTCAACCTGACCTTGGCTCGCGAGTACTTTACGCTCTCACCAGTAAAGGAGGGAGAGGCAATTCGGTATAAACTCGACCCGCTGAAGGCGCCTGTCCAGAGCGGCGATACTTTGGCGGTTCGGCTCACGGTAACCGGTTCTGAGTGGAAGTACATGATGGTCGAGGACCCTATCCCGGCCGGAACCGAATTCATCGAACATGACAATCTCTACAATCTGACGGACAAGCCTTCATGGTGGAACTGGTGGTATACCCGCCGTGAGTTCCATGATGACCGAGCGGCATTCTTCCAGACATACTTCTCGCGCGGCGCGCAGGAATATGTCTACCTGTTGAAGGTCGTGAACCCAGGCGTTTTCCGAGTCAGCCCGGCGAAGGTGGAACCGATGTATCAACCTTCATATTTCGCTACCAGCGATCCGCTGACACTGGAGGTCAAATGAGTACCGGCATGCAAGGGTTTGAGCGCGACACGTTATCTGCGGTCCTCAGCAGCAAGCGGGTGTGGCTCTTGCACTTTATCGTGAACGGTATGCTGATGCTGGCATTCTTCTACTGGATTCGCATCCCCGAAGAAACGGGTTGGGAGTTTACTCTCACCGTCGTCGGAGGGCTAACGATAGCGTTCTGCGCCCTTTGGCTGCATTGTGCGACGTTCGATTATTTCAGCATGGCCTCGGAGCAGCACTTTACAAGTTCGTTGCGCCGCTCGCTAGCTCGCATCCCCGCTTTTCTGGTCTGGACGATAATCTTCGCAGCAGTCCTTTGGCTTATCGGCCAGCTCTGGGCCTACGACGAGCAAACCGGAGGTTATGCGCGTCATTCGTTGCCTCTCCTCCTGCGGAAGGATATTGGGCCGCGGAGCATGTTCTCAGCTGCACACTGGGGGGTTTGGTTTCTGTACTTTTTCTTGTGGCCAATTCTGTTTCTACCGGTCGGCGGGCAGATCGCAGCAATGAACTTTCCCGGGCTTTGGACCGCAGCCGCGTTCAGACCAATCCGCAGATGGCGTTTTTGGCTGGCATACCTCGCCTGCTTTGTCGTTGGTGCGTACATTCCCTATACGCTGGCATGGATGATCCCACGGAAACCGTCGTCGCTCGGTGAACAGACATGGAGTATGGGCTTGCGATTGGGGTTCGGCTACCTGCTGTTGGTTACCGCCTGGGTGGTTCTGTGCGCGGCGATCATGCGCGCGAGTGGTGGAGAGAAAGCTGTTACAAAGACCGAACCCGAGCCCGTTCCAGTAAGCTCGTAGTCATTGACGGTCCGAGAAACGTGACAGTCACAACCCTTTTACTTACCGTTGTGGACCCAGGACAGAACGGAGTCGAGACCGCTTTTCCCCACTGCGTCCGCCACCGCTGTACCACAGGCCTGATACGCTGCGCGCATCTCCTCCTCACTGCGTAATGCGCTCATCTGGCGTTCCAGCGCAGCGACGTCTATGTTCGTGGGTCTCATGGCGTGCGGATTGGCCAAATATATCGCGAGCCCTTCTCTCAGCCAGATCGGTGCATTGGGTGCAGCGTTGGCCTCGATCAACATGTGCAGGAACTCATGCCGCAGTATCGAATCGAGCGAATCCGCGCGCCGCAATATGCTGATCGGTTGTAGGCGGACCGTGCTGCCCAGGGTACTGGCAGCCACCCATCCAGGTTCGCCTGTCGCATTGCGATAAATGCTGATCGAGGGATATATCTTCACCTGGGGGCGCGCCCGGATGCTCCAGCCGGTATGCTGCTCGGCAAAGTGCAACGCTCGCTCTGCCGCTGGAATCAGGGCTGAGGCATCTGCTCTGCTCGTGGTTATCAGGTCCAACGACTCCCCCGATAATTTTTCCCAAGACAGGCCTTGGGCATTGAGACCGATAGAAGTGCCCGGGTAGTAGTAGGCGAGGATCTCCTGATAGCTGCGCCCTGCCTGGCCCATCACATCAGCGCCGGTCTGGCAAAGGCCGACCCCGTGCCCTTGACCCCGGCCGCGAAAGCTAACTGTGTCGCCTAGATCTTGCTCTTCATAAAGATCGCTGCGCACCTTGTCCCAACCAAGTGTCCTGCCGATTGCCAAGCGAAAATCCGTCGCTGTGACGGGGCGTCCACTCACGGACAATTTCCGCACCCGCCCGGATTCTGATCGTTCGATAATCTGGACCGATGTTACAAGTCGTCCCACGGCCCGAGAAAGGTCACTCTTACTGATCTGCACATGCCACTCGTCCGGAACTCGGACGCAATATTCATCTCGGTGACGGCGGAGGTACGGTGCCCGAAGATCGCGCTCCAGTGCTTGCGAGCCTTCAATCTCTCCACCACAACTTCGGTGATAGTAAGTGGCTGCGGGCTTCCCCTCGTACCAGAGCAGTTCTCCGGCCGTCGCGGCGACAGCTGCTCGAACTCGCTCCGACTCCGCTCCAAGACGGACATCTTGGCAATGTGTTGTGTCGCAGAAATCAAAGCCTTCTGTTTGGTGCCTTGGTCGGAAATGAACGGCATAGGTCCGGGCGGCCACGGCCATGGCTTTTAGCGCCTCGTCCGACTTGAATCCGGCGCTCTCGCCCTGTAGCACCGCTGCAACGTATTGCTCCAGCGGCATCTTTAGCGTGAGTAATAGGAAGCCCTCGCGCGCCTGAAGTTCCAGCTCATTTTCAACTAAGAAGGGCGAAAAGCCTTCGCCGATAATCCGGGCACGACCCGCCAAAAGGAGTCTAGTTCCAGAATTCGATCCGGCAAACACCTGGGCGCCCTTCGCGACGATCAAGCTTGCTTTGGTCAAGAGGATCGGGGGGCAATTTGTGCAGGTTCGAAGCGAGACTCCTTGTGGGATAACACGAACCTCGCTCGGAGGGTGCTGCCAGAACAAGCGCACTTGGACCGTAGGCTCCTGTGCCCCACCGAACACACTGACGAAGATCAGCGACAGGCCCCACAGCGTTCGCTTCATTTTTGCTTGGCCTTCCACCAAGCGCTAAAGATCTCGCTTGCAAGCGGTGCAGCGTCGCTCGGTCCGGTTCCACGCTCCACGAAAACTACCACTGCAATTTCAGGCTTGCCGGCCGGAGCGTATCCTGCGAACCAGCCATTTGTCCAATGTCCATCGTCAGTTATTGTGGTTCCAGTTTTGCCCGCGACCTTTGTTTCCGGTGCCGAAGCCAGCCGGGACATGCCATAGGCTGTCGCCTCTTCTAGTCCCTGGAAAACCACGCGATCGGCAACCGTGGCTTCGGGATCTATCCTTCGCATTGCAATGGTCCGATAAGCGGCTAGCATTTCCAGTGGCGTGATCTTCATATCGCCTTCTCCCACCGCCTGCAATTGGCGTTCCTCGTCGCTATGAGCCAAGTGGATGAAACCAGCCACTTCATCCGGCAGCAGGCCTGTTGGTGCGGCGAAGCCCGACTTTATGAATGTTGCCTGTAGTTCTGCAGGGGTCAGGCGGCTGCCAAAGGTCGCAAAGAAGTCATTGCAGGAGTAGGCGAGCGCGGATACGGCCTGCAACGGCCCCGTTTGCGGGTGAAAGCAAGAAAGGTCATGCCTGCCAACCCGAAGATTACGTCTACATACCAGGGACTCGGTCGCCGACAGCTTTCCTGACCGCAGAAGAGCCAATAAGGTGAATGGCTTGAACGCTGAGCCAGGGCGGGCCAGTCGGCGCGCAGCAACATTCGGATGATAGGCCGCTAGCACCTGCCCCGATCTGACCTCCACGACCATCGCAGTCCCAGAGCGATTCCGCATGATCTCGGCAACGTGACCAGAAAAATCGCTCGCGCCAGCTCTGCCTTCGAGGATCAGTAAGAAAAGTAGGAATCGAATCACATTCGTGATTGGAACTGATGTTTTCTGCTGCACTTATGGTGCCACCCCACACCAACATTCAATCGACTTTTTCTTTTGTCATGCGCTGCTGAGGCCCGTCTGCTAACCAATTGACCAAGTCCAGAAGTCTTGGGTTTCAGAGAGCGAGACAAGTGTAACCTTCTGCCGACTGTGAATACCTCGATGAAGCTTCTGGGCGTCGTTCTCCGGCAAACATCTCCAGATGGCCTGTCGCAGTATCGTCCCAGGCAAACCACCTTGCATCGAGCACGGCAAATTGAGAAGAGATTTTGAGAGCTCGGGAAAGAGTTGGACTTGTTCCCCCTGTCGCAAGAACTGGGGCGACACCTTGATTCGACTCCCGGGGCAGGCCAGCTCTCGATTTCCAGGCAACATTTTGTGGCAGGTGGCGTCAAACAGCCTTCATCACGGAGATTCCAATGCGAAGCTTAATCGTTTCTTTCATTGCGGCGTTGCTTAGTAGCGTGGCGTGGGCCGGTGAGATTCCGTTGGTAGCTAGTTCGCTTGTACCGGCAGCTTCCGGCACGATCAACTACGAACACGACCGGAATCGCAACATCAAACTGGAGATCAAGACCAAGCACCTAGCAGCACCGGAGCGACTAACGCCTGCCAAGAACTCCTATGTGGTCTGGATTCGGTCGAACGACGGACAGACACAAAACGCAGGTGTGTTGAAGATCAACGGCGATCTCGAAGGCAGCTTTGCCACCACGACACCCGTTAAGGCCTTCGACGTCCTAATCACAGCCGAGGACAGCCCGACCGTTTCGCAGCCCAGTGGTCCAGAAATTATGCACGGCAGTATTCAGGCCCACTAGTGCGACGCGATCCCTAAGGTTCTGTCTCGGTTCGGCCTCTCGATGGTCTCGTCGCGACGAGGACGGGCGTTCCCGAGAATAATCTCTGCTTATGCTTTTCCTGGAGATTCTTAGGCTGGAAACAGCCCTGGTTGTTCTTGTGTAACGTCGACAGGCTTAGAGCATTCCTCATCGTCATTGGCGACGTAGTTGACCCGGTTGCTGACCGAATAACATCGCATCTGGCGTGCGTCGTATGGCGTGAGGAGTTCGCAGACAGCCCTTAGGTTCTTCATCCCCGGATCAAGCCAGAGATCATAGGCATCGGGAGCGAGAATTACTGGCATGCGGTCGTGGACAGTTGAGGTCACGGCGTTGGGAGTGGTCGTGAGGATGGAGCAGGTCGTCAGCCATGTCCCGCTTGCATCCCTCCATCGATCCCACAGGCCCGCGAACCCAAACAGTGCGCCATCGTTGACTTCAAAGCAGAACGGTTGTTTGGACTTGCTGGTTCGCTTCCATTCATAGAA
The DNA here is from genome assembly GCA_035606605.1 of Terriglobales bacterium. GTDB lineage: Bacteria > Acidobacteriota > Terriglobia > Terriglobales > Acidobacteriaceae > Gp1-AA145. The sequence continues at coordinate 68,851 of DATNEX010000042.1, forward strand.
CCCATCGGCAGGGATGAGGCAGCGGCGAAGCTTGAGAGGGTCAGAGAACGCTGGCTTCGTGCTCGCGGTCTCCGAGCGGGCATTGATCATGCTGGCTGCCGCCGAAGAGTCCTTCGCCCATGCAGGAATCAGGCCCCAGCGCATGAGCGAGACTTCTCGGACTGGCTGGCGGGGATTTTGGCAGATCACAGCGACGGGTTGTGTGGGTGCAATGTTGTACCGTGGTTCCCAATCTGGCTCATCCGAGATGGCGTCGAAGTGTTCCAGAACCACCTGTCTTCTCCGCGAGAGTCGAAAGCGTCCACACATTCAGCGACAACTCCAAATACGATTTGGCAGACCGTTTTCTGGTTCCACTTTGTCCATGTTAACGGAACCTGGTTAACGGAACCTGCAAGCATGATTCTGGGCTATGGTTCAACCTTTCGACAACGAAGGCGGTCAAGGGATGGTGGAATACCTGCTCATCGTGAGCCTGGTGGTTCTCACCATCCTGGGCATGTTCGCTGGGCTGATGCACCTCTGGTCTTGAGCGGGAGTGTTAGGGTGTACCGACCTTGAGGTCGGTACACTTCTCACTTGTTCGGCGGTGCGGCCGGTTTAACAGCGTCCGCAGTTTTCTGCAGAGTGTCGATTGCTCCAGAGTCCATCAGGTACAGGGTGGGCTCGTTTTCGCGCTTGGCGATGAAATTGTTGCCCGACTTTGCGAAATATACCTTTTCTACGTGCTTACCCTCGTCCCATGTGACCGCGACCTCTATCGTGGGATTTACAAAGCCCGAATCGACAAAACTAGTGGCGGTAAGGTCCCGCAAACTTGAAATGTACGACTGCACGCTTACGGCATCCATTTTCTTTGCGTTCGACCACCAGTCCGCTCCGGTACCTCTGCCTCGCTCGAGATAGTACGCCTTCGTGCCGCTATGCATTTCAATTTTGTTTGGATCATTGAAACCGAAATCGAACAGCTTCTTGTTTCGGAAATCGTCCAGCCCTTTGGCTAATGCCTGGCCGAGATCGGCATCAACCTTGTAAGTGCCTTCGACTGCACTCGACTTCGCATAATAGGCATCCTTGCTCTTGCGAACCTGAAGGTCGTGCGTACCAGACAGGTCAGTGACTTTCGCAGTCGCGATCGGCGTCGCGCGGGCAAAGGCGGATGCCGCTTCTTTGGGATCGCTATCTGACCCACTGAGATCCATCCGGGCATCCGCCAGTTTTCGAGCGAGTTCCGCCACCTGGTAGTTGTCAGCCCGCAATGGCTTTGGTTTTAAGATCTGCCATTCGTTCTTATCGCGCCCGAACTCAATCGTTTGATCCTTTCGGACAAGATTCAGATGGCTGATCTTGTCCGTGTCCACGGCCAGGAGCCGCTTGTCCCGCAGATCGTTCAGGCTCTTTTCAACGCTGCTCTTCTGGTCGCTAGCCATAGTGAAAACCCGTGGGTCACCCACCACCATGGCATAGACGGCGCCCCCCGTTGGCGTCTCATCTCCGACCAAGAGTTTTCGTGTCTTGTCGTCTTTCGTAGTAATATCCGCCTCGACTGCAGGCTGATTGAGACCGTATTGCTTCAGATCGGAAGCCTTGCCTTCGACCACGCGTTCCGCGGTTAAGGTAGCCAGGGTCGAAAGAGCCGCCGACACACTACCCTGATCTGCGTTGAGTGGCTTTGGCTGGACAATTTTCCAAGCTCCAGAATCGTTCCTTGTGAGAACGATCGGATCGGCGTCCTTCTTCTTCAGTGCAAGCTTGGTGATTGCCGCCTCATCTAGCTTGAGGATCATAGGGGCGCTATTGGCAGATGCCTTGGTGGTTTCGTCACCCGGTTTGCGGTGTTCTGACCAGTAGAGGGCACCCGCCAGTGCAATGAGCACGAACCCTGCAACAATCAGGCTACGAATTCTCATGGAGCTTCCTCTGTGGTGTCAGGCAGAAAAACCAGTTACCGTCTCTTCCACCACACACCAATTCCCGCGATGACGACAATCGCCGGCAACAGGAACTGGCTCGTGACACGCACCCAACTCAACTGGGCGTGTGTCAGGGTAATGCGGCGATCTTCCCTTTCTTTTGGTCGGATCGAGATTAGATCTTCATCGGAAGAGAGCCAGTTGATAGCGTTCAAAGCAAGGTCGTTGTTGCCGTTGAAACTGATAAATCCATTGCTAAGCCAGGAGGAACTACCGACGACCACGAATCGTCCCTGGGAGTTTTCCTTTCCCGTGTTGTAGGTGCCTGCGGCGGCGATCGTCAAAGGGCCCTTCTTGTTCTTGGGATCGTTGACGTCGACGGCCGCAGAACTCAAATTCGTCGTCGCCAGACTGGTGCTCGAAGAATCGAACAGCTTTTGCACGCTGGTCTTGTCCCCGTTCTTGACCTCGAGAGAACGGGAGAGAGGAAAACCCGTGGCGGTTCCCTTCATTTCATTTACGATGGGTTGGGATTCGTAGTGTGTGACCAGCGCAACTTGGGGCCCGAGTCCTACGAGTTGACCGATCGGATTGAGGTCGAGAATCACGTCCTTGTTAAGCGTCACGCCCCAGCCTTGGAGCAGGCTCGCGAGGGAGTCATTGTCGGCGATTTCCGAGCGTCCAGATTTCAACGGGGCATCGAGCATCACTAGCGCGCGCCCGCCAGCCTCCACATATTTCTTGATCGCGTCCACTTCCGGTTGTTCGTAATTCCGCGTGGGACCAGCGGCCACTACAGCTGTGCAGTCGTTCGGCACTTCGGCTTTCTGCAGCAGGTCAATGGTTTTGCTCTCGTAATTGTCTTTGGTCAAGAGATCTTTGAAGCGGGACAAGCCTCCTCGTTCCGTGTCATCGAGCTGGTGCTCCCCGCTGCCACTGACAAAGCAGACTGTCCTCGAACCGCTCTTCAGGTCACGTATGAAGGCGCCAGTAACGCCTTCCTCTGTCATGCCCTTGGCTTCCTCTTTCTTCGCGCCAATTTGAACTACGGCTGTTCCAAAGTTTCTGATGCCCGCCGCCCGCGCCACCTCAGGATCTTTGTCGGGATCGACGTACTCAACGCGGATCTTGGGCGACAAGTTCGAATACTGGTCGAGCAAGTCTTTGCCCTCAGGAAAGCGCGTGCTCTGGTTGAAATAGGTGATGACGGCAGCTTGCTTCAGACCTTTGACAATTTTTTTGGTTTGGTCGGAGAGGCTGTACCGCTTGTTGGAGGTTGCATCGAATGACTTGCTGAAGCGGTCGGAAAGAATATTGATCACAACGACCGCGGCCAAAACCACCAGGATATAGGTGGTCGCATAAGCGACATATCTCGTTTGTCTCGCCTTCAACCATTGATTCGCCATTTACGACCTCCAGCGCAGGGATTCCATCGAGCGCGCTGTCAGAAAGAGCCACATGAAAATCGCAGAGACATAATAGATTGCATCCTTCGAGTCCAGAACTCCGCGGCCAAACGATTCAAAGTGGGTAGTGACTGACAGGTAAGAAAGCACGCGTGCCCACGTGGCCGTTTCGTAGCCGCTGACCCACCCAAGCACCCACAGCAGCAGGCACACCCCAAAGGTCGCAGCCCCCGCGATGATCTGGTTCTTTGTCAGCGTCGAAATGAAGGTCCCAATGGCCAGCAGCGCGCCCGCTTGCAACAACAAACCGAGATAGCCGACCGCCAGGGGCTTCCAGTCCGGATTGCCGTATTTGAAGAGAAACGCGAAGTTCAGAGCAGTAAACAGGAGCAGGCCGGCGTACAGGATCATTGCGGCTAACCATTTTCCCAGGATGACTTCCAGGTCGCGAATCGGGGAGGTCACCAGCAATTCGATCGTGCCAGTGCGTTTCTCCTCCGCGAACAACCGCATCGTGATCATGGGAATAAAAAAAAGCCCGATAACGCTCACATTTTGCAGCAGTGGCCGGATTATTTGCTCGTTTAGGTTCATTGGGAGCATCTGACCGCGCATCTGCATCTCCATACCCTCGACCACAAAATAGGCGAGCGCGTTCCAGAAGAAGAAACCGAAGATCAAGCCAAACATCGTCAGCAGCAGATAAGCCACCGGCGAAACGAAGTAACTGCCCAATTCCTTTCGGCAGACGATCCAGACGTTCCTCATTGTTCCAACTCCTTGTTGGTGGGGCTCTCCTTCTGGGCCTCCGTTGATTCCTTTTCAGTGAGCTGAAGGAAGATTTCTTCGAGGCTCATTGCCGCCGTGCGTAGCTCGTTAAGGTCCCAGCCGCCTTGCACCACGGCCCTTGCCAGGTCTCCTCGTACCAGACTTCCCTTTTGACTTTCCACCTCAAAAATGGCGCGGCCGTCAACCTGCTGCTTACAGAGCACGCGGCTAACGCCTGAAACCTGCTCAAGTTTCTGCTGGGCGATGGGTACGTCGAGGCTTCCATTAGGTCCGGCGATCTCGACCAGAACCGACTCCGCTCCGCGCGCACGTGCCTGCAAATTGCGCACCGAGTCTGTGGCCACCAGTTTTCCTTTGTTGATGATGATCACCCGCTCGCACGTCTGCTCAACTTCAGGAAGGATATGCGTGCTGAGAATGATGGTATGATCGCCAGCCAGGTTTTTGATCAGGTCACGAGTCTCGTTGATCTGCTTTGGGTCGAGACCGGCAGTTGGCTCGTCGAGAATCAGCACATCAGGGTTGTGAATGATGGCCTGAGCCAAGCCGACTCTTTGCCGATAGCCTTTGGACAGCTTTGCCAAGAGCTTTTTCTTGACGTCGGCCACGGCGCAGCGTTCACAAACGTAGTCCACCTTCTTTTGCAAATCGGTTCCGGACAACCCTTTCAGCTTGCCTACGAATTTCAAATATTCTGCCGTCTCCATTTCTGGGTAAAGAGGCGGCGTCTCCGGCAAGTAGCCGATGCGTCTTTTTACCTCCAGCGGCTGTTCGAGAACGTCAAAACCGGCCACCTGCGCGGTGCCAGACGACGGCGGCAAGAAGCACGTCAGCATGCGCATCGTAGTGGTTTTACCTGCTCCGTTGGGGCCGAGGAATCCGACAATTTGGCCCTTGGCGACTTCGAACGAGATCTGATCAACGGCAGTCGTGCGTGCGTACCGTTTGGTAAGGTCCTTGACAGTAATCATAAGTAGTTTGTAGTCGACAGCGAGGGCATTCCGCTGTTCGCCGAGCCATACCTGAGCAGTATGGGGTAGAAATAATGTTAAGAAGGGGCCTTGGACAATGTCAAATTGGCCCGGTAGCGCCAAATGACTATGCCACCGCGCCCGTTTCGGTTCCCTTCCGCGCTCCGCTTACCCCCTCAATAAAGAAAAGATTCCCCCGGTAGCGTTCCTACCTGAGAAGTACCCCATCCATGAAAGCAATCTTTTGTTCTGCCCCGGCAGCGACTTGTTCTCAATTCTTACACCTATATCTATAGATGCGGCTATAAGACCAACTGAAATACCTCGGGAAACGCCAAGTTAACAGCCGTGCGGCTGAAAACGGAAAATTCCGGTCGAAAAAACGCCGCACTTTCCTGGTGGCCAATGAGAAGATAGCCGATTTACCCTTCTTGAATCAGACGCCCGCAGAATTCGCTAGACAGCAGTGATTTTTAGACATCCAGGCGATTGGAGGCAGCAACTCGAGCATACCAGAGGCCCGAGTCCTTGATGGTGCGCTTCTGATTGCGAAAGTCTGTATAGATGAGCCCATAGCGCTCGGTATATCCTTCTGCCCATTGGAAGTTATCGAGAAGCGTCCAGGCATGAAAGGCGCGAACCCGAGCTCCATCGGCAATCGCGCGAGCCAGTTCGGCAAGCACCTGGCGATACCATTCGATGCGACGGCCGTCGGGTATTCGACCGTTTTGTTCTTCATTTGGTCCATCGAGATACCCGCAGCCACTCTCGGTGATTTCGATAATCGGCTGGTTGTATTCCCGTGAGATCTGAGAAACCAAATCGTACATACCACGTGGCCATACTTCGAGGCCGGCGTCGGTAAGTGGGCCCTCTGCGGGCATGGCGGCGCGGAAGCGTGTGTAAGGATCGCGGCCGCCCGGTGCATTGTTCTCAATCTCGGTACCGCTAAACTTACCTCCGCCGAGAAATTGCTCCTTGCTGGCATCCGAGACTACGCGACGCGTGTAGTAATGAAATCCCACCCAATCGAGCGGCGCATAAAGAAGCTTGTCATCGCCTGCCTTAAAACCCATCTGTTCATAGGGAGGTTCTCCAACAAAAGCTTTCGGGTAATGGCCATGCATGGCAGCCTCAAGAAAGAAGACATTGTTCATGGCGTGATAGCGAGCCGCGGCCGCTCGGTCATCGTCCGAGTCAGTCTTCGGGTATGCCGGAGCCATTTCATAAGCGCTCCCTATGGTTGCTTGGGAAGATGCCGCCTTGAATGCCCGCAAAGCCCCCGCTTGAGCGAGAGCCAGGGTGTGCGCTGCTTTCAAGAAATCGTTGAAGCTGGTGCGGCAAGGCGGAAAGGCACCCGCTGCATAGCCCATGAAAGCGATTGCCCATGGCATGTTGAACGGTGCCCAGACCTTAATGCGATCACCCAGATGCTTGGCGAGAATGCCGGCATAGTCAGCGAAATACCCGGCTAGATCGCGGTTGGGCCAGCCTCCCCGGTCCTCGAGTGCCTGCGGTAGATCCCAGTGGTACATGGTGCACCAAGGGCGGATGCCAGCCTCGAGAAGAGCATCGACGAAGCGGCTATAGTGGTCGATCCCCTTCATGTTCGGCGTGCCCATTCCAGCAGGCTGAATGCGCGGCCAGGAGATGGAAAAGCGCTGGCTCTTCTGGTTGAGCCGTTTGGCGAGCGCGATGTCCTGCGGATACAGGTGATATTGATCGCAGGCAACGTCCCCGCTTACCCCGCCTCGTACCTTTCCGGGTGTGTGAGTAAATCTGTCCCATATGGATTCGCCCTTGCCGTCCTCATTCCATGCGCCTTCCACCTGGTATGAGGCGGTGGCGGTGCCCCACAGAAAGCCCTCGGGGAAACGAGCCTTCTGTACTGAGGAATCGGGCACGGATCCAGGAACCTGGTTTGCGGAAAGAGGCGCAACGGCGTAGCTACGGCAACTGAGTGCAGCGCCCGCGGCGGCGGCTAAGGAACGAACGGCAAATCGTCGGCGATCCATTCTCCGATACTATC
>DATNEX010000047.1:0-125080 GCA_035606605.1 Terriglobales bacterium
CCGATAAACACCCGGTCAACCCTGATCTGCTCCATGGGAGTGCCGGGCCGGAGGTCCATATAGTCGAGCATCCGCAGAGCATTGGCTCGATCAGAGCCATTGGCAGGCAGTTCGGGAACACAAGCCGTGATGGGTACAACCATCCCGGGGTTTGTGCCCCAGGTGACGCAAGGCGCGAGATCCCTGGCGTTGATCTCGATGACCGTGTCGTACTTTGCCCCCTGATCGCTCGGCAAACTGCGCCAGTAGGCAACGGCTTCCTCCCAATCCTTGCCCTGCGGCGCGTAACGACGCCCCGCCATGTAGGTGAACGTCTTCTCGTCGGGCGCGATCATGCCCGCGCGGGCGCCGGCCTCAATGCTCATGTTGCAGAGTGTCATCCGGCCTTCCAGCGAAAGTGAACGCACGGCTTCGCCGCCGTATTCGATTACGTGCCCGGTCGCTCCATCCGTGCCAATCCGTCCGATGATACCCAAAGCCAAGTCCTTCGCAGAAACCCCTTCGCTCAATTTGCCGTTGACCTGAATCAACATCGTCTTCGGCTTGCGTTGCGGCAGGCATTGGGTCGCAAGCACGTGCTCAACTTCCGAGGTCCCAATGCCAAATGCCAGAGCGCCAAGTGCGCCATGCGTGCTGGTGTGGCTGTCACCGCATACGATGGTCATGCCGGGCTGGGTGAATCCCAGTTCAGGCCCAATGACATGAACGATACCCTGTTCTGGTGAGTTCACATCGAAGAGGCGAACCCCAAATTCGCGACAATTCTTCTGCAAGGTCTCAATCTGCTTGCGTGCGATCGGGTCAAGGATCGGAGTCCCGCGCGGTTCGGTGGGAATATTGTGGTCGACGGTAGCGATGGTCCGTTCGGGAACGCGCAACTTGCGGCCGGCCGAGCGCAAGCCATCAAATGCCTGCGGGGAGGTGACTTCATGCACGAGGTGTAGATCCACATAAAGCAGCGGCGCCTGGCCCGAAGGGTCGGTTACGAGGTGCTCATCCCAGACTTTTTCAAAGAGTGTTCGCGGCATGGGTTATTTCATATTCTAGCAATTTATGTAGCCAGGTCATTCGCGAGAGCCCCAGTTTTCAGAGACCTTCAGATGCGGGGAAACTCGCCTCTGTCGTGTTCCCGCGCGTACCTTAAAGACCTCTCGGAAGGAAATTCGACGCGAGATGCCTGCAAGAGATAAAAGCCCAACATGAACGCTACCCCTACCAAGGGGACGAGGAATCCAAACCGCAGGCTATTGGTCATTGTGGAAATGGCACCGACCATGAGCGGCATGAGGGCACCGCCAACGTTTCCGCTGCCGAACACAGCGCCGCTTACCCGCCGCGATGCACCGCCAAACCAGCCTGACAGGAGCGAGACGCTAATCGGATAAATCGACGCCAGCCCCAGGCCCGCTAAAACCGAACCTAAAGCGATGAATTCCACGCCTTGCGCGCCAACCAGCGCTAAGCCACCGACCAGTGCGAGAGTGAGTCCAGTGCTCGCGACCGTGGTCTCACGGAAGAACTTCAGAGCAAGCGGCGCCGCAGCCCGCCCCGCCAGCAGCGCTCCCCAGAAGAAAGCAGGCATACGGGTGCCGAAGGAATGGTTGGCGGGTGCCATGCGGCGTGCGTACATCGCCACCCAGTTTCCGAAGCAGGTTTCTGCGCCAACATAGAGAAAGAAGAGGACGCAAACCAGCGGCAGGATGCGAATCTGCCAGATGCTTCTCGGCCCTTCGCCGGGTTGCGCAACTTCCACGTGGGTGTCGGGAACGAAGCGCGAGAGGGCGAACGCCAGCAGAAGGACCGCCAGGGCGACCGCCGTGCCGAAAAAGAAAAGTCTTGGTTGATGCTGGCGCAAGGCGAGATCAACCAAGAACGGGGATCCCATCGCTCCAATACCCCAGACTGCATTGATCACGTTCAGGGCGGATGCGCTGCCCAGGGGATTGATTTCCGCAGTACGAAGATTGCCGGCAGGAGTGGTGATTCCGTACCCGACTCCAAATATGCAGATGCAAACGATTCCCCAAAGCCACGGACCAAAGGCCAGCAGTGCCACACCAGCCGGCATGAGCGTCAGGCCGATGATCAGAGTTTTGCGGTAGCCAAGGCCTTGCACCGAGACCCCAGAGAGCAGCATCCCGAACATCGAGCTGAAGAATTCCGCAAAGATTAGCGACCCGGACTGTGCATCGTTCAGCGACCAACGCGCGGAGAGGCTCGGCAGCATGGGGCCGAGAAAAGTCATCACGATTCCCGCAAGCAGGAAATCAATGTGCAAGAGAATCGTGCCATCGGTGGTGATGGGGAACTTTCTTGCGCCGGGCGGAGGAGAACTCATGATTTATGATGAGTGTAAATTAGTCGCGAGCGATGAGCAGTCTCGGCGAGCCCGCCCAGTAACTCAGGTTCCGCTAGCCAGTGAGCGTCACCGGCGGCTCACCCCTCATGGCTCCTCGCTCACTGTTTCTTATGCTCAATGGCAAACGTATCGTCGTGGTGATGCCTGCGTACAACGCGGAGAAGACGCTACTCACAACCGTTTCCGAAATCCCTGAGTTCGTGGATCTTCGCATCTTGGTGGATGACAGCAGCTCCGATCGAACCGTGGAAGTTGCTCGTGAACTTGGGCTGGTGCACTTCGTCCACGACCGCAACTACGGATATGGGCGCAATCAGCAGACCTGCTACACCGAGGCGCTCCAGGAAAGAGCGGATGTGGTGATCATGCTTCACCCGGACTATCAATACACGCCGCTGTTGATTACAGCGATGGCCAGCATGGTGGCCTATGGGGTCTACGATGTTGTGCTCGGGTCGAGAATCATTGGAGGGCAGGCATTGCGCGGCGGGATGCCGCTTTACAAGTATGTTTTCAACCGCCTGCTGACTGCCTTTGAAAACCTGTTTCTGGGCATCAAGGTTTCTGAATACCACACCGGCTATCGAGCTTTCAGCCGTGAGGTCTTGATGAAGCTTCCCTTGCTTGAAAACTCCGACGATTTTGTTTTCGACAATCAAATGCTCGCGCAGTGCACATTTTTCGGATTCCGCATCGGAGAGGTCTCTTGTCCGACCAAGTACTTCCGAGAAGCATCGTCGATCAATTTCCGACGCAGCGTGCAATATGGTTTTGGAGTACTCGCCACGACCGTGCAATTTGCTTTGCAGAAATGGGGCTTGGCGAAGTACAAGATCTTCGACGAGCAAGGTCGTAAATTGGAAACAAGTACCCCGAGCTACTACGCACGCGGGCTAGCGGGCAGTCCGCAGCCATAACAACTTGAACAACATCTCCTCTCCAGGCGCCGAGCAAAGCAGGGTGAAATCATTCTTCCTTCTTTGCTTTCTGACTGCGGGCGCCCTGCTTGTTCACGGCTACCATCCGTTCGTCGAAGATGCGGAAATCTATGTTCCCGGGATCAAGAAGCTGCTGAACCCGGCGCTTTACCCCCTGAACCAGGGTTTTTTTGCCTCCCACGCCAGCATGACGCTTTATCCAAATCTGATCGCGTGGTCGGCGCGGCTAATACATCTTCCGCTCGAATGGGTTCTGTTGGGGTGGCATATCGCCTGCATTCTGCTCCTCCTGGCCGGCTGCTGGAGGCTGGGGAATGCCTGCTTCCGATCGCAGCGGGCGGCGTGGGGAGGCTCGATCTTGGTCGCGGGCCTGCTGACGATTCCGGTTGCGGGCACGGCGCTCTACATCATGGACCAGTATGTGAACCCCAGGTCTTTTTCGACCGCCACAGCGGTTTGGATCATGGTCTCGGCTCTGGAGAGGAAATATTTCCGCACGGCAATTTGGGTTTTGGTTACGGCTCTAATACACCCGCTGATGGCGGTGTTCAGCTTTGCCTTCGTTTCGCTCCTTGTTATAGAGAGAGTTCGACCTCCGCGGGCGGTGGCAGGCGTGTTGCTTCCCGCTTCGCTCTTCCCCCCGGTAACGCCGGCTTACCTGAGGACGCTCAATTCGCATGCCTATTTCTTCATCTTGCGATGGGAGTGGTTTGAATGGCTCGGTTTTTTCGGCCCAACGGTGATTCTCTGGGCTATAGCCCGCTGGGCGAAACACAGAGACCGGCTGACACTGCAGAAGCTTTGTAATGCCACAATCGTATTCTCGTTCTTGTGCCTCCTCACTGCGCTTGTCATCACGGTTCCTCCGTCACTTGTGCGTTTTGCGGAGTTGCAGCCCATGCGAGGTTTGCTCTTGGTCTATGTCGCGCTATTCGTGATTTGCGGCGGGTTGTTGGCTGAATATCTCCTCCAGGCCAAGCTGTGGCGCTGGATCGCGGTTTTCTTTCCCCTGTCCGCGGGCATGTTTTATGCGCAGCGGCAGTTGTTTCCAGCCACCGATCATCTTGAATTTCCAGGCCGAGAGCAGGACAACGCTTGGGTCGAGACGTTCTTGTGGACCCGTCGCAATACCCCCGTCGACGCTTACTTTGCCTTGAATCCCGAGCACATGCGGCTTCAGGGAGAAGACCAGCACGGCTTTCGGGCGCTGGCCGAGCGCTCCATGCTGGCCGATGCGGTCAAGGACAGTGGCGCGGTCACCATGTTCCCGGCTCTCGCCGAAACCTGGCAGGAACAGGTGGACGCTCAGCGCCGATGGAAGGCGTTCCGACGTCCGGATTTTGAAAACTTGCGGGACCGTTTTGGAGTGAACTGGTTCGTCCTCGAACGACCGCAGACCTGGGGCATGGATTGCCTCTTCGAGAAGGCAGCACTCTACGTCTGTCGTATTCCTATCGAGAACAAGCCGCAAGGGACAGTAAAATAGGGGTTCGTTCAGACCGTTTGGGTCATCAGGTGTGCTTGCATGAAACTAGTTCGACCGATTGTGATCGCGGTTTTACTTGTGGGTGCGTTCTTCTACCTCACGACCTACCGGTCCGGTAAATTCCGGCTGGTGAATTCCCCTGCTCCAAAAGTGAATATAACCGAGGCGGCGAACAACGCTGAGCCCCTCGATAGTGAAGAGCAAAATAACATTTCTGTTTACCGAAGGAACATCGGGTCGGTGGTGAACATTACGTCCCGTGCCGTGACCTTAGACTTCTTTTACGGCCTCGTGCCCCAGGAAGGGCAGGGGTCGGGCTTCATCATCGATCGCGAGGGGCACATTCTGACCAACTATCACGTGATTGATGGTGCTCGCCAAATCGACGTTACCTTGCACAATCGCAAAAAGTATCGCGCAACGATCGTTGGCACGGACCGCTCGCACGACCTCGCGATCGTTCAGATCAAGGCACCCGAGCTCAACCCCATGACCATGGGAGACTCCAGAAACCTGCAGGTTGGGCAAAAGGTTTATGCCATCGGGAACCCGTTCGGCCTGTCGGGGACATTGACCAGCGGAATTGTCAGCTCCATTCGACAGGTGCAGGAGCCAGACGGTGTCACAATCGACGAAGCGATCCAAACCGACGCGGCCATCAACCCCGGGAACTCGGGAGGCCCACTGCTCAACTCGCATGGAGAAGTTATCGGCATCAACACCATGATTGCCGGCAATCCGGGGGTCAATCAGAGTGCCGGTATCGGCTTCGCCATTCCGGTGAACACCGCTAAGGCCGTTCTGAATGACCTGTTGACGCTTGGTCGCGTGCGCCGGCCTGCGCTTGGAGTGGTGACGATCCCGATCAGCCCCGATATTGCCGATGAACTTGGGCTGGCTGCGGATTATGGTTTGCTGATCGTGCAGGTGCTCCCGGGGGGAGCGGCGGCGCGTGCGGGACTGAAAGGGGGGGCGGAGCGGGCGTATTTGGGAAACATACCGATCACAGTCGGGGGCGATCTCATTATCGGAATCGACGATCAAGACGTTCAAGACCAGCAAGAGTTGGCCCGTATTATGAACAGCCATCGCGCCGGCGACATGGTAAAGGTCACGATCTATCGCGGTAAGCGCAAAATGGATATTCAGGTTACGCTGGGAGAGGCGAGGCAACAGGTGTAGAGCGATTGTTCCTGAATGATGGGACCCTTGAGCCTTCGCAAATATCGCGGAGGCAAGCGCCTCGGTCCCATGTTTCAATGCATTTGCATTTGACTCGATCTTATTGACTGGGCTAGCCTCAAAAGTCCGCTGTGCGCGTTCCTTCCCCGTCAAGTCGGGGGAGAATACAAACTATGCTGAGAGCGATTTCCACCTATATCTATGTAAAAGAACGGCTTCACCCCGGGTTGCTGGACAAGTTGGTCAGCGGCGGCGCACAAGCCATCGAAATCTTCGGCGCGCGCCAGCATCTCGACTACGCGAATCGCAAACAGCATGTGCGTGAAATCGCCGACTGGTTCCGAACCAGCGGCGTGCCGCTGCACTCGGTGCACGCGCCCTTATACGCAGACTACGAATGGGGGCGCGCGGGATCGCCTCCCATCAACATTGCCTCCACCGACCGAGCGGCTCGAATCGAGGCCATGGACGAGATCAAGCGGGCCATTGAGCTGGCCGAACAAATTCCATTTCGGTTCTTGATTCAACACATCGGTCTGCCAAACGAGAGCTACAGCGAGCGCAAGTTCGAAGCCGCGATGACCTCGGTCGAGCACCTGCGCGCATTTGCGAAACCACTGGGCGTGCGTCTGCTACTGGAGAACATCCCCAACGACCTCTCGTCCCCCGAGCGCCTGTTGGAGTTCATCCGCGTTACCCATTTCGACGACGTGGGAGTATGTTTCGATACCGGCCACGCGCACATGATGAGCGACGTCGCGCAAACGTTCGAGTCCCTGAAAAATCACATCCACTCCACCCACGTTCATGACAATGCCAAAGAGCGCGATTCGCACTTGTGGCCCGGTGCTGGGACGATCGACTGGAAACAGACGCTCGAACTGCTGAACACCGCACCCCATCGTCCTCCTCTGTTGCTAGAAATCGAGGGAGACGAGAAGATCAATCCGGTGGAGAAGATGAACGAGACTTTCGGGCAGCTAGTACCAGCGTAGGAGCTCTTTTGCGGAGCAACTCAGTCTTCACAATCGCATGAATCCCGTAACAACAATCTCTGAGATCGGTAAGCACGATGGCCAGATCGTCACCATTCGCGGGTGGCTCTATAACCTGCGAGAGAGCGGAAAGCTTTTATTCCCCATTTTTCGCGATGGCAGCGGCGTGATCCAGGGGGTAGTTCCGAAGAACGCCGTGCCGGCGGAGGTGTTCGACCGAGTCAAGGGACTAACCCAGGAATCGAGCGTCATCGTTGAGGGCAAGGTGCGGGCTGACAAACGCGCTCCGGGCGGATATGAGCTGGATGTGGCGAACGTGCAGGTCTTGCAGCGCGTGCCGGACAACGATCCGTTTCCGATTTCGCTGAAGGAACATGGCGTCGATTTCCTGATGGACCATCGCCATCTGTGGGTCCGTACCCCGCGCCAGGCAGCGATTCTGCGGGTACGCGCCGAGATCATTAAGGCGGCTCGAGATTTCTTCGATGATCGCGGATTCACGCTCACCGATCCCCCAATTCTGACTCCCGCAGCGTGCGAGGGTACGACGACACTGTTCCCGGTCGACTACTTCGATGAGCAGGCGTATCTGACCCAGTCCGGACAACTCTACATTGAAGCCACAGCCATGGCCCTCGGCAAGGTCTATTCGTTCGGGCCTACCTTCCGCGCGGAAAAATCGAAGACCCGCCGCCATCTCACCGAGTTCTGGATGGTCGAACCGGAAGTGGCCTATGCCACTCTCGACGATCTGATGGATCTCGCCGAGGGGCTGATCAGCTTCCTCGTCGAGCGGTGCCTGGACAAGCGCCGCGCGGATTTGCAAACCATCGGCCGCGATGTCACCAAGCTGGAGAGCGTGAAAACCCCGTTCCCACGCGTCACTTACGACGATGCGGTCAAGATGCTGCAAGACGCGCATGCCAAAGGAGCAGTCGAGGCACGCTTCGAGTGGGGGGGAGACTTTGGATCGCCCGATGAAACCTACTTGTCGTCGCAGTTCGACCGGCCGGTGATGGTTCACCGCTACCCTGCACAAGTGAAGGCGTTCTATATGGAACCCGATCCCGACCGGCCGGAATTGGCGTTATGCGTGGACGTGCTTGCGCCCGAAGGTTATGGGGAAATCATAGGCGGGTCGCAGCGTCTGGCCTCGCATGAGATGCTGCTGAAGCGCATTCATGAGCACCAGCTTCCGGAAGAGGCATTCAAGTGGTACTTGGACTTGCGCAAGTACGGCAGCGTTCCCCACGGCGGCTTCGGCATGGGAATAGAACGTGCGGTGGCATGGATTTGTGGCTTGGAGCACGTGCGTGAAACTATTCCGTTCGCAAGGACGCTGCACCGGCTATATCCGTGAGGAATGACGTCGTCGATGGTTACAAAGTGAGGCTCACTAAGAAACCCAACCAGTACGCGTTTTGAAAGGATCCAATTTTCGACGGAGTCAGTGATTCGATTCCCGAATGGTTCACCATGGTCGTGCCTGATGCCAGCATCGCTGCCAAGAAGATACGCGTCATCGGTGTGCCTCTCGATCTCGGCCAATCGCGGCGCGGGGTGGACATGGGGCCCTCAGCCGTCCGCGTTGCTGGGCTCGAGGCGCGTCTCGAAGAGCTCGGTCATGTAGTCGAAGATGCAGGCAATGTAGCGGTTGCCATCGCCGAGCAGAAGAAGACCGGCGACCCGCACGCGAAGTACCTGAAAGAGATCACCGCAACCTGCACGAAGGAGGCTGACCTCGTTCTGAAGACCTTAGAAGCCGGCAAAGTGCCGCTTGTGCTCGGCGGAGATCACTCGGTCGGTGCCGGAACGGTTAGCGGTGTTGCAGAGTTTTATCGGCGCCAAAATCAAAAGATCGGCCTGATCTGGATCGACGCCCACACCGACATCAATACTCCCGACAGCTCTCCCAGCGGCAACGTGCATGGCATGCCCCTGGCAGCCCTCATGGGACTCGGCCCAGCGGACCTAAGCAATATTTTCGGCTTCTCCCCAAAGGTCGCCCCGGAAAATTGCGTGCTGGTGGGGGTGCGGGATATCGATGCAATCGAAAAGGCAAACGTACGCAAGGCGGGCATTGGTGTCTTTACCATGCGCGACATCGACGAACGCGGCATGCGCACGGTGATGGAGGAAGCTCTCCGCCTGGCGGGACGAGGAACGGCGGGTTATCACGTGTCACTCGATATGGACTGGGTCGATCCCGAGGATGCGCCCGGCGTCGGTACTCCCGTCCGCGGAGGCGCGACTTACCGCGAGGCGCACCTAGCGATGGAGATCATTGCCGATCATGGCCGCATGCTGAGCCTCGAGATTGTCGAGGTAAATCCGGTCATTGACGAGCACAATCGAACGGCAGACCTGGCAGTGGAGCTGGCGCTGTCGGCCTTCGGAAAGAAGATCCTCTAAAGAGTCCTCTCCCAGAATCCCCTATAATTACTACTCTCGTCCTAAATGCATGCTCCGCCCTGATTACAAGCAGTTTTCAGCTCTGGCAAAGGAATCGACCCTGGTTCCGGTGGTGAAGTCCGTCATGGCGGACCTGCTTACGCCTGTGTCCGCATTCTTGGCGATCTCACGCGGGGAGCAGGATGCTTTCTTGCTCGAATCTGTCGAGCGTGGAGAGCAGATCGGGCGCTACACATTTCTTGGTGCGCGGCCCTACATGCAGCTGCAGTCCTCCGGCGGAAAGACCGTCGTCGCTCGCGGACGGAAACGTGAAGTGCGCCGCGGCAGCATCTTTCAAGCGGCCAAGGAACTACTGCAGGAGCACCGGCTAGCCCACATTTCGGGCTTACCGCCTTTCCTCTCGGGAGCGGTAGGCTTCTGCTCGTACGACATCGTCCGCCAATTGGAAAACATCGGCGAAGGGACCAGGAATGACCTCGATCTTCCCGATTGTGCCTTGATGTTCTTCAACCGTCTGTTGGCGTTCGATCACCTGCGGCATCAGATTCACATCATCGCGGCAGCCGATGTCCGCGACGAAAGTCCGCAAAAGGCCTACGACCGCGCGATTGCCGATATTTCGGCGATTGAGAAGAAGCTGGCATCCATCCGCCCCGGACAATGGCAGCGATCGAACGGTCGGACAAAAGGCAAGCTCAAGATCGGCGCGAACATGCGGCAGAAGGACTATGAAAATTCCGTCCGCGTGGGGAAGGAATACATCGCCGCGGGCGACATCTTCCAGGTCGTTCTTTCTCAACGGCTGAGTTTCACGCCCGAGGTGCCGCCTTTCGACATCTACCGCTCGCTGCGCGCCGTGAATCCCTCCCCCTACATGTATTTCTTCAAGATGGGCAACACCCACATTCTCGGCTCGTCACCGGAGATGCTGGTGCGGGTGACCGGCCGCAAACTCGAATACCGGCCCATTGCGGGGACCCATCCGCGCGGCAAGGACGAAGCCGAAGACCGGCAACTCGAAGAGAAGATGCTCCACGACGAAAAGGAACGCGCCGAGCACGTGATGTTGGTTGACCTCGGACGTAATGATCTCGGCCGTGTCAGCGAGTATGGTTCCGTGAAGGTAAAAGACCTGATGTATGTCGAGCGTTACTCGCACGTGATGCACATTGTTTCCGCTCTGGAAGGAACGTTGCGGCCCGAGCTTCATGCCCTTGACGCGTTCGCCGCATGCTTCCCGGCAGGGACCCTGAGCGGAGCGCCCAAAGTACGTGCCATGCAGATCATCGAAGAGCTCGAGCCAACCCGACGCGCGATCTATGGCGGTTCCGTTCTGTACGCGGACTTCGCCGGAAACCTCGACTCCTGCATCGCGATCCGGACCATGCTGATGAAAGGCAAAAAGGCTTACTTACAGGCAGGAGCGGGAATCGTTGCGGATTCGGACCCCGCTGCCGAATATCAGGAAAGCATGAATAAGGCACGAGCGGTGATTCGAGCCGTGGAAGCGGCACGCGGAGCATGATCGGTTCCCAGCTTCCAGTTCTCGGCCGCCTGTTGCTAACTGGTAATCGAAGCTAACTCAGAAACCGGCCGTTGCCACCCGCTCGCTCTAAATGATCAGAAAGTTTGCCACCAACTTTTTCCCTTCGCCGGTCAGCACGCTTTCAGGATGAAACTGCACACCTTCGAGGGGGTATTTCTTGTGGCGCAACCCCATGATAGTTCTTGTGCCGTCGGACTCGGTGGTCCAAGCGCTCACCTCGAGGTCTGCGGGCAGGCTTTCCACTTCGACAATCAAGGAGTGATACCGGGTCGCCGTAAACGGCGATTTCAGGTCTTTGAAGACCGTCTTTCCGTCGTGAGTAACCTGGCTGGTCTTTCCGTGCATAAGGTGGGGGGCGCGTATGATGCTTCCACCGAACGCTGCCCCCAGCGATTGATGCCCCAGACATACCCCCAAAATGGGCAGTTTGTCCGTGAAGTGGCGGAACAGGTCCATGCTAATGCCGGCCTCTTGTGGGGTGCACGGACCCGGCGAGATGACAATTCGTTCAGGATGAAGGGTTTCGACCTCGCCGACCGTGATCTGGTCGTTGCGGCGGACGACGACATCGGTGCCAAGCTCCCCCAAGTATTGGACGAGGTTGTAGGTAAACGAGTCGTAATTGTCGAGGACGAAGACCATGAATGGCTGTGTTCAGGGTACACCAAAGCATCCGATCCGACGGTTCGCAGCTCTTAGTGCCTTGCCAAGCCCGATCTTAGTCCTCAGTTGAGAAAACTGGCTGCCGGAGGCCGAGCGGTGAAACCGGGAATCGGGGCCTAGAACGGGCAACACGAAACCGGCCAATCCTCTCCCCTGGCCGTAGGTTCAGCTTGACAGGGCAAATAGGGCGGTTATCCTTCTAAGGTACATAGGAGTCTCCCCCATGGTGGTCGAAGTCCAGCAGGCAGAGAAACGCGCAACTCGCCGGTTCGCCTTGCGCCTACCGGTCTCGGTGAACTTCGTCACAAATACTGGGGCACCGCTGGCCGCCCAAACTCGCGACGTGAGTGCCCGCGGTATCTGCTTTTATCTGGAGGCACCCCTGGCCGTTGGGTCCGAAATCGACTTCACTCTGACCCTCCCCCCCGAAATTACCCTGACTGAAAGCATTCGGGTTCGCTGCAAGGGTAAGGTCGTTCGTGTGGACAACACTCTTGCCGACGCCAAGGTTCCTGTTGCTGCTGTGATTGACGAATACGAGTTCCTGGCAGAAGCCTAGACCTCGTCCGCCGCCAGCTTCGTCAAGATAGGGAACCCGACGGAGGTCTGCGTGCCCCTGCGTGCTTCGCTCTCATCCCGCGAAATGCAATGATCGCACCCGCTTGAGTGGCTGTGGAACGATTTGCTCCGGCAATGTCAGGGCCCTTTATGACGAGGACAACTGGTGCTACTCTCGACGTAGACATCCACCAAAACTCAGGAATTGCCTTGTTTCCCGCTCGCGCTCTCCGGATTGCGTTTCTGGCATTAGGAGGACTTGCTGCGTCTGCGCAGAACCGGGACCCCCGCACCGCTGAATTGCGTTCCTGGCGCGTGACGGCGGGCGAATTTGGCCCGGTTATCGAGGTCCTCGCCTCACGCCCGTTGACACCGAAGATTCAGGTAGTGGAGAACCCGCTGCGGCTGGTGATCGATTTGCCAGGTTCCACGATCGGAAGCGCACGCACGCGAATTCCATTCCGCAATGAGCAGATCAAGAGTGTCCGCCTGAACCAGTTTCAGACCACACCTCCGGTTACTCGCATCGTGCTCGATCTGGCTGCACCCGTTCAATACACCTGGGATGCCAACGGGAATCGCCTTAACATCCGCGTTCGCATCGATGATGCTGCACGAGCCAAGCCGCCATCGGTGGCGGGGCTTTCTTCTGGACCCGAGCCCGTGGCGGTGCCGGTTGCGATCGGGACCTCCGGAACCCTGGTTGAAACTGGCAGCCGTGTTGCTTCGGGATCCTCAATCACCGCCGGGGATGAGATTGCGGTATTGCATTTGCGGCGCGGAGGAGAGGTGCGCGTGTGTCCGGGCACAACCGTCTCGGTGGCAACCTCCTCCACCGGGCAGGAGTTGATGCTGGGGATGAGCAGGGGCGCGATGGAAACCCACTATGGGGTCGCGGAATCGGTCGATTCCGTTCTGACGCCGGACTTCCGCATCGTGATGCCCGGACCCGGCGAGTTCAACCTCGCCATTAGCACCGATGCCAAAGGGAACACCTGCGTGGGGTCGCTTGCCGGCAGCACATCGTCGGCGGTCGTGGCCGAATTGCTCGGAAGCGGCACGTACGAAATCAAGCCGGAGCAGCAAGTAATGTTCCGGCAGGGGCGGCTCGATTCCGCCGAGGCCCCTCTGGTTGCGTGCGGATGTCCCACGGCGCCGATTCCCGTAATGCGGGCAGCGGCAGATAATGCCAAGGTGATTTCTGAAGAGGAAGCCTTGCAAAAGCTGCAATTGCAGAATTCCGCAGCCTCAAACGAGGCCCCACATGCAGGCGATTCCACATCGCCCAGCCCTTCGGGGAACGATCCAGGCAAAGCGGGTGAGAAGCCAGTCACCCAGGCCGCACTGGTGTTCAGCGGCGAGGACGTCGCCAGGGCCCGACAGCGGAGTGCGGCGATTCCTGCCGCCCCAACCGCGGAAGCAGCTAAGTTGCCTTTGAGTACCCGCGGACAAGATCCGCTCCCGGCTGTCGTCGTACTTCCTCCGGCTGAGCCAAAGCGCAAAGGATTCTTCGGTAAGGTCAAAGGGTTTTTTGGCTCAATCTTCCACTGAACCGTCCCATCATGAATCCCAGCCTTAGGGGTTAGGGGCACCCCCGGTTCCCTTTCGTCGGTTCGCAAACGGTAACCTAGCAGACAATGGCACCCTAGCTTAGGGATCACCAAGCGAGTCGGACAGACGAGCGGAGAGATGCCCGAAGCGCCGTCTACAACTTCAGTTGCAGGTTTCTGAAGAAGCCGCTATCGATCACCGGACTCATAAATTTCCGGTGAACTTCAGGCAGTGCGATTCCGCCAAAACCCGCGCCGGTTGAGGAAATCGGGGGATCCCCTAGCACGTTCGTGCCATTCCCAACCGGAAGCGATCCCAGTACCTTCTAGTTGAGCAGTTCTTGGGGGAGGGCTGCCCAGGCGTCTCGTGACTCAATCAGAGTCGAGACGCCTGCTTTATTTTTCGGGCAAAGCCCACGAGTGCGCTCCTTTGCGGCGCGCGAGGGATTGGAGTCAGGCCGCAGCCGACTGTTCTGAACAACAGAGAACTCGGCGTGCGGTTTGCTTCAGCAGTTGCGCGGATTTTGGCACCACTTCAGTAACCCCAATCAGACGAGCTTCTTTTTCGACCAGCTGATCTTCCAAGGCGCTGCTCATAATCAAGGGTAGCCTCGGCATGACCAATCTGAGCACCCGAGCCGCATCGATCCCGTTCATCACCGGCATGACCAGGTCGAGAATGACAAGATCCGGGTCTAATCTCAAGGCCTTCTCGACAGCCTCTTTGCCGTTCTCTGCTTGCCCGCAAACCTCGAAATCCGGTTCGCGATTGAACACGTTGCAGAGCAGCTCGCGAAAGAACGGATTGTCATCAACGATTAAGACTTTCGCCATGGAGCACCTGCCTCTCTGAGAGCGACGACGAGGTTTGCGCATGGAATTGGATACCATTGCGCGAAATGACGTTGCGTCGTGTTTAAGACTCATTAGGGCAAAGAAGTCAAGCGCCATGAAGCGCTTAGAAGCCCTACAGGATGTCCTGGAACAGTCGGGGATGTATCGCTTAGGTTCGAACGCCACACGGGCGAAGTCGAGTGTTCGAGGTTGGCGGTTGGCGTGGGGGATTGTTCAGCAGGCCAGCTGTTCTCGCGTGAGCCGCAGGGCGTTCAGATTTCCGAGGATCGTGACGGCAATATTATCGGTCTGGAAGAAGGAGTTGGCCAGGGTTTGAAGCTCCTCTGCGGTGACGGCCTCAATCTTCTGAATCAACTCGTCGAGCCCATAGAAGCGATCAAAGTACATCTCTTGCCGCGCTAGGTTTGACATCCGCGCCCCGGAGGATTCAAGCGACAGCATTAGGCTGCCCTTAAGTTGGTCCTTGGCGCGGCGCAGCTCTTCCGCTGATACCGTCTCTGCCTTCAGTTTGCGAAACTCCGAAACGATGGACTCAACCACTTTGCTTGCAGAGACGCGGGAGGTCCCGGCATATACAGACAGGCAGCCGGTATCACGGTAGGGGTTCAGGTCGCTATAGATAGCGTAAGCCAGGCCTTGCCGCTCGCGAATGTTCTGAAACAACCGCGAGCTCATCCCACCGCCCAGTAGCGTGTTCAGAATGTAGGAAGAATGCCGCTTCTCATGGGTAATCGGATATGAGGGCACCCCCACGCAGATCTGAACCTGCTCGAGCGATTTCTTGTTGCGCAAAACAATGCGCGGCACGATTGTCGGGGGCGCGCTGTGGAATCCATTGCTCACCGGCTTCATGGTCTGGAAATACTTGGTTACCAGCTCGACAAAGCGATCGTGATTCAGGTGCCCGGCTGCGGTAATGATGACGTTGCCAGGCGAGAACCGCTGACTGTAGAAATCCAGAACCGGCGGCCGCTCGAAACGCCGCACCGTGTCACGAGTTCCGAGAATGGGACGTCCCAAGGGGTGGTCTTTCCAAAAGTTTTGGGTGAAGATTTCGTGAACCAGGTAGTCGGGATTATCCTCGTCCATTTTGATCTCTTCGAGAATGACCCCTCGCTCGCGCGAAATATCCTGTTCATCGAAAATTGGATTGAGCACCAGGTCGCTGAGCACATCGAGCGCAATGGGAAGGTGCTCGTCGAGCATCTTGATACTGAAGCTGATGCATTCTTTCGCTGTAAAAGCGTCGATGTTGCCGCCGATCGAATCGACTTGTCGGGCGATGTCTTCCGCCGAGCGGTTCTGCGTTCCTTTGAAGACCATATGCTCGACGAAATGGGAGATGCCATTCCACTGCTTGTCTTCGTCCCGCGATCCGGTCTTTACCCAGATTCCGATCGAAACCGAACGGATGTGCTCCATCTCCTCCGTAATCACGGAGAGCCCGTTCGGGAGCACCTCACGGCGGATGTTTCGACCTTCATCCATTCTCTTATTCTCACATACTCCCCTCGGTGTCAGGGGGATGCGGCTAAATCGCTGAAATAAAGTAGCTTATCCCCAACGGCGGGACTGTTTTCAACATTCCAGTTTCCTCTAGAATGGAAAGACGATTCCCGGCATTGACTCTCGAACCGATTAGATGCATGAATTTACAGCCTCAAAAGATTCTTTTCGGTCTCGATCTTCAAGAGCTTACAGAGCTCGCCGAAGGCTTCGCCCAGCCCGCCTATCGGGGACGCCAGCTCTTTCAGGCGCTCTATCGGGAGCGGATCGCCTCGGCTGACGAGATCACTACGCTGCCGAGGGACTTCCGTGCCTGGCTCTCGACTGAGGGCTTCACGCTGGGTGTTCCCGCCATCAAGACGCAGTTCCTTTCAAGCGATGGAACCATCCGCTATCTGATGGAACTGCAGGATGGGGAAACCATCGAAACCGTCTGGATGCCAGAAGGAGACGATGGCGAAGAAGGGGACGGCAGCGACTCCGAATCGCGATCGGGTTCCTGGCGCCGGGCGACGATCTGCGTATCGAGCCAGGTCGGTTGTGCGGTGAATTGCCAGTTTTGCTTGACCGCGCTGCTCGGAGTGAAGCGTAACCTCACTGCGGGAGAGATCGCCGGCCAAGTTGTCGTGGTTTTACGCGAACGTGGCGTCTCGCCACCGCTTGAACGCGTGAATCTGGTTTTTATGGGAATGGGCGAACCGCTGCTCAACTATGACAACTTCACAAAGGCGGTTCGTTTGCTGGCGGAAGGAGTTGGCATTCCCGAATCACGAATGACGGTTTCAACCGCTGGCATTGTGCCGCGAATCCATGATCTTGGCCAGGAGACAATTCGCCCGAAGCTTGCGATTTCATTGACTGCTCCGAACGATGAGCTACGTACTCGCTTAATGCCGATCAACAAAAAATGGAATCTTGAAAAGCTGTTGGGGGCTGCCCGCGAATTTCCTTTGCGACCGCGGGAAAAGCTTACTTTCGAGTACGTTCTACTCCACCGGGTGAACGATTCTCCACAAGAGGCAAGGGAACTGGTGGAACTTCTGCGCGGGTTGCGCGCAAAGGTAAACCTCATCGCCTGGAATTCAGGGCCGGGGCTGGAATTTGAAACTCCCGAGGATGCAAGCGTGGAGGAATTTCAAAAGGTCTTGATTGCGGCTGGCATCCCTGCTTTTTTGCGAAAGCCTCGTGGACGGGACATCTACGCCGCTTGCGGCCAGTTGAAAAGAACCGTCGAGCTCAGAGCTTGACGGCGTGGGCCTGAACCTTGGCTTCTTCTACCGACTGCAAGGCTGCCATCTCAATCACGAAGCAAGCCCCACCTTCTTTGCGGTTGTGACAGGTGATCTTGCCACCGTGCTCTTGCAGGATTCCGTAGCACATGCTCAGGCCAAGTCCTGCCCCTTGACCAACCGGCCGCGTCGTATAAAAGGGATCAAACACGCGGTCAGGCTCGCTGATTCCGGGACCGTTGTCGACAAACTCGATCCGCACGTGTCCATCCAGGGCCCGGCTGGAAACCTGAATGGTTCCGCCGCGATTTTCGGCCACTGCGTGCGCGGCATTGCTGATGACCTGGATGAATACCTTCAGCAACTGGTTTGCGTCGCCGCGAACGTTGGGCAGCGACTCCTCCAGATCGGCGGTGTATTGAGCGTTGGCTGACTGCAATTGCGTGCGGCAGAGCTTGAGGGCGGTTTGAATCACAAGGTTAACATCCACTGCTGATTTGCTGGCTGGCACCTGCTTCGCGAAGCTGAGTAGGCTGGCCACCAAGGCGCGAATTCGCTTCGCTTGCTGCGAGATCTTGTCGGAAAGCGAGCGCTGTTCGTCGGACATTTCCGTTGCGGAGAGAAGCTCCGAATATCCGAGCATTGCGGTGAGCGGATTGTTGAGCTCATGCGCCGCTCCACCCACCAAGTGCCCGAGAGAGGCTAGCTTTTCTGACTGGACTAATTGCGCCTGCAGCAATTGTAGGTCCTGCAACGACTGGCGCGACGAACGAAGCAGCTGGATCAGTTCCACATCCAGGAAATGTTGTTTGACGAAGACCAAGGCTCCCATCAGAATGATGGCGCCTAGCGTCAGGGCAACGCGGAAGTTTCTCACCGGTCCGGGAAGCTGATGGTTGAAGAACGCGAGCCAGGCGAAAATCGGCAGCGAGAAAACCGCCAACATACCGAGTCTCGCCGCCCACACTCCACGGGGTAGAGATTTTTCAGAAACCGGCTGCTGAGGAGAGGATTGCAAAGCCAGCAATCCAGGCACTGCCATCCATGCCATCGAGACCACCATCGGCAGATCGTAAAAGCTACCGGAGTAATACCAGTTGCCGTTTAGCGCCCAGTTTGCGACGTAGGAACTGCTCGAATACAGAAGGCTGGCTCCAAACCAATGTGCGTAGATGCTTCGCCAAAGACCCGAACTCCGATACCAGACAACCGCCAGTCCCACCAGAAAAGCGATCTTTTCCAGCAAGTACGACGAATTGAGGTTATGGGAGTATGCGACTTCATTCGGTTGCACGTACTGCCAAGGCATCACCGTGTACACATACAGGTAGACCCACCAAAAAAGCAGCAGAGCAAAATCGAGAGAGCCGAGTCGCAACTCCCGCTCGTCTTGCTGAATATTTGGCTGCAGCGCCAAAGCGGCGATCATGGGCACGAAGTGAAGAAAAACGATCGCGTCCCCGGCGAACAGGCTGGGCACATCACGCCTTTGGACAACCTCGATGTAGGTCCAGAGAATTTGGTAGACCAGCCAGTTGCTCAGCCCGAAGCCCATCAATGCCCAAAACAGCCGGACGCGACCCACCCCTCTAAGCAATCCTGGGACGCAGGATAACGTTGCGCACAAAAGAAGTGCGCACTGGATCACGTCACTGGTAGCGGTTAGCGCCCGCCCCCTTTCGGCGAGAAGGAAGGAGGCCGCCATCTGCGCGAAGACCAATCCCGCAAGGCAATAACCCCAATATTGGGCCCGCCTGGACATAGCTTCATCATTCTAGATTGACAAACATCTAAGGCAAGGGTTACTTCAGTAATCGCAGGAGACGCCCTGCCCGACCCCCATGCTTGGGTGCAGGGGAGCTTGCTGAGTGTCCCCGTACTCTCTATCATTCTGTTTTCATGGGTTTTGTGGCTCAAATCCCGCTTGCCAGGCTGCGTCCGCGGTCCTTTTGGAGGAATGCGCGAGGGATTGCCCCGGAAGAGGTGCACCGGATTGAGCGCTGGCTGGCCACGGCGCGGGTTTTCCTGGCCATGTCTGCCCTGGTCGCAGTTTGGATCAACCCAATGGAAGTTCGATCAGCATGGGCTTATGCTCTGCTGACGTTTTACATCACCCACGGCGCCGCCATTATCTTCCTGCTGCGCAGCTGGACTGAATCCAGCCTTACCTTCCGCGTTGTCGTGCACGCGGCGGATGTGTTCTGGCCGGCTCTGATTTCTCTGACGACATCCAGCCAGAGCTACTCCTTCTTCTTGTTCTTCTTCTTCGTGATTGTGGCGGCAGCTTATCGGTGGGGTGTTTGGGAGACGGTCCTCACCTCGGTGGCCTCGGCTTCGATGTTATGGCTGCAGAGCCTCGTGCTTCGCTTAGGCGCAGTGGCCTCGGTGGACCGCTGGCTCAGTGCTCATGACCTGCCAGTTTTCCTGGAAGATGTTGGCGCATTTAACCCCAAGCGGCTCTTTATGAGATCGGTGTACCTGGTCGTGATCGGGGTGCTACTAGGGTATCTGGCAGAACAGCAGAAGAAGCTGCGCGCCGAAAAAGATGAGGCCGGGCGCATGTTGGGCATGGTTCGCATGGATACCGGACTTGCCTTGAATCTCTCCCTCATTCTGGGCGAGATGATGCGGCTATACCGGGCAAGACGTTGCTTGCTGGCGTCGCGCGAGAGCGGAGGCCCGAAAATTTCCTTCGCCAAGATCGAGCTGCGCCGGGACACTCCCCATTTGGAATGGCTCGATCCAGGACCAAGCGGGGCGGACACCTACCTGTTCGCGAGCCCGGTGACTGCTTTCCACGCCAAAACAGAACTGCGGCGTAAAGGTGAGTACAGGGGCATTGGTCTTACCAAGGATGGAATGATCAGCCCGATTCCGGACGACGTTCTTTTGGGACGTATTGCTGCGCAACACAGCTTCGGACAGCTGTTGGCGGTTTCTTTCTCTTCCGGAGCCGACCTTTCTGGGCGCATTTTCTTTCTCGATCCCGAACTCAGTTCCAACTCGGAGGAAGATCTTCGCTTCTTGCAAGACTTCGTTCGCCAGATTGGACCGGCCGTCTACAACGTCTACCTGGTTCGGCGCCTCCGCAAGCGTGCGGGCGCGCTGGAGCGTGCACGTCTGGTACGGGAACTCCACGATGGGGCGGTGCAGTCGCTCATTGGCGTCGAAATGCAAATGGACGTTCTGCGCAGGTCTCACCCCGTTTCTGCCCCGCTGGATGCTGAGCTCGAGCGCATTCAGCAGCTTTTGCGGGAAGAAGTACTCAAGCTGCGCGAACTCATGCAGGAAATGAAGTCGGTCGACATTGACGCCCGCCGGCTACCCGGCTTCCTGCACGATGCCGTCGATCGTTTCCAACGGGAGACAGGAATTCGCGCTCGGTTCGTAATGGACGACCAGGAGCTCGTACTTCCACAGCCGGTTTGCCGCGAGCTGGCGCGGATTACACAAGAGGCCCTGGTGAACGTCCGCAAGCACAGCGGAGCCGCGCACGTGCTGGTTCAGCTGCTGGAGTCAAAGGGCTCCTGGGAACTTATCGTCGAAGACGACGGCACTGGGTTCCCATTTGCCGGCCGGCTTTCGCATCTAGATCTTGAAGGTGCCCCTCATGCTCCGGCAATTATTCGCGAACGAGTGCGCCTGATCGAAGGCCACCTCACGATAGAATCGAGACCAGGCCGCGGATCACGCGTCGAGATACGAGTAGCCCAAAATCGTCAAGCCGCCCATGGATAGCACGCGCTCTCAGTCCGTCAAGATTCTGATTGCGGACGATCACCCCATTTTTCGCGATGGATTGAGACGCCTGCTTGAGTCCGAGCGCGGTTTCAAGGTGGTGGGGGAAGCCTGCGATGGCTTTGAAGCGGTCGATTTCGTGCGCACCCTGAAGCCCGAAATTCTTCTGCTCGACCTGGCCATGCCGCGCCGCCACGGCCTTGAAGCCCTTCGCGAAATCAGCAACAGCCATGCGGGACCAGTCCGGGTCATTCTTCTCACCGCCGCCGCGGAGCGCGAGCAAATTGTGGAGGCGCTTCAACTGGGAGCGCGAGGCGTGGTTCTGAAGGACTGCGGTACTGAAATCTTGATGAAGAGCATTCGTTCGGTATTGGCCGGCGAGTACTGGGTAGGCCGCGAGCCCGTTTCGAATCTCATGCTGTACCTGCGTGGGTTGATGGATTCATCCACCAAGATTTCGCGGCAGAGAAGATTTGGCCTGACTCCCCGCGAGTTGGACATTGTCTCAGCCGTGGTTGCGGGTTACGCCAACAAGGAAATCGCGGAGTATTTCAAGATCAGCGAAGACACCGTGAAGCATCACCTCAGCAATATCTTCGACAAGACCGGAGTTTCAACCCGGTTGGAACTCGCGCTTTTCGCAGTCAATCAGGCGCTGCCTTTCAAACCCATCCACTAGTGGGCTCTTGGGCCATTGTCCAACCCCACTCTCAGCCCCACAGGGACAAGCGAGCGCCGTTTTTCGGTGCTACCCCAATTCTCAATGACTTAGTTCCGACAGCGCTGGCGCGCGGAGTGGATTGGCGCTCTTCCTCGGCGAGCCAGGCCAATCTGCTACTTAGCAGTGCACGATCTTGGGGCTGTTGATTCCCTTCGTGGCATAGCGAGTATCCACCACCAGCTTCGACTCGCGAACGATCTTGTCAAAGTCGTAATCGGAATGGTCGGTGACGATGAGCACGCAGTCGTATTGGTTGAGATTGTCGAGCGGTGCACACTTCATTTGGAGATCATACTTCCTACCGCGGCCAACTTCTGGGAAGTAGGGATCGTTATAGCTCACAATCGCTCCCTCTTTTTGCAGGAGTTCGATGATGGTTAGCGCCGGCGACTCCCGCAGGTCATCGATGTCTTTCTTGTATGCAACCCCCAGCACCAGCACCTTCGATCCATGCAGCGGCTTCTTTTGCTGATTCAGTGCGCGCGCGACCGAATCCAACACGTGGTAGGGCATGTTGGTATTGATCTCGCCGGCCAGTTCGATAAATCGTGTGTGGAAGTCCCACTCCTTGGCCTTCCAAGCTAAGTAAAACGGATCTACCGGAATGCAGTGTCCCCCAAGACCCGGCCCGGGGTAAAACGGGTGGAATCCAAAGGGTTTGGTCGACGCGGCTTCGATCACTTCCCATATGTTCAGGTTCATGCGTAGGCACAGAAGCTTCAGCTCATTTACCAACGCGATGTTCACGCAGCGGTAGATGTTCTCCAGCAGCTTGGTCATCTCCGCAGCCGCCGGCGAGGAGACTGGTACCGTGCGATTGAAGATGGACCCATAGAGCAGCCCCGCAAGTTCCGATGCTTGCGCGCTCAACCCGCCTACCACCTTCGGAATGTCACGACGCGCCACGGTCTGATTCCCTGGATCTTCGCGCTCCGGCGAGAAGGCAACAAAAAACGAATCTCCCCCCGCCGCGTCCCGTGCGGCCTTCAATCCATGTCGATTGCCCTTCTCCAGAATCGGGACCATCACCTCCTCGGTGGTTCCCGGATACGTGGTGCTCTCAAGAACCACAAGCTGCCCGGCGCGAAGATGAGGTGCAATCGCTTTCGTCGTGTCGGTGATGTAGCTCATATCCGGCTCGTGGTACTCGTTGAGCGGAGTAGGAACACAGATGATGATTGCATCCATGCTCTCGAGTTGTGAATAGTCCGCCGTCGCGGAGAAGCCCTGCGTGCAAGCCTGTTGAATCTCAGGCGCGGTAATGCGGAAAATGTACGATCCCCCGCTGTTCAGGGTGGAAACTTTGCGCTGGTCGATGTCGAAGCCAGTAACCCTAAACCCGCTCTCGGTATACAGCAGAGCCAAAGGCAGCCCGACATAACCCAGGCCGATAATGGCCACCCGGGCCTGGTGCTGCTCGATTTTGGTTTTCAGCTCAGAAAAATGCGTGGTCGAAACGGTTGGGCTGCTCATAGATTGGTGAGTTTCCGCTCGATTCTAGCATGTAGATTCCTCGGTCCCTTGCCCCGGGTGGAGTGGAATCCTAGCCCGTATGATTACTTACGTCACCTCTCGGGCGGGTGCTACTCTGCCATTTCCATGCGAAAAGTCTGGAGTTTGTTCACAGCGGCCGTTTTGCTAGCAACCCTGCTGTTTAGCACCTCCGGTGCCTTCTTGATTGTCGACGATCCGCGACCCGCGGATCTAATTCTGGTTCTAGCCGGCGAGACCGACCGAAGGCCAGCCCGCGCGCTTGAGCTGCAGCGGGCCGGACAAGCCCCCGAGTTGTTCCTGGATGTTCCGGCCAATGCCAAGATTTTCGACCGCCAGACAATCGAGATCGCCCAAAACTATGTCAACGCCTTACCCGAGCGTGATCACATTCATGTCTGCCCCATCTTCGGGCTTTCCACCCAAGCCGAGGCGCATGACGTCGCCCCCTGCATCGCCAACAAAACGGCGAGGAGGATTCTCCTTGTCACTTCCGACTACCACACACGACGGGCATTGAGCATTTTCAAGCACGAGTTGCCCAATCATGAATTCTCGGTGGCTGCGGCTAGCGACCCCGCCCAGTTTGGCGGCCAGTGGTGGAAGCATCGGCAGTGGGCGAAAGTGAATTTTGACGAATGGTTGAGGCTTGTGTGGTGGCAGGCCGTGGATCGCTGGCGCGGGTAGTTACTGTGGGGATTCCCCGCCATAACTCCGTTGACCCTCTTCCGCGTCCTGGTTACGATCACTCCAAATGCATTCGGGGCGGTGGGACCACCTCGGGGCAAGGAGTGTCTTTGTGGATAGGTCCGCTTTCAAGAAAGGTATCTGCCTCCTTCTGGCGGTGTTTACACCCGTTCTGTTCGCACAAAACTCGGGTGTAGCGGTCCTGACCGGAAGCGGCAGCGTGTACCTCAATGGCGGACAATTGTCGAATTCCAACGCCGTGGTTGCGGGCGATGTAATTCAGACCAAGGAGAATGGCACCGCAACCGTCAATGGACCCGGCGGCAGCATTCTGATTGAGCCAAACTCCATCGTACGGTTCCAAGGACAAAGCATCGCGCTCGACCGCGGCCAGATCTCGGTTGCAACCGGGAAAGGACTTAGCGTGAACGCGCGCGATTTTCGCATTACACCCGTCGCCAATGATTGGACGCAGTTCTATGTCACGCGCAGCGGCGGCAGCATTAATATCGTTGCCCGCAAGAATGATGTAACCATAAATTGCGGTACTTCTGGACCGGACCGGGTTAAGGAAGGCCAGCAAATCTCGCGCGACGACGCCGACAACTGTGGCCTGATCGCGAAAGCGAGTGGCGCTCCCACCGCGGCGCATGGACCGATCCTAGCTTCTGGGGCCGCAAAATGGAGCGCTCTCGCGGTTGGCGGTGGACTGACCATCTGGTCGCTGGCGCGTAGCGATGACCCCGTTAGTCCCGCGATTCCCTAAGCGCGAGCCGCCTATTTTCCCTTCCCAGGTTTCAACCGATGGGCCTGTTCGAATTCCCGTTCCAACTCACGGGTATCGAGGTTCTCGCGAATATGCGCCAATTTTTGCTCCACCTTCAGAAGCGCCTCGCCGATGATTTGCCGGTTGGTAATAGCGATGTCACGCCACATGGAGTAGGGACTCGCCGCAATCCTCGTCATCTCGCGCAGTGCGCGTCCGCCCGAATCGAGTAAGGGCGCGTTCTCGCCGTATTCTTCAACCAGGGTTGATGCCAAGGCGGTCGAGATCATCTGTGGAACGTGGCTGATCCAACCACAGAGCTCGTCATGTTCGGCGGCGCCAAGTAGGGCGATGCGCGCGCCAATCTTCTTGATGAGCCCGAGGAAGTCCGAAATGCCTTTAGCCCTGAGATTTTGATCGGGGGCAGGCGCGAGGAACCACACGGCACCCCGAAATAGGTCTCGGTCGGCGTATTCGATCCCGGAGTTCTCCTTGCCGGCCATAGGATGCCCTGCGAGAAACCGTCGCGAGGCGGCCTTACCGAAAGCTTTCTCTGCCGCTCCTAGCACCTCGGATTTCGTGCTCCCCACATCGGTAAGCAGAGTATCGGGAGCTAGGTGAGGAGCTAGAGTGGCGATCAATCCGATAATGCCCCCCACCGGAACCGCCAGCAGCACAACATCGCTGCCCCGAACGGCTTCGACGGGATCCGCAATCCCGACGTCAATGGCGTGCTTCCGTCTCGCTTTGGTGAGAACATCTTTGCGATCGCAGCCGACAATCTTCCCGCGAAATCCATTGGCCTTCACCGCCAGGCCGAACGAGCCTCCAACGAGACCCGTGCCAATGATCGTGATTTGACGGATGGACATGGATGGAATTGAGTCATTGAATCATCCGATCATTGACTGATTGCGTCAAGGGCGGCTATCGAACGGAATCGCCCTTCGCGTAGCTTATCGAGTGATTCGCTCCCATGATCGGGGCTTCAATCATCACGCGATGGATCTTCCTACAGCCGGCGCAATCATGCGCAATGAGTCCATCAGCTCAGTGAACTGCTGCGGATAGAGCGATTGCGCGCCATCGGACAACGCCTTGTCGGGGTTGTGATGGACTTCGATCAGCAGCGAGTCGGCACCGGCAGCAACCGAGGCGCGTGCCATAGGCGCGACTTTGTCGCGACGACCGGTACCGTGGGAAGGATCCGACGCGATCGGAAGGTGCGACAGCTTGTGAACGATGGGAATCGCGGAGATGTCGAGCGTGTTGCGGGTATAGGTTTCAAAGGTACGAATGCCGCGCTCGCAGGTGATGACGTTGTAGTTACCGCCTGCCAGGATGTATTCCGCCGAAAGCAGCAGTTCCTCGATCGTGGCAGCGATCCCGCGCTTCAAGAGGATCGGCGTCTTCAGCTTTCCTAGTTCGCGCAGCAAGTTAAAGTTCTGCATATTGCGCGCACCCACCTGCAGGATATCAACGTATGGAATCATCAGCTCGATCTGCGCGATCTCCATCACCTCGCTGACCACCAGCATGTTGTGCGCGTCGCCGGCTTCGCGCAGAAGCTTCAGCGCTTCGAGTCCAAGCCCTTGGAAGGAATAGGGCGACGTGCGCGGCTTGAACGCGCCGCCACGCAGCGCGCGAGCTCCGGCTTTTGAAACCTGCTCGGCAACCGTGAATAGCTGTTCGCGCGACTCGACCGAGCAGGGGCCCGCCATGACAACGACTTCTTTGCCGCCTACCTGCACGCCATTCTTAAACGAGATCACCGTGCCCTGAGGACGGAAGCTGCGTCCCGCCAGCTTGTAGGGCGCGCTGATGCGGTGGACTTCCATGACGCCGCTGAGGACTTCCAGGTTACGGGTATCAAAGTCAGAGCGCGCTCCCACAGCAGCCAGGATCGTCTGGCGCTCGCCCGTGGTGCGGTGAACGGAGAAGCCCATTTCTATCAGGTGCTCAGTTACCACCTGGATCTGGTCTTCGGTTGCGGTTTCCTGCATTGCGACGATCATAAGTAGGCCTGTGGGGATTGGTTATTGGTTCTTGGCGGCCTGCACGAGCGCCGACTGCCCGCCAGTCAACAACCAATTCAGTCGTTAACCTCCGGATCAATCTCGGTGTCGCCCAATCCATCAGAAGGCTTCAACGTCTCGGGTGCAATTTCTTCCTGCTGGATATGCCGCATCACATCCATGATTCGCTCGTAAATGCGCTGCAGATCACGGTTCGGCAACGGCCCTTGGTTTGCCTTCTGGGTGTTCTCAAAAACAAGACGCTCTCGGTCGGGCTCGTAAATTGGCATCCCGGCATGGCGTTTCAGCTTTCCAATCTCGTGCGCTGCCTGCGCCCGCTCGCTCAGCAAAGCCACCAGCTCGCGGTCGATCTCATCGATTTTGCGTCGCCAATCTGCGATGTCCATACGGTCGGGTCTTCGGTCGTTACTCGTCGGCAAATCCACCCGTCGGCAAATACACCCAGCCCGCAACCTACTCCTGAAAACTGCCAGCTTTTCAGCTTGTTGTGCGAGAACCTGATGGAGTCAGGGGCTGACAGCCGACGACCGACCGCCGACAATTTGTGCTATCAATTCTGCCACAGCTTGCGCTTCCTTGCCGGGATTCTGCTCGACGGTCTCGACAATCGCGCTGCCCACCACGGCAGCGTCGGCAAAGTTGCTAATCGAAGAAAAATGGGCCGCACTGGAGATGCCGAAACCCACGGCGATCGGCAACTTCGTAAACTTGCGCAGGCGCTTGACCAGTCTCTGGGCGTCCTCTGTCAGGTCTTTGCGCGCGCCCGTTACACCTGTGCGCGAGACCGCATAAATGAAGCTAGTCGACACCCCGCAAGTTCGCTTGAGACGATCGTCGGTGCTGGTGGGCGCGGCAAGGAAGATCGTGGCCAGATCGCATTTTCGCATGCATTTCAGATACTCGCCGGCTTCTTCAACCGGAAGATCGATTACCAGCGCGCCATCAACTTCTGCCTGTGCCGCGGCTGATGCAAACTTTTCCAGACCCATTCGCATGATGGGATTCAAATACGAGAAAACAATGAGCCCGGCGTCGCTCTCCCGGCGGATTTCCGTCGCCAGTTTCAGAACATCTTCGAGGGAGACTTTATTGCGCAGGGCGCGTTCGCTGGCGCGCTGTATCACGGGTCCGTCAGCAACCGGGTCGCTGAAAGGAACACCGAGCTCGATGACATCTGCGCCGGCCGAGATTGCTGCCAGCGCGACCGTTCTAGTGGTTGGCAGGTCCGGATCGCCACAGGTCAAATAGGCCACCAAACCGGGATGATTTTTGAATGCGATGCTCATTTTCAAAACTGACTGCTCAACGGAGAAACCCACCCTTACCAGTCGAAAATCTCGCGAGAAGTCTGCATTGTCCGGTGAATGCCAGTTCCCTCACGCGACCAAACGCGAATTCGGGATGAAAGGTTACTCGAACCTAGTCAAGCTGCAAGTTCTCGCGCAGAATTCCAATATCCTTATCTCCCCGCCCCGAGATGTTCACAATTACCACATCCGATTTCTTCATCTTCGGTGCCCGCTTGATCACCTCGGCAACAGCATGCGACGACTCCAAGGCGGGAATGATTCCTTCGGTCCGCGCCAGCATCTTGCAGGCTTCCAGGGCTTCTGAATCTGAAGCGGCCACATACTGCGCGCGCTTCTGGTCCGCGAGCCACGCATGCTCCGGGCCAATCGACGGATAGTCCAAACCAGCCGAAACCGAGTGCGTGCTGGCAATCTGTCCTGCTCCGTCCTGCAGGACGTAGGAATAAGTTCCTTGCAAAACACCCGGCAGCCCACCTCGGAACCGTGCTGCGTGATCGCCGAGCTTCTCGCCGCGGCCGCCAGCTTCGACCCCGATTAGCTGGACCTTCTTATCGCGGATGAAATCATGGAAGATGCCGATCGCATTCGAGCCGCCGCCAACGCATGCAATCACCGCCGTTGGGAGCTTACCCTCAGCCTGAAGCACCTGTTTGCGCGCTTCCTGCCCGATCACTTTATGAAGGTCGCGGACCATGGTCGGATAGGGATGCGCGCCTAGCACGCTGCCGAGCAGGTAGTGGGTGGTGCGGACATTGGTGACCCAATCGCGCATGGCCTGGTTGATCGCGTCTTTCAGGGTGCGAGATCCCGAATCGACGCCGCGAACTTCGGCTCCGAGCAATCGCATGCGGAAGACGTTGAGTTCCTGTCGCCGCATGTCTTCGGTGCCCATATAGACGACGCACTCGAAACCAAACAAGGCGCACACCGTGGCGGTCGCAACTCCGTGTTGTCCCGCACCCGTTTCGGCGACCACTCGGTGCTTGCCCATGCGTTCGACCAGCAGGGCTTGTCCCAGGCAGTTGTTGATCTTGTGTGCGCCCGTGTGCAAGAGGTCTTCCCGTTTGAGATAAATCTTCGCGCCACAGAGTTTTTCTGTGAGTCTGCGAGCGAAGAATAACGATGTGGGCCGTCCGGCAAAGCTTTTGAGCAGTTCGGCAAGCCTCGCCTTGAACCTGGGATCGCGCTTGGCTTTTTCGTACTCGCGCTCCAGTTCCTCGCACGCTGCCATCAGCGTCTCGGGAACATAGCGACCGCCCCAAGGACCAAAGCGTCCAGGAACCACCACCAATGTAGGTTTTTGATGCTTCCGGTTCTCTGAACTCTGGGAACCGCGAACCGAGGCTGGCGCTCGCTTCGAAGCGCCTCGCTTGCCCAACGAGGGCTGCTTTACGGTTCTCGAACTGGGAAGGTGAGGTTTCGTTGTTACCGATGCCGTTGCCATTTAATTCTGACTCGCCTTATCTGCCTCGCGCACCGCCCGTATGAATGCACGGACTTTTTGTGGATCTTTCTTTCCGGGGCTTGCCTCGACTCCAGAGGAGACATCGACGCCCCAGGGGTGCAGAATTCGCATTGCTTCGGTCACATTCTGCGGCGTGAGGCCGCCGGCCAATACGACGTTGACCTGCTTGTTCATGGCTTCGACAAGCGGCAGGGCCGCTTTCCAGTCGAACGTCCGCCCCGTGCCCCCGGGCTGGGTCGGGCTGCCAGAATCCAGAAACACGGTGTCGAAGATACCCTTCGGCAAGGCGCCACCACGAAGGGCCGCAAAGTCAGGACTCGACTTTCGCTCGATGAATGGTGCCGCGGGCAACGCCAGGAAGAGTTTGTCTGCGGGAGCGAAAGCCTGCATGCCATAAGCAAGGGAATCCGACTCGCTGCCGACTAAGGGAGCCATCACCGAGAGATGAAGCTGCAAAGCGCTAACCCGGGCAGTGCGCGCGATGAAGCTAATCTCGTCCATCGAATGTGGGACGATTACGCCAACTCGCTCCAAAGTGGCGGGGAGTCCCTCAGAGATTCTTGCCGCTTCTTCGGGATCCATATGCCGTGGGCTTTTTGCATAGAACACGAACCCGATCGCATTGGCTCCCGCTTCTACTGCAAGCAGGGCGTCCTCGAGATTCGTGATTCCGCAGATCTTCACCCAAGTCATAACGGTCGTTGTTGGTGGTTGGTCGGTGCTTTGGCGTTAGCCAAAACCTAAAGGCTAACCCCTAAAGCGCTGAAAGCCTCACTTCGCTTCCGACGCCATCGCTTTCACTTCCGCAAGCAGCGTCTTCAGAGCCTCGCCTGGCGATTCGGCCTTCATCAGGGTTTCGCCAATCAGGAAGCCGTCATAGCCGGCGGCGCGCAGGCGCGCGATGTCGCGCCCGCTGGCAATTCCGCTCTCGGCGATGGCGACCGCCCCGTGCGGGAGCATGTCTCCAACTCGAAATGCAGTGTTCAAGTCAACCTTGAAAGTCCTCAGGTCGCGGTTGTTGACTCCAATCAGGTCACAACCTGCATCTAGCGCGCGTCCCAGTTCCTCTTCGTCATGTACCTCGCAGAGCACATCCAGCTTCAATTCCGCCGCATGCTTGGATAACGTGACCAGCTCGTTCTCTGTTAACGCCGCAACAATCAAGAGAATTGCGTCGGCTGAATTTGCCCGCGACTCCAATAGCTGAAACTCATCGACCACAAAATCCTTACGAAGGCAGGGCAGGGAGGTATTGGACGATGCCGAGCGCAGGTTTTCAAGAGATCCTTGAAAGTACTCTTCCTCGGTGAGAACCGAGAGCGCCGTCGCGCCCGCCGCAGCAAGTTCCTGCGCGAGCCCGGGCACATTGAAGTCACTCCGAATCAATCCCTTTGACGGAGAAGCCTTCTTCAGTTCCGCAACAATCGCGGGCCCTGACGCGCTTGCGGTCGCAAGCGCTTTGCGAAACCCCCGCGGGACGTGGGCTTCCGCCCGGTGCTCGAGATCGCTCAAATCCGCATGCGAGCGACACTCGGCCACTCTTCGCCGGGTGGCGGCGATAATTTCTGAGAGGACCGTCATGGTGAATCTAGTGATTATACGGGAACAGACGTCAGCGCCCTCGAATCGGCTCCAAGCGGGCCTCTGCCAGACGCGGGCAAGAGCGAAACTACGACTCCCTGAGATTGCGCGAATTTTCCTGACAATGGATTCAAAGGGCTTCGCTCGGCGACTGCTGAGTGATGAATGCGGGAGGATGGGCTGCTGACTTACCCGCCCTTTTTCAACTCGACCAAAACCTGTCGGGCGATCTCTTTGAGGGTCTCGAAGACGCCTTGGCCTTGAAACGCAACCGCCTCGACCACGGGTTCGCCTTTGCGCTGGAGTTCCCGGGTTAGAACATCCACCGGAAGAACGTTGGGGAGATCACGTTTGTTCAATTGCAGAACATACGGAATGCTATTGAAGTTGTAGGAATGCTCTTTCAGGTTCGACATCAGGTTGTCGAGCGCCTCGGCGTTGGCGTCCATGCGTTCCTGTTGCGAGTCGGCCACGAAAACGATGCCGTCCACCCCGCGCAGGATCAGCTTGCGGCTGGCATCGTAGAAGACCTGCCCGGGAACGGTGTAGAGGTGGATGCGCGTCTTGAATCCGCGAACGCTGCCCAGGTCGAGCGGCAGGAAGTCGAAGAAGAGAGTTCGCTCGGTTTCGGTTGCGAGCGAGATCATCTTACCCTTCTGCTGCTCGGCGGTGGTCTGATAAATGTGCTGCAGGTTGGTGGTTTTGCCGCCAAGGCCCGCGCCGTAGTACACGATCTTGCAATTGATCTCGCGGGCTGCGAAATTGATGAAGCTCAAGACTTTCCTCGGACACCGGATGGACTTGGCTTCTTGAACCCTCCTGCAAACCGCTGATAATGCGGGCCAAGCCTCTCCGCAGATTTTTGGGCTGTAACAATGGTTTATACCACACCGGGGCGATCAGGGTAGGGTTACTGCCGTTACCAGATTAGGCTCATGGGGCTAATCGGCCGACTGCGATTGCCGCGGCGGTGCCGGATAGTAGCCGTCCGGCGCTTCAACATTCACGCAGGGTCGAATCGACGACCGGCAACTTGGTCGGTTGACTACAACCTCCCAGCTACGATAAGCCGATGTTGGCGGAGCATGCGTCACGTAGCCCAGCGTGTATTGATTGCGCGCATTTCCCATGGCTTGTGTATAGGCATCCTCAATCGCGCTGCGGGTGTTTCCTAGAAGGGATTCGCCACCAGTCGTAGCATTCACGTATTTCGGAAGAATGTCGGTAAACCCGAAACGCGGTAGGTGCAACCTTGCGAGCGTGCTGTAGCCAGGCACGGATGGCGCGCCGACCCAAATTGCGTAAACCATGATGTTGTTGGTTAGGAGAACGTGAAGAACTTCACGATAGCTCGCTTGACTGCGATACTCGCGTCCGTCGCTGATCACGAAAATGACCTTCCGCCGGCGTTTGTCGCGTTTGGCGAGATCGGTTGCAGCCCGGAGAATTGCGTCATTCAAAACACGCGCTGGCTGCGTTGCCGTCATGGGGCGTTGGTTGGCCGGGTCCACGGGAATTCCGTTGATGACGGGACCTCCCGCGGCAATCGGCCCACTCACAACCGGAGGTCCGTTGTTTTGGCCGCGGACGTTGCTCAATTCCTCCAAGCGAGCGGAGAGAGCTGGTCCAACCGCTCCCCATCGCGTTTGCTGACCCACGGTGTTGCTGTAGGTGTAGACGGAGAGCTCATCGAATTCGCTGAACGCTCCTTCTAACGCGGGAAATGTATGACTGACCTTTTGCAGGTCGACATCTTTCATTCCCAGATCGATCAGCACTGCCGCAGATAGCGCAAACGGATCCGAGGTGAAAAAATTCAACTTCTGCTTTTGCCCGTTCTCGAGGATCGAGAAGTCCTTAAAGGTTAGACCAGGAACCAGACGGCCATCCTCGTCGGTTACGCTAACAGGAACAAGAACCTGGTTCACGATCACGGGTGGAAGCTTGTAGGGTTCACCTCCTTCAACATTGGTTTCGTCTGTTGCCCCGCCTTGTGGCACGGTTCGAATGTTGATGGGGGGAGCCTTCGGCGCCCCTTGGGAGTTGGCATCCTGTTGCGGTGGAGTCGATGGTGTCGGCTCCTGCTGAGGAGTCCCCGATTGGGAAGGCTGAGCGGATGCGGGTGGCTCCGTGCTTGGCGGAGGCGTGGGCAACGGTTTGGCCGGTTGCACGGTCGAGGGCGCGTCAGGAATGTTCTGGTCCTGCTGTTTTGTTCCTGACGAAACGGCCGAATTCGCATTGCTGCCGCTCCCGCCTGACTGTCCATGCAACCAAGCCAGGGCTGCAGTCAGGAGCATACAAGACCCTACCCGCAACAAGTTCCCCCGAATGTGTGCCCAACGCTTAGGCAATCGTTCCTCGCGCTTCTATGCAGTGGGATGCAAGGGTAAGCAGATTTGGTGCATCTAACCCGTAGAGAGATAGACTACCAGAAACCCTCAGGGACAGAGCTCATGCTTCGAAACCGTGGTTCGCGCGTCACCCAAATTCTTCTTACCTTGCTCGTCCTGGGAGGGACGATCGCCCCCCATGCACAAGACGTTCAGATGGTCCCAGATCAGGCGGACCGCGAGGCCGCCGACAAAGCACAAAGGCATAAGAGCGAGGAAGAAGAGCCGGTCACGACGCTCAAAGCGCGAAGTGAACTCGTACAGCTTTTCTTCAACGTCAAAGACAAGAAAGGCGGGCTGATTCCCAGCCTCACCAAAGATGAGTTTGAAATCTACGACAATAAGCAGCCGCAGACCATCAAGTACTTCACCGCGAACTCCAACTTGCCCCTGACACTCGGCATCATGATTGACACCAGTCTCAGCCAGCAGAACGTGCTGGGCATGGAACAGCAGGTGGGGGGGGCGTTCTTGGGGCAAATCCTCACAGACAAGGATCAAGCCTTCGTCATTGACTTCGGAGTCCGCGTCAGCTTGGTCCAGGATTTCACAAGCAGCGTGCGACGACTCAAAGACGCACTAAATAGCGTCAGGATCGATAGCGGTGGGCAGGGTGCGGTCTCCGGCGTCCCGGGAATGGGCGGAGGGCCCGTTCCCACTGTGGGCACTCCCAAGGGCACTCTGCTATTTGACGCCGTGTACTTAGCTTCGCATGATCAGATGGGACAGCAGGTGGACCGCAAAGCGCTGATCCTGCTCACCGACGGGGAAGACCAGGGAAGCCAATACAGGATCAAAGATGCCATCGAATCTGCGCAGAAGGCGGACACGATTGTTTATGTACTGCTGTGTGCTGACCGCGGGTTCTACTGGAACGCTGGTGCCTCTTTCGGAGGCGACAGCGAGATGAAGAAGCTCACCTCGGAAACCGGGGGGCGCGTCATCGAGGTCGGCAACAAACCCGAAAAGTTAAAGGCCGCATTTCAGCAGATTTCCGACGAACTCCGCAGCCAATACAACGCAGGCTATGTGCCGCTGAACCCCAAACGAGACGGCAGCTTCCACAAGGTTGAGGTCAGGTCTAAACAGGGTTACAAGGTTCAGTCGCGGAGCGGGTATTTCGCAATACCCGATTGAGGCGTCAGTCGTCCGATTTGCCTGCATGCCCTCCCCGATGACCTCACGATGTCGTTCGGAGAAGCTCTAGCTCTTAGGCGCGTGAAGGAATCCAGCATTCGTGTGATACAAAAGCCTGAAGCTTCTACTCATGCCCCATCCAAACTGGCTGAACATCCTCAATCAAGAAGTTATCTCGTGCACGCTTTGCGCACGTCTGGTTGTCTATCGCGAACAAATCGCGCGCGAGAAGCGTCGCGCGTATCTCGACTGGGAATATTGGGGGAAGCCTGTCCCCGGCTTTGGAGACCCGAATGCGCGTGTTCTGGTTCTCGGCCTCGCGCCGGGCGCGCATGGCTCGAACCGCACTGGCCGCCCGTTCACTGGCGATGCCTCCGGAAACTTCATGTATCCAGTCCTCTACGAGACCGGATTCGCGAGTCAGCCATATGCTACATCAAGAGAAGATGGGCTCATCCTGAACGATTTGTATATCACCGCGGCTGCCCGCTGCGCGCCGCCCGACAACAAACCGCTTCCCACTGAGTTGTCCAACTGCGCCCCTTATCTCGAACGCGAACTTCAGGGATTGAAGCGCCTGAAGGTGATCGTCGCTTTGGGCAAAATCGGATTCGATGCCTACCTGAATTATTTGAAGCATCTCGGGCAGCTAAGCAGCAAAGGATCGTACGTATTCGCTCACGGCGCGAAATATAGAATGCCCGACGGCCGCACTCTTCTCTCTTCGTACCATCCCTCTAACCAGAACACCCAGACCGGGAAGCTCACCCGGCTCATGTTCGTAGGAATTTTCAAGGAAGCTGCCCGCCTCGTGAGCGACTAGTGTTTATCTCGCTTGTCGGATCATCGGTCGGAATCGCGCTCCTGCGAGAACCTTGAAAAGCAGTGATTGATGTCGTTCGGCTGGGCAGGAGGTGAAGGGCCGGTCGCCCGCCTGTTTACTTCAACTTCGTAGCCGTGACCTCGAGCTGGAACTGACGATTAGAGTAGGGGTCATCACCGCTACCAATAATCATCGGTTTGCCAATCACTAGCTGAGTTGTTCCATTTATTTTGATCTGGCTGATGATGGGAGGTGTGAATGTGCTATGGGGAGCCCTAGGGGCAATATCCACGTCCTCATGTTTCGTCGCGCTGATCTCGCTCCTCACTTCTAACTGCAATCCGTCCAGTGGTTGCAGGCCAATGCCTTTGTCTCTCAGCATCGCCCAAATGTAAGTACCAAGATCTAGGTATTGATACTGGGCGGGGGCGGTGCCGGCGTCAGGGGAAACCGGAACCCTGCTGCCAATCTTGATCTCGTTCGCGGATCCCGCGGTAGTGGTGATGGTGTAGTGGCGCGTGTTTATCTTCTTCCCGTTCTCCAGCTCGTTGAAGGAGAAATCCAGACGGTATGGTTCGATGGATGCTGCCTTTTGGTTTGTGGCCGGTGGCGTTACCGAATCTGATTTCTTATCGCTAGCCCCATGGTTTTCCTGTGCCCCCACCGGCACTGGTTGCAAGCAGAGGGCAACGCACAATGAGAACAATGCTAGAGACAGGTTTCGCATGGAATGATCTACCTTTCCGAATCGTGTGTTGGCCGGTCGAGCCCGGCAGCCTTTTCCGTTTCTCGAATCTCGTCTTCGAACGACCTCTGTTCCTGTGCGATGAGCGCTGCTTCTTTGGGGAATCGTTCGACGTAACTTGCCATCGCAAGCTCTTGGCGGCTCAAAACGCGCATGGATGGAAATTGCGGGAGCTTGGGCTCTCCGCGTCTGCCAGCCTTTATGGGAATGGCTTTATGCTCGGCCGGGCGCAGGCCCGGTTCGATCGCCGTGGGCGGATTCGGTTGAGTGGTCCCCAACTCCTGCGGCGTCACTGCGCCGCCGAACCGGGGAATGTCTTTGCGAGGACTAAGCCCCCACCACACTCCTACTGTCAAAGCCGAAATGCATACCCCGGCCAGCACCGCCGTCCACCGAACTCGCGTTGGTCGTCCCGACGGCAGCCTTGCCAGCACCCGTCCTTCCAGCCCCACGCGTGGCTCTACATCGCCATAGTGCTTTAGCGCACCATCGAGCAGATCGTCGAATTGGTCTCTACCTTCTGGTCCCATGTTGCACTTCCAAGGCGCTTAACTTGTCCTTCAAAATCTGCCTTGCACGAAATAATCTCGATCGTACCGACGCCTCGCTGGTTTCGAGCATTTGGGCGATCTCGC
Organism: Terriglobales bacterium; assembly: GCA_035606605.1. Classification (GTDB taxonomy): domain Bacteria; phylum Acidobacteriota; class Terriglobia; order Terriglobales; family Acidobacteriaceae; genus Gp1-AA145. The sequence goes on from DATNEX010000047.1 coordinate 36,805, forward strand.
TCGGTAACAACTCGTCGACCGTCGACAGTCTGATTGCATCCCGCAAGGACTCCGGCAAAGCCGCGATCAGTGATTCCAACATCGTCGCCATCTCGCGGGTCGAGGCCAATTCCTCGGCCGTCTTTCCACCAACCCGCAATTGGGAAATTGCGTCCGCGACTTGCCTCTCCCCCAACGACGCGGCAGGCCGCTTTTTCGCCTGCTCGACCGCCACCCGCCAGGCAATCCGTGCCATCCAGGTTTTCAGGTCGTCAATACCCTCAAGTTTTCGTCGATAGCGCAGCACCCGCATGAACGTCTCTTGCGTCGCATCTTCCGCGTCATGATGATTGCGCGAGACCGAATACGCGATCCGATACACCAGCCGGAAATGCTCACGAACGGCGGCCGCCAGAGCATCTTCGTTCGTCGAAGTCATCAGTAGAGCGTTCTGGGTGAGGGCCCGTTCCGTCACTGTCTGCCTTCCCTCCTATATGAAGAACGGAGAAGCTCTGATTTCGTTCGACATTTTATTCGAGGGTTGCATGCCACCCAGCAGCCCTGAAAACCCACTAAACTATCCCAATGTCCACCACGTCGCTGAATTCGCTTGCCCAGGCTTCGTCTTCCTACCTGCGCTCGGCCATGCACCAGCCGGTGCAGTGGCACCAATGGGGCGAGGAAGCCTTTGCTCTGGCGAAGCGCGAGAACAAACCCATCCTGCTCGACATCGGTGCCGTCTGGTGCCACTGGTGCCATGTGATGGACCGCGAGTCATACGACGATCCCGAGATGGCACACCTCATCAACGAGCGCTACGTGGCGATCAAGGTCGATCGCGACGAGCGGCCAGACATTGACAGTCGCTACCAGGCCGCGGTGCAGGCGATCAGCGGGCAGGGAGGTTGGCCACTGACCGGCTTTCTCACTCCCGATGGCAAGCCATTCTATGGCGGGACCTATTTCCCGCCAAATGATCACTACGGACGCCCCAGCTTCCGGCGCGTGCTGATGACGATCTCGGATGCCTTTCGTGAGAAGAATTCCGAAGTGCTGGAGCAGGCGGGCTTGGTAGAAAACGCGATCCGCCAGTCAGAGTCTTTTGCGGGGAAGAGCGGTGAGTTCTCGACCGCAGCGGTCGAGGAGATCGTCGAAGCTGCCCTGCGAATGTTCGATGACCGCAACGGAGGCTTTGGCAGCGCACCCAAATTCCCGCACCCGTCGATCATTGATTTGTTGATTGCTGAGTACGTTCGTTCCCGGGATGAGCGACTCAAGCCCGTGTTCTCGCACACCCTGGAAAGGATGGCGCGTGGCGGTGTTTACGATCAGCTCGGCGGTGGCTTCCACCGTTACTCGGTGGACGAGCGTTGGATCGTGCCGCACTTCGAGAAAATGTCATATGACAATTCCGAGCTGCTGAAGAACTATGCTTGCGCCTATCAGGCGACCGGGAACGAGTTCTTCGCCGGAGTGGCCCGCGACATCATCCGTTGGATGGACCAGTGGCTTAGCGATCGCGAACAGGGCGGCTTCTATGCCTCGCAGGACGCTGACTACTCCATGGACGACGATGGCGATTACTTCACTTGGACTCTCGAGGAGACCAAAGCGGTTCTGAATGATCGAGAAGCGCAGATTGTGTGCCTGCACTACGACATCAACGAAGTCGGCGAGATGCATCACAATCCGGCGAAGAACGTTCTCTATCAGCGTGCCTCGCTCGAGGAGATTTCGACGCGGCTCCAGCTGCCGCTCGCTCGAGTACGAGAGATCCTCGAAATCGCGAAACAAAAAATGTATGCCTCGCGAATGAACCGCCCTACGCCCTATATCGACAAGACCGTGTACGTAAGCTGGAACTCTCTTTGTATCTCCGCCTATTTCGAGGCGGCAGCCGTGCTGGGTCTCGACGATGCCAGGCATTTTGCACTTCGCTCCCTGGATCGAATTCTGGGCGAAGCTTGGAATCTACGATCTGGGCTGCAGCACGTGGTCAGTTACTCCAATCCCAGCGCGGCCCTCCGCGAAAACGCCGGCTTTCTCGATGACTATGCTTCGACTGCGATCGCCTGCCTTGACGCTTTCGAAGCAACCTCGGACATGACCTACTTCAGGAAGGCGGAACAAATCGTCGAACAGATGATTCAGCGCTTCTACGATGAACAAGGTGGCGGCTTCTTCGACTGTCAACCCGGAGCAGCTTCCCTGGGCGTGCTTGCCACTCCCCGTAAAGCCTTCCAGGACTCCCCCACGCCCGCCGGAAATCCGATGGCGGCGATCGCGCTGGTTCGCATGGATGCCTACACCGACAACCGTGGGCATCGCGACAAGGCCAAGAAGGCCCTCGAACTGCTCGCGGGGGTTGCGGGGCAGTACGGCATCTTTGCCGCAACCTATGCCATCGCTGCCAGCATGTTTGCTCGTCCCCATGAGCAGATCGTGGTAGTCGGTGAAGATCAGATTGCACGAGAACTGTATGCCCGAGCAAACTCTGTGCCGAATCTTGCCAGGAGCGTGCTCATGCTTGCGTTCAACCAGGTCGCGCCACAGAATCTCCCCCGAAACCTGGCCGAGACTCTTCCCCACCTGACGGCGATCCATGAGGGGAAGAGCTGCGCTGTGGTTTGCTCAAATGGATCGTGCAAGCCACCCATCTTCACCGTTGACGAACTCGATCGGTTGCTGTCACAGTCTTGAAACTTGCTTTCAACAAGGATGAGAAAGATGCCTGATGCTCCCAACAAACCAGCCTGGCTGAACCACGAGATTACGGTCGGTCCCGTGGAACAATATGTTTACTCGCTGCTTCCTGCGCGCGACGAGGTCCTCGCCCAGATCGAGAATGAGGCGATCAAACGTGGCATTCCAATCGTCGGCCCGGCAGTCGGACGATTCTTGCACCAAGTCGCACTCGCCTTGGGTGCGAAGAAGGTCTTTGAACTAGGCTCTGCGGTTGGATATTCCACGATCTGGTGGGCGCGGGCGGTTGGCGACGGTGGCCGCGTCACCTATACCGATGGGGATCGTAAGAAAGCCGACGAGGCCCGCGGCTATTTCGAGCGCGCGGGAGTGGGGGATCGCATCGCCATCAAAGTCGGCGACGCGCTAGAACTGCTCTCGGAAGAGAACCAGGAATACGACATCATCTTCTGCGACATCGACAAGGAAGATTATCCCCGGGCATTAAAGCTGGCCGTGCCGCGCATTCGCAAGGGCGGCCTGCTGGTTGCGGACAACGTGCTTTGGAGCGGCCGAGTTGCGCAAGAGAATCCGTCGGAGGCATCGACTAAGGCGATACTGGAATTCAATCGCCTGCTGTATTCTTCGCCGGATCTATTCCCCACCATCCTTCCAATCAGAGATGGAGTCGCGGTGGCCGTAAAGAAATAGGTGCTGACTTCTTGAACACGATGATGTGGGGAAAAGCGCTGCCCCGCGAGTGAGTTCTTCCGCTAGATCGATTTCACCGGAATTGCCGTCACGTCTTCCACCAGTCCGATTTCTTTCTGTAGAAACGGCTCGCCGTAAGTGACGCCCGCCAGCATCCCATAAAACCGCGCCATGGACTCGACCCGTGCGCGGATCTCATCGCGCGCAGGGAAGATGTCTTTGCCGGCTTCCTGATCGCTAAATTGCGTTTTGTACGCCATGAGCGAATCAAAGCGCGCTTCAAACTGATCGGTAATGTCCACCACAAACGTCGGCCGAATGTCGTAGTACAAGGTGGCGTAAATGATCTTGAATGGGCGGTGCGGAGCGTACTTCGAATCTTGCTTCTCGTTTGCTGCCACGCTGGCGACCGCGGAGGCAACCTGACTGAACGCGGAGTACTGGGTACTGAGTGCGTGTTCCACGTCCAGCTTCGCCAATCCCGCCAGAAAGCACGCCTCATATCCCAATTTCGACGCGGTGTAGTGGTCCGGATGCCTGCCTTCCCAGTAGGGAAGAATCACTACTCGCGGCCGGGTCTCTCGGATCACACGGGCCACTTTCAGTCGGTTGTCCCAGGTGTTCTCGACCCGTCCGTCCGGCATATCGAGGGCTTCGCGCCAGCAAACCCGCAAAATTCTTGCAGCTTCCGTGGCTTCCGCGGCCCGGTCCTCGGCTGACCCTCGCGTACCCATCTCGCCGCGGGTCAGGTCCAGAATGCCCGTTCGCTTGCCCTGCTCAGCCAACTTGAGCAGCGTTCCGCCACAGGTCTGCTCCACGTCGTCGCGATGCGCGGCAATAGCTAAAACGTCCAGAGCCTCCATCGTCATCAGTCCAGATTCCCCTGCTCAATCACGACATTCTCGCGCACGATCAACCGATGCGCAGCCATTTCTTTCAATTTCGGTAGAACGCGGGTGACGTGCTCATCGGTATCCACAAAAATAACAATCACCGGCAGTTTTCCTCCCGCATCCACGAGATGGCTGGTCTTCACCCGCATGCGTCCAAGGAACCCAGCAACGGCATGCAAGACGCATGCCGCAAATACGTTCTCTGCGTGCAAATAATTGAGCACCGCCAAGTGCAGCGCGCGCCCCTGCCACTTGTCGCCCTCATTGAGGTACATGGTGACTTGAACTGCCATTGCGTTCTGCATTCTACTTTAACGCGGCGTCGAACTCCTGCCTGAGAATCGAATAGACCTCGACATCGACAAAATCTCCCCACTTGAGGATGTTCTGGCGCATGCAGCCTTCGTACTTCATCCCAATCTTCTGCAGCACTTTCCCCGAAGCAGGATTATGTTTGAAATGAGCGGCGAAGATACGGTTCAATTGAGCCTTCTCGAATCCGTATTTCACCACCTCACGTGCCGCCTCCGTGGCGAACCCTTGGCCCCAGTACGGAACGCCAATCCAGTAGCCAAGCTCCGCACGCTTGTGCTCCGGGTAAGGATGCAGCCCGATTCCGCCAAGGAGTCGACCGTTTTCGCGCAGTCTAACTCCCATCCTGAGTTCGTTCTCCTTGGCGGGGCTGTTGAGAAACTCTCGTGCGTCGTTCTCGGTGAAAGGATGAGGAATGCGCAGCGTGGTGGCAGCGACTCTACGATCGCCGATCAGTGGGACCAGTTCCGTGATGTCGGATTCGCTCAAGGTAATGAGCCTCAGTCGCTTGGTTTCGATTACCACCGAGGGTTCCATGTTGTAGCTCTACACCGCACGCGCCAGGGCCATTCCGCCCAAAGCTGCCAAAAGGCAAAGCAGGTTGTTGGAGACGAAATTCGTCGCCATCAAGACCCACTGGCCCTGTTCGAAGTAGGCCATCGTCTCAAAGGCGAAGCTGGAGAACGTGGTGAATGCGCCACAGAAGCCGACTACGATCAACAATCGCCACCGAGGATCGAGCAGGGTGCGTTCTGTAGCCCAGGTCACGAAAAAACCCACAGCAAAACTTCCGCTAACGTTAATTACCAGCGTTCCATAGGGAAAAAACGGATTGATCGCCTTTGCCAGGTATCGGCTGATTACCCAGCGCGCGTTGGCGCCAAAGATCGCACCGATCGAGATAACCAGTATGTCCTTAATTGTGTTGAGCACGATGGAGTCTCCGCCACTAAAGTGGTAGGAGTCATCAGCCTGTGCCGACCATTAAAGCACAAGCGGTTTATGGCGAACTCCATCGCCGTTTACTGAACCCTTTGTAACCTGCTGATGAGCTTCTGCGCAAGGTTCTCGTCAGATTCCGACCACAAAAGTCGTGTCTCGGCTCCGACGTTTTTCTCCACGCGGCTAATGTAGTCGACCAGCACCTGCACATTGGCACGAACCCGCGATTCCAACTCCGAGGTGAGTCTCAGTTCTTCGTGCAGGAAGGGCGTGTCCAGGCCGAAATCCACCTGGATTTCCCCCTGCGTTCCTGCTTCACCTTCCTCGAAGTCCTGAGCGCGGGCAATGAACTTCACCGGCGTAGGACGCTTGTGCCACTCGCCCTCGCCTGATTCCGGAGTCCAGAGATCCCAGTTTGCCTCAAACACGTAGCCATAGTCTTCATGAAGGAGATCGGAAGCAACTAAGACCGCCTCCTCCGGCTTGATTCCCGGACGGTAGCGCTGCTCGAGAATCGTCGCCTCATTCCACGACACGGGATGAATGGACAGACCGGCGACACCGGGCAATCCCTTCGAATACAAGAACTGCTGCATGGCGCGCAAACCGTGAGGCAAAAGGTCTTCCAATTCGGAATCGCGAAACCAGAGGCTGAGATAGAGAGAATCGGCCATGTCGGATTCTCACCACAGAAGCACGGTGACACAGAGAAGACCCGCCAGCTTGAAAATCTCTCTGGCCCTGTCGTGAGCCATTTCTATTTTAGAACGACATGACGGATTGATCCCCGGTTGCCAATCCTCTTCAGCGTCCTCTGCTAGGGGGTCCCCTAGGATGCGGAGTGAGGTCTTCGAGCGCGTGCTGCCTTGGCGACGTTTGGAAGGTAGCGGCCGAAGAAAAGGCAGGATGCCTTGCGATTTAGGCTGCCTGGGTCTTGACTTCTACCCCTGCCCACTTCTCCAAAAGCATCAACGTGGCTGCGTAATCCAAATCCCCGTGACCGTCTTCGATGGCAACGTCATAAATCTCTTCCACGGTTTCGATGCCCGGCAGCTTGACGCGCGCTTCTTTCGCGGCCTCTAAGGCGAGTCGAATATCCTTGCGCATGAGCCGCAGCGGGAAATTGGCTGTGAAGTCACGCTGGAGGACAAAGGGAGCCTTGTACTCCACTACCCCCGATTTGATCATGGAGGCATTAATGAGTGGAATCAGTGTGTCCGGGTCCACTCCCAGCTTCGCGGCTAACGTCAGGCCTTCGGCGAAGCCCTCATAAATCATGGCGATTTGCAGGTTCATCGCGATTTTCGCGGATTGCCCTTTGCCAGTCTCGCCCATGCGGAAAATCTTCTTGCCCATCGCGGCATAGAGTGGCTTCAACTTCTCAATCGTCTGTTCCTCGCCGCCGACGATAAACAGCAGCGTGCCCGCCTGTGCCCCGGCCTTCGATCCTGTTACCGGCGAATCCACATACTGCACACCTTTTTTGGCCACGGCCTCCGCAAACCTGCGTGTAGCAGCGGGAGAAATCGTGCTGGAATCGGCGATGATCATCCCTTCGGCCAAAGACTGGTCGATGCCGTTCGGGCCGAATAGAACTTGTTCCACGGCCGCTGTGTCGGAGACGCATATCCAAACAACATCCGCTCCCTGCGCGGCCTCCGCCGGGGACGACGCCAGCCGAGCGCCCTCTACCTCTTTGCCGGCACTGCGGTTCCAAACACTGACCTCGTGCCCGGCCTTGACGAGATTGGCGGCCATCGGTTGTCCCATAATTCCCAAACCCACGAAAGCAACTCGCATCTAAGTCTCCTGAGAGGTGCAAGAATACACGAGAATTAGAAATGACACTCGGGGGTGGGTCAAGCCGAAGCCATGGATTGGTAGAATGCTGGGGCAGGCATGTGTCAGCTTTTGAGCGGCGAGAACTGACGGACAGAAACACGGAATTCTCGGGAGACTGGGAAGCAGGAACTCAGGCACGCCATGCTGAAAAACGCGCTTAAGAATTCGGCGCTTCGTAAACGCGCCAAGCAGTTCGGGAAACTGGTTCGTCATTCCGCGATCACACCACGGACGGGCGAAACTCACAAGCCTGTGCTGGTCGCGAATGGTCAGATGGGTATCACGTTTATCGGCCATGCCAGCTTCTTCCTGCAAATCGGCGGCGAAAATGCTGTGATCGATCCGAATTTCGCGCGCTGGCTCTTCGTTCTTAAGCGGCTGCGAAAGCCGGGCTTGCGCATCAGAGACCTTCCCCCCATTGATTTGGTGCTGATCACACATGCGCATTTCGATCATCTCCATCGCCCCTCGCTTCGGGCGATCGTACAACATACAAAGCAGCACCGTGGGTCTGGGCCCACCGCAGTCGTGCCCGAACATGTTTTTGATCTGGTCTCGGACCTCGGTTTTCGCGACGTCGTAGAACTTAATTGGTGGCGAAGCTACCGCCATCGCGATGTCACCATCACTCATGTCCCGTCTCGCCACTGGGGAGCTCGCGTTCTCCGGGACGCCCATCGAGGATATGGCGGCTACGTTCTTCGAAGCGGCAAAAACTCGATCTACCATGCCGGCGACACCGCCTACTTCTCCGGTTTTCGCGAGATCGGCACCCGCCTGGCTCCGCAAGTGGCGCTTCTTCCCATCGGCGCTTACAATCCGCCGTCATTTCGCAATGTCCATACCAACCCGGCCGACGCTACGCGTGCCTTTCTCGACCTTAACTCGCGCTGGATGGTTCCTATGCACTACGGCACGTTTCGTTTGTCCCACGAGCCCTTGGACGAGCCTTTGCAGCTCCTCGAGCAGGAAGCGGCCGCCGCCGGGGTAAGCGACCGGGTGCTGGTGCTGCCGGAAGGCGTGACCAAGTTGTTTTGAATCTAGGCCTCGATCGAGCTCCCCTCGATTTTTTTAACTTTTGACAATTTTCAACAGCCCGCTCGACTAGAATCTCCCCCCTGAGGAGGTTTTCATGTCACAACAGCCCCAGCCAGTTCCTCAAGGTTTCCATACACTTACGCCCCACTTGATCGTCCTTGATGCCGACCAGGCGATCGAGTTTTACAAGCGAGCTTTCGGTGCGGAGCTAGTCGGCGGCGTTGCTCGTGGGCCCGACGGAAAGGTTATGCACGCTTTGTTGCGCATTGGGGATTCCAACTTGATGCTCAATGACGAAATGCCAGAATATGGCGCGCTGTCTCCGGTCTCAGGCGGCAGCTCGTCGGTGACGATTCACATCTACACGCCCGACGTCGATCGCGCCTTCGAGCGCGCGACTTCCGCCGGCGCACAAGTGAAAATGCCCCTCGCCGATCAATTCTGGGGCGACCGCTACGGGGTGGTCTCCGATCCATCCGGGCACAAATGGTCGATTGCCGCGCATGTAAAGGATCTCTCGCCGGAGCAGATGAAGGTTGCAATGGACGAAGCCATGACCAAGATGGCTCCGCCCCAGGCGGAGAGAAAAACAGCCTAGCGGACCCTACCTGGAATTTAGGAAGGGGACCCAACGGCAGCTTCGTCGTGTTCAGCCGGCAAGCAGGATTCTCAGGTCCCGGAGATTGTTGCCCGTGGGCCCGATGCGAATCGAGTCTCCGAGTGCTTCAAACAGCGGAAACGCATTGAACCCTCGGAGACAGGATTCAACGTCGAGTCCGCGGGCTTTTGCCCGTTTTGCAGTTGTCCCATCAACGATTGCACCGGCGGCGGTGCTGTTGCCGTCGATCCCGTCCGACCCAGCGCTCAGAACGCACATTGTCTCGCCGGCGATTTTGTCTGCACAATAGAGGGCAAATTGCTGGTTACGGCCCCCCGTCCCACCGTTCTCGACTTCGACCGTCACCTCTCCCCCGCTGAGCAGGCAGACTCGGTCGTTTTTCTTGCGCAACTCGCGGAGCCGAGCAAGAAGGTGATCGGCGGCAGGTCGGTAGTCCCAGTCGTCGCAGGTGTTGTCAATCTCAACCAGAAAACCCTGACGTTCAGCCTCGGACTTTGCGGCATTCAGCATTACGGAATTCGAGAGCACCGTCCACCAGCGCGAGTAAATGAACGCGGGATCGTCCGACTTCGGAGTCTCCTCGAGAGCCCGCCGTTCGAATAGTTCCGCCACATTCGGAAGGAACGCTTCGCGCTTTTCCGATGTCGGGATCAATCCGTACTTCCTTGCAATGTCGTAGCAGTCATCCACGGTAGTCGAGTCCGGCATGGTCGGCCCGGAGGCCAAGGCGTCGGGTGTGTCGTCGGGGACATCCGAAATCAGAATCGAAACCTGTTGTGCCGGGTGCGCGGCTCGCGCAAGTCGCCCGCCCTTTGTCCGGGACAGGTGTTTTCGGATGGCGTTGATCTCTCCAATAGGTGCGCCGGCGTGCACCAAGGCGCGATAGGTGGCAATCAACTCTTCCAGGGTGATTTCATCTTCAATAGGCTTTTCCGCGCACGCCGATCCTCCGCCGCTGATTAAAAAAACCGCCAGGCACGATTCATTCAAGGTGTCGACAGATTTCAGCATGGCCTCGGCGGCACGAATTGACTCTGCATTCGGCAGTGGGTGCCCGCCCTGGAAATACCTGAACCCGCGAACCTGAAATTCTGCTGCCACCGGGCTCGCGACAATCCCTTCGAAACGCTCCCCGGTTTGCTCATGTAAAGCCATGAGCATTGTGTGCGCAGCTTTGCCAAGCGAAATGACGAACACACGGCTGTAGGAGTTCAGATCGTGCAAGTCCTCGCAGATGCGAAGTACACCCCGCTCACACGACACATGGCCGGAGAACGCCGCGCTGACGCTACTCTCGCGCAGCGCGTGATCGAATATGTGACGGGCGATCTCATTCATGGGGTGCCTGCGTTCTCAGCCGAGGCCAGTTTCGCGAACCCAGGTCTCGATCGCGTCCCGCATCTCGCGCAACCTGCCCTCAAAGAAATGGTCTGCACTCTCGATCATCACCAGCTTTTTGGGTTCGGGCAGCGATTCGAAAAACGGCTGCAACCTCCCGCGCGGCCCAAATTGATCGCGACTTCCGCTGACAAACAATTTGGGTTTCTGGTAGGAAGTGAGGTACGACAGATCGTATGTTCGACCGTCGACCGGCTGCACAGGGAGTCCTAGCCCAATGGCTGCAACCACGCGATCGTCATGGCACACCGTCTGCAAACCGACCGCCGCGCCGAAGGAAAACCCCGCAAACACGGTTGGCAGCCGGAACTCCCGGTCCAACCAATCGAGTGCGGTACGCACATCATCGACCTCGCCCCTCCCGTTGTCGTGCTCGCCATGGCTCAGGCCGGCTCCGCGAAAGTTAAAGCGCAGCGCCGGGAATCCGAACCCATTCAGCGCTTTCATGGCATGAAACACCACCTTGTTGTGGAGTGTGCCCCCATAAACCGGATGAGGGTGGCAGACCAGCGCCGCGTGGGTGGCATTCTCGGTGCCAAGGTTCAGAATGGCTTCAAGCTGTCCAGCAGGTCCATCGAGAAACAGCGAGCGAATTGCTCCCGCCCCGGTGTGCATGGCGACTAGATTATCGCAATCCGTCACCCCTTTGCCCTGCCGTCCAAATCCTGAGTTCGCTCAATCCCGCAGCGTAAGGTATTCTCGAAATGTGGATGTTGTTGCCTTCACGCGCCGGCTCATCGACATCGAGTCCATCACCGGGAACGAGGGGCCGGTGGGGAAATTTCTCGCGCAGGAACTGCTCCTGCTTGGATATGAAGTAAAAGTCACCATGACCGAGGGCGAGCGGGCGAACCTATTCGCGACATCGGAACAGGAGCCGAGTCCCGCTGTTGTTTTCTCCACCCACATGGACACCGTGCCTCCGTTTATTCCTTCCTCTGAGGATGCCGGTCGCGTGTACGGCCGTGGGGCCTGTGATGCGAAAGGGATCATCGCCACGCAAATTGCCGCCGCCGAACGGCTGAAGCAGGAAGGAATTTTTGTTGGCCTGCTGTTCCTGGTGGGCGAAGAGCGCGACAGCCTGGGCGCCAGGATCGCCAATGAGCAAGCCAACCGCTGCGAATTCCTGATCAACGGGGAGCCGACCGAAAATCGCGTCGCCACTGCTTCCAAAGGAGCACTGCGGGTCGAGTTGACCGCCACCGGCCGCATGGCGCACTCAGCTTACCCGGAGCTAGGAGAGTCAGCCATCGACAAGCTGGTCGAAGCTCTCTACCGCCTTCGCGGAATGAAACTCCCTGAGAATCCCGAGGTGGGTCCCTCGACGATGAACATCGGCCTCATCGAAGGTGGACGCGCGCCAAATGTTATTCCTGACAAAGCCCGAGCCTTGTTGTTGTTCCGGCTGGTTGCGCCCTCCGAGCCTTTGCGGCAGCAGATTGTCTCAGCCGTTAGCGACCTGGTGAAAGTGGAGTTCACCCTCGACATTCCATTCGTCCGTCTGCGTACGTTCGAGGGGCTTCCCACGATGGTCGCTAAGTTCACAACCGACATCCCGGCTCTCAGCCACTGGGGGCAACCGCTGCTGCTCGGACCGGGGTCCATTCACGTTGCCCACAGCGCTGGCGAGTATGTGGAGAAGAAGCAGTTGTCCGAGGCGATAGAGCTCTACTGCGCGATCACTAGGAAACTGCAGAGGAAGTGAAGTGAAAGACGAGACTTACTCGAGTCCGTCGGGCAAGCCGAGACTGGTAATTTCGCGGAGGGTTGCCGAGGAGTCCTGCTGCTCGGCCAGGACCTTGGTTGAGCGGTATTCACTATAGGCACCCCCAACCATGACGTGGAAGCACCAGTGACGACGTTCTTCCTCCGGCTCAATCAAGCCGAGCTCCTTGAGCGGACGCATGTACTCTTGAATCCATTTGATCTGCGTCTTGCTGAGCCCACGCCGCTGTAGGTCAACTGTCAGTCCCGCTAGATGAGACGATGCCGTCTCGCCGCTTTCCGGCGCAGCATTGCGATTGTGCCGGCGAAGCTTCTTCTGTACAAGAACCGTGCGTACCGCCGAGTTTACTTGGATCTGCTGACCAAATTCCTTGTAGAAAGCGTTGCTAATGTCGTTCAGGAAGTCGAGCGTCCAGGGGCGGCAATAGCGTCGAGCCGGCTCTAGCGATCCTTGAATCCGCAGAGCTTCAGTGGGGACGATCGCCACCAGTTCCCCGTCCGCCTTCAACTGCTCGAGTTGCCTGTCGTCGCGAATGCGCGGAAGATTCAAGCGGTCTATTTCAGCGTTCTGCAATAGCAAAGATTCGCGGGAAGGTCTGAAGACAGGGTTCCAGCGAACCCGATGGAAGCGATGCATGCGGTGATATCGCGGGGCGACGACCGGCCGCACGGCGAATGCCTGGCAACTTAAGGCCAGAATCAAAATGACGAAGGCGACTCTGTTCTTCCGCATTGGCGATTCGTTCTACACAGCAGGCGTTTATTGTAAGCGAGACTTGGAAAATTCCAAGCTAAAAAACGGCTTTTTCCCCAGTTACTCTGGGTTCGCCCAAATGGCCCGTCTGCTGGTTACCTCCGATTACCTTGATCTCAGACGTTCTACTTACCTGCACCTGAGATGCCGGATCGAACTACCAGGCTGCCGCCGACTATCTGCTTTGGATTCAGTACCGCCCCTCCTCGAGGATGCAACGACAACCCATTCATCCAGAAACCCAAGGTCAAAAAGCGGCAAAGTTCTTCGGTCACAGTTACGAAAAGTGTCAAACAACAATCGAGGTGCTATCGCCGGAAGATGTCGCCGATGGCCTGCTTCATTACGGCTCCGCCTACCTCAGAAATCGAGCGCGTCAGAGGGATGTCCTTTGGACAAACCTCCACGCAATTCTGCGCGTAGCCGCATTCCTGGATTCCTCCGTCGCCCATGAGGGCCCGGAGGCGTTCCGGTTTCAGTGCCGCACCGGTTGGGTGGGTGTTGAAGAGCCGAACCTGAGAGATCGTAGCTGCACCAACAAAGCCGGTGTGCTCGTTGAACTGGGGACAGACCTCCATGCAACAGCAGCACGAAATACACCGCGACAGGGGGTAGGCCTGCTCCTGCTCTTCCATGGTCATCCGCGGCCCAGGACCTAGATCGTATGTGCCGTCGACCGGGACCCAAGCCTTCACCCGCTTCAGATTCTCAAAAAGGACGCTGCGGTCCACTGCCAGATCGCGAATTATGGGAAATTTTGAAAGGGGCTCAAGGCGGATGGGTTGCTCTAGGCTGTCTATCAGCGCGGAGCAAGCCATGCGCGCTTTGCCATTGATCAGCATGGCGCAGGATCCGCAAACTTCCTCGAGACAGTTCGAGTCGTAGATGATCGGCGTGGTCGGCTTTCCGTCACGGGTGACCGGGTTCCGGGCGATTTCCATTAAGGACGAAATGACGTTCATTCCCGGCTCCCACGGCAGTTCAAACTCCTCCCAGCGCGCCTTCTCGTTAGGATTTCCCTGACGCCGGATTTTGACAACAATACTCTTATCAGCCATATCGGTTGATCTCTCGATACGCGATCGAATTTAGGATAAACCAAAATTGCGGCATGCCGGTTTCGGGAGCTTACTGCCGGGTAGCGGCGCGAATTTCCTGCCACAACTCGTCACGGCCGGCGCCGCTGCGCGCCGAATAGGGAATTAGGCGGGCGTTGGGGACGGCTTGCGAGAAGCTTTGCAACGCCTGCCGCAAAGTGTTCCCGGAAAGCTTGTCGGCCTTGGTGCCGACGATCAAGGCCTTTCTTCCGAGCGAATGGAGATAGTCGAGCAGCTGCTTGTCGTTCTCCTGAGGCGGAACGTTGAGGTCTATCAGTGCCAGGCAAAGCGCCAGAGACTTGCGTTCCTTTAGATAGGGGTCGATGAACGCAGACCAGCTTGCCGCAACGTCCTTCGGGACCTTGGCGTAGCCGTATCCAGGCAGGTCGGCGAAAATCAGCTCCGGTTGGGGCTTCCCCGGCCACCTTACCTCGAAGAAATTGATCGACCGTGTGCGTCCCGGCGTCGAACTGGTCTTCGCAATCTTGGTCCCGAGAAGCGAATTGATGACGCTTGATTTCCCGACGTTGGAGCGCCCGAGGAACGCTATTTCTGGCAGGGCGGCCGCGGGAAACTGGTTTACCGCTGTGGCCGCACACAAGAATCTGGAAAGGACACGCACAATTCAGTTTGGATTTTCTGCAAAGAAGTTGCAAGTCGGCTACTGGATGGAACGACTTGGCGGGCAACCCGGGCCGCGATCGGCCATGCCAGCATGCGCTCAATCCAGGCCCAGCGGGCGTTTGTTCTCGATGTCTTTGTCTGTGATCGGACGGTATTTGTTGCGCAAGTAAATCAGCGCCGCGAACACCACACCAATTCCCAAACTGATCGCGAGGAACACGCGATAGGCCGGGAACGCGACGAGCACGGCAACAAGGATCGCGGCGGCAACAATCAGCCCGGTCGTCCCTTTGACGTTGATGGTCATCTTCGGGAGCATGGCCCGATTGTAGTCCCGCCTCGACGCTTTTGCAGCGTCGTCAAGCCCACATGCTCTCGGGGGGATGTCGATAGGCGTTCTCGTTTGGAGCCTAGCACCCTAAAGGGATTTCCCTGAGAAATCTTGCCGCGATACCGTATCGACTGTATTCCATCGAACAATACGGAATTGTTAGATTCCAGCTGTGCCGAAACGTGCGACTCATGGACTTAGGATCGCCAAACATAAGAAAAGGCGGACGGACGGGCCTATTCAGCCAAACCTTGTGCTTCCCAAGGAGAGCCACGAAGCCTATGAAGATCCTTTAATGCAACAGTACGTCAAGATTGGAGAGGCAGCGCTCAAGAACTCGTCCGACCTGGGAGAAGAGGACGCAGCATAATTTTTACCGCACACTTGGTTGTCACTGCCTCCCCACGAAGCCCGCTGACTACCACCAGCGGGCTTTAATTGTTCTGCGCTTGGTTCTCCCCTAGCCACTTCGCCAGAAACTCAGCCGCAGAGAGACTGAGCAGCGGGACAGAGATCCGCCCCACTCCGGCACCACCGCGCGCCAAACTCGGAAGCCGTGCACACGCGCACGCGGCGTGGCGGGTAGTAACAGCGATGGCGAGAAGGTGGAAAGAGCTGGAAGCGGGGCCTAAGTGCTACTTGCGACGAGGTTCCTTTCCAACCGCTGTAGGACGCATGGTTCTCATGGCTCACCCGTCGGAAAAGGTCCGACGAACTAGCAACCTACTGATGGGCGCTCGGCGCGTCGCTCTCGCCGATGGATGCGATGGTAGGCTGCTCGGCTGTGATCTCAACTACCGGAAGAGCCTGTTCAAGCGCAATCGCAAGCACCTGGTCCATCATGTCCACGAAGTGGAGCTTCATGGCGTTACGCAGGTTCTCGGGCACTTCTGCCAGGTCCTTCTCATTGTCCTTCGGAAGAATGACTTCGAACAATCCGGCGCGGTGTGCGGCGAGGAGTTTTTCCTTCAGCCCTCCGATTGGCAGAACTTTCCCGCGCAGGGTGATCTCACCGGTCATCGCGATGTCGCGACGCACGGGAATCTTGCTAAGCGCGCTGGCGATCGCCGTGGCGATCGTAATACCAGCAGACGGTCCATCCTTCGGAATGGCACCTTCGGGCACGTGCACATGGATATCAAAGCTGCGATAGAAGTCGCGGGTCAGACCCAGACGCTGCGCGCGTGAGCGGATATACGACATGGCTGCGTGTGCCGACTCCTGCATTACGTCTCCGAGTTTGCCGGTGAGCGTGAGCTTACCTTTGCCGTCGACCACGGTGGCTTCGGTCGAGAGAATCGAGCCGCCAACTTCGGTCCACGCCAGACCGGTGACTAGCCCGACTTCGCTCTTTTCGTGGGCAAGTGTGTCACGGAACTTGATCACGCCGAGGAAGTCATTCACATTCTCCGCGGTCACGGTGATTGTGTAGTTCGAGCCTTCCTTTACCACTTTGCGAGCGATCTTGCGGCAAACGTTGCCGATTTCCCTCTCCAGGTTCCGTACGCCCGCTTCGCGCGTGTAGCTGCGGATAAGCGAGACGATGCCATCGTCGGTGAACTTTATGTTCTTGTCGTTGAGTCCGGCCGCCTCCATCTGCTTGCGTACGAGAAACTGCTTCGCGATCTCGACCTTCTCCGGCTCGGTATAGCCGTGCAGGCGCAGCACTTCCATGCGGTCCTGCAGGGCCGGAGGGATGGTGTGCATCACGTTGGCCGTAGCAACGAAGAACACTTGCGAAAGGTCATACTCGACATCGAGGTAGTGGTCGACGAACATGTAGTTCTGCTCGGGGTCGAGCACTTCGAGCAATGCGGCTGACGGATCGCCTCGGAAGTCCATGGACATCTTGTCCACTTCATCGAGCATGAAGACCGGGTTTTTGGTACCCGCCTTCTTCATCATTTGAATGATCTGACCGGGCAAGGCACCGATATAAGTGCGGCGATGACCGCGGATTTCGGCTTCGTCGCGTACGCCGCCGAGCGACATGCGAACGAACTTGCGTCCAGTGGCCTTCGCGATCGACATGCCGAGCGAAGTCTTGCCGACTCCCGGAGGTCCGACAAAGCATAGGATCGAGCCTTTGGGGTTTTTCACCAGCTGCCGCACCGCCAGGAATTCAAGGATGCGCTCCTTGATTTTCTCCAGCCCATAATGATCTTCGTTTAAGACCTTCTCGGCGCGCGAGATGTTGCGAATTTCTTTCGACCGCTTCTTCCACGGCACCGCGAGCAGCCAGTCGAGATAGTTACGCGAAACTGTCGATTCGGCGGACATTGGCGGCATTGCTTCGAGCTTCTTGAGCTCCTGGATGGCCTTGTCCTTGACCTCTTTCGGCATCCCGGCGTTTTCGATCTTCTTCTTCAGTTCGTCGAATTCGCTCTTTTCGCCCCGACCCAGTTCCTTCTGGATTGCCTTGATCTTCTCGTTGAGGTAGTACTCTTTTTGCGCCCGCTCCATCTGCCGCTTCACGCGCGACTGGATGGTGCGATCCATGTTCAGCTTTTCGATTTCGACGTCAAGGACGTCGGCGATGCGCGTAAGGCGCTCGGCGGGATCGAAGATCTCAAGCAGTTCCTGCTTTTCTTCGATCGAAAGCTGCAGGTTGGCGGCAATGGTGTCGGTGAGCTTTGCCGGGTCCTCCATGCGGACGGCCGCGATCATGGTCTCGTAATTTAGGGACTGGCAGAGCTTTACGTACTGTTCAAACAGGGAGGTCACGCGCTGCATGGCCTGCTCGACCGAGGCATTGGTTTCAACCGCATATCGGGCTAACCGAACCGTGGCTTGCATGAACCCTTCGGCTTCGGTGATCTGCAGCACCTTGCCACGCTCAATGCCCTCGACTAATACCTTGATGTTGCCGTCAGGGAGCTTGAGGCTCTGAACGATGTTGACGACCGTCCCAACCTGGTAAATCTCATTCGCCTTAGGCTCGTCCACGCTGGCGTCGTGCTGGGTAGCAAGAAAGATCTTCTTGTCCGAGGCCAACGCTTCCTCCAGGGCCCGTATGCTGGACTCCCGGCCCACGACGAAGGGGGTCATCATATGCGGGAAGATGACCACGTCGCGGATGGGCATCATCGGAAGTTTGCGGGTCTCGAATTTTTCCTTGGATGTGGTCACGAATGCTCCGAAAGCGGGATCCGGCACCTGCGGTTAAACCTAGTGTATCAAGGCCCGCAAGTTCGTATGTAACGCACGTGCAAAGAACGCGAAAGCCTGGATCAAGCGTCAAAGCCCACGGAGTCGAGAGCGGGAACTAACCCGCCTTCTCCATCATGGTCAGCGAGACATTACGTTTTTCGACCATTTCGCGTGTGACTTCGAACTCTTTCACTTTCTTTTGGCTAGGCAGGTGGTACATCAGGTCGAGCATCAGCTCTTCGAGGATCATGCGCAGGCCGCGGGCGCCGACTTTGCGGACCATTGCCTGGCGGGCGACGGCACGCAGGGCGTCATCGCTGAACTTCAGGCGCACATTCTCGAACTCGAACAAACGCTGATACTGCTTGACGATAGCGTTCTTGGGCCGGGTGAGAATTTCGATCAGAGCGGATTCGTCCAGCTCCTCGAGGATGCCCACCACCGGTAGGCGGCCAACGAACTCTGGGATCAAACCGAACTTGATAAGGTCTTCGGGCTGAACATCGCTCACCAGCTCCTGCCGGTTTTTGCCGGCGAGAGCGTCGGCTTGTGCTTGCTTGGCCTCTTCTTCATCGGTGCGGAAGCCTAGGGCCTTCTTGCCAGCCCGGCGGCCGATGACTTTGTCCAAGCCTACGAAAGCGCCACCACAGATAAACAGGATGTTGGTGGTGTCGACCGGCGTGAATTCCTGGTGGGGGTGCTTGCGTCCACCCTGCGGAGGCACGTTGGCAATGGTGCCTTCCAGGATTTTGAGGAGCGCCTGCTGCACACCCTCCCCGGAAACGTCCCGGGTGATGGACGGGTTCTCGTCCTTGCGGCCGATCTTGTCCACTTCGTCGATGTAGATGATTCCGGTCTGGGCACGGCCCACGTCGCCGTCGGCGGCCTGCAAGAGCTTGAGGATGATGTTCTCGACGTCTTCGCCAACATACCCGGCTTCGGTCAGAGTGGTGGCGTCAACGATGGCGAAGGGAACATCCAGCATGCGGGCAAGCGTCTGAGCCATAAGCGTCTTGCCAGTGCCGGTTGGACCGATCAAGAGAATATTGGATTTGGTCAGTTCGATGCCGTCGCCGCTGGCGCGCTGACGGTTCATGTAAATGCGCTTGTAATGGTTGTAAACCGCGACCGCCAGCTTCTTTTTGGTCTGCTCCTGCCCGATCACGTACTCGTCGAGGAAAGCCTTCACTTCGTGTGGCTTAGGAAGCTGGTTCGGGGTCGAAGCTGGTGGAGTTGCAGCCCGATCATCTTCGAGAATTGAATTGCAGACGGCGACGCATTCGTCGCAGATATACGCCCGAGGGTAGTCGCTCGGCGAGGAGATCAGCTTGGCTACGGCATCCTGCGACTTGTGGCAGAACGAGCAGCGAAGAATTTCTTCAGATCCGGTTCGGTTTTTCAATCAGCCCCCTTATTGCCTGCAGCTTGCGGTACCGTGCAACCGTGCTGCTCTCCTCCGGCCAGGATCGCTGCTCCGAGCCCGCCCACAACGGGTTACAGAAGGGCGATCATACAGCCTAGCGAGTCTTATAGATGATATCGTCGATGATTCCGTATTCTTTGGCCTGCTGGGCGTTCATAATAAAGTCGCGTTCCACGTCCTTTTCGACTTTATCCAGCTTCTGGCCACTATGCTTCGCCAGCAACTGATTCGTAATCTCACGCATCCGGAGGATCTCGCGGGCATGGATGTCGATATCGGTTGCCTGACCGGACAGGCCTCCCATCGAGGGCTGGTGAATCAGAATCCTCGAATTGGGGAGCGCCAGCCGCTTCTTGTTCTCTCCTGCCGAGAGCAATAAAGCTGCCATGCTGGCTGCCTGACCAATGCATATTGTAGTGACATCGTTCTTCACATACTGCATTGTGTCGTAAATTGCCATACCGGCGGTAATCGACCCCCCGGGAGAATTTATATAGAGCTGAATGTCCTTTTCGGGGTCCTCCTGAGCCAGGAAGAGCATTTGGGCGATAACCAAATTGGCAATGTTGTCATCGATAGGAGTGCCGATAAAGATAATGTTGTCGCGCAGAAGGCGCGAGTAGATGTCGTAAGCCCGCTCACCCCGCCCGGTCTGTTCGATGACCATGGGCACCAGCATCATGCGTGCGTCTTTGTCGTTCATGTGGCTTCTCACACTCCTGCCCGGATACACCGGGATTTCTGAGGGGAATTGAAGGTGATCCGCCTATGCGGATTGACGATACAGAAACTCGAGAGCCTTTTCGTTGCGGATCCTGTTTCGGATTCTATCCAGCGCTCCATCCTTCGTCAAACGAGCACGAATATCGTCCGCGGCTTGATTCGTTTGTTTCGCCAGGGCTTCAACTTCCCGGTCAATTTCTTCGTCGCCAACCTGAATATTTTCGGAATCAGCGATCTTTTCGAGCAGTAAACTCGCCTTTACTTCCTGTATCGCCTGGTCGCGCTGCCCGGCGCGGAGGCGACCGAAGTCCATCTTCTTCATATGCTCCTGGCTCATGCCCTGAGCTGCGAGAG
This sequence comes from Terriglobales bacterium, assembly GCA_035606605.1. Taxonomy (GTDB): domain Bacteria; phylum Acidobacteriota; class Terriglobia; order Terriglobales; family Acidobacteriaceae; genus Gp1-AA145. The sequence continues at coordinate 57,402 of DATNEX010000047.1, forward strand.
CCCGCAAACCTCGCTCCAGGCGGAGATCGACCTGGTGCTCGACGAGGGCCTCAGGGACGTCGAAATCGTTGCGGCGAATAAGCTCGGCGAGAAGCTTATCCTTGGCTTCCCGCTCGGCTTCGTGCTGCCGGTCGTGCTCCATACCATCACGGACACGTTGCCTAATTTCGTCGATGGTCTTGAACTCTCCGACTTCCTTCGCGAAATCATCGTTGAGCTCGGGCAGGCTCTTCTGCTTGATGGCGTTGACCTTAACTTTGTAAGCAAAGGCCTTGCCCCGAAGACGCTCATCGGAGAAGTCATCGGGGTAGTTCACGTCGAACGTCCGCTCGTCTCCGGGGTTGGTTCCGCGGAGGTTCTCAGTGAACTCCTGCATCGTGTTCTTGCCGGCGATCTCTACCAGGATATCGTCCATGTGGACGGGCTTGGTGCCTTCGTCCTCCATTTTCGGCGTTCCGTCGAGCGAGACCTGGGCGAAATCGCCGTCCTCGACGGAGCGGCCCTCTACGGGTGAGTAGGTCGCTTTGCTTTCTTGTAGAGCCTTGAGTTGATCGTCGACTTCCTGATCGGTGACCACGGTTTCCGGGTGCTCGGCCCTGAGTTCCTTGTAGCCATCGACCTTGATCGCCGGCATCACGTCGAAGCTGGCTTTGAAATGCAGTCCCTCACCATCATGGACGTGGAGATCGGTAACGCGAGGCTGCGAGATGGGAGTGAGGCCTAGGCGCTCGGTTTCCTTACGGAAGTACTTGGGCACGAGTGCGTCGACGACGTCGTTCTGAATGTCCTGCCTGAAGCGCTGGCGAATGACAGAGGCTGGAACATGGCCACGGCGGAAGCCCGGGATGCGGGCAAGTTTCTGGTACTTCTGAATGAGAGCATCGGTCTCGCGGGTGACTTCCTCGGCGGGAACCTTGACTTCAATTTCGCGTGTCGTGCTCTCGGCAGTTTCGGTTGGACTCACGGTTTACCTTTCCAGATGTGAGTTTAAAGAGGGTGCAAGGGGAGCGTCAAACGAGAAAGGGGTAGTACACCTCGGGAAAATTCGGCTACGCCCGTGGGAATGGCTGCTGAACTGTGCGGGGTTGCTGAAACGGGCAAGTGTGCTGCGAAGGAAAAGCGCAAAGGAACGAGATTGCCTTTTCGCCAGTCAGTCGCCAGTTATCATTCTTCATAGCCCTAAGAACGAAAAGTGAACGTCACCTTTCACACTGTAGGCGCGGTGGCCACCGCAGCTTTTCTTAGTTCCACCGCAGCAGGCGCCAGGTCGGGCAGGAGCACTCTGCGGCATAGTGTTCTGATAGCCCTGATCGGCTTTGTTGCGGGAATAGTCGAGCACGGGGTTATGGATTATGTTCCGCATTCGTATCCCATTCCTTCGCGAATCGATGTTGCCCTTGCCATCATCCTGTTCCTGGTTGTGGTCGCTCTCACAAAAGCCCAATTTCGCCTTCTGGTCACCGCTTGTTTCATCGGAAGCATTCTTCCTGATCTGGTGGACTTGGGGCCTCCCATCCTCAACCATCATCTCCGCTGGACTCTGCCGGCCGTAAAAATCTTTCCGTGGCACTGGCCGCAATACTCGGGTTCTCTTTATCACGGAGCGAAGAGGTTCCAATCTGCCCTGTGGCATTGCTTGGTTATCGGGGTGTATGTGAGTTTTTGGTGGCTCTATCGGCGCTCGCTCTTCTTTTCTGCCTCCGAGCGCACACATTTGGGCGACTAGCCTCTTCCAGATCTGGCGGGCAGTGCCGAACTCCCAAGACTTGGGCAGGCCGCGGCTGGCCAAACAGAAAGGCCAACCTCAGTGATGGCGCTTGGTTCCGACAGTTTATGATGGCATCGATGTACGCGAGGGTAGGAGCGCTATTGCATTCGATGAAGATGTTGCGGACGATGGGAGACCAGACAACTGGATTGCATCAGGGAGGATCGAGAGGCCACCGATTTGCCTAGGCCATCTCCAGTGATTGCCTGATCGCATCCACCAGGCATCCCTTCCGCCTAACATCCTCGTCCTACGAGCACACCGTGAATCCAGAAATCATCTCGCATTATCGCATCCTCGAAAAACTCGGCGGGGGCGGAATGGGAGTGGTGTACAAAGCCGAGGACACTCGCCTGGGGCGCTTCGTCGCACTGAAGTTCCTGCCTGCACAACTCGCCACCGATCAGCAGGCGCTCGCGCGATTCCGTCGCGAAGCACAAGCAGCATCGGCGTTGAACCATCCGAATATTTGCACTATCTACGACATCGGCGAAGAGCAAGGACGTGCTTTCATCGCAATGGAATTTCTCGATGGGGTCGCGCTCAACCACTTGATCGGCGGCAAACCGCTGGAGCCTGATCGCTTGCTGCGGGTGGCAGGGGAGATCGCGGACGCCCTGGACGCCGCTCACGCTGAGGGCATCATTCATCGCGACATCAAGCCGGCAAATATTTTCGTTACCAAGCGCGGTCACGCCAAGATTCTCGATTTTGGCCTTGCTAAAGTTGCTGATCGTTTGGGCGCGAGAATATCCTCCGAAGCCACGCTGGACGATGTGAATCTCACGATGCCCGGTACCGCCGTAGGGACGGTCGCGTACATGTCGCCGGAGCAGGCGCTTGGCAAGCCGCTTGACTCCCGCACCGATCTTTTTTCATTGGGCGTTGTGTTTTATGAGATGGCCACCGGTAAACAGGCGTTTACCGGAACAACGTCGGCTGCGGTATTCGACGCAATTCTGCATCGTAGCCCTGCGCCGGTGGTCCGGCTCAACCCCTCCTTGCCGACAGGACTTGATCAGCTCATTGACAAGCTGCTCGAGAAAGAGCCCGATATGCGGTACCAGACTGCTGCCGACGTGCGCGCCGACCTCAAGCGCGTGCATCGCGACAGTACCTCGGGGCACCGCGCGGCAACGGTGACACAAACGGAAAACAAACCCCCGGCGGTTCGTTCCTCTCGCCCCTGGATCGGGGTTGCAGCTTTGATCCTATTCACAATCGTGACGGTCCTTGCTTGGAAGCACTTCTCCCGAACGGAAAAACGTCCTGATCAGAGCGTTTCCACACCCTCTCCCCCGGTAGAGCCTGTCCTGCCTCAGCCCGAGACCAATAACCACTCCAAGGCAGAAAATTCGAGCAAGGCTCGTCCCCGACCTATGACTCCCGACGATTATGGGAAACTTGGGACCGATATCGCGTCCCAGGTAAATGAGCAAGTTGCCGAGCAGCTCAAACGAATTCCGAGTATGGCGAACATGCAAGGATCTTATCCCTGTGCTCAGATCAGCAAGTCCTGCAAGGATGCGGGCTTTACCAAGGACGCAGGGAAGGGTGGGAGCGATCTATCCGCCGACTGTGTTGTTCCGTTGATCGAAGGTAAGCCTCAAGCGAGCGACGCTGCTAAGCCACTCCCTCAGATTGACCCGCAGATCATCGCAGCATGCAAGCAGATGAATCCATACTACGGACATCCATCCAAGAAGCACTCTGGTGCTGCGGGCGCGAATGAGGGCATAAATTCAACCTCGCCGCAGTGATCGTCGCGGTCCCCGCTACACGCCAAGGCAAGGGTGGTGGGCCTTACTGGGTCGCCAGCCCGGGCGAAACATTCTTGGTCGGGACGAAGTCTCGACACGCACTCCTTGGCGTGGTTTCCGGCCGGCTTGTGGGAGCATTGGACATGTTCCCATATTTCTGCCAATATAGAAATATGCTCAATGCCCTTGCCAAGAAAAACAGCGAATCAATTGCGAAATACGCGGATATGTTTTCCGCCATGGGCGTCGAGCCGAGGCTCCGCATTATGCAACTGCTGTTGACCGCGCATCCTGACGGGCTCGTAGTCGGAGAAATTCAGCAAGAGCTCGATATTCCAAATTCGACCCTTTCCCATCACCTCGACAAACTTCGAAACGAGGGGCTTGTCAAGGTGCAGCGTGAGAGTACCTTCCTCCGATACACGGCAGATACCGACGCACTTCAACAACTCCTTGGGTTCCTTTACGCGGAATGTTGTACGCGAAATAAGGCCCTCAAGCCAGAGGAAGTTCTGCAATGTTGCAGGTGAAAAGAATTCGATGAGTACCACCAACATCAAGGCAGCAGTTCGAGAGAAATACGGAGAAGCCGCACTGCGAGTGAAAAGCGGCGGTAACTCTTGTTGTGGATCGAGTCCGGGCAATGGATGTGCTGATCCGATCACCTCAAATCTCTACGCCGGGGCACAGATCGACCAGGTCCCAGAGGAAGCTATGCTCGCCTCCCTGGGTTGTGGCAATCCGACGGCCTTGGCGAAGCTGAACGTTGGCGAAGTAGTTCTCGACCTGGGTTCTGGTGGCGGGATAGATGTATTTCTGTCTGCCAAGCGCGTTGGTCCGATGGGGAAAGCCTATGGCTTGGACATGACGGACGAGATGTTGGCGTTGGCAAATGAGAACAAACGAAGAGCGGGATTGGAGAATGTTGAGTTCCTAAAGGGAGAGATCGAGAGCATTCCGCTCCCCGACAATTGCGTCGATGTCATCATCTCCAACTGCGTAATCAATCTCTCCGCAGATAAGGATCGGGTTCTCAGGGAAGCCTTCCGCGTTCTAAAGCCTGGTGGACGCTTTGCTGTCTCCGATGTCGTGACGCGCGGCGAGATGCCGCCAGAAATTCGGCGGAGCGTTTTGGCCTGGGTGGGGTGCATCGCGGGCGCTCTAGAAGAAAATGAATACCGCGCCAAGCTGAAGGCTGCGGGCTTTGGGAACATTGAACTGGAACCAACTCGTATTTATCGCGCCCAGGACGCACGGGAGACCCTCCAAAACGAGGGCCTTGATTTTGCAGCGATCGCTCCCCAGATCGACGGGAAATTCATGAGTGCATTTGTGCGTGCGGTTAAGCCCGCTCCATCGATGTCTTGCTGCGCTCCAACCTGCTGCCATTGAGGACCATTGAAAGATCACTACAACGTGTTGTTCCTCTGCACTGGCAACTCGGCTCGTTCAATCATGGCCGAAGCAATCATGAATCTTAAGGGACGTCCAAGATTTGCGGCCTACAGTGCTGGAAGTCATCCGAGCGGCGCGGTACGCCCGGAGGCGATCAAGCAGCTTGAGGCAGCGAGGGTTCCGGTGAATGATGCCCGGAGCAAAAGTTGGGTGGAATTCTCTACCCCCGGCGCGCCAACGCTCGATTTCGTTTTCACCGTTTGCGACAACGCTGCGAAAGAGGTTTGTCCAGTTTGGCCGGGGCATCCTTTGACAGCACGCTGGGGCGTTCCCGATCCCGCTGCAGTAAATGGAAGTCCAGAACACGCTGCCAGAGCATACCGAGATGCTTTTGTAGCGCTCGAACGCAGAATTGGTCTTTTCCTCTCGCTTCCATTGGCATCCATCGATCGGCTGGCGCTCAAGAAAGAGCTCGACAAAATTGGTCACGAATAGCTTCAGCCGCTACAGCCCTACACATCGGGGCAGACGGCCAAACCGGAAGTCTCGTCTACCGACAATTAGGGCCTGCACGCGTTGATTTCCCGGGTTCGGACACCTGGCCGGCCTCGACCTGCATCGAAGCACCAAGGCAAAAAACATGAAGAAATCGAACGTCGTCATCCTAGGCGGAGGAATGGTTGCGGGTTACGCGGCTAAACAAATGGTTGAGCTTGGATTGCCGAAGGGCGAGTTGGCGATTCTTTCCGCCGACAATGCCGTGCCGTATGAGCGCCCCCCTTTATCGAAGAGCTTTCTAGCCGGCAAGGACAGTGAAGTTGCCATCAGAATTAATCCGGAAAGTTTCTACGAGGAACACGGAATCGAGTTAAGACTGAAAATGGAAGTCGCCAGCGTAGATATCAAACGCAAGCGGCTGGTGCTCAAACCGGGTGATGAGATCGAGTTCCAAAAGCTGATTATTGCTACCGGTGCCCGCCCGCGAACATTGAAGATTCCCGGATCGAGCCTTCACAACCTCTTTTATCTGCGGACGCTAGACGACTCCAAAAGAATTCGGAGCGCCGCCGACGGCGCCAAACAAGCTGTCGTGATTGGGGGCGGGTTTATCGGCATGGAAGTGGCGGCGGTTCTCGCGCAGAAGGGGATCGAAGTCACGATGGTGCTGAGCGACGATCGGATCTGGAAACGATTGTTTTCGTCCGAGATGTCGAACTTCTTCGAGAGCTATTACGCCGGCAGAGGAGTTCGAATCATCAAGTCGTCGGCAGTGACAGAATTACGCGGCGACGATGCTGTCAAGACCGCTGTGCTCAGAGATGGACAGGCGATCCAGTGTGACCTGGTCATCGCGGGAATTGGGGTGGAGCCGGTGATGGAGGTGGTGTCCGGCAGCGGACTCGATACGGCTGACGGCATCTTGGTGAACCAATATCTTCAGACCAGCCACCCTGACATCTATGCAGCGGGCGACGTGGCGAACTATGAGGACGTAATCTTTCAGAAGCGGAGGCGGGTCGAACACTGGGACAACGCCGTGTCGCAGGGCCAGCATTGCGCCCGCTGCGTTATGGAAGGACCAACGTCATTCAAGCATGTCCCGTATTTCTTTTCTGACGTATTCGATCTCTCGTACGAGTATTGGGGTGATTCCGCCGCTGCGGACAAAATCATTCATCGTGGAGATATGGCGGGCGGTAGCTTTAGCGTGTGGTGGCTGCGGCAGGATCGAGTCGTGGCAGCCTTCACCCTCAGTCGTCCAGACGAGGAGCGGAATGTGGCTGCCCAATGGATCGAGTTGGGACAACCGGTATCGGCGGCGAAGTTGGGAGATTCGTCCCAACCAATCATGGCGGCATCCATTGCGTCCGCGGCTTGAAGGGTTGCGTTGTTTCTGCGAAATTCCGCGCCGTTCGCAATGGCCAATTACCACCACCCTTGGTCTGCCTGAGCGGGTGTCGGATGAAGTCAGAGTTCAAACACAATCGGCAGGTGGGGTCTGAAATCCACTCGTTCGTTTCGCGGCTTTCCATCGAACTCGATTTCGAGCAAAGCTGCCGATCCGATTCGAGTTGCGAGGATTCCACTCTCCACCACTTTCTCGGAAACCGGCGAGCGGAGCGGTCGAGGAGTGGTTAGGGTTAAACCGGTTATTTCGCGAATTCCAATGGGATGCTTGGTGAACCAATGCTCACGCTGAACGCGCTTCATGAAGCTCATATAGACCCACATTGGTTCCTCGATTCCCGCTTCACCAATATGCATGAGGAGGGGATCCGGCAAATAAGCCGGTCGGTATTCCCAGGACGGGAAAGGTGCTTCTCCTATTGCGTTTGGATCGGCGGGGCGTAGACAAATGCCGAAAGGAGAAGCCGTGCTCTCCCGAGCAGCCCATCTCTCCCAGAGCAATGTGCTCCTGGTGCTGTGATTCTGAGCCTCGTTCGGGTTGTTCACCCAAAGCAACTCGATCATGGCGTTGGCAAACGCAAAACGCCGACAGGACGTACCCTGCCCGGGATGCTGATTGGGAGGCCCCTCAAGCAAGCCGAATTGAACAAGTTTTTCAGCCTGAGGTGCGCCTTGAGCAGTGCAGACGAATAGATGATCTAACTCTATCCGCATGGAAAGTAGTCTATTCCACTTTGGACATCTAGCGGTGCAGATGAACAATTGCCGCAGAGGCGCGAGGCACCTGAAGACCGGCCTGAAGGCTTTTCAAGGGCAAGGCTTCGACCCGCGTGGCCTTCCAGGAGCCGTCATCGGACACCTTTGATCCACCGAGGGTTATCCCCGACTTGCTATCGATAGCGGGTCCTAATAGACGGATGAGCGATGCTGATGGGAATTTCGACCACAGATTCCGATCAACTAGGATTGCTGCATCGCGCGACGCTTCCTTGTTGATCACCGTTAGTACTAGATGATTGTCATCGGACAGGGTTGCGAAGGCTTTGATATTCCTGTCGGTGCGTCCCAATGTGCATCCTAGGATTCGGCCCCGAGCTGCTTGTGTGAACGCGAGCATTCCATAATATTCGGGTGCCGCGTAATAGTGACCGTGCTCATCGTCTCCAATTGGGGAATATGAGCTGATGAACCCAAGCTGGTTGACTCCGGTCTCCATGTTCACCCCCCCGCAACCTGCCGAGGCGAGCGTGAACATAAAATCAAGAACCCATAGAGCGGATGCCAAGGTGTCGCTCACGCCCGGTTTGCCACCACCGTAAAAGGAATTGGTTTCGCAGATTCGATAAGCCAGGCCCGAGGACTGCGATGCAGAAAAAAGCTGTGCCAATATCTGTGTGAGCCTGGGATCGGGGTGAAGCAGTTCAGCGATGGTGCTGGTCGGGTTACGGGCACCGTCGCGATAGTAATGGTGGGTGAGCAGGTTTATATTGTTGCGCTCGTCAGAGGCGAATTTGGCAACCCAATCGGTGCGGGTGGCTACATCCGGTCCGGCGAAAGCAACGCCAGGGATAGTCTTTTGCAGGGCTTCGCGATAGCTGCGAAACTCCCGTAGGTATGCATCGTACCCATAATCTGTCGATCGATGCACCCGAGGGAACAAATCAGGTTCGTTCCCTATTTCGAAAGCGAGCAATTGGTCACCCACCGTCCGGCTCACGGCTCGCGCTTCCGCGATGGCGTTGTCGAACTTACTAGAACCCAGGTTAAGGGCCCAAATCAGGCGCCATCCGGTGGCGCGAAGAAAATTGCCAAGGTCGCGCAGTACGGCATCGTTAACCACCGACCCCACCTTCCCCTCCGGAGAAGAAACAGCGGGGCCGGTTGCGGAATACGATGAATAGTCAGACGTATTTCCCCCGACACGAATAACTCCGCGATCGGCTAAGGTGCGAACGAGCTGCAAGTAGACGGCATTCGTCGTGCTGAGCAGGCCGGGTCGGGAGACGGAGGAGATCTCATAGCCCAAGCCCACAAAATCTGCAGGAACGATCGCGACAGTATGCGTGAGATCGACGAAAAGGGGGATTTCTGATCCATCCTGCAAAACGCTTGCCAGGCCAAGGCCCGGAATCGCGGCTGGGATCAGCTGGCCAGTGGTGGCCAGAAAACGCCGCCTGTTCATATCCTCGCAAGACTATCATTGCCGCCGCTCCACTTCGCGCTTGCCGCGAACTTCGTTTGCAGAGTTGCCGCTCCCAAACTCGACCCCTTAAGTATCTTGATTGAACCTCAACCGAACGCATAGTTCGGTGGTAAACTCTCGCCCATACTGGGCCCATGCGACTTGTTATCAAGCGCCTCTCGTTAGGCTTTGTTCTGATCTTTGCGGCATCTGCCGTACTGTTGCTCTCCGATTTACCGCGTCGGAGCGCCGGTACCCGAACCAAGCTGCGCATCGGACTCTTGCAGCACGCTTCCACCCTGCTACTAGACGAAGGTGCGCGAGGCGCGATCGACGCACTCGCCGAGCAGGGCTTCGTTCAAGGGAAGACCATAACGATCGACAAGTTCAACGCGGAAGGCGACATTTCGGTCGGCAATTCCATAGCAAAACAAATGGTCAACGCGCGTTATGACCTGCTGCTTACGATGAGCACACTATCTCTGCAAGCAGTCGCAGGTGCAAATCGTGGCGGTAAGACAGTGCACGTGTTCGGCCTGGTTGCAGATCCGGTGGTGGCGGGCGTGGGAATCAGTCGGAGTAACCCATTGGATCATCCGAAAAATCTGGTAGGTATCGGGAGTTTTCTTCCGGTGCAGGATGCTTTCAAGATCGCACGCGAAATGTTTCCCGACTTGAAGAGGGTGGGGGTTGCTTGGAACCCGGCGGAGGCCAACTCTCGTGCTTTCCTCGAGAGCGCGCGTCAAACCTGCAGCCAATTGAGGATCGAGTTGCTTGAGGCCAATGTCGAAAACTCAAATGCGGTGCTTGAGGCCGAACATTCGCTGGTCAGCAGAGGCGCGGAGGTGTTGTGGATCAGTGGTGACGTGACCGTCAGCGTTGCCGCCGACTCGGTGATCTCGGTGGCACGCAGGGCGGGTATTCCCGTGTTCAGCATCACGCCCGGCAAACCCGACCGCGGGACGTTGTTCGATTACGGCGCGGACTTCTATCAGATCGGCAAGCAGACAGGAGAACTGGCGGCACGAGTCTTGCGCGGAGCTGATCCTACGAAGATACCGATTACGAACTCTGTCCCGGTGCACTTTGTTGTGAATACCACGGTGCTCAAGGGCCTCAAAAAACCCTGGGCCGTTCCGGATGAGATCCTTCGGCGCGCCGGCGTTGTAGTCGATGATTCGGGCATTCACGACCGAAGAGGTGAGGATCAAGCCAGAACTGCGAAGTAGCATGGAGATAACAAAACGACAAGTCGGCGACATTCTCGAACTGAAGATTCATGGCCGTGTGGATAGCTACTGGGCTGATCACCTGGGCGCCGCAGTGGACCAGGAAATTCGCCAGGGATTTCACCAGATACGACTGGACCTCTCTCCAGTCGCGTTTCTGAGCTCTGCCGGAATTGGGACGCTGGTGAGGCTTTATAGAGATCTGAAGAGCATCCAGGGCTCGTTTGCTGTCTCGAACTGGTCACCCGTCGTCCTGAAAGTTATTCAGCTTTCCAAGCTGGAAGATTTGCTGCTGGCGAAGACGCCTTCGCTTGCTTCATCCGTCGGGCCCTCCGCCGTCGAACCGCCAGTCAAGGCCACGAAACTTGACCGCGCCGAAGCGACCTACGAAATCTATGCACTCGCTGCCGATGCGCAGCTACAGGGGCAGCTGCTGGGCGATGCAAGTCTGCTTAAGTCGTCGGGATTTGATAAGGAGCACTGTCAAACCCTGCAGTTCCCGAATTCCAGTTTTGCCATTGGTCTCGGAGCGCTCGGCAGCGACTTTGAGGATTGCAAAAGCCGTTTCGGAGAATTCATCGCGGCAGCAGGAGCAGTCGCCTATCTTCCGACCGATGGAACCAACGTTCCGGACTTTCTGCTTGCAGATGACGGTTCGGGCGCAGAGGTACAGGTATGTTATGGCCTCGCTTGCCATGGCAAAGGCAAGCAGCCTTTTCGCAGCTTGGTGCGATTCGAGGGAAAAGCCGGCGTTCCCGTCCCCCTTTCCGCCCTGCTCGAGTCATGCCTGGAGTTCACCAAAGCCGAACGAATTGGCGTGGTGATGATTGCGGAATCCGCTGGCTTGGTGGGCGCCGCCTTGCGCAAGTCGCCTATTCCAGGAACCGGTGTGCAGAACGCATTTGATTTTCCACAAATTCGCGATTGGCTGAGCTTCACGGCCGAGCCCGCCTATTCCCATCGTATCGGGCTTTTGGCGGGGGTTGCCGTGCGGGGAACGTCTGGCGCTTTGGCCCCGATTCTTCAACCATTTTCGACCGTGCCCGACTTTCCCCTCTCCGCCCATTTCCATGCTGCGGCGTTCTCATATCGTCCCGTACAGAAAGGACCAATAGACCTGAACGCGTCCATCAAGGCACTCTTTGAGAATCAGTCGCTCGAAGGGATCATTCACTTGCTCACTGACGACCGAGACGCTTCCGGCACTAAAGAAACCGAGCTGCACCGTGGTGCTTGCTGGATCGCGCCGATGACCACCACTCTTAGCGAAGGAGCGAGCTCATGAGTCTTTTGCTCGGAGCGCTCACCCTGGGCCTTATTTATTCGCTGATCGCGTTGGGCGTCTATATCAGCTTTCGCATTTTTGCCTTTCCCGACATCACTGCGGACGGATCGAGCACGCTGGGCGCGGCGTTGGCGGCGATGTTGCTGGTCCACGGCATCAATCCGGCTGCGGCGACGATGGTCGGGTTTGGAGGAGGTTTTCTTGCCGGTGCTTTCACCGGCACTCTGGCGACAAAGTTCAAGATCAACGGATTGCTTGCCGGCATTCTGGTGATGACCGGGCTCTATTCGGTGAACCTTCACATCATGGGCCGAAGCAATCTATCCGTTCTGGGGTCGAGTACGCTTACAACCTACGCCGAGCGCGCGGGTACGGCACTTGTCCATCATGCGAGTTTGAGTGTCCTGGGATGGGAAATCACTGCCCTGGAAGCGTCTCTGCTTGTCGGCTCATTCCTGGTCACGGCCCTCGTGGGCTGCGTGATGTACATCTTCTTTCAAACCGACATTGGAACCGCAATGCGGGCGACGGGCGACAATCCGGAGATGATTCGTGCGCTTGCGGTGAATGACCAAAACATGATCATTCTCGGGCTGGCCATCTCCAATGGCCTGGTTGCGTTGGGCGGCGCTTTGATCGTCCAATACCAGGGCTTTGCCGACATACAAATGGGTATTGGGGTGATTGTCTGGGGCCTGGCGAGCGTCATCATCGGGGAAGCGTTGGTAGGCACCCGCCAACTCGGACTCAGTATTACGGGCGCCGTGATGGGATCCGTACTCTTCCGGCTACTGGTTGCAATTGCCTTGCGGCTCGGATTGAATCCCAATGATCTAAAGCTGGTGACCGCAGGGTTCGTCTTTCTCGCTCTGATTACCCCTGGGTTGCTGAAAAAACTGAACCGTTCCCGAACCGGATCAGCTCATGCTTGAAATCCGCTCGATCAGCAAGACTTTCAACGCCGGCACTCCTAACGAACTGCGGGCGCTGCAGAATGTCAGTCTGACGGTGGAGGATCGTTCATTCGTCGTCATCATTGGAACCAATGGTTCGGGGAAATCCACCTTGCTCAACGCCGTGGCGGGATGCTTCTCCCTCGACGCGGGCGCCATTTTCCTTGCCGGGAAGGACGTTACCGGTTGGCCTGAACACCGCCGAGGCAGGCTCATTGGCAGGGTTTTTCAAAACCCCTTCACGGGCACTGCCGCCAACATGACCATCGCTGAAAATCTGGCGCTTGCGGCCCATCGCGGCAAGCGTCACGGATTAGATTGGCTTTTGTCGAAGAATCTCGTCAGCCAATTTCGTGACCGCGTAAGAGCGCTCAACATGAAGTTGGACGATCGCCTGAAAGATCCAATCGGTTCCCTCTCTGGTGGTCAGCGCCAAGCTCTGACGCTACTCATGGCGACCTGGCTGCGTCCGGAACTGCTGCTCTTAGATGAGCACACCGCAGCGCTCGATCCCAAAAGTGCCGATCGGATCATTACGGTTACCGAGGCCATCGTTCGCCGCGACCAGCTGACGACCATGATGGTTACGCACTCCATGCAGCAGGCCGCCAGCCTCGGAGACCGGCTGATCATGATGCACCGCGGACGAATCGTTCACGATTTTCGCGGGGCGGAAAAGAAACGGCTGCGCGCGGATGACCTCTTGGCGCGCTTTGAAGAGGTTCGCCGCGCCGAACTGCTGGATGAAAGCGCTGCGGAGATGCTGCGTCGCGCTTATGTTTGACGCAGAGTTTTTGACCACCCAACAACGGCTCGGGAGTGGACCGCTCCCAACCATCTCATGTCCCGATGGCGCTGAGTCTTACCCACCTGTTCCGGGTGCAAGCCCCCAGCAACACAGGGGGCAAATGAGGCCCATCTCTCAACCTTGAGTCGTCCGTTATGATGGCTAACGCCTTTGGCCCCGGAAGCGCAACAACGGAGGAGCACTTGATTCGAATGAGGACGCTGGCATTCGTCGCGATTGCATCGGTCACTACTATCATTGCGTTCGCACAGCACAATCATCCTTTGTTTGACGGCAAATCGTGGTGGGCGCATGTATCGGTTTTGGCCAGCGACAAGATGGAGGGGCGGGGCACGGGCGCAGCTGGTCTGGAGCGCGCGGCCGCATACATTGTGGATCAGCTCAAAAGCGACGGGCTGCAACCTGCGGGGAAGAAGGGCTTCTACCAGCCAATCAGTTTTCGGGTACGTCAACTCGACGAGACGCACTCCAGTCTGAGGTTGCTGACGGAAGGGAAGACCGAAAACATCGTTCTCGGGGAAGACGCGATTCTCAGCAAGAGCGTCGATCTTGCGCCACATGTGGAAGCACCGATGGTGTTTGCTGGATACGGCCTACGGATGCCAGAGCTGCAATATGACGATTTCTCAAACCTGGACGCGAAGGGCAAGGTCGTTGTGATTTTCACCGGTTCTCCCGCCAATGCCTCCAGCGCGCTCGCCTCGCACTATCAATCGCTCGCAGAGCGTGCTCGGATCATGAGAGAAGTGGGAGCGATTGGGTGGGTCTCTATCCCAAATCCCGCTGCCATGGACCTGCCATGGTCACGTATCGCCAGTTCGCGAGCGACTCCGGCAATGCAGATCGATGATTCTGCGCTCGACCAAACCAAGAATATCCAGGTGTTGGTGAACTGGAATCCATCCCGAGCCGATGCACTCTTCAACGGCACCGGACACACATTCTCCGAGATCGCAGCCCTTGGCAAAGAGCGTAAGCCGATGCCGCATTTCTCTCTGAACAAGTCACTCGTAGCAGAATCGAGGCTCATCCGCTCGAAAGTCGAGTCCTCGAATGTCGCAGCGATCTATCCCGGCGCGGACTCCCGGCTGAAGAATGAATACGTTGTGCTCTCGGCGCATATGGATCACCTCGGAATTGGCGCACCGATTGATGGCGACAACATTTACAACGGCGCAATGGACAACGCCTCGGGGGTCGCTGTGCTCCTCGATATTGCGCACTCCTTGCGAGGATCGCGGCTAAAGCGTTCCGTGCTGTTCGTGTTTGTGACGGCAGAAGAAAAGGGATTGCTAGGATCGCAATATTTCGCGAGCTACCCAACCGTGCCAGTCCAGGCCATGGTGGCCAACATTAATACTGACATGTTCCTTCCCATCGTTCCGTTGAAGTCTGTGATCGTATACGGTCTGAATGAATCCACATTGGGGGACGCTGCAAAGGAAATAGGCAGGCAAGAAGGGATTGCTGTCCTCGATGATCCCGAGCCGTTGCGGAACCTGTTTATTCGTAGCGATCAGTATAGTTTCATCAAGCGGGGCATTCCGGCGTTGGCCATGAAGGTTGGCTATGAAAAAGGATCTCCTGAAGAGGCGAAGGCTGAAGAGTGGTTGCATTTGCACTACCATGCACCCTCGGATGATCTAAAACAGCCGGTAGATCTTGCCGCCGCCGCCAAATTCGAGGACATGGAGCGGACGCTAACGGTGGACATCGCGAACCGAGATCGGCGTCCCCAATGGCAAGCCGATAGTTTCTTTCGCCGCTTTGCGAGCACCAAGTCACAGGCAGGGCGTTGAAACAGCAGGGCGTTGAAACAACAAGATGAGGCCAATGAGCCATGACCTCTGATCCTCACTTGAGCTTGGTATGGCTCTTGACCGCCTCGACGACTTCGGTCACCGCTTCCGCCACTGCTTGGGGATCGTCCCGTTGAATGTTGTGACCGCTGTTGACGTCAAGAACGAACTTTGAATTCCGTGAGAGATGGGCCGCATCAACCCGGTCCTGATCGATGGCTCTCCTAATGTCACGATACGAGTCCTCTGTCATTCCGGGCGGTGGAGGCCGCTTTCCCGCGGCTAACACAAACAGCGGCCGATCACCGAAGGGCTGCGGATTTTTTTGTCTACTAAGGTAGAGAAGTTGGGCCTCGTCGCCCAAGAAATCTTCTTCGGGATTGTAGCCAGTGCTCGGAGACCCCCGCTCTCGAGGCGGCGGAACCTTTCGGCCCCTCGCCTGATCGCGCAGTTTCATCCAGCGCTTTGTCCCCACCATGAACAACATGCTGTTCTCGTCTGCAGGGTCGACAAGTACGATGCCAGCCACTTCGCCGCTGTCCTGCTGCGTAAAGAGGCGCACGTTCATTGCACCTAAGGATTGGCCCACGAGCACGAAAGGAGGCGATATCTTTGCCACCTTCAAAAGAGCCTGCAACTCGAAAACCTCTTGAATCAGGGTCCTAGGCGCAGGCCCCGGATCGCTCCACCCCAACCCGGCACGATCATAGGCACAGGTTCTGAATCGCGTGGCCAGCCGGTCCTGGACTCCAGTCCAATCTTGGGAAAAGGCTCCTGCGCCCGCTTCGAACACAACCACAGGTTTCGAGTCTGGAGGGCCGGCACAATGAATGTGAAGCCTATGCCCAGAAACATCGATCAATGTTCCGGGTGGGGGCCCGGTCGCCGCCGCCGATTGCCCAAGCCTGGTCAGGATCAGGCTTAACAGCAGCACTCGTGGGAGATCTCGGCAGAAGAAATTTCTCATAGCCATACTTCCACATCGCGCGAGCAGGTTTATCTACGTCCTAGTAGGGGAAAGGATCCCTACTTCAAAGGCCTTCCGTTGGCGGCTGGGAGTCGTTTGCAATGCTACACAACGCAACCAAAAGCCGCGCTTTCTTTTTCATCGACTGGACGGTACCGAGGTCTTCGTTTCCTGCCGTGAGTGCGCAAAATTATTACATTTCGAGGCTCTAGGCGCGTGTCTCGCACCGGTTTTCACGCGTTCTAGTGGAATTCCAACTCGTTCACGTGTAGATTCTGTCGCTGATGATGATTGCCGGCTGAGTCAACGCCGGAGACTTTCTGGCAAGAGCGGACGCCGATGGCTACTCGACTGCGCGCCTGGGTGGCGGCAACACTCGATACAAAGCTTGCGGAGGCTGAGTATGTTTGCGCCTTGCTCGAGGCCCTTGGCCTGCCCGTCACACTAGCCGATCTCTCCACGAAGGGCGTGGGTGGCCATGGGAGACGCTCGTGCGGCAACCGGGAGCAAATATCGGCTGCCGAGATCGCGGCCCATCATCCGCAAGGGGAGAACGCGGTCTTCTGCGGGGACCGGGGAGCGGCGATTGCCGCAATGGCCCAGGCGTTTGAGGGTTTCGTTAAGCAGAGAGACGACATCGGGGGGCTACTCGGTATGGGCGGGTCAGGCGGCACAGCTATGATCACGCCCGCCATGCGTGCCCTGCCAATCGGCCTACCGAAGGTAATGGTTTCGACGATGGCTTCTGGGAATGTATCCGGGTATGTCGGTGCCTCAGATATCACCATGATCTATTCGGTCACCGACGTTGCTGGTCTAAACCGTATCTCCCGCCAAGTATTGGGAAATGCCACCCACGCGCTCGCCGGCATGATGTTGCACCCACTCCCTCAACCGGCTAACGTTCGGCCGGCGCTCGGCCTCACGATGTTCGGAGTGACAACGCCCTGTGTGCAGGAGATGGTTCGGTTGCTTGCTCCTCGCTTTGACTGCCTGGTGTTTCATGCCACCGGGACCGGCGGTCGATCCATGGAAAAACTCCTCGAGGACAGCCAGATCAGCGGTGTGCTTGACATCACTACTACCGAAGTTTGCGATCATCTCTTCGGCGGCGTGCTCGCCTGCACCGCTGACCGATTTGGCGCAGTCGTGCGCAGCCGCGCTCCCTATGTGGGCTCGTGCGGAGCGCTCGACATGGTGAATTTCGCAGCGCCCGACACGGTGCCACAAGAGTATCGCGGGCGAAAGTTGTATCCTCATAATCCCCAGATTACCTTGATGCGAACTTCGGTCGAAGAGAACGTCCGTCAAGGCCGTTGGATTGCAGAGCGACTCAACCAGTGCGAAGGTGAGGTGAGATTTCTGCTGCCGCTCGGTGGTGTCTCGTCGCTGGATGCGCCGGGCGAGGCATTCTGGGATCCTGCAGCAGATGCGGCGCTGTTTGAATCGTTGCAGGCTAGCCTGCGCCAGACGGACCGCAGAAAGTTGCTGCGTCTGCCCTGGCACCTCAATGATCCTCAGTTTGCGCAGGCTGGGGTGGAAGAGTTCTTGACCATTGCCAAGCGATGACTGGGAGCGGATGAGGAAGATATCCATGCCACGTTTTTCACGCGAAGAAATGCGGTCGAGATTTCAGCAGATGATAAAGTCGCGTCAACCCATCATCGGCGGAGGCGCGGGAACGGGACTCTCCGCGAAGTGCGAGGAGGCAGGCGGGATCGACCTGATCGTGATCTACAACTCCGGCCGCTACCGCATGGCCGGCCGAGGTTCTTTGTCAGGTTTACTGGCCTATGGAAATGCGAACGCCGTGGTGATGGAGATGGCGACGGAAATCCTGCCTGTCGTCAAAAAGACCCCAGTGCTCGCCGGCGTGAATGGGACAGATCCTTTCTGCCTATTCGAGGTCTTTCTGGACGAGCTCGCCGCCGTCGGCTTTTCAGGCGTGCAGAATTTTCCGACCGTAGGTTTGATCGACGGGGTGTTCCGCCAGAACTTGGAAGAAACCGGGATCAGCTACGCGTTGGAAGTCGAGATGATTCGAAAGGCCCACGAGAAGAACCTCTTCACAACACCCTATGTTTTTGATTGCCAACAGGCGGAAGCCATGGCCCGGGCGGGCGCAGATATCATTGTCGCGCATATGGGATTGACCACGGGGGGAACGATCGGTGCCAAGACGGCGCTTAGCCTCGAACAATGCGTCCAACGGGTCGACGCAATTGCCGAGGCAGCGCTCGATGTGCGGAACGACATTATCATTTTGTGCCACGGCGGTCCGATCAGCGAACCCGGGGACGCGGCGCGGGTGCTGCACAATGCACGCCATTGTCACGGATTCTACGGCGCCAGTTCTATGGAACGGTTGCCGACCGAAAAGGGCGTCATTTCCCAAGCGCAAGAGTTCAAGCGAATCAAGTTTTGAGCGGCATGAGGAGCCCTATGCCAAACACGGTCTACATCAGTCATGTGATCGACGCACCCATCGAGAAAGTGTGGGGCGTCATGCGAGATTTCAATGGCATGCCGGCCTATCACCCGGGGATCCTGGAGAGCATCATCGAGAGCGATTACCCCAGCGATCAGGTTGGATGCGTGCGTAGGTTGACGCTAGGAGAAGGGTTTGTACGCGAACGCCTTCTGTGCCTGGATGATCGGAACTATGTGTTCACCTATGAAATCATCGAGGGGACGCTCCCGGTTCGTGACTACGTGGCGGGCGTAAGGCTGCATCGGGTCACCGATCGTGAGCGAACATTTGGGGAGTGGTGGGCCGATTTCGAGGTAGTGGGCGTCGATCGCGACGCCATGATCAATCAGATCGGCAACAAAGTCTTCGCTGCCGGGTTCACCGCCGTGGCGGCGAAACTCGCTGAACCCTGAGACCTGGTGCACCGTTTTCAGGTTGTTGGCGACAACCCTCCAGATCGCTGCCCCCTCGCGCGGGATGGTGATTGCTCGTGAGCCGTGCGCCCCCGGCCCACCACAACAAGGAACTTTCGTAGGCGAAGCGTGCCGCCAGGGAAAAGGGCGACGCTCTCAAAGATACCCGAGCTTACATCTCCTGAAGTTGAAAAACTCCTCGGTTGGCAGCTGCCCCGGTAAGTGCGACAAAAGATCTTCTCCGCATCCACCGTGCAGTCATGCAGGCCGTCGTCCCGGCGCTCCGCAAAAGTCTGTCCTGAGAGGATCGGCGGAAAGCGTCGTACCCCCTTCCTGCCACTACCAGAATACAGCGACCCGGGGGGCTTGCGGCAAGCCCCGGGTCGTGCCGTACAGTCGCGAACTGCGGCCAAAAATACGAGGCCCAAAAAACCTATCGAGATGCGAGGAAAGATACGCGGGCGTGTTGGTGCGGCGAACCGAGGGGAGTGTAGTGATGAGCGAGCATGCGGTGGTGATCGCTGGAGGAGGGCCGACAGGGCTGATGTTGGCTGGCGAATTGGCTTTGGCGGGCGTCGACGTTGCCATTGTGGAGCGCCGAGCCAGCCAGGATCTTGCCGGCTCGCGCGCAGGTGGTCTGCACTCGCGTACCATCGAAGTTCTAGACCAGCGCGGAATTGCCGACCGGTTTCTCTCAGAGGGACAGGCGCATAAGATCGTCCGCTTTCACGTTCCACTCGACATTAGCGACTTTCCCACCCGGCACAACTACGTGCTCGGGCTGTGGCAGAACCGTATTGAGAGCATTCTGGCAGGGTGGGTCGACGAGCTAGCCGTGCCGATCTATCGCGAGCGTCAAGTGACGGGCTTCGCGCAGGACGACACCGGCGTCAACGTTGAGCTTTCCGATGGCCGGTCGTTACGGGCGCAGTATCTCGCCGGGTGCGACGGAGGTCGCAGCCTGATCCGCAAGGCCGCTGGCATCGAGTTCCCCGGGTGGGATCCGACGACCAGCTGGCTGATCGCCGAGGCCGAGGTGTCGGAGGAGCCGGCATGGGGCTTCCAGGACGATGGCCGTGGTACCCATGCGATCGGCAGATTGGGCGATGGGAAACGGGTGCGGGTAGTGCTGACCGAAAAGCAGGTAGGTCCTGCGAGCGAACCGACGCTCGGCGATATCAGGGAAGCGCTGATCACCTTCTATGGGAGCGACTACGGTATTCACAGTCCTACCTGGATCTCCAGGTTCACCGATATGACGCGCCAGGCAGCAGCCTACCGCGCCGGACGGGTCCTGCTGGCCGGCGATGCCGCACACGTTCATCCCCCGGTGGGTGGACAAGGTCTCAATATCGGCGTGCAGGACGCGGTGAACCTGGGATGGAAGCTGGCTCAGGTGGTCAAACAGACATCGCCAGCGAGCCTACTCGACACTTATCACGCCGAGCGGCACCCGGTCGCTGCCCGCGTGCTGCGCAACACGATGGCGCAAGTGGCACTGCGCCGTCCGAACGAGCGCACGAAGGCCTTAGGGGAGTATGTTTCAGAGCTCCTCAGCATGGACGAGCCACGCCGACGTCTGGCCGCCGAGATGTCGGGCTTGGACATTCATTATGATCTCGGCGAGGGACACCCACTGCTCGGTCGTCGCATGCCCGATCTCGACCTGGTCACCGCTAACGGTCCGCTGCGGGTCTTCAGCGTCATGCACGATGCCCGGCCGGTGCTACTCAACCTCGCAGACCCCCGCGGCTTCGACATCGCTCCGTGGGCAGACCGAGTTCAGTTAATCGACGCCCGATACGGTGGTCCCTGGGAGCTTCCGGCGATCGGGGTGGTCACTGCACCCGTCGCTCTCTTGATTCGGCCCGACGGATACGTCGCCTGGGTGGGAGACCTAACCCAACTGAGGCTCGCCGACGCGCTTACGACTTGGTTCGGACCGCCTACTGCGGTGTAGAGCCCTGGCTTCCCCAAGTCGTCCTGGTTAGGAGGCCTAGTAGAGATCGTGATGAGAACCAACGAACGGCGGCGGGTTGGCACGCTTTTCGGTCTTCGATTGCGGCCGAAAACACTAGAAGAAACGAAACCCCGGAGGACGCCCGTCTGATGTTGCGATCCAACTCCGATCGGGCGTATAACTTCACGTTTGATAGCTCGCGGGAACACGAACCCCTGGAGGACGGAAGGACGATGAAGAACTTTTCACGGCGAGACATTCTGAAGGCTGGCGTGATCGGACCTGCGGCGGTGGCCGCAGTACATGGTATGGGTTCGATTGCCGGCGCGATCGACATTCCGTCCACAGTGGGAGACCCATCGTTCGATCCTCTTCTGGCCACTGCCAACGATGAAGCCATGAGGAAGGCGGGAAGAGAACGCCTGCTTCTTGATTTCGGCTGGCGATTTCATTTGGGGCATGCCAACGATCCCGCCAAAGACTTCGGCTTCACAGGGAATTTTCAAAAGACCGGCAATTTCGTGCCGGCGGGGGGAATTGCCTTTGACGACAGCGAATGGCGTCAACTGGATTTGCCACATGATTGGGCGATCGAACTGCCCTTCCAAAATGATCCCGCTTTGATGGCCAAAGGTTTTTATCCAATCGGCAAGACCTATCCCGCGAGCAGTGTGGGATGGTATCGACACGTATTCGAGCTGCCGGAGGAGGACAAAGGTAAGCGCATAACCGTGGAATTCGACGGTGCCTATCGCGAAAGCATGGTGGTCTTCAACAACTTCTATATCGGCCGGCACAGCGGCGGGTACGATCCGTTCGCCTTCGATCTAACCGACTTCGCCAACCTGGGCGGCCGGAACGTATTGCTGGTGCGCGTGGACGCGACTTCAAGCGATGGCTGGTTCTATGAGGGCGCGGGAATTTACCGCCACGTGTGGCTGGTGAAGACCAACCCGGTTCATGTGCCGCAATGGGGTACCTTCGTCAAATCCGATGTCAAAAACGGAGCGGCGAGCCTCTCCATCTCCACTCAAGTGAGCAATCACGACAAGGGAGTGCAGAAGGTCCGCGTGGTTTCAACCCTGTTGAGTCCCTCGGGAGACACGATTGGAAGCACGACGAGTGCACCGCAGTCGATCTCGAGCGGCGAGGAGGGCGCATTCACGCAGAAGGTGAACGTCAATAAGCCGTTGCTGTGGTCCCTGGAAGAACGCAATCTGTATCGGCTCGTCACGGAATTGCAGACGGAAAGCGGAGTAGTCGATCGTTATGAGACGCGTTTCGGGATTCGCACCGTGGGATTCGATGTGAACAAAGGATTTCTTCTCAATGGAAGGGTTGTAAAGCTCAAGGGCACATGCAATCACCAGGACCATGCCGGAATCGGTGCCGCCCTGCCCGACGCGGTGCAGTACTACCGCGTACGAAAACTGCAGGAAATGGGATGCAACTCGCTGCGGACATCGCACAATCCGCCCACGCCGGAATTGCTCGACGCCTGCGACGAGCTGGGCATGCTGGTGTTCGATGAAACCCGCATGATGTCGTCAAACCCCGAAGCCCTGAATCAGTTTGCCAATCTTGTGCGCCGAGACCGCAATCGGCCAAGCGTGTTCATGTGGTCCATGGGCAACGAGGAAGGGCAGGCAAATACGGATAAAGGGTTGTCGATCCTGAGCGCGATGAAAGCCATCGCCAACGAGTTGGATGGGTCGCGACCGGCATCGATTGCACCCACGGGTGCAATTGGGACGGCTGGTGGCCTGGCAGTCTGTGACGTCGCCGGGTACAACTACATGGACCCGCAGGCGGAGGAGTTCCATAAAAAAAATCCCGAGAAACCGGTGATGGGAACCGAGACCGTGAGCGCAGTGGGCACTCGCGGGATCTATGTGACCGATGCGTCGAAAGGATACGTGTCGTCTTACGATCCCTATACGACGACCGGGCGCGCGTCAGCCGAAGGCTGGTGGAAGTTTTGCAACGCCCGGCCGTGGCTCTCCGGTGGATTCGTTTGGACGGGATTCGACTACCGCGGCGAGCCCTCCCCCAACGAATGGCCGAACATCAGCTCGCAGTATGGAATCATCGACACGTGCGGTTTTCCCAAGGACTCCTTCTACTACTACAAGGCCTGGTGGACGAACGAACCGGTGCTTCATCTGTTTCCGCATTGGAATTGGCCAGGCATGCAGGGCAAGCGAATCGCGGTGTGGGTGTACTCCAACCTGGATAAAGTGGAATTGCTGCACAACGGACAAAGCCTGGGAACGAAAGACATGCCAAAGGACTCGCATGTTGCCTGGGTGGTGACATATGCGCCGGGCATGATTGAAGCGCGTGGATACAAAAGCGGCAAAGTCGTGATGACCACCAAGCGCGAGACCACGGGGCCCGCGGCGAAGCTTGTGATGTCGGCAGATCGCCGGGAAGTCTCCGCCGATGGCGAAGACGTGGCGATGTACGCCGTGGAAGTTCGGGATGCGCAAGATCGGGTTGTGCCGATCACGGATAACGAAGTGACGTTCAAAGTGTCGGGGGAAGGGAAGTTGATCGGAGTGGGCAACGGCGATCCGAGCGATCAGGGATCGGATAAGAGCACATCGCGAAAGGCGTTCTGCGGATACTGCATGGCGGTAGTGCAATCAACCAAAAAGGGTGGGAGCATCACGGTTGAAGCAAGCTCGTCAGGGCTGGCCCCTGCCACGGTCACGGTGGGGACCAAAATCGTGAGTCTGCGGCCGCAGATCGGAGCCTGGGAACGGGAGGTCCCGAAGGGAGAAGGCATCACCGGGCTATGGAGGCCGATCTCCGATGGCGCCTCGCAGATTTGGTTCCTCGCCAGCGGAGATTCGATTTACTCGTTCAAAGAAGAAGGCGGCGACTTAAGCGGTAGCGTGGAAGGGACGGGAATGAGCTTTACCGGCGGCACCGACACTCCTGCCCCGATTGTGAACGGCAAGGTCGACGGCGGCGGCATCAGTTTCAAGGCAGGAGCCAATACGTTCAATGGCACGATTAAGGGAGACCGAATCGAGTTGCAACGCTCGGTCAATCTGGGATGGGAGCCTCCGAAACCTCCGCAGAAGGCGGCCGATGCTCCCGATATTGGTCCAGCTCCGGACGGTTCTGATCCTTCGATCGGGAGCTTCCAGATTCCATCGACCATTCCGGTCGTTCTAAGAAAGGTAGAGCGTTGAGAGCTGCCCTGCCGTTCAGGATCGAGCATCAGTTTCGGAGCGGGTAGGCGCCCGGCCATTGGGCATCCTGTTCGGTCCAGTCGAGAAGTTTTCTGACGTCGGCAGGCAACGGAATGCGATTCTTGGTGACTCCTGCGTTTGGCTGCAGATCATAGCGGCCGAGGTCAATGCCTTTCAAAACCGAGCGCGGAGTGCGGTCCAGTTGCCTTCCCATGGCTTCGACGCCGGAAACCTTCCGGAACTCTTGCAAGGTGGCGAAGGTCGACTGGCAGTTGTCAGAAGCGGAGGGGCTCCAGGTCACAAGTGGCGCTGCCGGTCCGCTCGAAACTGAAGGGCGGACGTACACGTTGCCATCCAGCTCTTTGATCATCGGGTGGGTCAAGCGCGAGCAGAGTGTTTGGGGCTGTGCAAAGCGGATGAGTGGCTGACGATAAGAGTCACTTGCTACGAGAAGATTATTCACGAATATGTGGCCCTCGCGCTGATCGACATCAGGCCCGGTGGAGGGGTGCCATCCGAAGCGATCTCCGGTCGTGCTCCGCTCGTTCCGTTCGAATGAGGCAGGTGTGTCGATAAAGGTATTGTTGTAGACGCGAACGTCGGCCGAGTTGAGTACTCGTACACCTTTGTCGCAGTGAACAAAAACATTGCCGGCCACAGTCGCGCCACGAGAGATCTCGAAGAAGAATCCATCGATGGCGCCTTCGATCCAGTTGTTCACGATTACGCCGTCACGATTGCCTACGTCGTACCAGACGCCGTTGGAGTAGGGTTGATCGATGATCAGGTTGTCGCGGAAAACCACACGCCGCGTCTGGTTGAAGATCTTCACCGCCGATGGATAGTAGCCAGTGAGTTGCATGACATTGTTGCGGCGGATGATGTTATGTTCCAACCGAACGTCCGACGACCCGATGACGTAGATGCCTTCAGTGCCCGTGTCGCTGACCAGGGAATTGCGGATAATCAGCCCGTCGCCGCGGAAGTAACCAGCGACCCGCGAACAAAAGGAGATGGTTACGTTTTCAAGAACCGTGCCAATGACTTCTTTGCCGAAGGTTGAAGGATCAGAGAGGCCAACCGGTTCGTCGGTGGGTTCGTCGTTGACGGTGAATTGCTTCTTGCCTTCGACTTCCAGTGCACGGTAAGCATACTGGGTGAAGGTGATGCCGCGTATCACTGGGCCTTTGTGATCATTGGTCTTCCCGTGAACGGGAGCGCTGGTGCGAACCAGCGCGCTGTTGAAGGCCGTGATCTCAACTTGCTTGTTTGCAGGATCGATGCCGATATAGACATAGCCGCTCGAGTAATCGATATAGAACGAGTGCGGGTCAAGCTCTCCTTCCCAACCGGCCGACCTCAATTGCTGGCCGTCGATGAAAACCATATCGGTGTTGAAACGGTGTAGAGGGGTTCGCATACCTTCACGGTTGCGTTGCCACCAAGGAAGTGGCGAGGCAGGGAAGAGCTTGCCCCACTTGGTTCTCCAAACGTTGTTGCGCAGCGGCTCCCAGTTGGTGGCGAGCTCGGTGCCCTTCAGAATTGGTCGCTCGTCGAGGTAGGGCTGCATGGTGATGCCCTGATTCAGCACGAGGCCCCCGGTGCGGTAAATGCCGCCGCGCAGAATGATGGCGTCACCAGTGAGAACGCGATCGATGGCTGATTCGATGGTTGTGGGCTGGTCAGGGGCCGATCCCGAGCTCTCCGCTTTGCCCTCCGGAGAAACGTAATACACGTGGCTGGCCTTCGGCACCTCGTAGGTCTGATCCATAGGACCATAAGGGCCACCGGAGGGCTGCGCGAACGAACGCGCCGCTAGCAACACAAACACCGAGTGGACGAGGATCCCGACTAGGAATTTCGTTACCTGACTGGTCTGCATTTCGTTGCTCCCTTGAGCGGGCATGGCACAGGTGAATTCCTAGACTGGCAATGTGCTCGGACGGAATATGTTAGAGGATTTAGAGAACCCCCACCACCGCCGTATGCCTTATAGGGAGGAACGCCACTGAGGAAACGGACGGTCGAGGTCAGCCCTACTCGGTTGGTGCGTAGTAGCCGTTGCGGCTGCGGACTTTCAAGCCCTTGCGCAGAGCAGAAATTTCGATCGTGCGATAACGTCCGTCGTGGGCGAAGTTTTCCGGCCTATACGAGAGTTCGTATTGGCTACGAAGATCCGCCTGAATCTGTTGGAAGGCGTCGGCAACCTGTTGAAGCTGGAAAGGCTGAAAAGCACGGCCGCCGGTCGCGTCAGCGATGCGCTGCAGAATCTTGTCTCCCGAGCCGCCGCCATTCGGGAAGTTCGTGCTGATGGTGTACACGATGACGTTGGCCCGCAGCGCCATCTCAATGGCCTCTTCCCGCGTAACGTGGCTTTGGTTGTCCTCGCCGTCGCTGACAAGAATGACCGCGCGGCGAACCGAGCCGGTCTGGGGCGACCTTAGCAATTTGTCACGACACGCGTAGTACAGGGCGTCGAACATCGCGGTGCCGCCGCCGGCCTTGAGCATGCGCACACCGGTAGCCAGCTTCTCCGTGTTGTCGGTGAAGTCCTGAGTGACTTCAGGCTCGACGTCGAAGCCGACCACAAACGCTTTGTCGTAGCGGGGGCGAATGATCTCGCTCAGGAATTCAATGGCGGATTCCTGTTCGAACTTGAAGCGGTCGCGAATGGAATTGCTGGCGTCGATCAGAAGGCCGACCTGCAGCGGGAGATCTTTTTCGCGGCGGAAATGAAATTGACCAACGGGACGGTTGTCGTCCACAACTTTGAAGTCTTCCTGGCTGAGATCTTTGACATAGCGGTTGTGCTTGTCGGTGACGGTGAAGACGACGCTGACCTCGTTGACGAGCGTTCTAATGGTGGTGTTGCTGTTTAGGGCTGATTGATCATCCGACCGGTCGGTGTCGGTTGACGATGCGGTCGCAGGTCCATCTTGCTGGGCACTCTCATGAGAAGGCTGCGCGGGGTCGGCTGGAGCCGCCGGGGAGGGTGGATCAGCCTTCTTGGGTGCGGGTTTCGGTTTGATGGCCTCAGACGGAGCCGCAGGCAGATCATCTGCGCTCTGCGCTCCGAGCATTGCCACACCGAGGGAAAGGGCAGCAAAGGCGAGAAAAGTAGAGAACCGGCAGGACCGATGCATCGAGCTAATTATAGCTTCCCTGGGCGAGATCGTTTAGCCGAGCTGAAGCAGAAATTGTTCGAGTTCTCCTGGTAGTGGCCGGGAGAACTGGAGTGCCTGATCGGTTCGGGGGTGAGCGAATTGCAATTCGATGGAGTGCAGGAAGTTACGGCTCAGAGAGAGGGCGGCGGAAGACTGGGCGCGAATCTGGTTGGGAGCTCCGTACAGGGTATCTCCTACTATCGGATGACCGATGGAGGCAAGGTGAACGCGGATCTGGTGAGTGCGTCCGGTTTCGATGCGCAGCCTGAGCAGGGTGAACTTGCCGTAAGGGGAATCCAGGCGCCGCTCGGTCTGGTAGTGGGTAACGGCTTCGCGACCATGGCTTCGGCGAGTGGTCATCCGAGTACGGCGGACTAGGTCGCGACTGATTGCGGCTGAAATCGTGCCGCGGTCATCCTTAAGCCAGCCGTGGACCAGTGCAACGTAGGTTTTCTTAACCCGCCGGCAAGAGAAGGCGTGGGCAAGCTTGCGGTGGGCAGAGTCGTTCTTCGCCACAACCAGAAGGCCGCTGGTGTCCTTGTCGAGGCGGTGCACGATTCCGGGACGAAGATCTCCGCCCACGCCCGACAGGGTTGTGAAGTGGTGAAGCAGGGCATTCACGAGAGTTCCGCGATTCCGGTTGTCCTCAGTCGAGCCGGCTCCGGCGTGGACCATCATTCCGGCAGGCTTGTTGATTACGGCAAGGTCTTCATCCTCGTACACAATGTCGAGAGGGATGTCTTCCGCAATGGCTTTGACCGGCGGGCGCTCGGCCGGGCCGAGAATCTCGATCCGTTCGTCGCCGCGAAGTTTAAGCGATGCTTTCGCGGGTTTGGCGTTAACCAGGATTTTCCCCTGCGCAATGATGTTCTGGATGCGCGCACGGCTGACATCGGGGAGACGGGAGACGAGGAATTGGTCAAGCCGTTGACCAGCATCGTCGGGAGTGGCCGAAAACTGGTAAATATCGCTCATCGTGATTGCTTCATTTCACCACGAAGGACACTGAGGTAGTCGGAGGAAAGAGGAAAGCCGATAGCCGAAAGCCGAAAATTGCATGGTTGACCTCAACGCCAAAGTTCGCCACCGACGCCCGACAATTTCCCCCCACTTACGCCACGCTGCTTCGCTCAGGAGGGTGGTGGAAGAATCCAGTTCCCGTCTCCCACGTCCGCGAGATTTGGAGCCTTCGATCTGGATCCGACTTAGCGTGGAATCACAGGTTTATCGCTCGGCGGTAGCAACGACGACTTTAGGAGAAGAACGGAAATACCAGAGCATGCCGCCGGCGAGCACGAGACCAATCGAAATCAACTGGGTTCCGCTGAGTACGCCGAAATACGGGCCGCCACGACCGGGATCATCGCGCAGAAATTCAATGAAGAAGCGCGCGATTCCGTACAGAAACAAATATGCCCCAAAGATTTGGCCGTCAAATTTCTTACGCCCGAACATCCAAGTGAGAACACCGAAGATGATGAGTTCGGCAGCGGACTCGATAAGTTGAGTTGGCTCAAGCGCTTTACCCAAGGGAGTGCCGGCGTTCGTATTGGCAATTGGATTGGTGAAGGTAACCCCCCACCAGTGAGATGTTTCTTTTCCGTAGCAACAGCCGGCAGCGAAACAGCCGAGACGGCCAATGGCGTGGCCAAGAGCAAGGCCGGGAGAAAACGCGTCGCACGTCGCCAGCGCCGGCATTTGATATTTCCGCAGGAACCACCAGGCGGCGATAAAAGCACCGAGCAAGCCTCCGGAAAAAACGCCCCCCGCTTGAAGGGTCGCAAGGCTAAAGATCTCTTTCGGATGCTCGAGGTAAGTGCGCCAGTCAACGACCACGTACAAAATCTTTGAGCCAAGAATTCCGGCGAGTACCACGGCGATGCCGAAGTCCCATGCGTTCTCGGGCTTGATGCCTTGGCGCGCAGAATTTCGAACACTGATCCAGAGGCCCACCAGCACGCCGGTGGCTACCAGGACCCCATAGGTAGGTATTGCATATTTGCCGAGATGAAACAGTTGGGGGAACACTAGTTAATTTAGATGCGCGTACCCGGCAGAACTCACCAGACGTCCTTCTTGGTTGGTCCTCGATGGTTCACGAAACTGGCTGAGGAGAGCGACAAAACACCCAACCGCCAAAAGGACCTAAAAAGCCGACCCACAAAGCCGTGTGACGGGCCGAGAATGAACCGTCGGTAGACGTTTGGGAACCCCCCGAGACCCTTTAGGCGTCTCCGCATGGCGGAGCATGGCACACCGGATCCTAGTTCGAGTGGGGCCCCCGTTCATTCAGGTGTTGGTTCAAAAATCGGTTACCGCCATCACCAACCTGGCAGGCCGGCTCTCAAGACCGATGCTACGGAAACTTAGGACGATTCGCAAGCGGAACCGGGGTCGCCCATCGGGTGATCAGTTCAAACCCTTTCTTGCCAGAGGCCGAAAAGTTGCACAAAAAAAGCCAGCGGGAGGTTGACTGAGACTCCCGCAAACATGGGCTGGCCGAGTGATGGGCGACGGGCGGCTGGGTAGATCCTTACTTCTGATTGCGGTGATGCTCATCGGATCCCTCGGAGAGCTGGCGCTCTCCGGGGATGACAGGTCGAAAGTAACTCTTGGGATGGTGTTACGCCGATGGCGCTTGAGGCTACTTACCCTGTTGCGGACGGCTGGCCGGCGGAACGATTCCGTTCATGCGCAGGTAAACCACCATCTGCCCGTAATGGTCGAACGGGTGGGCCGTCGAGAAGGTTGCGAAGCTCATCCGCGCGCCTTTCATCCCGAAGGGGCTGTCGATCTGATCAAGCGCGTTCTTGTCTGTGACTGAGGCGAGAGCCTTTTCGAGATAGGCAAACGAGTCGTTTAGAAATTTCAAGATGTCGGCTTTGGACTTGATCGAGTCGGGCCCGTTTTCGCTGCCAAGGTCGACGGGAGGTTTCTGCCCCAAGATGGTCGAGCCAAACATGTAGTTAGCAGCGGCAACATGCTTCACCTGCTGGGCAAAGGTTCGAACCCCTTTGAAGTCACCATTGGTGGGAGCAAATGAGTACTTGTCTTCTGGCATGGCTTCTGCCGCAGGGATGAAGTCCGTTTTGGCAATATTCAGATCGGCCTGCAGCGCTTCGCCGAGGGTTTGGGCCGGGGGCGGAGCCGCCGTTTGGGCGGCTACGATTGAGACGGTTCCGAGTACTACCAGTGCGGCAAGCAGCAAGTTGAATCTTTGCATATTTTCTCCTGACAAGAGATAAGGCTGATGATGCCGAAATACCCTGATCTTTCTGATACCGCTTCTCGTGCAAACCCGAAAAATAGATACTTCTTTGAATGAATCAGTCCCGCACCACGGCTGGGGCAAGGTCGAGCTCGCTGGAACTTAAAGGATATTTGCGAACCGTGGCCAACCCCGCGATTAATGCCAGAGAGGAAAGAAGCATTGTAGTCGGGAGGCCGTATTTTGTCGCCAGAGCTCCCCAAGCGGCGGACCCGAGAGCCATGCCTCCTTGCAGGATGAGCAAGTACATGGAGAGCGCCCGGGCACGCATCCAGGGGGGAGACATGGTCTGCGCGGCCACGTTGAGGCAAGCAAGAATGCCGATCCAGGCGGCGCCGCTCAAAAAGAGAATGAGCGTTAACGACGGGAAGGCATGGGCTTGTCCCGCGGCGAAGGTCATCAGTGCGAAGACGACAATGGCGGCGGCAACAACGCGGTCCACGGAATAGTAGCTCTTCAATCGAGAAAGCAATCCGGCTCCCGCGAGGGCGCCGAACCCGAACGACCCAAGAAGCAGTCCATATCCAGTAGCCCCCAGTTCGCAGTGACGGGCAATCAGGGGAAGCAGCGCGAGCAGAGAGCTGGCGGCAACGCTGAAGGCACCAGTGCGGATCAGGACACAATGAACCAGTGGAGTCGCCCAAACATACCGTAAGCCTGCGCGCATGGAATCGACCACACGGTCGCTGCGAGGTGCCTCCGGTTTTACGCGCTTCCAGCGGTAGAGGAAGAAGATCACGCCGAAGAAACTGGTGGCGTTCATGAGGAAGGCGACGCCGGAATTGGTTGCGGCAATCACGAGGCCCCCGAGAGCCGGGCCGATGGCGCGGGCGACGTTGAACCCCACTGAACTCAGCGCCACTGCCGGCGCGTGATTTTCGGCACACACGACCTCGGGTGTGATTGCCTGCCAAGCGGGGTCGTTCATAACCGAGCCCAAGCCCAGGATGAAGGTGAAGACCAATAGCGTCCAGGGAGTCACATACCCGAGCAAGGTGCAGATGCCGAGAAGTCCTGCGGAGACCACCATCCAGGCTTGCGTCATCAGCAAGAGGCGACGGCGATCGACCATGTCGGCGAGGGCGCCAGCCGGAAGGATAACCAGAAAAACCGGCAGGGTGGTTGCAGCCTGAACCAGGCCTACCATCAGCGGGGCTTCCGGTTTCGACATGGTGAGCTGGGTCATAAGCCAGCCGGCGCCTACGTTCTGCATCCACGTGCCGATGTAGGAGATCACGGCGGCGAACCAGAGAGAACGAAACAGTGGTTCGCGCAGAGGGGCCAAAGCTGATCCCTGAACGGGGGGGCGAGCGCTCGGTAGAGGGGTAGGGACAGAATCAGCCATCAGCTTGCGTGCACCTCGGTGGGAGCCTGTACTGGTTTATCAAATGGCCATTGCCGGTTGCGACGTGCGCGAAGGAGATAAAGTAAGAGGCCGGTGATCAGAATGAGAGCGGCAAACACCACCTCACGGAGAAAATTATTGCGCATGATCAGGATGTGAAGAAAGCCCGCAATGGCGAGGAGTGCCGGAACCGGATACAGCCACATGCGGAATGGGCGCGGCATTTCGGGACGGCGGATGCGGAGGACGATGAGGCCTACTGCCTGGACAATGAACTGAAGAAGAATGCGGATCACGACCAGAGCCGAGATTACGTCCGCGAGAGAGAAAAAGCAAAACACCAGGGCGGCCCCGCCAAGTGCAAGCAGCGAGACATGGGGAAAACGATACACACGATGCACACGGGCAAAAGCTTTGAAGTAGTTTCCATCGAGGGCCGCAGCGTAAGGCACGCGCGAGTAGCCAAGCATCAGCGAGAAGACCGACGCGAAGGCCGCCCACATGACGAGCACGGCCACCAGATTGGCAGCCCAGGAACCATAGATCCTGTGCATGAATGTGGAAACGACGTAGAGCTTGTTATTGGAGTCATGCAAGCCCACCATTTCGTGCCAGTCCACCACGCCCAGAATGCTGATGTTCATCAAAAGGTATAGACAGGCGACCAGCACAATGGATAGCAGCAGAGCGCGGGGAATATTTCTGCCTGGGTCCTTGATCTCGTCGCCGAGAAAGCAGACGTTGTAGTAGCCCCAGTAGTCGTAGGTCGAGACCAGCATTGCAGAGCCCAGCCCGAGGAAAAAGTTGCGTGAAATGGCGAATGCGCCCGGCGGGAAACTGAAGGCGCGAGCAGGATCAAAGTGCGTCATGCCAGCAAAGATGATCCACCCGATGGTTCCCATCACGCCCAGCCAAAGGAAGCGGGAAATCCAGCCGATGTGAGTGATTCGCCGAAATAATAGGAGCACGGCAATGAGCACGACGCCGATCGCAATCAAAGTGGTCCAGGCAGCGATCCAGCGGATGTGAATCGTTCCGAGGAGAGGGAGTTGGAAGCTCCAGTCGTGTGCGGAATATTGCTGCTCGAGACCGGGAAAGATGTAAGACGCATAACCGGCAAACCCGATGGCACCAGAAGCGATGGAGAGTGGTGCGCTAAAGGAAAGTTGCCAAATAAACAGAAACGAGACGAGTTTTCCTAGGCGTTGCGGACCATAGATCTCGCGCAGGTAGCGGTAGGATCCGCCCGAGCCGGGCATGGCCGCGCCAAGTTCCGCCCAGACAAGGCCGTCGCAAACGGCGAGCACGGCGCCGATGATCCACCCTAACATGGCTTGCGGGCCGCCCATGGCGCTCACCACCAGAGGGATGGTGATGAAGGGGCCAACGCCGATCATGTCGATCATGTTTAGCGTCGTGGCCGACGCAAGGCCGACGCCGCGGATCAGCTTGGGGGAGCCGGGTTGGGGAGAAGTGGACATTGCTGGGCATTGGCTAGGTGCGCCTTGGTCTGCCAATCATATTTGCACACGCCTGCGCGCCAATAGGAGATGAGGGCGCGAGCAACCGGAATACAGGTTCCTGATGGCGAAAGCCATTCCGGATGGGACCGATGAAAACATGTTCACTCATTGCTCGCGTTCATGCCCCGCACTTACCAGATTCACGAACAGCCGAACCGCCCCGGGCACACCTGCCGGCAGCTGGCGATAAAACGAATATCCGCTGTAAATGTAGGTGCCTTTGCCATACTTCGCGACCAGCAAGCCACCCTGTTGGTCGGGCTCGTTAGGATCGTGGCACGAGATCAGCGGCTCAAAATGATCGTCCCAGGAGGTCATGAAGTACAAGCCGCGCTCCTGCACCCAGCCCGCAAAATCTTCTTGCGTAATCTTATTGGGGTAGCGCAATACAGGATGATCGGGCTGCAGAATTTCGACTGGCGCCTGCTCGACAGAAACCCGCGAGCGGCCGAGTTCGGCTGGATAGGGCGTGAAGTGGCCGCCGTTGAAGTCCGACGTATCGTTGTTATGTTCAACCACCAGCGTTCCCCCGTTTTCGACAAACTTCAGAAGCTTGCCGTTATTGCCTGCGACATCCTTCTGGGCGTCGTAGGCACGCACTCCGAGAACGATGCTGCCGAACTGGGAAAGGTCCTCGGTCGCCAGCTTCTCCGCGGGGAGAACCGTGAGATTCATGCCGACTTGTTGCAGCACTGTCGGCGTGTCCTCACCTGCGCCCTGAATGTAAGCCACCTTGAGACCTTTGGGAACCTTCACGTCCACGATGCTGACGTGCTGGACAGCCGGTCGGTAATAGTAAAAAGAGCCGATGTCGTCGCGGGTGATCAGTTGGTAACTTTCGGAGTAAGTCTTGCCCCCGGCATCCAGCACGGCATGCAGATCGGAGCGACCTTCAACTGACTTGGCCGGAATTACGCTGAAAGAAAACTCCTGCTTGTTACCCCGCTTTAATCCTGCCACGGCCCGGGTTGGCGGCTCGGCTTGCCAGCCGGGCGGTGCCTCCAGACGCAGCTGTCCCGGGCGCGCGGCGGTGAGGTTCGAACCGATGCTGAGATTTGCGGTGGTGGTTTTTCCATCAGATGTAGGAATCACTTGCTCACTAGGCTCAAGGGCTACCGAATAAGCCGGCGTCACTCCCAGCTGAAGCTTGCGGTTTACGCCGTGATCGTCAAGATAGGGAGCGATGACAGCCGAAGAAATTCTGCCCGTGTCAGGTTCTCCGGCCTGCTTCCTAAGAAAATCAGGAGCAGGAGAGTGTATGCCCTTGTGTCCTGCCAATTGATAAACGATTTGGACTTGGAGGGCCTCTGGCGGCAATGGAAGCGTCTGATATCGTCGATCGACCTGGTTCGCACCTTCGGTGAGCGGGTTCTCACGCCGCCAATAGGGACGATTGAGTTCGGCGTTCGGGGGAACCCTCACCAGGAAGTTGGCGAAATAATCTTCGCCAGGGGCAATCGTGACCTGGTCAGCCTGCGACTTTAAAACCCAATCCGAATGATCCAAACGCGCGCTCTGAATTGTGAGCCAGTAGTTTGACGGATTGTGGAGTTTTGCCACGACTTGAAACTCTTGCCCGGGCGATACGCTGACAAAAGACTCCTTCTCTGGCGGTGGAGGCCCTCCTGGGGCTTGGGGCGATACGGCAACAGCTTCAAGGGTGAGTCCCAGTGCGAGATCGAGGGCGCGCGCGGCTTGTTCGCCCTCATAGGACAGGTATTCCAGGGCCGCGCTCTTCGAAGGCAGGGTGAGCCCTGGACCCTGGAGGTGATGCGCAAGCCCATCCAAATCCTGCAACAGTGCCGAAAGGTCGGCGACGGAACCGCCGAGGTGACCCGACGCTTTACTCATTGCCTGGCGAAACCATGGAATCGTGTTTTGCCCGTTTCCCAAACGATCTGCCAGGCTCGGCAGACTGGTGTCGATCCCGTCGAAGAAGTCTTTTTCGTGGCCGGTTGCCTTCGGGAGAACGGAGTCCACCAGCTGGTAGAACGCGTAGTGCGAGCCGGGAGGAACGGTGTAATCGAAGTGTCCCTGCGTGTGCTGGCGCCCGAGGCCATTCATCGCCATCTGCAGATAAGACATGCCAAGCAAGGGGTCCACTTCACCCGTGTCGAAACGCACCGTCCAGTTTTCATCGGGGCAGGTGCTCACCCGCCATGGGCAGACATTGCCGATGTAAAGCTTCTTTGCCTGCCAGGGTTGCAGACCCTCTTTGATCTGTTCTGGGAAGCGGTTCGGGTCGCCAGCCGCTCGGAATGCTTCTTTAGTCAGCATTGCCGATGCCTGATGGTGAGCGTGTCCATCGCGTTCGGTGCCGGAAAAACGCGCGACCAGAACGTCGGGACGGAAAGTCCGAATGACACGCACCATGTCGGCGAGCGGAACGTCCTTGCCTCCCCAGTTCTGAAAGGTCTCTTCCGGGGTCTTGGAGAATCCGAAGTCGGCGACCCGGGAGAAGCGCTGCTCGGCTCCGTAGTAGCGATCGGAGGCGAGAAGTTCGAGTGTGCGAATCACTCCGAGTTTATCGAATAGGCCGGTGCCAAGCTCGTTTTGCCCGCCTTCGCCGCGGGTCAGGGTCATCAGTACCGTGCGCACGCCGTGACCGCGCGCCTGTAGGGTGAGAACGCCTCCATCTTCGTCGTCGGGGTGAGCGGTCACCATCATCAGGCGGCCAGTGTTCTTTAGACGACGCAGAGTTTGTTTCAGGCCGACGTTGCCGGTGTCCTGGGGAAGAGGATCAAGGTAAGAAGGCGGATTAACCGCAGGTTTTGTAATTTGCGCGAGGGCAAGAGCGCAAGATATTAGGAAAAGAGGAAGGAAGTAGAGTTTGGTTCGATGAGGCCAGACGTCCGCTTCGGATGTTTGCATATGCTGTATGAGACGGCTGTTTCGAGTTGCAGGAATCAAAATTTGTGGTTCGTTAGTATCGCTTGGCGCGGGGTTCCCCGTAATTGCCGATTCTAGTGCCCAGTTCTTGGGCCGTGCCGAGCCCGGGTAAACATCACTCTTGTGCGCAAGGACAAACCGATGGGAGACGACCTCAGCCGACTGCCAACAAAGTTCCGTCTTCGACTGCCCCCACCTTTTTCCTCAACCATTGATTCGGGTCCTGTTTCCCACGCACACGCATTTTCAAGTAATTGTCGGTTAAGGCCTCAGTCCAATGGTCGCCACCGTCTTCGTAGGTGATGTTCAGGGTTATTGCCTCCAGTTTGCGGCCGATGAAGCTGCGCATGAAGTTGAGCTTGTTCTTGTCTCCGAGGTCACGAAGAACTCGATTGCGCTCGCGTGCGATGTTCACCGGGACCTGGTTCCCCATGACCGCCGCCGGAGTGCCTGGACGCGCAGAGAAAGTGAAGACGTGGAGATAAGTGAACGGCAGATCTTCGATCATGCGGCGCGTCTGTTCGAACTCCGCTTCCGTTTCACCCGGGAAACCGACCATCACATCCGCGCCGATTGCGGCATCTGGCATGGCAGCGCGAATTTTTTCGATCTTCTCGCGGTAGTGCCAGGGGCGGTATTTGCGATGCATGCGGCGAAGAACGCTGTCGCTGCCGGACTGCATGGGAACGTGCGCGTGCTTGGCAATTCGCGGTGATTCCGCCACCAGCCGGATGAGGGAGTCGCTCCAGTCCATCGGCTCGACAGAGGAAATGCGGAGTTTCTCGACGGAGGTGTGGGTGAGGATGAGAGGGATCAATTCCTCAAACCTTGATGGGCGAGGGTCCCCGCTGCACATCTTTGGTCCCACCCTTTCGAAAGGGGAGAAAGAGTGGGGGAGCCTTACGTCTGACAAATCCCGCCCCCAACGGCCGAGATTGATGCCGGAAAGAACGACTTCCCGATAGCCGGCGGCTACCAGATCATTCACCTCTCGGAGTACGTCCTCGATGGCAAGAGAGCGGCTGCGTCCCCGAAGCGATGGAATGATGCAGAACGAGCAACGGTTATTGCAGCCGTCCTGAATCTTCAGGTTGGGGCGGGTGCGTTCGTTGGCCGAATCAAAGACCGGCGCGGCGAGCAATTCGGTATGAGCAAAGATGTCGGAGACGAAGATTTCGGCATGCCGTAGGGTTTCGCAAGAGTCTCCGGCAGTGGACTTTGGGTTACTCTGGCGAGGGGGTGATGCGGAAATTCGGAGATCCGGTTTGCATCCCGCCAGCGCAGCGTCAACCCTGCTCGGAAGTTCTCGCGGGGGCTGAACCGATCCCTCCCTGGAATTGCTTGTTCCGCATTCCAGATCCGAAACCGGGATGAACTCCCGATTTTGTGAAATGTCACTCCCTGACTTTCGGGCGAGTGCGATCTGTGCCAGAGTGTCCTTGTGAGAGTTGCCGATCACCTGCGAGACGCCGGGAAGCGCCGCAACCTCATTGGGAGCGCGCTGGGCATAGCAACCCGTGACCAGGATCTTGCAATCAGGGTTGCTGCGCCGGACGCGGCGAATCGCTCGACGAGCGTCTTGTTCCGCAGCCGCAGTTACTGCACAGGTATTAAGGACTACGTAATCAGCCCGGGCGGGAGCCTCGGCACGCTCCAGCCCCCGATCTCGGAATTGCTGCTCGATGGCGGCTCCGTCGGCCTGGGTGGCGCGGCAGCCGAAATTTTCTATGTAAAAGCTGGACACGCCCCTATACTAGCGTATATACAACTTTCGTTGCGGGATACACTGGTCGCGGAGCGCGAGTTTTGTTGAGGTTTGCATGAAACGCAGGATCCTGCTGGTAGACGATGACGCTACGGTGCTGCTGACACTGAAGGCTGTCCTGGAACTGAATCAATTTGACGTGCAAACCGCGGGATCGGCCGCCGAAGCCATTAAGAAGCTGGCCACCGAAGTGTATGACATGGTGATCACCGACTCGCGCATGGAGACCGACGACGCGGGTTTCCATGTGATTCGTGCCGCCACGCAACAGACCTATCGTCCGGCGACCGCTCTGCTGACCGCTTATCCCCCACGCAACGTGGATTGGCAGAACAACGGAGTTCAATCACTGCTAGTCAAGCCGATTGGGACACAAGACCTGCTGCGGCAGATCGAGGCGCTGCTAATACGTCAGCAGGACGAGAAAGCCTTCATAGAACGTGGACGCTCGAGTTCACCCGATCCCTCCGGCGGGGAGAAAGAGCGCAGAGCAAGCTGATCGGCTTTTTCTGTTTCCCGGTGATACCCGAGTTCGAGAAATAAACACACCTCCGCATCGTTCCCGGACAATTCGAGTGACACGTGAGGAACTATGCGGAAGCCGCCTGCCGCTTATCCCGGAAACACTCGCGACATAGGATCGGTCGATTCTGCGTTGGGCGGAACGGAACCGTCGTCTGTTTCCCGCACTGCGAGCACACGGCGGGCGTCTCGACCCGAGTGTGTCCCTGGCGCTGAGGCGCGCCGATGGTTGCAAGACGCTTCGCTTTGCATGGCTTACAGCGTTTGGGTTCGTTACGAAATTGCTTGTCGTGGAAGAAAAGCTGTTCGCCCGCAGTGAAGATGAACTCTCCGCCGCAATCGATGCATTTCAAAGTCCTATCCTGGAATTGCATGCGAGCTCCTTGCTCCGGTGCTGCGCGGGAACACAATGCGCGAGCACATTTTCTCGCCCCCCGAATTGGACTGCTACCCTGGGTTCGGCCCGACCGCACGGGGAAGTGTGCGGAGATGCTTGGACGATGAGGCGCGGCGCTCAGCTATAGGTAAGGCTTGGGCCACAACCTCAAGGTTGTGGCCCGGTTTGGTTATTCCTGTTCTTTCCGTGCTTTCTTGCGGCTGCGCTTGCGCGCCAGTGCTTCCTTTACCCGTTTTTTCTCGCCAGGTTTTAGGTAAAAGGAGTGGCGTTTCACTTCCTTGACGATGTCTTCTTGCTGCACTTTCCGCTTGAAGCGACGCAGGACATTTTCCAGCGATTCGCCTTCCTGCAATCTGACTTCAGCCAACGAAACTACACCCCCAAACCGGTCCTGCTTGGACTTGTTAGTTATTGCAAGAAGGCGGGTTAAAGTCAAGCCCTATATCGAATTTCTAGGCCGTTTTAACATTTGTCTCTTATTTCTCCGAACGATCGCCGCAGGGGGGACTGCACCTTCCCTGGTGCACGCGGCGTAGTTGCTTCACGAACTTATCAGGATCTTGATAGCAGTTAAGTTAGAAGCTGTTACAGATCTGATTTGCTACCCGAGAGCACGATTGTTATTGATACAGCTCTGATCGGGACGATCTGGCTATGGCACAGGCTTTTGGTGTGACTGGCTAGCCGCGCTAAGAAATTTGGTAGCATCGAAATTCAGCTGCCGCTGGCTTTTGCGCCAGAGCCCAACAGCCCGCCGCCGAGAGAGTCATGATCCGTTCTTACAAAGGAATTTCGCCAACAATTCCGGCCTCGTGCTATGTGGATGAATCCGCGCAGATTATCGGCGATGTGGCGCTTGGGGAGCACGCCAGTGTGTGGATGAATGCAGTCGTGCGCGGCGATGTACATGAGATACGCATAGGCGCCTATTCCAATATTCAGGACTGCAGTGTTTTGCACGGCATGAAAGAGCAATATGGAGTGTATGTAGGCGAGTATGTGACCGTGGGACACAACGTTACTTTGCACGGGTGCCGAATCGGGGATAGGTGCCTAATCGGAATGGGCTCGGTCATTCTGAACGGAGCTGTGATTGGGGCGGGTTCGATTATCGCTGCCGGCACATTAATTCCGGAGAAGACGATAGTGGAGCCAGGATCCTTGTGGCTCGGCTTTCCCGGGAAACTGCACCGCATGTTGGAGGAGAAAGACCTGGCAGCCATCATGCGATATGCGAATAACTACTTAGGGTACAAAGAATCGTATCTGGCAGAGAAGAAGTAGCATGCAACACCTGGTCCAGAAAGTTCAATGAAACGACTCGGCAGCCCGTAGGTTCTGTCCCGGTACAGGTAAAGGCTCAAGTCCACCTCAAGGTGTGTGCCTGCTAGAAGCCCATAATGTTGTAGCCGCAATCGACGTAGATGGTCTCGCCGGTGATCCCGGAACTCGCGTCGGAAGCCAGAAAAACCCCGGTATGGCCAACTTCCTTAACCTCCACATTGCGGTGTAACGGCGAGCGTTCTGCGTGGGCTTTCAACATTTCTCCCAGTCCAGCGATCCCGCGAGCCGCGAGGGTTTTGATCGGCCCAGCTGAAATCGCGTTGACTCGAATTTTCTTTGCACCGAGATCACTCGCCAGGTAGCGGACGGTGCACTCCAGAGCCGCCTTAGCCACCGCCATTACGTTGTATTTGGGCACGACCTTCTCCGCCCCGTAGTAGGTCATGGTCATGATGCTGCCGCCATCGGTCATAAGCGGCGCTGCCGCCCTGGATAGGGCAATCAGCGAATACACGCTTATGTCATGCGCCATGCGGAATCCTTCCCGCGTGGTGTTGATGAAATCTCCTCGCAGTTCCTCAGCGGGAGCAAAGGCGACGCTGTGTACGAGAATGTCCAGCTTCCCGTATTTTTCTGTGAGCTGGGCAAAAAGTCGGTCTATGTCTTCATCGCGTGATACATCACACATGAACGCTTCCGCGCCCGGGAGGGACAGAATCAGGTCCTTTGCCTCCCGCTCCAAACGCTCGTTTTGATAGGTGATGGCAAGGCGAGCACCCGCTTCATGCAGTCCCTGCGCAATGGACCAGGCAATACTCCGTTTGTTCGCGACTCCAAACACGACGGCCGTCCGGCCATCGAGGCTGAAAGGCATTCTTCCTCCTGAGATGGAAAGAGAAAAGGATACCGCGGTGTAGCAAGACGCGCCAGTTCTAGAATGTTGAGGTAACAACGCGCCCTGACCGGCCGCGCTGCTTGGGGCCTTGCTCGGGTTGGCGGCCGGAGGGCGAGTTTTGCTTCTGCTAAAGCTTCAACCCCGGGATGGGGCGAGAGTTTCGACCCGGGAGAGCCAAATCGTGAGAACAACCGGATGTTTTGGGGGTGTTCTTCTAAGCGAGATCCAAGGGTAGTGTGGGATCCAGCCGTTCCAATGGTACTTGCTCTGCCCGTCCCGGCCGAGCCGATGAGCCACCATCCAGAGCGCACTTAGTCCGGCAGAGGCAGCGGCCTTTCTTTCATCAATTCCGCGAATCGCGCATCTTTCCTCAATTCGGCGAACTCAGGATCTTTGTAGGCGTCGTCGACCTTCTTGTATCCCTCTTCCATGGCCTTGCGCAGATATTGGAGGGAATGATCCGAGTCCCCCATTTTTGCGTACAACTTGGCGAGAACGTAGGAGTAGTGTGCGCGGTCCTGGGGGGAAGACATCTGCGCAGCGATGCCCGTGCGCGAGCTGTGCTCGAAAATGCTGGGATCAAGCCTGACGGCCTCAGCGTACGCTTTTGTCGCCTCCTCAAATTTCTTCTGGGCGAAGTAGGCGGCCCCCATGTTCGAGAAGAAGGACGCTGAGGTCGGCGAAATCTCCGCCGCCTTTTTGTATTGCTTGATCGCAGCCCTGTATTTCTTGCGTTCGTACTGGACTACGCCCAGGTTGTTGTATGCCTCCGCGAGTTTTCGGTCTCGCTTGACGGCTTCTTGAAAATGCCTTCCCGCCTCTCGATAGCGCTGCAGCATCAGCTCCGAAATCCCCATCTTGTTGTAGAGCGAGGCGTTGTCGGGAGCCTTGGCAATCGCAGCCTGAAAATAATCGATCGCATCCAGATAGGCTTTTTGCGAGCGTAGCTGGTCGGCTTGGTCCTCAAGCTCTTTGGCGGTGGCAGTCGGCGACGGTGCTTGAACTTGCCGCATGGGCGGGGCGACCTGGATTTGATCGAGTTCGGAGAGCTGCCCAAGCGCCGGAACGGCAGGGAGAACCGTAGCGAACAAGAGCAAGCGGAAAAGAACGGGGAACTGCGGACGATCCATGGCCCACACTCCTAAGCAGACACTATCCCGACTGACACCGCCATGATCTGAAAAGTTCCCTAGTGGGGAGAGGCGTCCGGCGGTTTAGGTGGCGGCGTGGACTGCTTGTCGTCCTTAAAAATACCAGCAATCTTCCCGAAAAAGCCCTTTTTCTTTTGCTCCGGCTGCTCTTGCTGGGCGGCGGTGGCTTGGCCCGGCGGCTGTGCCTGTTCGTTTCCTAATCCGAGCAAACGGGAAAATACACCCTTGATTCCGGTGCCTTGATCGCAAGTATTGGTCGGTTCGGTCCCGGTGATAAAGGCCGAAGTGTAAGTCTCCGGGCATGTGGGTGTGGCCAGAAGATTCGTCAGCTTGTCCAACTGGACGTCCACCACCCCTGAGGGTTGAGAAAAAGGCTTCATGTCCGCATATTGCGGCAGGGCCGAGGCTTTCTTCATGAATTCGGTCCAGATCGGAGCTGCAGTCTGCGCGCCGCTCAGGTGCAGATCGCTATAGTCGTCGAATCCAACCCAAACCACGCATAACAAATTGCTGGTATAGCCTGCGAACCAGCCGTCATGCGAACTCCCCGTTTTCCCGGCGGCCGGTGCGCTAAAGCCTCGTGCCCGCACCGCGGAAAAGCCCAAGCCGTTGTTGATCACGCCTTCCATCATGTCCGTCATCACGTAAGCAACCCGCGGATCGAGCACTTGCTTACTATCCGAATGAAAATCAACCACCGGATCTCCGCTGGCGGTTCGAACTGATTTCACCATGGTGGGAGAGATTCGCATGCCATTGTTCGAGAACACGGTGTAGGCGGCTGCCATGTCGAGCGGCGTCGCATCATAAGACCCGAGCGCTATTGCCGGCGTCGGTTTCACCGACGTAATGCCAGCCGACTTCGCCAGATCGGCTACTTTGTCATATCCCACTTCTTCCGCCAGCTTGACCGTGGCATTGTTTAACGACATCGCCAGCGCGTACCGAGCAGTCACGTCGCCGTGATACTCCTCTTTGTAATTGCGGGGCTCGTAGATCTGATCGCCATAAGCAAATGTGCTCGGCTGGTCCGGCACAATGCTGGCGGGCGTGAACACAGGATTGCTGCCGTCAAGAGCGGTGTTCACCGCGGTCGCATAAACAAACGGTTTGAAGATGGATCCCGTCGGGCGTTTCGCTACAGCATGATTCAATTGGCTGAAGGCGTAGTTTCTTCCTCCGACAAGGGCGAGAACTTCTCCGGTATGAGGATTCAGGGCCACTAGCGCAACCTGCGCCTGCGGACCGGGTTCCACTTTTGTTTCGTATTTGCCTTTTCCGATTTTGACCCGCTTCGTGCGGCGCTTGGTCACCTGGTCGTCCACCAGTTTGATTCCAGAGTCGACTGCCTGCGCCGCGGCGCGCTGCAGGTCGGGATCGAGCGTCGTGTAAATCCGGTATGCCTGCTCATTCATCTCCCGTTCAGGCATCTTGGAGGTGACCGTGTCGCG
Organism: Terriglobales bacterium; assembly: GCA_035606605.1. Classification (GTDB taxonomy): domain Bacteria; phylum Acidobacteriota; class Terriglobia; order Terriglobales; family Acidobacteriaceae; genus Gp1-AA145. The sequence continues at coordinate 101,153 of DATNEX010000047.1, forward strand.
GACGAGGTCCACAAAATATGGCGCATCGCTGGCTTCTACGTTCGGGGGAGCCAGCTTCAGGGGAGTGGCTTTGGCTTTATCAGCCTGTTCTTTCGTGATGGCGTGAGTCTCCACCATGCTGTCCAGAACCAGATTGCGCCGCGCCAGGGCGCGTTCCGGATGGCGGTAGGGCGATAACCAGCTTGGCCCCTGAATAATCCCGGCCAATAGAGCTGCTTCGGGAATCGTCAGATCCTTGATATCCTTGTTGAAGTAGGCGCGCGAGGCCTCGGCGAACCCGCTGATAGCAAACGATCCTCGCTGGCCAAGCGGCACCCAATTGGCATAGAACTCGAAGATCTGCTGCTTGGTGAACTTCTGCTCGAGCTCGGTCGCGATCAGCATTTCCGTCAGCTTGCGCTTCAGGGTTTTTTCAGGGGTGAGAAAGAACCCGCGCGAAAGCTGCATGGTGATCGTGGACCCGCCCTGCTCGTGCCGCTGGCGAGTGATATCAATCCATGCCGCTTCGGCAAAGCGGACAAAGTTGACGCCGCTGTGCTCGAAGAACCTGCGATCCTCAATCGCCAAGACCGCGTCCACCAGCATCTTCGGCATCTCGTTGTAATGGACCACCTGGCGCTTTGCACGCTGATCCCCTTCGAACAACGAGGTCACCATCTGGGGTTCGAGCTCATAGGCTCCTAGCTGGGTACCATTGCCTGCCGTGATACTGTCGATTCTCCCCTCGCGCGTGCGAATGGTTGCAGGTTCGGGGCTGTGATAGGATCCGGGGCCCGGTTGAATCTCAAGCGTCCCGCCAGAAAGGCGGTAGCTTCCCATGGAGGCTTCGCCGCTCTTCTCCGAGTAGCCGGCGTGCCGCAGGTCCGCCGCGACCTCCTTGAGGTCGGTTTTCTCTCCGACAGAGATTATCTGCGGGGAAGCGTAGATCTTTGCTGCATTCGCAAATACTGGTCCCTTGAACCGCCGTTCGATGATGCGGTCGTACTTCACATAGAAAAACGAGAAGGCGGAGACAAACAGAAGCGCGAGGACTGCAAAGGCCGCGAGCGCGAAGCGAAATACTGGGTCACGGAAGCCGCGGTTGCCCTCCTTGCCGTTCTTTCTGTGCGGGATTCGAACTTTAATCGCCACGTTTGGATTGGACTCGTCTCGGGCGCTCTGCGACCTTCCGACGAATTCATGTCACTGCTTGTGAGATGAGGCGGCGCGGGAAATCGTTTCCAGAGCGAACTCCGGAAGGAGTTCCCCACCCCATTCTAAATGATTCCCCTCAAAAGCGAGTGTCGAGAAGGATTCGCGGCGGCGCTACGCCGTCGCTTTCCTAAAACGCCCCATGGTTTTGCGTGGATGCGGCGAAGTGGAGATCCACAGGATAACCTGGCAAGTCCACGTGCACAACGTAGGGAGCGTCAATGATGACCGTTCCATTGAACTGTGTCCCGTAACGAGCCACTTTCACGTCATTTTCCGTCAGGGGAATATCGAACTCTTGCGCCTTCTTCAGGACGGCCATTCGAATGTCAGACTCGGTTTTGCTGGAGTAACTGTCGTGAGTGGCTTCGTCCTTGAGCCAGTCATTGAATTGGTAGTTGCTGAAATAGGGGGGAATGAGTTTTGCCGACAGATAGATCCCCCCTACGATTACCAAGATCCCGACCAACATCCGAATGGTACCCATAGCGCTCCCATCCCACGCCACTGGCGCCGGGAAAGTCAGGCCACGGTTTTTGTCAGGTTCGACGCGCCGGGCCTAGATTCTGACGGAAGTACTCCGTTATTCCGCCGATCGTAACATCCTGACTTTGACGGGTCGAGCGTCGAACCACTTCTACCCTATCTTCGGTAACTTTCTTACCCACATTAACGCGGAAGGGTATGCCCACTAGGTCAGCATCTTTGAACTTTACCCCTGGCCGTTCGTCCCTGTCGTCCAGTAACACATCGTATCCGGCGGCTTCAAGGGTTTGTGCGATGGTTTCTGCCGTCGTCCGGAGCTTCTCGTCCGACACATTCGTGGCAGTAACTACGATTTCAAACGGAGCGATTTGCGGTGGGAGCCAGAATCCGTTTTCATCATTGTCCTGCTCGATGGCAGCGGTAAGAATACGCTCGATCCCAATCCCGTAACACCCCATAATCGGAGTGACTTCCTTGCCATTCTTGTCAAGCACACGCGCGCCCATCGACTCGGAGTACTTGAAGCCGAGCTTGAAGATGTGACCGATCTCGACCGCGGTGTCCATGCGGAGCGGCGAACCGCAGTTCGGACAGGGTTCGCCAGCCATGACGCTACGCAGATCGGCGTAAGCAGTGGGCTGAAAGTCCTTGCCCGGGGTTACGTTCTTGATGTGGTAGTCCTCTTTATTCGCACCAGCGATCAGGTTCTTGCGCCCCTGAAGAGCGGTATCGACAAGGAGGACCGGCTTGTTCCCGTCATCAAGGCTTTTTGCCCATTCGACTCCGAGGGGACCCAAGAATCCTGCGGGAGACTTGAATAGCTGACGAATCTCTTCTTCCTCCATAGGCCGCGTTTGTCTTCCGGCCAAGGCAGTCGAGAACTTCGCTTCATTCAGCTGGTGATCGCCGCGCATGAGAACCACGACCGGGCGAGATGAAAGCCTCCCCTTTTCTTCGGACGAATCCATCATCAAAGCTAGCGTCTTGATCTTGTTTTTCGGCGACACACCGAGATAACGCCCGACTTCTTCGATGGTTTTCTGTCCCGGCGTGTGAACTTCGAGCGGGTTGCCATTGCCTTCCGCAGCGAGGTCCTGGACCGGCCACAGCTTCGATGTAGCCTTTTCGAGGTTGGCCGCGTATTTACAGTTCGCGCAGCTGACGACCAGGTCTTCGCCCGCAGGCGTATAGACCATGAACTCTTCTGACTGCGACCCACCCATTGCCCCCGAATGTGCCTGAATGACGAGATAGTTAAGGCCGCAACGGTCGAAAATTCGGCAATATGTGTCCCGATGTTTCTGATACGAGACATCCAGCCCGGCAGCATCGATGTCGAAGGAATAAGAGTCCTTCATCATGAACTGCCGAACGCGTAGCAGGCCGGCTTTTGGACGGGGCTCATCCCGAAACTTCGACTGAATCTGATACCAGATTTGCGGCAGTTGCTTGTAGCTGCGTAGCTCTTTGCGAGCAATCTCGGTCATGTTCTCTTCGTGCGTCATCGCCAGACAGAGCTCGGCACCTTTGCGGTCTTTCAGCCGAAAGAGATTGTCGCCCATGACCTCCCATCGGCCACTCGCCTCCCACAACTCCCGCGGATGCAGGGCTGGCAAATAAAACTCCTGCCCGATGCGGTTCATTTCTTCGCGGACAATGGCGATGATTTTGTTGAATGAGCGCTGTCCGAGAAATAAGTAGGAATAAATCCCGGCGGCTAATTGCCGAACGTATCCTGCCCGAACCAGGTATTTATGACTGGCGACTTCAGCGTCGGCTGGAGCCTCACGCAGGGTGGGAATGAACAGCTGTGACCAGCGGTACATAGTAAGAGTCCCAATTGAGAAGGGAATTGGTTATTGTACAGGGATTTTCCTCGCCATCGTAGCAGTTGCCCCGCGCCCGGGAGCTTGCATAAGATGACTTCCAGCAATCCTCGGGATCTCCAATGAATTCCCTAGCGTTGTCCTCCTCTCTATTGGTCGCCATCGGGCTGATCATCGCCCTCCTCCTGCTTGCGGCTTCAAGGAAAGCGAAGCAACGAGCAGCCGACCTCCGTGCTCTAGCCGACGCTCTTGGCTTCAACTATGCCGGCAATGATTCCTCGCTCACCTTTCAAGCAAACACCGCGCTTTTTCGTAGAGGAAGCCGGCGGCGCTTCCGCAATGTGATGAATGGTACGTATGGGAGCTATCCGGCGAGTGTCTTCGACTATTCGTATACGGTCAGCGGCGGCGAGAGTTCCAGTACTTTTACCCAGACCGTGGTCGCGTTTCGCCAAGACCATCAGTTGCCCTGGTTCGAACTCCGCCCCGAAGGGTTCTTGGATCGAATCGCAGACGCCTTTGTACACCGGGATATTGATTTCGAGACCCATCCGGAATTCTCAAAGCGCTATGCCTTGCGCGGCGACGACGGAACCGCTATTCGGGTGGTGTTCACTCCTGCCCTTCTGAGCTTTTTCGAAATGTTGCCGCCTGAAAGAAAATGGCACATTGAAGGCAGCGGTTTTACGTTGCTGGCTTACCGCGCCAACCTAACCGTGGCGCCGCAAGAGATCCGAACATTTGTGGAAGAAACCTGCTCGATTGCGAATTCGTTTTTTGCCGCATCCGGGCGCTCCCCTCAGAGTCGGAACGCCTAACTGCCTATCCCTCTCGCTGAGTCTCCTCTGCCGCCTTTACCAATGCCCGAAAGAGCGCTCGCGACCTCGGATCCTCGTCATAGGAGCGCTCGGGATGCCACTGTACGGCGAGGACAAAATGGTCTGGCGAACCCCCTTCCAGAGCTTCAATGATATTGTCCTCCGGGCAGCGCGCTACAACCCTCAAGCCGTCTCCTATCACGTCACCAGCCGCCTGATGATGGCTGGAGTTTGCGGGGATCTTGATCGGCGCATCGGAACGAGATTGCTCCCCCAGGATCTCTGCAAGCTTTGATCCCGACTCAATCACCACGTCATGGGCGACCGGCACTTTTCTCCCTGCTTCATGATTCACCCCGGACTCGATATGCTGTAGCAGATTTCCCGACTGGTACACATTCAGGATTTGCAGACCATAACAAATCCCCAGGATCGGTTTGTGCATGTTGTAAGCATCCTGGAGGAGAAGCTCATCCACGGCATCGCGCTTGGGATCGGCGGCTTCGGTCTTCGGATGCCGCTCGGCTCCAAACTTTGCGGGATCGACGTCAGCCTTGCTTCCCGGAAGCAGCACGCCATCGCACTGTTCGATCATCTTCATGATCTCGCCCGGAGGTTGGTCGAGCGGAATGCGTATGGGTTGCCCACCTGAAAGTTCCACCGCTCGTTCGTATTGCGGAATGGCCCGCAAGGCATACTCGGGGTCAAGGCTGTGCGGCAGAGGAATGGCAATGCGGGGCTTCATCAACGCGCGGGATGCAGGTGCTTAGCGATGCGGTCGAGCGCCTTCCCCTGGCGGTAGTGGCGAATCTCCATGACCGACGACGAGATGAGGACCACTGTCCCGATCATGGCAGCGATGGGGAGAGCGACGTCGCGATAGGCGAGCGTCATGTTGGGATGCACCCCCTTGATCTTGGCGGCGAGAACCACGCCGAAAATGCCCAAGAGTAGGCTGACGGCGAACGACAGCAAAGTGACGATGAAGGTCACGATCAGGATCCGCACAGGGATCAAGTACCAGCGTGGCTTGCGGAGGGAATTGTCAGCCATTTCTTTTAACCCTAAAAGAGATAAAGAGATGTCATACGTCGTAAGTCGCGATGGCCCCCCGCCTTCACTCGGGCCTTCTCCTATGGCATACCGCTTACGACGTAATCTGCTCTAGCTCTTAATCAGTGGCAGTCCCGGCGAGTTGCGGCTGAGGCGCACTAGTTTGGCTTCGATGCGCTCGCGATCGGACGACGATCCGGCAGCTTTCAGACGCTTACGAAGCTTCGTAATCTTCTCTGCGCGGGTACGACGGCGGCGAATTTCAGGACGACGGCTTGGTGCGGACATGAGGCTCCTTTACATACGAAGTGAGTGTTTACCCAAGAGCAACAAATCCTGGATAGTCGGCTATCGGTCGTCGCCCGAGAAACCGGACTTTGGCTGACGACCGAGGGCAGTTTTTTTGTGGCAGCTAGACCGGTAAGCGGAATTCTTCCCCGGCCTGGATAAGATTCTATTTCTTCAGCAGCTTACGCGCAACAAAACGTCCGCCACGGCGCAGGGCTTGGCGATTCTCCCTGCTCCCGCTGAGCTTGGAGATCTGATAGTTCGAACCCGAACCCAGGCTTCGAGCGTGAAGCGGCTTTTTTACTTGGAGATTGCGCGGAGGGCAACGAGAGAGCAGTTGCCAGGGACGGCGTTTTCGACGGTGGTTGCGAGCAGGGCTTGGAAGTAGGATGGAACGTTCTTGTGATCTTCAGAAAGATCCAGTAGGGCCTTGTGTAGCTCCGACATTCGATCGGGATTGGTCAGATATTCAATCGCGGCTTGTGAGCCCTGAGTATAGACGCCATAGATCAGCAGCACGCGATTATCGCTGCGTTCGTTCGGCAGCATCAGCACCAGGGCGTAGTCACGGCGGAGCTGATTGGTGATGGGATCGAATTCGGGCTTATAAATCAGCTGTTCCCCAGGCCGCGGATGCCGGTTTTGGATCACGCCACTCTGAAAGTGGAATCCTTCTACGTTCAAAAACACCCGGCCGCTCCAAGACTGGTTACCTCCCAACAGGATCGAATTGTTTGCCTTTATTTCCTCCAGGTTTACCAGACGCGACTGCTGAATCTGACATTTCTGACCAACTTGTGAAAACATCTGACACAGACGCACCACACCGATCGCCTCCCCAACTGACGTGAAGTCTGTGAGTGAGGGAACGAATCGAAACTTCTTAAGCTCCCGAAAATGGATGGTGTCGCGGAAATCGGGAAGCGCCGACTTTGGGATCTCGTGTCCACTGGCGAGAGTCTGAGCGCTATCGCCGTCATGGGCTGCTCGCAGGAGGGGGTGATTTGGAATGACAACGAGCGGCGGATTATCGGGTGCCAGGAACGGCTTCCAGAACCACTCCAGTTCCTCAGGTAACGCGGCTGTGGGTCTAGGCTGATTTGTTCTTTTATTGCCGTTCAAAACAAATGCGAGTAGCACAATCAGAACGAGGCACAATCCAGCCAAGGTCAAGGTCAAGACCGCGTGCCAGCGGGTCGCGCGGGGAACAGGGACGTCGGCCACCTTTTCGATTTCGGTTGCTTCAGTTCGCGGAGACAGGCGTCGAGTCAAAATAGGTACGTAGGCGCCCGACGGCAAATCCAATCTCAGCAGACTATCTTTCGCTTCCTCCTCGTAGTACTTCTTCAGTAAGCGGCGGATGTCGTGCGCCTGTACCCTCACGATGGGGTCCTTCTGGGAATCGAACTCCGGGCCACGATCGTAAACTTCTACGCCAATCAGGTACTCGTTCAGCTTATCCCCGTTCCCAAGAAAGGTTTGCTCTGAAACGAATTCCAAGAACCGGCTCTTTTTGGGTGAGTTGGCGAAGTGCTTACTTTCGAGAATGCGGCGCAGTTCTTCTCTTTTCTCGAATAGAGAAATAGGCAGGGAAACCGGGGTGTGTATGGAAGATGTCACACGAGCTCTCGAGAAGCACTCAATGGCACTTCGCCCAGGCCCGGGCGATACGCTCGGACAATAGCACTGAACCCTTTGCTAGTCAAAGCGTTGACGCTTGCATCCCCTTTTTCGTCGTTAACCGTTAATGGCGATGATAACTGCTGTTATTTCTGGACGGAAATCAGCCTCTTAACGAGAGATTTTGGGACCCATCACCCGCTTTCAAGCACCTTCATGGGCGCATTCAGGGCGCCTGGAGGCTTCTCGAAAGAGATTTTTCCGCGGCCACGGTGCTGCCGAGTATTCGTTTTCCGGCGCACCGTATCGGAAAACAAGGGCTTGCAACCAACTAACCCGCACCGTAACCGTTAGTGCCTTGAAACAGAACGCATCCGTGGCGCATATGAAGGACGCGGCCGGCTTTTTAGCCCGGTGAGCTTGTCTGTTGAATCTTCCGCGTTCTGGAGGCGGTTGTGACTCGAACCGATGTGCGTCTGACTATTGCAGTGGCGGCTCTCTTGCTGGCGTTCTCGGGCGCCGCTATGGCCCAACAGTTCTACGGAACCATTACGGGGACGGTTAGCGACCCCAGCGGGGCAGTGGTTCCAAATGCGACCATCAAGGTCATCAATGTCGACACCAACGTGACGGTGGTTTTGAAGACCAACGCCGCGGGAGTATACGTGGCCAACAATCTCATTGTTGGAACCTATCGGGTTGAAGCTGAAGCCGTCGGCTTCAAAAGAGCGATCGCCAGTCGCATTCCGCTTGAGGTGGGTGCAACTCCAAAATTGGACTTGGAGCTGGCCGTGGGTCAGACCAATGAGAGCGTGACCGTGACGGAAGCGAACTCGCCGATCTTACAAACCCAGCAGACTGACCTGGGGCAGACGGTGGACTCGAGCCGACTCGAGCAGCTGCCTACGTTCAGCAATTCAGGGCGACGGCCCTACAACCTTCTCACACTCGCGGCGGGGGTTTCTCAGCAGACTGGCTGTACGGGTGCGGGAACCGGTGGAGGCGGACTCGGCTCTTGTGGCAACGATGGCAACGTGCGCATCAGCGGCAGCCGTCCCCGCCAGGACGACAATATTCTCGATGGAACTTCGATCACGCCCCCGGTTTTTGGCGGGCAGGATGTTCAACCGACGGTAGAAGCCATCCAAGAGTTTCGCATTGAGCAGAACAGCATGTCCGCCGAGTACGGTAAAGCCGGTGGGCTGATTGTGATTCAGGTGAGCAAGTCGGGCACGAACCAATTTCATGGATCAGCGTACGAGTACAATCGCAACGAAAACTTCGACGCCCGGAATTATTTCGAAGACCCAAAGGTTCGCAAGAGCCCTTACAACTACAACGAATACGGTGGCAGCGTCGGCGGCCCGATCGTTAAAGGGAAGCTCTTTTTCTTTGCCGACTATGAGGGAATCCGCAACCACGGAAGCTCCGTAGGACCGGGCGTGACTGTCCCGAATGCCGCCTATCGCAGTGCAGACCTAGGCGCTTTCTGTACAGGCAACGGCGGCAACTTCGACCTGGCAGGCAACTGCAGCAATCCCAGCAATCAGATCCACGAGCCGGGATCCGGGCCGTCTATTCCATTCAACAACTTTGCGAATGCGTCTACCCCCGTGAGCGCAGCGTCGCAGGCCGTGTTGGCAGTCTGGCCAAGCGGCGGAGCGGCCATTGGGATCGGAACCAACGAGCTGACGATCAATCCTCCTTTCAGCAGCACAACCAATCGATTCAACCCGCGCCTCGATCTGAATTATTCCCAAAACGACCATCTGTTCACCGCGGTCCACACGGATTACAGCTCGGGATTCAACTACAACATCATCTTAGGACCGGCCGGCAAATCGATCTCCCGGGGAAACAACTACGCCGGCACGGCAGGATGGACCCATACTTTCACCGGGACCACACTCAACGAATTTCGATTCGGCTGGGGGCATCACAAAGGCGACCGAACACCCTTCGGGGTGGGCGCCGAGTCCCCCGCGTCCTTTGGAATCCAGGGCATTCCCAGTTGTCTCTCCAGCGTTCCTGATACCAAGGACGGGACCGCGTGTGGTACCCCGGGTGTTTCGGTCGTGGGATATAGCGGTTTCAGCAACTCAGGAATGCTCTATGAACCGGCAACCACGATCCACTTTAGCAACACGCTGAGCAAGGCGATCGGCAAGCATAGCCTGAAGCTGGGTGGTCAGGCCTACCACTACTCCATCGACAACTATCAGCCCAATGACGTGGTGGGAAATTTTCAGTTCTCCGGATCAGCCACCGGCAACGCGTTTTCAGACTTTCTGTTTGGAGTCATGAACAAAGGCAGCGTTCAAGTGCAACCGGTCTTCGTCTCTTCCCGCGCGTGGTCCTACGCCCTATTTCTCCAAGATGACTTCAAGCTCACGCCGAAGCTGACCCTGAACGCCGGACTGCGTTGGCAATACGACCAGTCGTTCCGTGAATTACATGATGGCAATGCATTTTTCAACCCCTACAGCGGGACGTGGGAGCAGTTTGGCGTGAACGCGCCTGATACCACCCTTGATCCCTCGAAGAAGCAGTTCGAGCCCCGTGTGGGTCTGTCCTGGAACCCCGTCGGCGGCTTGGTGGTGCGGGCTGGGTACGGAATTATGCATCCAGGATACGTCGGCCACGGCCGTGCTGGCGACGGCCAGCCTGGCCCCAACCTTCTTCGCGGCACTAGCTTGGGGGCGGGAACGCAATGGGACAGCCCGTTGCAAGTGGATATTCCTCCCGCGGACCCGCGGGCGCCCATACCCGTGAACTCTTTCGTGAGCTTTAGTTCATGGGCGCCGCGCAAACAGTATCCGACCTACACCCAACTATGGAATCTGACTGTGCAAAAGCAATTGGACCGGGATACAACTGCGCAGTTAGGGTATGTCGGCACGAAAGGCACGCATCTGCCGATCAATTACGCATACAACATCTGTCAGCAATCGCCCGCAAGTCTGGCAGCAAATGGTTGGGGCGCCACCACGAGCCCGTACTGCTCCGATGCCGCAGCCCTTTCGGCAGGCATTTGGAACTTGGTGGTTACTCCCGGATGGTGGGGACTTTCCAGTTCCATCTATCACTCTATGCAGGCGCAGTTTGATCATCGCTTCTCACATAACTTCTCGCTCCTGGCGAATTTCACCTGGAGCAAGCTGATCGACGACTCATCTTCCGATTGGGGTGGCTTCTGGTCTTTGGATGTTCTCGGACAGAATTTTTATGACCGCAAGTCGGAGCGCTCTGTGAGCGCCGGCGATATTCCGTTTCGCTTGACCTTGGCGCCGGTTGTGGAATTACCGTTTGGTCCAGGCAAACAGTGGCTGAACAGCGGGGCTGCGGGTTACTTGTTGGGCGGTTGGCGCGCTAGTGCAATCTACACCATCAGCGCCGGAACGCCGTTCGGGATTATCGATAACGCTTACGGGTACTGCAATGGAGGCCACATGCTTTCTGACCGCCCCATGCTGATGGGGAATCCCGCGTCCGTTTCCGGGTCACAGCGCAGGGTGAATCTTTGGTTTAATAATCAGGCCTTGGATTTTTCGGGGACTTGCCCCGGACCCGGCCTCGTCAACGTGACCGGGCCATCCGACATCAACAAGGCATTCGGAAACTCTCCACGCTACTTCTCCAATGTTCGCAATCCGGGGGTAAACAACTTCGATTTCTCTTTGCAGAAGGATTTCAAGATTCCCACTGGAGAGAAGACGCGGATCACGTTCTCGGCGGATTTGTTCAATTTGCCAAATCATCCGCAATTCGCGGAGCCGGTCGGCGATCCGACGATGGGCTATTTCCCGGCGGCGAATGGGAACCGCGCGGCTGGATTTGGGGCGATCAGCGGCACGTCTTTCTACGCCAATCGCATCGTCCAGCTCGGATTGCACCTGTACTTCTGAGCTGAAGCCGAAGGGGAGCGCTCGAAAGTCAAGAGCGCACCCCTTCATCCTGCCTTATTCTCGTACTCGCATGCGCTAGCTCGGCGGGGCTCCGCCCGAAAGGAAACGTTCATGTTCAGCGAAGTACGGAATCTCAGTTGGTTTGCAATCATTTTCGTTCTACTGTCGTCTCGAGTCCTTTCCCAGTCACAAATGTCCTCGAGCTTTGCCCCGGATCGGCTGAATACCATCCTCTACGGAGTTGCCTATTATCCCGAGTACATGCCGTACGATCGCGTCGACAAAGATGTTGAGTTAATGCAAAGGGCGGGAATCAATGTCGTCCGCGTCGGCGAATCTACATGGAGCAACTGGGAACCGCGCGATGGGGAATTCCAGTTTGCGTGGATGCAGCGAGTGCTCGACCGGCTCCATCAAGCGGGAATCAAGGTTATCCTTGGCACTCCCACCTACTCGATTCCGACCTGGCTCTACCAGGCACATCCAGAAATCGTCGTCACCCACAATGGCACCGCTCCCCCGCTGAGAGATCCCTATTATCCAACCTATCCAGCCTCGCTTCCTCCCGGATACTACGGACCTCGCCAGAACTATGACTTTCTCAATCCATACTTTCGGGAACATGCGGAACGCGTCATTCGACAAATTGTCAGCCATTTTAAGGACCACCCCGCCATAATCGGCTACCAGATCGATAACGAGACCGCGCCAACAGCAGCGACCAGCCGGTACATGAGGGAGGCGTTCCTGGAGCGTCTCAGAAGGAAGTACGCGACGCCGGAAACGATTAACAAGATTTGGGGTCTGGCTTACTGGGGCCAGCTGGTTGATAAGTGGGAAGATCTACCACCCGCAGATGGGATTTTGAATCCTGGTTACAAATTGGAATGGCAACAGTTTCAGCAGGATGTAGTGACCGATTACCTGGCGTGGCAAGCCAAACTCGTCAATGAGTATAAGCGTCCTGACCAATTCATCACCCACGACTTCAGTGGCGGGGTTCACACCAACCTTGACCAGTGGAAAATCGCGCAGTCCCTTGACGTCGTTGCCGAGAATGCCTATTTCGACACCCAGACGCGACTGAGCGGTCGCGGGATCTGGCTGACAGATGATCTCGGGCGATCTCTAAAGCACTCCAATTTCCTGATCACAGAGACCAACGCGCAAAGTATCGGATGGGACTCGCGGACGCAATATCCAATGTACCCGGGACAGCTCCGGCTCGTGGTGTATGCCCATGTGGCGGCGGGAGCGAACATGGTCGAGTACTGGCACTGGCACTCGCTCCACTATGGCCAGGAGACGTACTGGCGTGGAGTGCTCTCGCATGATCTCGAACCTAACCGCGCCTATGCCGAGGTAACGCGCGTCGCCGGAGAACTGAAACGCGTGGGTCCACAACTGGCGAATTTGAGGAAAGACAACCAGGTTGCGATTCTAGTGAGCGCAGATTCTGCCAACGCGCTCAGCTACATGCCAGTGAGCGATACCGTGAATTACATGACCGTACTGCGCCAGATGTATGACGCGCTTTACGACCTCAATATGGAAACAGATTTTGTGCAGGCGGGAGACACCAATCTTTCACGCTACAAGGTGCTGTTGGTGCCACCTCTCTACAGTGCCTCCGATCGTGTATTGCAGCAGATTTCCGACTACGTCAGGAACGGCGGACACGTGGTCATGGCATTCAAGAGCGGTTTTACGGATGAGCATTCAACCGTGCGAAGCGTGATGGCACCCGGGGGGCTGCGGGCCGCCTGCGGATTTCATTACCAGGAGTTCACAAACCTGGCGGCGCCGGTGTCTCTCAAGCCTGACGCCTACGGCGTTGGTGAAGAAAACACCGGTTCAGTCTGGGAAGAATTTCTGGAGCCTGAAACGGCCACGGTGGTTGCATCCTTTGACGATCCTTACTGGCATTTTCCCGCGATCACTCGCAATAACTTTGGAACAGGCACCCTGGTCTACGAAGGGACAGTCCTTACGGACAAGTTGCAGCGAGAGGTCGTGCGCAATGTCTTGAAGCGCGCAGGACTAGCCAATGCGAATCAGGACCTTCCGCCCGCGGTGAAGCTTCGTAATGGGCGTAATTCGGCCGGGAAGCTTCTCCATTATTACTTCAATTTTTCCGGTCAGCAGCAACTGGTCACCTATTCTCAAGGCGACGGTTCCGATGTTCTGACCGGAGGGTCTGTAAAGCGGGGCGAGACGTTTAAGTTGCCGCCTTGGGACCTTCTGATTGTCGAAGAAAACTAGAGGGCAAGTGAATGTACAGGATGCCGTCGGATACTCATGATCGCAGGCCATCAATCATTGCTGCGGCGCTTCTGTGCATGCTTTCTGCTCGTCCATTTACCCAGTCTCCGAGCCTAAACAGAATGGAGTCGATCAAAGCAGCAGACTTTTGTCCCTCGGTCTGGTTTCGCCGCAGGCGATCCACGTGAGCTGGTAGTTCCAGGAGGCTATCGAATATGAATTTGCGAGAAATTGCGGCACGCGCCAGAGTTTCAACCGCGACGGTGTCGCGGGCCCTCAATCGTGTGCCAACTGTGGATCCGCGCCTCGTCAGACGCGTCTGGGACGTAGTGGATGAGTTTCATTACTACCCAAATACGCAGGCACGAGCCTTGGTTCTCGGCAGTAGTCGGATCTTTGGTCTCATCATTGAGGAGATCACCAACCCATTCTTTGCCGAAATTGTCCAAGCCTTCGAGCAGATTGCCGTGCAAAAGGAATACGAAATCTTGCTGTGCTCCATCGGTTTCGATCCCGGAAGAACAGAACTCGTCATTCGCCGGATGATGGAGCGGCGGGTTGATGGCGTAGCAATTTTGACTTTTGGTATACAGGAGCAGCTGGTCCAGGCTCTGCAGCTCAAAAACATCCCTCTCGTGATTGCCGACCCCGGCCAGCAGTTTGCTGGGACCGTCGGCATCAGGATTGACTACCTGCAGGGGATCAGGCAAGCCGTGCGCCACCTCGCAGCATTGCGTCATTCGCGGATAGGATTTGTTACTGGCCCAAGCCACACCAGCTCGGCGGTTCTGCAGAAGGAGGCCTTTGAAGATTCGACGCACGAGATCGGATTGGATACGCCATCAGAATTCGTTGTGGCAGGAAATCTGACGACCGAGTGCGGTCGGATGGCGCTAAGGAAGTTGATGGCTATTTCAACCCCCCCCACTGCGGTGCTGTGCTCGAACAACATGACTGCCATTGGATTGCTGGCGGAAGCGCGCGAGCGCGGCATTGGAGTTCCGCAAGGGCTTTCTGTAGTGGGCGTCGAAGATATTTATCTCTCGCCGTTCACTGTCCCACCCTTGACTACCATCGGCATATCCCGGCTGGAACTTGCGGAGCTCGCGTTCTGCGCACTGGTTCGTGCAGCTCAGGATCGGGGGAAGCGGGCGACCGGCTCCGATTATTGGCTCATACCAAGCCTCGTAGTTAGGCAATCGACGGGACTTGCTCCCTAAAAATGGTCTAAAGAGAGAATAGATAGCCTCCATATCCAACCCAGCTCCGTTTGATCGATCGCTGGGGCCCGACTAACGCGCCACTCCCCAGAAGCAATACGAGCCACACTTTGGGAATGGTGCAACATAACCCACATCGATCTGCTCAATCTTGAATCCGCCTTGCTCGATCAGGGCCGGAATGTTCCGCGTTACATGGCAACCTTCAAACACCCACTGCCACAACGGCTCGTTTCTCCTCTGCCAACGCTCGACAGCATCATCCGGAGAAAGCCCGTGCTCAAAGAAGATGAACTTCCCGCTGGTTTTCAAGACTCTCCGCATACCTTGGATGGCCTCTACTACGCCGGGGATCGTGCACATCGTAAACGTGCTGACGACGGTATCGATACTCCCATCGGGAAGAGAAATTCGTTCTCCCGGCAGATCAAGAAACTCGATTTCGAATGTCGCTCTTGAACGCTGTTTGTCAGCACGGCGGAGCATTCCCGGATTCGGTTCGAGGGCAAATACCTTTCTTACCTTTGCGGAGTCGTAGTGCGGAAAGTTCACACCGGGTCCAACCCCTATTTCAAGTACGTTGCCTTCCGCGAGTGGGATGATCTTTTTTCGAATCTGTGCAATCGGCTTGGGGTTTCCTAGGGCAAGCACAAGATGCGGATAGACGTGCTCTCTGTAGAAGCTCATTTCAGGATCGTTGACCGGCAGCGACAATGATGTTGGTTGGCACGCTCAGAACGTTACCGCTCCGAAAGCCAGACAGCAAGCCTGAGATTTCCGAATCCACTTTAGCGCGTAGATGGTTGGGAATGCTTTCAAAGAGTGAGTGATAAAGAGTGCTGACTTCCTGCTGGTAGGCCCACAATTCTTCTGGACTCCCAGCCCAAATTCTCGGTACCGTCAAGGCCTGTTCGGTCACATCACGAAAGCCTGCTGTACGCAACACGATTTCCAGGGAACCGGGTGACGCAAACCGAAACATCATTCGGCTTTGGGGCGGCATCTTTGCTCCGCGAACGAGTCGAAGCACGGATGCGACCGTGGCATCGAAGAAGGGTTGCTCGAACCGCCCCCATGCCAAGAAAGCGGCACGTCCGCCAGGCTTCAGTACGCGCAGAGCTTCTGACATCACGATTCCAGTGTCGTTGAAGAACATGATTCCGCAACGGCAAGTGACGCGATCGACAGAATGATCGACCAGCGGAATACTGTGCGCGTCAGCCTGGATGCACTCGATTCTGGTCGCGAAACCGTGTTCGTGAGCGCGTTCGCTGGCAAGCGCGAGACTGGCGCGGGAGCTATCCAGGGCAATGACTCTTCCGCTGGGGAGGCGTCCGGCGATGGTCAGCGCCGGTTCGCCTGTTCCAGCCGCCAAATCTAAGACCACCGAATCGGGCCTGAGGTTTGCGGCGGAGAGCAGGGCATCCGTCATCGCCGTATGCCAGTGTGCAGCCGCATCAACCCACGAGTCGTGCCCTCGTGCACGCGCGGCGGCGTCCCATGGACTGCGCTTCGTCACGGCCGAAGTGTAAGCTATTCGGGAACGATGCGACCAGGAATGCGTGGGGCATCGGTGGGAGATCGGAGCGGTTGCAGGATCTTGCGTTCGGGGAAGAATGGACTGGTTGTATACAAAGGACCAGAAGCCAACCAGGCTTCTTGTGAGGGAGGACATCTATGCCCAGGGAAGCGAAGCTATTCGTTTCAAGTTCCGGCTCGGTTGTGCGAGCTTTTCTCAAATTCCGCGCAAACATCCCGCCCCGCTGGATCCAAAACGCGAAGAAGTCGCGCAAAGCAGTGGAGCCGGATATCGTGCGCGCCTTTCACACGCTTAAGCGCCTTAGGAAATTGAGGCCAAATGCCCAGGTCTCTATTGAAAACGCGAGCAAGGATTTGCGAAGCGTGTTGCAACGCTGGGAAACGGCCTACAACAAAGAGAGTTTTTATCGTGGGCTGCGGGTGCTATTGGAGCTTCAACGGAATGGGGCTTCGAAGATGTAACATTCACGGCGGTGTCGCCTTCGGACGATTTCTTCTGCAATGAACCGGGTGGCGTAATTGTCAGCGCCTGTCTGCTTTGGCTTCCGGTTCTGCCTCATCGGATTCTGGGGAGGGAGTCTTTTTGGGCTTGGTGGCGTCGGGCTCTGCTTCGATGGTCACGTCAACTTGAGCGCCGGGCTTCAAGCTGACTTCCTGTCCTTCTTCGTCTTGCAGGCTATTTTCAATACGAATTTCTTTGTAGAGCGGATCGGCACCATCTACCGCGATCTCAGCCTTCTCAGGCTCGCTTGAGTAACTGCTCGGGATTATCCTCTCCACCGTACCCGGGAGCTTAACTGCCGATTTCTTTTTCCTGGTCATCGCTTAAGGCCCTCCTTGTCGATCCCACGCTTTAGGCCGAGGCCAGTATTGGGACGGGTAAACCTTGAGGTCCGAGCCATCTAAATCCACGCAGTAAACGTGGAAGAGGGCGCAAAAATTCCAAGCTGAAATTTGATGCGGTTCGCATATTACCGAAATGGTAAATCCGGGATAAACCCCTAAAACTTACGGATTGTACCCGATCGAACATTAGGGAAAGTTTGTGCATATTTTTAGGTCAGGAATAAACCTGTGTAGGAATATGCCACAATGTGCGACGTTCTCGCAAAATAGTCATCATGCATGAATCCTCTGGACCGATTTGGAGGAGTCAAATCATGGCGAGGAAAAAATTAAGAATGCTCAAGCGCGTTCCGCCGATCATTGGAGTTTGCGAAGGATGTCTGGTGCAATTCAAGTCAATTTTCACCGCTGCGGTTGCCGCGGAAGCGGAGATCAGAGTCCGTTTTGCGGCGCACAAGTGTGCGTCGACGGGTCGCAATAATGCTGCCAGGATACGCAACATTGCTTAGCGCCAGCGTAAAGCTTCTGGTGTAGCATTTGCTACCGATTGACAGGGTCGCGGCCTTCCCGTTGTAGCTGCCGCCCAGGTCATGAACCTCGAGGAGATTCGCAAGCAAACCGCGCCCGCGGAAAAGCAAAAGCCGGTCGCAATGACCGGCTCCTGCTCACGAACGAACCGCCCTTACGACGCTTTCTCGGTTGCAGGGCTGAGTCTCCTCAACTGCTCCGACGCCTTGCGGAGGTCCCGGCAATAAGCGCAGTCGGGATCTGAGCAGTAAGGAGAACCTATTTCTTGCTTTTGCGGTTGAACCGGTTGGGTTGACATAATCGAAGCCCCCTCCCCCAAGCAGGCTTGAAAGCAGACGCCAACAGTGAAACGAGTGTACCCCAGAAACGCCGTCCAGCGTACATAAAATCCTTGCAAAGCCACGCCAGTAGCGGCATCTGTGGGAGGTGGCCTAGGGAAGCCGCGAGGTCAATCGTGCCGGAACTGGGCGAGATTCTATGACGCTTTGAGAACGTAAAGCTTCTAAGCTGCTGAAACATCACGCGTTTCCGGGGGGGCGAATATTAAGGTCATGCGAATGAAGATTCCGGAGTCGTTTCGCTCGGCACCGGAGCTTATGGACGGGCCTGGATCTGATAGACGGGGTATCGTGCGGCGATAGCCGCGAAGTCGGACAGCGGAGCACCGACGGAGATCGGGAAATGGCGTCGGCCGCTTCGGGCGATGCGCACGTATTCCCGGAGGATCGGCGGCCGAGCTTCTGGCGGCACCGGCAAAAGGTGAACGCGGCGACGGCGGCCCTGGCGGATGATGGCATCGCCATGCGCGGCCTCGACATTCTTCACCCAGTCGGAATCGGGACCAAGCATCGAGACCAAGTAATGTTTGCTATCAACCGTGGCGACTACGATTGGATTGGTGCGAGTGCGCCCCGATGTGCGGCCTCGAACTTCTAGGGCGGCCTGGAACTTGGGCGGCAGCCCGAGGCCAGACCACCAGCAGTTCAGGCGATTAATCCAGTGGCCTAGACGCGTGGGGCGCCAGCCGCGGTAGAGGAGCCGCATCAATGCGCTCTGCTCCGCGGGGTCGGGACTGCGTGACTTATCCATGGCTTCGCGCTTCGTTACTTCCCATCCCCCCTTACACAGACTACGCTTCATACGGCTATTGTTAGAGAAGCATGGGTGGTATACTGCGCGGCCTGTGTGGGGGATTGCGTAAGCAATGGTGAAACAGAAAGCTGTAAGAAAGAAGAGTGGGGCAACTCCGCCTGGGCGAGATTCCGAAGCGCGGGTTGGAGTGAAGCTGACCGAGGCGGAAGAAGATTTGCTGTGGCATGTGGAACGCGGGTACCAGCTGGAAACCGACTCGCTGGGCGGTGATCCGGTTTTGCGCAGCTTGAAACATGACGAGGTGGTGCGTCCGGCGTCTGCGAATCGCAATACGGTGCAGGCGCTGAAGAACCGTGGGCTGATTATCGAGGGCAAGGGTGGCGAGCCACTTAGAATCGTGTGGCGTTTGAAGGAAAAGACAAGAAAGTAGCCACTTCCTCGTCCCCACTTGGGAGATTTCGGCCGGCGTAAAATGTTGCCGACTAAACGGGAGAGAGACATGGCAGACGAAGGCTCGCGGGGCGAGAAGATCAGAATAAAAATCGAACAGCATACCTTGACCGGGGGACTGTGGTGTGCAGCTTGGCTGTTTACGATCGGGTTCCTGCACCTCAATTTCTGGAGAGGAGTGCTCGCGATCATTTTGTGGCCGTATTATATCGGCGCGCACTTCAGCGCGGTCGCGAGATGATTTCAAATGGGAGTTCTTGTACAGATCCATAACACCGGTTCCCCACCCGAAGAGCGTGCGGACATTACTGCACACGTCGAACATGCGCTCGCGGACCGTGCTGGCGATTGGAAAGTCTCAATTAATGGGTCGCAGGCTAATGATCGGTGGGAGCTGAAGATCGACGGACCGAATGGGTTCGAGCGGACTTATACGCTTGAGGGAGCGGCTGGAGAAACCCAGGCGCATGCGATTGGCCGGATCGTGGGAATGATGGTGCTAGCGAAGGCGAGCGAGTGATGAAACATCGCGTTGTTCCGACAACGCCGAGCTAAACGCCACGGTCGTAGCATGGAGGAGGAAGTGCTTGAGATTCTCCGCCATGCTTCGCGGGAGGGAAAGTTCGAGCGACCGGCTCAGAACGGAAATCTCAACGCTCTTTGCAAAGACTGGACTGTCTGGGGAGATAGCCCAACGATCTCAGCTTACCCGTCGTTAGTCGGTTAGTGCTTCGTCGCCAGCAACTGGAAATCAAGTCGGCGAGGCAATTTCCGAATCAACCAGCAGGCGCGGTCGGCATGCCGCACTCACTTTATGAGAACACTCACCGCGTTCGAGGAGCAAAGTGCCTTACCGTGCCTTCCGGTCAAGTCTAGGTGCAATGAATACCTCCCTGGAGGCACAACCTTGAAGAGCTTCGACTGCGGACGGGCAGACGATTTGATCTGTGACCACAAGAGGCTCGCGATGTCCGAAGACACTTTCTTCGAACTGCCGGGTTTCAACTGCAACGAAGCCGTGGCTGAAAGCGGGAGCGTTGTGCCTTTGTCCAAGTCCCAGAGAGCCACATAACTCAGTTCGCTTTTGTGAGGTTCTTCTAGGGCGGCGAAGGGCTTGAGTGTCAGAGAAGGTACTACAGATACACTTAGCTCGGAGTCTAAGCGGTTTTCGATCACCAAGCCGACTTCGACGGCTTGCGGCGGTTGCCACTCAGCCTTCTGAACAGAAATTCTACAGACCAAGTTGGCAGTGCCTTCCGTCGTAGCTTGGGGCGACGTCGAAGTTGCGGGGGAGTTTGCTTTGTCCTGTGCCGCAGAAAGGCATGTCACCCCAGCAATAATAAGAAGAAACCCGGTTGTTCTCATGGCGTGATAATTTTAAGTCCTTTTCCGCCTTTGAGCCTTGCACGGCCGCTCAAATGTAGGCTGGTCGCGCGCCGTGCTGGACGGCGAGATCATAGCCCTGGACGAGGCGGCAATTCGCAATTCGAACATCTCCTGTTCCGTCGCGGCGAACCGCGATTCTATGCCTTCGATTTGCTACACAGCGATGGGCAAGACCTGCGCTCCCCAAAGAAGCAGGCCGAACTTGCCACCGATTCTGCCGGGACTCACGATGCTTGTTGGTTCTATTTGAGGCAGCCGGACCTGTAAGCCGAATTCTCTAAGGACCGCTGCCTTTTCAATAATTTGTTTGAAATCAACGCTGCTGAAGTGTGAAAGATGTCAGTTTTGTCAGCTAGAAGGGATTCGTGGCGAGATTTTGGCAAAGGTAATTTTGCATATTGATCTTCAGTTCAGTGGCGTCATGCCGGAGCCTCCGTGAGTCTTCCAACAGTCCTTCCGAAATGCCACTGAGCCGGTCTGATTCATCTCTCAATTTGGAGGAGCGGTCGGAGAGGCCAAGAATGCTGACCGCGAATTCCTGCATTGGGAAGCTCCTTATCGAGCCAGCGCAGGAAGTCGCATAGGACGGCGGCGAGATGCGTTGCTGGTCCAATTGTACGCTCCACTTCGAGGATGCCCCAGAAAATCGAGAGCCGATATAAGCGGAGCGATGTGGCCTGCGCAGCCACTTCATAGCCTTTCTTTCTTACTCCTACCCCACCGCGTACTCAATTTTTGAGAATGCAGAACCCGGAACAAGCATGGCCTCGCCAGATTCCAGCCGCACCTTGAATTGCGTAAGATCAATCGAGCGCTGAACATCCTCCGCAAAGACTGGTGCAACGATTTCTTCAATTACTCCCCGAATCTCTCCAAGGTCTTTTAGCTTGATGATGCACCCGACACCCAGCAGTTCGGTCAATTTTGTCATCAGCTGTGCCTGGGTGTTTTGTCGAAACTGAGCCATTGAAGTCTCCTTTCAAATCAGCCTAGCAAAATACAGGGGGCCGCTGCTCTAGTCCGGATGTAAAGGGACATCCCCAAATTTCTTTCGTCCGTAATTGACTCTCGCACACGTACTTGGTTCAATTCAGCCGGCGATTTTGATGCCGGTCATTTGTTTGTTAGGTGCGAATCGTATGCCTAATTCGCGGAGCCGGAACTAGGATTCCAGCAGCGCCCGTAACTTGTGAGCGTATCTGCGGCTCGACGTGACCACCATTCCTTCTGCCAGTACGATGTCGTAAACCCCATCGAACATCGGACGAATCTCGCTAATGCAGGCGCCGTTCACGATGGCCGATTTCCGCACGCGGATGAAGTGGTGTGGCGCCAGCTTCTCTTCGAGATGTGCCAAAGTTTCCCGCAACAGGTGACTGTCGGTGGCGGTGTGTATGCAGGCATAGTTTCCCGTGGCTTCGATCCACAAAACGTTGGAAACGGGAACGAAGAAAATCCGCTTCTTGTCCTTCACCACAAAGCGTTCCAACGGGCGGAGACGACGGAGGGATTGGAGCAGCGGTTCGAGATCTCGATTGGCGTTTCCGCGCTGTTCGACGACCTGGAGCGCGTGAACCAGGGCCTTGGCAAATCGCTCCTTATCATACGGTTTCAAGAGATAGTCAACAGCGTGCACTTCGAATGCACGAATGGCGTGCGTATCGTGAGCCGTAACGAAGACATAAACTGGAGCGGGACCGGTCGATGGCTCCACATTTTCGATGACTCCAAAACCATCCAGATCAGGCATCTGCACATCGAGAAAAACAATGTCGGGATGAAGTTCATTAATCTGCTCCACCGCACTTATTCCGTTCGCCGCCTCGCCTACAATTTCAATATCGTTGTTCTTGGCCAGATAACGACGGATACCGCGCCGGGCGATCGGTTCGTCATCGACGATGAGGACTCGCGTCTTCATGCGAACTCCGCAGTGGAATGGTGATGGTGGCCTCACAGCCTCGACCGTCGCCTCTGGTAAGTTCCAGCGACGACTCGTCCCCGTAAAGCTGTTTCAAGCGTGACTGGACATTGCTGAGTCCGACGCCGAATCGCAGGCCCGATCCCGGTGTCGGACCCGGGCCATCATCGCGGACGCAGAGCCAAACTCTGCCGTTGTGGCGTCTGGCAGCGATCTCTAGCCGGCCTGCGGCGGAAGCGACGCTGAAGCCGTGCTTGATGGCATTCTCAACCAGTGGCTGAAGCGCCAGGCTTGGTACATAGACTGCGAGAAGGTCAGGTGGCACGTCCATGTGAACTTTCAAGCGATCATGAAAGCGTGTCTGCTCGATCTCCAGATACTTGCCTACGAACTCGAGCTCGCTCTGCAAAGTGATCTCGCTCTCCCGCCGTTCGAGGGCCATGCGCAGCAAGTCGCCGAGACTGACCAGCAGATGGCTTGCAGCATCGACGTTTTCCTGCATCAGGATTCCGATGGTGTGAAGACTGTTGAACAAAAAGTGCGGATGTAACTGGCTCTTAAGGTTCTCAAGTTCGGCGTGGGAGAGTTGCGTTTCCAGTTGCGCCGCTCGAGTCTGGCGTTCCATAGCGGCCTGGTAAAAGTGGATCGACTGATACAGTCCTACAACCAACCAGTACGTAAGCACGCCAGTAAAGCTCATAGATAGAACACTGACTGTGAACGTCGGGGGAAGGGGTGGCGCACCAGGATCGGTTATGCGAAGAAGTAACCGCAGAAGTCCATGGCTCAGAAAGTATGCGGTGACCGATCCCAGGGGAGCCATCATAAACGACGTGACCGTGTGGATCGCTATATGAGGTACAAACCTCGGCCCCGTCAACGGGAAGCGTTTTGCCAGAGCAATCACGAGCGGTGTGTACGCCGCCCATACGTTCCAGTAGACGAGTTCGATCGCACCCACGATCACCCAGCTGACGTGCCCGCCGTGAACCTTCGCCACCACGATCTCCCGCACGGTGAACAACAGTCCTACAATCGTCCACGCACAGAGGATCAAAATCCATCTCGTCCGTCCCATATCTGGTGTGGCCTGCAGCAATAGGTGTGTCAACCCTTCCGGCACGGATTATAGTGGAACCCTCGAAGAAGACATCACTGAGGACAGACCGCTTGTCTCACTTCGGAGACCGCATGTCACTTTTCCTGCAAACACTGATTCTTAGCGGCATATGTTGCATACCCACTAACCCAGTATCCACAGGAGTTTGCTATGAGCAAGACCGCAATTACCTCGCCTGAACTCGCGCCGCCGGTCGGCCCATTTTCCCAGGCAGTCAAAATCGATGGTTTCCTCTTCTTCAGCGGACAGGTCGCCCAAGACCCGGCCACTGGCAAGGTGGTCGAGGGGGGCATTGTGCCCGAGACGGAGCGCGTCTTCCAAAACCTATCGGCGGTTCTGAAGGCAGCCAGCAAGAGTTTTGATGATGTCGTGCGCGC